>CAZMTN010000001.1:0-250884 GCA_964569655.1 uncultured Candidatus Saccharibacteria bacterium
TCGTGTATCCGGGCATCTTCCGCGGCGCGCTCGACAAGGGTATCTCGAAGATCACGGATGATACGAAGCTCCGTGCTGCGAAAGCGCTCGCTGCGCTCGTCTCGACGCCTACCGCGGAGAAGATCATCCCGGACCTTCTCGACAAGCGGGTGGTGAAAGCTATCGCGAGAGCGGTCCGCTAGGCCGTATACTATCGGTAATGCCTAGACGAAAGCGGAAGCCGCCTGCGCTCTATCATTTCTTCATCGTCCTGCCGGACCATCTGTATCCGTTCCGCTCCGAGATACAAGGAAAATGGGTGCGCGGCATCCGCTCCTATAACCGCGCCGTCGCGCAGGCAGAGCGCCGCCTCGGCCGCGGGCACTTCGGCGTTTGGATCAACTGCTACCGCAGCTTCTTCCACGTGCTCGGCGCGGTTGCGATCATCGCGCTCAGCGCCTACATCGCGAACGACCTCTTCGGCAGCAAGCAGGCCATCTACACCATGCTCGCCGCGGCGACGTTCCTCATCTCGCTCCAGGAGTTCTATTATCATCGCCGGCAGTACGAGCAGGTGTTCAGGAAGAGTTTGGTGGATTGGCTCTCCTGGGTGGTGCCGATCGGGGTATACCTCTTCCTTTTCGTATGAAGAAGCACCGCATCTATTCCATGAGCGTCGCGAGTGTCTATCCCATGTATGTCGCGAAGGCAAAGAAGAAGGGGCGCACGAAGGAGGAAGTGGACACGGTAATCCGTTGGCTGACCGGATATACCCAGAAAGGACTCGAATCCCGCCTCAGGAAGAAGACGGACTTCGAGACCTTCTTCAAGGAGGCAAAGCTGAATCCTGCGCGCAAGCAGATCAAAGGAGTCGTCTGCGGCGTGCGCGTGGAAGACGTGAAGGAGCCGATTATGCGGGAGATCCGTTACCTGGATAAGCTCGTCGACGAGATGGCGAAAGGGAAGACGATGGAGAAAATCCTGCGGAAGGAATAAGCAGAATGCCCGTCCAGAAGACGAGCATTCCATATCTGTGCGGAAGGGGAGGGATTCGAACCCTCGAAGGAAGTTACTCCTTACCTCGTTAGCAGTGAGGCGCTTTCGACCACTCAGCCACCCCTCCGTATCCCGCTACGCTACCACGCCGGACGCGCATGCAAAAGTTCTGCGCTCAGCTCGCGAGCGCGAGCGCCCGGATGCGCGTCGCGCCGGCCGTCTCGAGCGCCTTCACGGCCTCCCGCATGGTGCTCCCGGTGGTGAGGACGTCGTCCAATACTATATATAGGAGGGACGGATCGGCTCCTTCCGCGCGGAACGCGCCCCGCACGTTCGCGAGGCGCTCCTCCCGGCTCAATCGCGCCTGATGTTCGGTATCCCGGATGCGGGTGAGTACTGACGTATCCATGGTCGCGCCGGCGAGCTGTGCGATGAGCTCGCATTGATTGAAGCCGCGTTCCCTGAGGCGCTCCCGCGAGAGCGGAAGCGGGAGCAATACGTACGCCCCGCCGATGGTTTCAAGGTATGAGGCGAGCGAATCAGCCAGGAGCCGCTGCGCTTTCTGATTATCCTTGTATTTCGCCTCGTGTATCGCCGCGCGGACCACCGGCATCCTGAACGGGAGCAGGGAGACCACGTTGTATTCGCTTATCGGCCGTATCGGCGGCAAGGCCTCGCACGCGCGCACGAGCATCTCGTCCGCCCTTGGCGGGAAGAGGAAATCCAGAACCGCGGAGAACAGCCGGCGCATCCATCGTAGTATACTCATCGATATGAAGTTCCTGTCCGATCTGTTCGGGAAAAAGAAAGCGACGAGCGTGCTTGGCGTCGACATCGGCTCGTCCTCTCTCAAGATCGTGCAGCTCCGCAAAGAGAACGGCCGCGCCATCCTCGAGACGTACGGGGAGCTCGCGCTCGGACCTTATGCTGGCGTCGCGGTGGGGCAGGCGACCAATCTCCAGGCGGAGAAGGTGTCCGAGACGCTCGCGGACCTCATGCGCGAGGCGAACGTCACCACGCAGAACGCGGGCGTCTCCATCCCGTTCTCCCGCTCGCTGCTTACGCTCGTCGAGCTGCCGCGCCGCGACAATCCCGCAGAGCAGAAGACCGTCATCGAGTTCGAAGCGCGCAAATACATCCCGATTCCCATAACCGAAGTGCAGCTCGATTACTTCATCGTGCCGACCGCGACGCCTGACGGGAGCCCGCTGCCGTCCAAGGTCGACGTGCTGCTGGTCGCCGTGCAAAACGACGAGCTCACCCGGCTCCAGGAGATCGTGACCCGCACCGCGCTCGCGGCATCCTTCTTCGAGATCGAGATCTTCAGCACCATCCGCTCGGTGGTGGACGAGCCCGTGAAGCCGGTCATGGTGCTCGACATCGGCGCGTCTGCCACCAAGGCCTACGTCGTCGAGCATGGCGTGGTCGCGCTCTCGCACTCTATCCCGCAGGGCGGGCAGGACGTGACGCGCACCATCGCGGGCTCGCAGAACGTGCCTATCGACAAGGCGGAGAACATGAAGAAGAGCCAGGGGTTCGGCCCCAATACGAACGGCGGCTACGATCCGAAGACCATCGAGCTCGTATTCTCGCGCATTCTGGACGAGGCGCGTCGCGTCCTCATCCAGTTCGAGACCGCTAATAGCAAGTCCGTCTCGTCCATCATCCTCACTGGTGGCGGCGGCGTCACCAAGGAGCTCGCAGCCTACGCGAAAAACTTCTTCTCGGTGGACGTGAAGCTCGCGGATCCGTTCGGCAAGACCGATGCGCCGGCGTTCATGCGCCCGGTGCTCGAGGATATCGGCCCCGAGTTCGCGGTGGCGGTCGGGCTCGCGCTTCGCAAGCTCGAAGAATCGTAGCAGCTGTGCATAAGGCAGGGACGCGTACGCATCGCTCCCGTATACTGACATCGTGGCTATCCCTCCGACCATCCCGACTTCCTTCGTCCCGAAGCAGCCGGTCGAAATGCATCCGCGGCACACCGAGAGCGCGGGAAATATGTTCATGTTCCTCGCTACCGGAGCGCTCGTCGTCTCCGTCGTCCTTGCTATCGGCGTCTTCGCGTACTCCCATTTCCTTGCGAGCGAGGGCGAATCGAAGGCGCTCGAGCTGCAGCAGGCCCAGGCAGGAGTCTCCGAGGAGACCGTGGAAGGATTCATCCGGCTCCGTAACCGCCTCACGTCTTCCGGCATGATCCTCAACGATCACGTGATGCTCTCGCAGTTCTTCGATGTCCTCGAGATGATCACGCTCGAAGGCGTCCGCTTCAGCTCGCTCAGCGTGCAGGTCCTCGATGATCGCAGCGCGGAGATCGAGCTCACCGGTACGGCGCGCACCTTCAACGCGCTCGCCGGGCAGTCCGCAGCATTCGCTGCGGAGAAGCGGATCAGGCAGGCCATCTTCTCGGACATCACCGCGGATAACACCGGGGCAGTCTCGTTCTCGGTGACGGCGGTGCTGAATCCCGACTTCGTACGCATGCCGGCAGGCGTGCCCGCGAGCTGGGCGCCGGCGCCGATCGAGACGCCTGCTGAGGCCGTATCGACGACCACTGCTACCACCACCATATGAACCGGCTCCTTCCCATCGCTTTCGTACTGATCGCCCTCGGCATCTTCTTCGGCTATGTCCGCCCGACATGGATCGGGGAGGTCGCCGACACCCGTCGCGAGATAGAGAGCTATGACGCCGCGCTCGAGGCGGCCGCGCGCTTCATCGACAAACAGGCCGCGCTCGAGGCGGCCCGCAACCAGCTCCCGCCGGATCAGATCGCGCGCGCGAACGCGTTCCTGCCTGATAGCGTCGACAACGTGCAGCTCATCCTCGACCTCAACTCGCTCGCGACGCGTGCAGGCCTCACGCTCTCCGACTTCGAGACCGGTGCCGTCGACGATACGGAGCAGATCGGCGGGGAAGGCGGGTTCGAGCGTCCCTCGATCTCCGACTCGCTCACGCTGTCCGTGAGCGCGACGGGAACCTATAACGCGTTCCGCTCGTTCATCGCAGGCGTCGAGCAGAGCCTGCGCCCGCTCGATATCATCGCGCTCACGGTGAGCGATTCCGACACGGGCGTGTACACCTACCAGATGACGCTCGAGTTTTACTGGCTCCACTAATCTTTTCGTATGTCCGGAAAAAACAACCAAACCCTCCTCATCGGCCTCGGCGCCCTTGTGCTCGTCGCGGTGGCGTACCTGACCTTCTTCAACAAGCCGGACGATACGGCCGATATCGAGTCGCAGCCGGTCGCGGATTCGAGCGCCGAGCTCTATTTCGTGAATCTCGCGGGCACGCTCGATCCGATCGCGTTCGATACGCAAGTGCTTTCCGATCCGCGCTTCACCGCGCTCATCGACATCAGCACCGCCATCGTGCCTGAGAATCGAGGACGCACCGACCCGTTCGCGCCGATCTAGCGCTCATATATCCACCGTCGTCTTTCAAACCGCGCCTCCGCTCGGGTATGATGTACGTACGATCTTTATACGCCCATGACGATACTCGAATCACTGGTCTCTAAGGGCGAACTCACGGAAGCGGATGCTTCCGCGATACAGAAGGAGGCGCAATCCTCTGGGAAGTCGCTCGTATCCCTGCTCGAGAAGCGCGGCATCACGAGCGATTCCATCATGGCCGCCAAGAGCGAGCAGTACGGGATCCCGGTCCGCGACCTGCCGGACGATACGCCGGTTGAGGAATCGGCCATCGCGTACATCCCCGAGGACTCCGCCCGTTTCTATAGGTTCGCGCCGATCGCAGTGGAGGATGGCGCGCTCGCGGTGGGTATCGTGGACCCCGACAATATGGAGGCGCAGGACGCGCTCCAGTTCATCTCGTCGAAGGCCGGTCTCCCGTACAAGCTCTACCTCATCTCGGAAGGGGACTTCGCCCGCGTGCTCGAGGAATACCAGAACCTGGCCGGCCAGGTGAGCGAAGCGCTTTCCGAATACGAAGGCTCCATGACCGCGGAGGAGGCAGAGCTCAACAAGAAGCGCAACCCGAACGAGAAGCAGACGCCGCAAGCGGATATCAAGGCGGACGCGCCGGTGACGAAGATCGTCGCGACGATATTGCGCTATGCGGTGGAGGGCGGCGCATCCGACATCCACATCGAGCCGACGCCTGAGAAGACGCGCGTGCGCTTCCGCATGGACGGCGACCTCCATACGTCGCTCGAGCTCCCGAACAAGGTGCACCAGGCGGCGGTCGCGCGCATCAAGATCCTCTCGCAGATGCGCCTCGACGAGAAGCGGAAGCCGCAGGACGGCCGTTTCTCCGCGACGGTGGAAGGCCGCCGCATCGACTTCCGCGTGTCGACCTTCCCGACGGAGTTCGGCGAGAAAGTGGTGATGCGCATCCTCGACCGCGCGAAGAACGCGGTCACGCTCGAGTCGATCGGGCTGTCGGCGGAGGATCTCGCGCAAGTGCGCGAGCTCATGCAGACGCCGTACGGCATCGTGCTCATCTCAGGACCGACCGGCTCCGGTAAGTCGACGACGCTCTTCGGCATGCTCTCCGAGATGGACCGCGAGACGGCGAACGTAGTCTCTATCGAGGATCCGGTCGAGTACGAGGTGCCGGGCGTCGCGCAGTCGCAGGTACGCCCGGAGATCGGGTACACCTTCGCGTCCGGCCTCCGCTCAATACTGCGCCAGGACCCGGACGTGATCATGGTGGGAGAGATCCGCGACAAGGAGACGGCGCAGCTCGCCATACAGGCAGCCCTCACCGGCCACCTGGTGCTCTCCACTATCCATACGAATTCAGCTATCGGCGCCATCCCGCGCCTCGTCGACATGGGCGTGGACCCATACCTCATCGCTCCGACCCTCATCGCGGTGGTTGGGCAGCGCCTCGTGCGCCGCATGTGCCCGGGAGCCGGGAAGGCGTCTCCGGTCTCCGAAAGCATCCGGGGCATCCTCGACAAGCAGTTCGCGGACCTGCCGGCTGAATTCAAGAGCCGGATCCCGGAATTCAAGCAGGTGTATGAGGCCGTACCTACGCCGGATTGCCCGAACGGCACCCGCGGCCGCCTGGGCGTATTCGAGATACTCCGGATGAACAAGGAGCTCGAGCACATCGTGCTCACGAACCCGGTGGAGGAGGCGCTCTACGCAGAAGCGCGCAAGCAGGGCATGCTCACCATGCGCGAGGACGCCATCGTGAAGGCGCTGAAGGGCGATATCCCGTTCTCCGAGGTGAACGCGCTCGGTGGAGAACTGTTTGCGGAAGAGGAGGAAGCGCCGTAGCATAAGGCTATGGCCTATAAGATCTATCTCGTAGACGACGATCGCTTCCTCCTCGACATGTACGCCGTGAAGTTCAAGGCAGCGGGCCATGACGTGATCGCTAACCAGGGAGGGGAGGAGCTCCTGAAGACGCTCAAGGAGAAGGGCGCGCCGGATGCGGTGCTGCTCGACATCATCATGCCGGGCATGAACGGGTTCGAAGTGCTCGAGAAGGTCCGCAAGGAGAACTTGCTGCCGCCGACGACGAAGGTCATCATCCTCTCGAATCAGGGGCAGGACGCCGATATCGCGAAGGCGAAGGAGCTCGGCGCCGCCGGCTATATCGTGAAGGCCTCCGCCATCCCGTCCGAAGTGCTGACCGAGACTATCAGCCTCATCGAGAAGAAAGCATGAGCGCGACCCGGATCGGCACCCTCCTCGACACGGTCGTCGCGGAAGGCGGCTCCGACCTCCACCTCTCGCCTGGGATGCACCCGGTGCTGCGCGTCTCAGGCGCGCTCGTGCCGCTACTCCAGCAGCCGGTGCTCACGCCCGAGGAGACCGACGCCATCCTCAGGGAGATCGCGCCGCAGAAGCGCTGGCACATCTTCGAGGAGAAACAGAGCCTCGACTTCGCGCACGCGCACGCCGACGGCTCGCGCTTCCGCGTGAACGGCTACATGGTGCAGGGCCGCGTCGCGATCGCGATGCGCCTCATCCCGCGTGACGTCCGCACGTTCAATGAACTGAACCTCCCGCCGATCCTCGAGGTGTTCTCGCAGCGTCAGCAGGGATTCTTCCTCGTCGTGGGTCCCGTCGGGCAGGGCAAGTCGACGACCTTGGCGGCGATCATCGACCGCATCAACTCGACGCGCGCGGAGCATATCGTCACCATCGAGGATCCGGTTGAATACCTCTTCGAGGAGAAGAAGTCCATGATCCACCAGCGCGAGGTCCATATCGACGCGCCGGATTTCGGCACCGCGCTCCAGGCGGCCTTCCGCGAGGACGTGAACGTGCTCATGGTGGGCGAGATGCGCGATCAGGAGACCATCTCGAGCGCCGTTACGGCCGCAGAGACCGGCCACCTCGTGCTTTCTACGCTCCATACCAACAATGCGGCCCAGACCATCGACCGCATCATCGACATGTTCCCGCCGAACCAGCAGGCGCAGGTGCGCGTGCAGCTCGCGGGCTCGCTCCTCGGCATCTTCTCGCAGCGCCTCATTCCGCGCATCGCAGGCGGCCAGATCCCGGCATACGAGCTCCTCATCAACAACAGCGCGATCGCAAACCTCATCCGCGAAGGCCGCACGCACGAGATCACCACCGTGATCCAGACCAGCTCCCAGGAAGGCATGATCGACATGGACCGCTCCTTGGCCGAGCTCGTGCGCCGCGGGGAAGTGACCATCGAGCACGCGTACGAGCGCGCGCTCGACCGCAAGACTTTCGAGCGCTACCTCTAGCTTATGCTGTTCACCTACCGAGCACTGGACGCAGACGGACAGGAACGCGAAGGCACCGTGGAGGCGCTCTCCATGGACGTCGCGGTGTCGACGCTCCAGCGCCGCAACCTGATCATCTCGAGCATCACGCCGGCGGAGGAGAAGTCGCTCCTCAAGATGGACCTCCCGTTCTTCAAGAGCGTGTCGAACAAGGATATCGTCATCCTCTCGCGCCAGATCGCGACCCTGTTCGAAGCGCAGGTGTCAGCGCTGCGCGTCTTCCGCCTGCTTGCGACCGAGGTCGATAACCGCACGCTCGCGGATATCCTGACCCGCGTCGCCGACGACCTCCAAGGGGGCGCGCCGATCAGCAAGGCGCTCTCGCGCCATCCGAAGGCTTTCAGTACGTTCTACGTGAATATGGTGCGCTCCGGAGAGGAGTCCGGAAAGCTCTCCGAGACCTTCGGCTATCTCGCTGACTACCTCGACCGCACGTACGAAGTGATGAGCAAGGCGCAGAACGCGCTCATCTACCCGGCGTTCGTGGTCCTCACCTTCATCGTGGTGATGGCGCTCATGATGACGCTCGTCATCCCGAATATCGCGAAGATCATCATCGATTCGGGCCAGGAGGTGCCGATCTACACGCAGATCGTCATCGGGATGTCGAATTTCCTGCTGCAGTACGGCATCCTGCTGCTTATCGCGCTTGTCGTGGGCGCGTTCTTCGTATGGCGCTCCTACCAGACGCCGAGCGGCCGCCTGATGCTCGATAACCTCAAGCTCACCGTCCCGTACCTCGGCGACCTCTATCAGAAGCTCTACCTCTCCCGCATCGCGGACAACTTCGCGACCATGCTCGTGTCCGGCGTGCCGGTGGTGGAGTCGGTGGAGATAACCGCGAGCGTCGTGGGCAGCGCTACCTACGAGCAGGTGCTGCGGAGCGCAAGCGAGGACGTGAAGGGAGGCCTCTCCATCGCGGAGGCCCTCGGGAAGCACAAGGAGATCCCGGGCATCATGATCGCCATGATCCGCGTCGGCGAGGAGACCGGCGAGCTCGGCAGCATCCTCACCACGCTCGCGAAGTTCTATCGCCGCGAGGTATCGACCGCGGTCGACACGCTCGTCGACCTCATCGAGCCGCTTATGATCGTATTCCTCGGCCTCGGCGTGGGAACCCTCCTCGCCTCCGTGCTCATCCCTATCTACAATCTCGCGAACTCGATAGGGTAGGGGTTATCCACACGCGTTCTTCATAGGGGACCTGCCTCGCGTACAATACAAGGTAACGGACATTATCCGTGTATAACTTATTTAAATTACGAACTATGAATCTTGTATCTACCGGCACCACGAAAGGTCACGCAAAGGGTTTCACCCTTATCGAGCTCCTCGTCGTGATCGCCATCATCGGTATCCTTTCGGCAGTGGTGCTTGCTTCGCTTTCCACGGCGCGAAGCAAGGGTCAGGATGCTCGCGTTCAGGAGCAGCTTTCAGGCGCGCGCTCTGCGGCTGAGATCTACTACAGCACGAACGGAAGCTACGGCGCCAACACGAACGCCTGCGACAACATGTTCGCGGACACCTCGTCAGGCCTCAACAACCTCTCGGCGGCTTCTAACTACCCGAACTCGGTCGCTCCGGTCTGCCGCGCAGCAGGCGGAACCGCTTCAGCTTCAGCAAGCTGGGCTATGAGCCACGTCCTCAGCAACGGTACGAGCTACTTCTGCGTGGACAGCACGGGTGCAGCAACCACCACGGCGGCAAACAACATCAGCGCCAACGCGGATACGACCTGCAGCAGCTAATCAGCGCTTCGTAGGTGCGAAGAATCCCCAGCTCTCGCTGGGGATTCTTCTTATGCGGTATACTTCCGAAGTGAACGGCACCACTCCCGCGCGCGGCTTCACCATCATCGAGCTCATGGTCATCACCGCCATCATCGGCATCGTCTCGGCGCTCGCGCTCGTCTCCTTGTCCGAGTCCCGCAGGCAGGGGAACGACGCCTCTATAAAATCGACGCTCAACGGGCTCGCGTCTCAGGCGGAGATCTATTACGTGAATAACGGCAGGTACGCGACCACCACCATCAGCAACTCCTGCGCCGGCGGGGTCTTCTCGGATAGCGTCGTCTCGTCGGCGATCTCGAACGCGGATAAGACGAACGGCGCGGGCCTCATGCGCTGCTACGCGAGCGCCTCCGGGTACGCGGTCCAGTCCGGGCGCCCGAGCGGCGCGGCGACGAGCCATTGGTGCGTCGACTCCTCGAATAAGCGGTGCGGCATAAACGCGAACATTACCGGCGCGAGCTGCGGCACATGCATAAGCCAGAACTGACCATGCGCGGCTTCACGCTCATCGAGCTCCTTGTCGCGGTTGGTATCATCTCCATCCTCGCGTCTATCGTCATGGTGTCCTTGTCCGGCACGAAAGAGCAGGGGAATGCGGTGGCGGTGAAGGGGGATCTCTCTACCATCCAGACGCAGGGCGTCCTCTACTTCGAGATCGGCAACACCTACGGCGCCGACAACACGGGCAGCGGGGCGAGCTGCACCCCGTCCGCAAACGGGGTCTTCCGGGATACGGGCACGACCATCGAGGACCGCGTCGGCGCCGCGATAGCAGCTGCGCAGGGCCACGCTACAGGCGGAAGCGCGGAGGTCTATTGCCGCTCGAGTTCGACGGCGTTCCTCGTCGCGGCGAAGCTCCCGAACGAGAAGTACTGGTGCATCGATTCCATCGGCTCGGCGAAGGAGAAGGACACGGCTCCGGGGAATACGCGCACGGACTGTAACTACTAGATGGACTTCGGCGTATTCATATTCGCAGCGCTCGGCGCAATCTCCGGAAGCTTCGCGGGGGTTATCGCGGAGCGCGCGTATACGGGGCAGGACTGGGTGGGCGGGAGGTCCCGCTGCAACGCGTGCGGCCGGGTGCTCACCGCGCTCGACATGGTGCCGATGCTCTCCTGGCTCGCGTTCCGGGGGAAGTGCCGGAGCTGCGGCGCGGGCGTCTCTGCGGCATACCTCCTGCTCGAGGCGCTGCTCGCGCTCTCCTTCGGCGCCGCATACCACCTGCTCGGGCTCTCGCTCGAGCTCATCCCGTTCCTGGCGGCGCTTGTCGCATTGGCCGCGCTCGTGGCGTACGACCTCCGGCACATGATCGTGCCGCCGCTCTTCTCGAACGCCTTCATCGCGTGCTCGCTCGCATATGCGGCTCTCGCGTACGAGCTTCCCGAGCTCGGCCTCGTCCTCATGCTCTCGGGCGGACTTTCGCTCGTCCTCTATCTCTTCTATGCGCTCTCGAGGGGCCGCATCATGGGCCTTGGAGATGCGCCGGTGGCGCTCGGGCTCTCGCTGCTTGCGGGCATGCAGTCCGGGGCGGGCTTCCTCTTCTCGTTCTGGATCGGCGCCGTAGTGGGCATACTGATATTGTTCGCGAGGCGCGGGAACCCTACAATGAATACCGAGGTGCCGTTCGTGCCGTTTCTCGCTGCCGGCTACTTGCTCGCGCTCTTCACCCAATGGAATCCTTTCTTCCTCATCGTGCTATAGCCCCGACGCGTGGATTCACGCTCATCGAGATGCTCGTGGTGCTCGCGATCATCATCATCATCACGGTGATCGCGCTCTCGGGGCAGTCCGGCTTCGACCGCACGGTGGCGCTCAACAACGCGACCTACGACGTCGCCCTTTCCGTACGCGAGGCCCAGTCCTATGGCGTCTCAAGCCAATCGTTCTCGGGCACCAACAATGCCGGCTACGGCATCTATCTCCAGGCGGCGTCCCCCGCGTCCTATATCCTTTTCGCGGATACGTATCCGCCCGTCTCCGCTACCGCCCGGCCGGACGCGAAGCCCGGCGACGGCCTCTATTCCACGTCCGCATCCCCGAGCGAGCTCTTGAAGACGTACACGCTCAACAACGGATTCTCGGTGAGCGCGTTCTGCGCGTACGCGTCGAACGGTACGAGGACCTGCACTGCGGATGGCCTCACGGAGATGAATATCACCTTCAGCCGGCCGAATACCCGTACGTACGTGAAGGCGAAATCCTCCTCGTCCTGGACCACGTACCAGAGCGCCTGCGCCACCGTATCGAATCGCGTCGGCGACCAGCGCTTCGTGCTCGTCGCGGAGAACGGGCAGGTCTCGGTCGTCGCTGCATGCCCATGAGAAACCGCGCGCACGGCGGGTACACCCTCATCGAGCTCCTCGTCTCGATGGGCATCTTCGCGCTCGTGATGCTCGCGTCCGCAGCCGCGTACCTGTCCTTCATCCACTACAACCGCGTGGCGCATACGGCGAGCTCGGTCATCAACTCGCTCTCGTTCACCATCGACCGCATGGCGCGCGAGATGCGCACGGGCTCGAACTTCACCTGCCTCGGCTCCTGCTCGCTGAGCGGCGTGAGCCGCGTCACCTTCACGAGCAGCGAAGGGTGCACCATTACGTACCGGCAGTCGGGCACCTCGATACTCCGCAGCGAGACCGGGTCTGCGCCGTGCGTGCTCTCGACCGACGTCGCCATGACCGACGGCTCGCTCGTCATCGATTCGCTCCTCTTCTACGTCCGCGGCACGGCCACCAGTCCTGATCCGGCGCATCAGCCGATGGTGACCCTGGTCGTGAACGGGGAAGCGGCGGTGCCGAACAGCTCGGTCGTCGTGCCGTTCCAGATCCAGACCAGCGCCACCCAGCGCCTTCCCGACTTATGATGCCTACCCGCTCCGGCTTCACGCTCATCGAGACCTTGGTCGCCATCACGGTGCTGACGCTCGCCATCATTGCGCCGTTCGGCGCCATCCAGCGGGTGATGAGCGCGTCCAATATCTCGAAGAACGAGATCATCGCGGCGTCGCTCGCGCAGGAGGCGCTCGAATACGTCCGGTTCGTGCGCGATAACAACTATCTCGCCGACCCGAGCACCTTCGTGTCGGGCAATCATCAGCTCGACGGTATGAACGGGGTCGACGGCCCGGTATGCACCGGGAGCAACAAGTGCACTATCGACGCGACCGTGAACCCGGACGGGGGATCCGCCATCGAGCTCTGTCCCATCTCCGGCTGCCCGCGGCTCTATATCGACGATACGCAGGGCTTCTACACCCAGCAGACCGGGTCCGGGAAGCGCGCGACGCCGTTCACGCGCTCCGTGAACGTCTCGCCGCAATCCGGCTACCAGATCGTGACGGTGACCATCACCTGGGAAGACCACGGCGCGCGCACTATCATCCTCTCCGAAACCCTCTATGACTGGCTCTAATCCTCAGCGCGGGTTCGCCCTGCTCGTCGCCATCGTGCTCTCGACGGTAGCGCTCTCGATCACGCTCGCGCTCACCTCGCTCGCGTTCAAGAGCCTTCTCCTCGCATCCTCCGCTCGCGAGTCGCAGTACGCGTTCTACGCGGCAGACAGCGCGCTCGAGTGCGCGCTCTATTTCGACAGCCACTCCCAGAACCGATTCATATACAGCACTGGACAGGCGGCCGGCATCGTCTGCGGCGGCATCTCCACGTACGGGGGCTCGGGGAACATCCCGGGCGTGACCAGTTCCGGAACTACTAAGTTCGAATCCTCCTGGTTTACCGTGAACGGCTCGGATTGCGCCCGCATCACCGTATATAAGGAGAGTTCGGGGGCCACGACCCTCTTCGGGACGGGCGTTAACGTTGCCTGTTCGGACCTCGAGAATCCGCGCGCGGTGGAGCGTGGCCTGCGCGCGACGTACTGATACACTGGGGCCATGATCCCCGAGGAAGACCGGCTGCGCATCCTCTCGCTCCGCGAGGCGATCAGGAAATACCGAGCCCTTCAGCACGAGAAGGACGAATCCCCGCTATCTCCCGAGGCTCTCGATTCGCTGAAGCACGAGCTCGTCTTGCTCGAGGAGAAGTACCCCGAGCAGGTCACTCCGGATTCTCCGACGCAGAGGGTTGCGGGGGCGCCGCTCCCAGAACTCCGGAAAGTGCGCCATGCGGTGCCGCAATGGTCCTTGAACGACGCGTTCGAGGAGAGCGAGATCCGTTCCTTCGACGAGCGCGTCCGCCGCGCGCTCGATAAGGCGGGAGATACGGGCAAAGTGCGCTACGCGTGCGAGCTGAAGATCGACGGCCTCCATATCGTGCTCACGTACGAGAAGGGGAAGCTCGTGCAGGCGGCGACGCGCGGAGACGGCGTCATCGGAGAAGACGTCACGCACACCGTGCGTACCATAGAATCCATCCCGGAGAAGCTCTCGCGATCGGTGGACCTCGTCGTCGAGGGAGAGGTGTACATGAGCCGCAAGGGGTTCCTGCGCCTCAACGAGAGGCGGCAGGAAGCCGGGGAAGCGCTCTTCGCGAACCCGCGCAACATCGCGGCCGGTTCCGTGCGCCAGCTCGACCCGGCGGTGGCCGCAGCGCGTCCGCTCGGCGCCTTTCTGTATGACATCAACTATCTCAACGGCGCGGACATGCCCGAGACGCAGAGCGAGGAGCTCCAGTATCTCTCGAAGCTCGGGCTTCCGGTGAATCGGAACCTGAAGCGGGATGCGGACATCGAGGAGGTCATCGCCTTCTGGGAGGAATGGCACGGGGAGAAGCGCGAAGCGCAGGACTATCTCATCGATGGCGTGGTAGTGAAGGTGGAGAAGCGCGCGCAGCAGGAGCTCCTCGGCTACACCGGGAAGGCGCCGCGCTTCGCAGTGGCGGTGAAGTTCGCCGCGGAGCAGGTCACCACCGTGCTCGAGAACATCGGCCTCCAGATCGGCCGCACGGGGAAGCTCACGCCGGTCGCGCATCTGCGTCCCGTGTCGGTCGCGGGGAGCACCGTGTCACGCGCGACGCTCCACAACGAGGATTTCATAAAGGAGAAGGACATACGCATCGGGGACACGGTGATCCTTCAGAAAGCGGGGGACGTGATCCCGGAAGTGGTGGAAGTGGTGAAGGAGCTGCGGCCGAAAGGCGCGAAGGCGTGGGTATTCCCGACGCATTCCCCTATGTGCGGCGGGGACGGAGCCATCGAGCGCATCCCGGGAGAGGCCGCGCATCGCTGCGCCGTTCGCGGCTCGTTCGCGGAGCAGGAGCTCAAGATCGCGCACTTCGTCGGGAAGAGCGCGCTCGATATCGACGGCTTCGGGGAGAAGACCGTCGGGCTCCTCATGCAGCAGGGGCTCGTGAGCACGTACGACGACATCTTCACGCTCACCAAGGACGATCTCCTCGCTCTCCCAGGCTTCAAGGAGAAGTCAGCGCAGAACCTGATCGATTCGATCGATGCGGCGCGGAAGGTAAGCATGGACCGCTTGCTCGTCGGCCTCTCGATACCGCACGTGGGAGGAGAGACAGCGCTGCTCATCGCCCGCAAGTTCCGCACGCTGCTGCGTCTCGGGAACGCCGGTACGGATGATCTGCTTGAAGTGAAGGGTATCGGCGAGACGGTAGCGCGCGCGGTGGAGCGCTGGTTCCATGCGAAGGAGAACCAGGAACTCGTGAAGAATCTGAGCGAGCATCTCGATATAGAGATCGTGGAGGATCCGGCCAGGGGCGGCGCGCTCGATGGGCAGACGGTAGTGGTGACGGGAACCTTGCCGACGCTCTCCCGCGACGAGGCGAAGGCCCTGGTGAAGAAGAACGGGGGCACGGTATCCGGCATGGTCTCGAAGAAGACCACCTTCCTGCTTGCCGGGGAGAACGCGGGCAGCAAGCTCACCAAGGCCGAGGAGCTCGGCATCCCGGTGCTCGACGAGCGCGCGTTCCGCAAGCGCCTCGGGCTGTGATAGAGTGCCCGTAATGGCTACCGGAGACGATGTAAAGAAACTGGCGCAGCTTGCGCGCGTGAGCGTGCCGGAAGCGGATCTCGAGGCATTCGCGAAGGAATTCGACGGCATCCTCGCGTACGTCGGGCAGCTCGATGCGCTTTCCATAGATATGCAGGGGGCGAAGGAGGTGCCGCCGCTCCGCAACGTGATGCGCGAGGACGGCACGCCGCATGAGAAGGGCCTCTGGACCGAGAAGCTCGCTTCCCAGTTCCCGGACCGGGAAGGGGACTTGCTTTCCGTGAAGCAGATCATCAGCCATGACTAAGAAGCTGAACGAATGCACTATTGCTGAGGCCGCGAAGGCGCTGCGCGCTAAGGAATGCACTGTGCGCGAGCTCTGGGACGCGTGCAAGGCAGAGGCAGAGCGCCGCAATCCGGAGCTGAACGCGTACCTCGAGATCTTCGAAGCGGATGACGCCGCTATCCAGGCAGCGCAGGAACGCATCGATGCGGGAGACGACTCGCTCCTCTGCGGCATTCCGCTCGCCATCAAGGACAATATTTTGATAGAAGGGGAAATCGCCTCAGCTGCATCGAAGATGCTTGCTGACTATGTCGCGGCGTATGATGCGACCGTCATCAGGAAGCTGAAGGAAGCAGGAGCGCTGTTTGTCGGCCGAACTAATATGGACGAGTTCGCCATGGGCTCCTCCACCGAACACTCTGCCTTCGGCGCGACGAGGAATCCGTATGACGTGTCTCGCGTACCAGGAGGCAGCAGCGGCGGATCCGCGGCTGCGGTTGCCGCGCAAATGTGCATCGCTGCGCTCGGCACGGATACCGGCGGTTCCATCCGCCAGCCAGCGGCGCATACGGGGCTCGTCGGCATGAAGCCGACCTATGGCGCGGTCTCCCGTTACGGCGCTATCGCCATGGGCTCTTCCTTGGACCAGATCGGCCCGCTTACGAAGACCGTCGAGGATGCGGAAATACTCTTCGATATGCTCCGCGGCCAGGACCCGCTCGATGCGACCTCCATCCCTGGAGATTTCTATGCTGCTAAGGACGAGAAGCAGACGCTCACTATCGGCGTGCCGCGCCATCTCCTCAAGGAGGGCATCGACGCGGACGTGCTCGCCGCATTCGAAGCGAAGCTCGAATCCCTCAAGGCACAGGGGCATGCGGTCGTAGACGTCGAGCTCCCGACGAGCTCGCATGCGCTTCCGGTGTATTACGTCCTTATGCCGGCGGAAGTGTCCGCAAACCTCGCCCGCTATGACGGCGTACGCTACGGCCTCAACAAGAAGGGGGACAGCATGATCAATGATTACGTGGAATCCCGCACTGAAGGGTTCGGTCCGGAGACCATCCGCCGCATACTGCTCGGCACCTTCGTGCTCTCATCCGGCTACATCGATGCCTACTACCGCAAAGCGGACGCGGCTCGCGGCATCCTTACCAAGGAGTACGATGCGGCGTTCAAACAGGCGGACGTGATCGCGTTTCCGACGACGCCGTCTCCGGCCTTCAAGTTCGGCGAGAAGAGCGACCCGGTGTCCATGTATCTTGAGGACGTGTTCACGGTCACCGCTAACCTCACCGGCATGCCGGCGATCTCCGTGCCGATGGGTTCCGTTGATCGCGATGGCGTATCGCTTCCGGTCGGCATGCACTTCACTGCGCCGAAAAGTCGCGAGGACCGCCTCTTCGCCGCGGCCCGCGCGCTCGCGTAAGCCGTGCACAATGCGAGCAGGAAGGTGTGCGTGCGCACGCTATACTTAGCCTCATGAACGACGACGGCACCATCCATTTCCTCAATATCGAATGGCTCTTCCGGCAGTTCTACGAGCTCTTCTTTTTCACGAGCGCGGGCAACGTGGATATCGGCGGGACGCTCGCCGCCATCTGGGTGCTCTTCACCACGATCTCGTACTTCGTCGCCTTCGTCTCGCTCGGCGTCCTCATCTACGCCACCATCCGCCTGCACCAGATCAAGGAGCAGGAGCACTACGAGTACACCACGCTCGAGCAGAAGCAGGCAGAGGACCTGCTCGAGCGTTCCCGCTGGGCGCATATCGCGGAGCTCATCGAGAGTCATCAGGAGAGCGATTGGCGCCAGGCGATCATCGAGGCGGACATCATGCTCGACGACGTACTGAAGCAGGCCGGGTACGTTGGAGACACGCTCGGCGAGAAGCTGAAGCAGGCGAATCCGCAGCAGTTCCGTACCATCCAGGACGCGTGGGAGGCGCACAAGGTGCGCAACGCCATCGCGCACCAGGGCTCCGCGTTCCAGCTCACGGGCCAGGTCGCGTACCGCACCATAGGGCACTACAAGAACGTCTTCCAGGAATTCGACGCGATCTAAGTTCTTTTAGTGCGAGCTTTCGAAAAGGTCCGTATCCGGTGGCAGTTTGCACACACCAGCTCGCATTTCTCTATCTCCGTCCTTATCGTCTCGATGCTTAGTACCGCGCGAGACCAGCTACCGATGTTGAAGCTCTTCACGCTGATTCCCTGGTGATCAAAATCCAGGACGTGAGGGAAGTCTTTGCCCTTGAATCCGCAGTCAGCACATTGTCCGCTCCTTTTGTACTGGTCGATGAATGCCGCAACGCGTAGCTTGTTCCGCTTCACATATCCGATGTGCTTCTTTCTATTCTTCGGGTACCAGATTTCTTTCATGTACCGTGCGTGGTACTCCTTTCTCTTCTCTGGATCGGCGAGAGGCATGCATATATCGTAGCATCATACTCGCCAAAGATTTATGATTCTGTCTTAGATAAGTATGTATGAGGACTCTGCCGGAAGGGTTGTAATGAAGGTCCTTAAGTGGTATGCTGCGTCCAGCTTCAGAGTGAAGCTCAGATAGCGGGGTAGAGGAGAGGTACCTCGGGAGGCTCATGTGCAAAACGTGACCCTATCCGGTAACGGGTAGCGGAAAAACTCTCTAAATTGCTGGAACACCGTTAGAGCTCCCTTCGCCACAGCGTGATTCGAAAGAATGAGCGCGATGGCCTGAAAAGAAAGGAGATTCGGCAATCAGCAGCCAAGTCTCGGCAACGGGAAAGGTTCAGAGACTATAATGGGAGAATCCTTAACGGGATTATGGGATAGTCCATTCCTGTCGGAAACGGCAGGTACAGAAGAACCTCCAGACGCCGGTTCGATTCCGGCCCCCGCAACAAGAATGAAAAGAGCCCGCGAAAGCGGGCTCTTTTCTTATATACTGCTCTCATGAACATCGGGAACCAGGACTATCCGAATATCGACTTCATACCGCCTGCGGCGGTAGCGAAGGAAGCGAAGAAAGGGCTCGAGCTCAGAGCTCGGTTCCGCCGAGGCGGGACGTTCGTCGGGATTGATCGGGCGCGCGAGCTCATGAGCGGCAAGCCGCTCCATCCGCGGGTGATCCTGCGCATGTACTCGTTCTTCGCTCGGCACGAGATAGATAAGCGCGGCAAGCATTTCAATGACCTTGCTAAGCCGTCTAACGGCAAGATCGCTTGGCTGCTATGGGGCGGGGACGCGGGCCAGCGATGGGCGAAGAAGGTCCGGGAAGCCATGAGGAGTTCTCTGAAGAGTAGAACAGCGCGATAGAGGGCTGTGCATAGCGGTCCCTTTCGGGAGCGCAATCGGTATCATGGGGATGTCCTGTTCCTTCATATCGCATGAAGATACTCATCATCGATGGTGATGCGGACGCTGCTGGCGCCTTATCCCGGCGTGTGTCGTCTTTCGGCTTCGCGGTCGACGCGGTCTCCACAGGAAGAGCCGCGCTCCTCTCGGTGCGCACCCAGGAATACGACCTCATTCTTCTCGATCCGCTCCTCGACACGGATGCCATGGAACTCCTCGGGCACCTGCGGGCAGGGAAGCGGGTTCCACCTGTCCTTGTGTGCTGTGTCACGGACCAGGTCGCGACAAAGGTGCTGTTCCTTAACGCCGGCGCGGACGATTATCTCGTGAAGCCGTTCGCGTTCGAGGAGCTTCTCGCGCGGATGCATGCGCTCCTGCGCCGTTCCGCGCACGTGGTTCCGGACATACTCACGGCCGGGAACCTCGAGCTCAACGTCGGGACGCAGAGCGTGCGCCGCGGGAAGCGCCCCATCGCGCTTACCAAGAAGGAGTGCGCGATGCTCGAGTATCTCCTGCGCTACCAAGGGAACCTCATATCGAAGACCTCGCTCACCGAGCACGTGTGGGATTCGTCCGCGGATCCCTTCTCCGCGTCGGTGGATACCCACATGACTAATCTCCGCCGGAAGCTCGGGAAGCCGCCTATCATCGAAACCGTGCATGGGCGCGGCTTCCTGATCCGATGAGTGTAAGGAAGGACCGCGAAGCACGTCTGCGAGTCTGTATACTGCACCTATGAACCACACCTTCCGCACAGGAGGAGCGTCTCTTGCGCTCCTCGCTCTTATCAGCATGCCCATCGCTCCCGCCGAAGCGGCGACTCGCTCATGGGACGATGCCGAACGCGAGTGGAGCCGCTTTTCGTCGAGGGGATACTCCTCAGCCATCCAGAAGAAGATAAACAATCTCGACGATGACGAAGTTGAGGAACTGCCGATCCCGATCCTTCTCGGCGTATCCACGTCGAATCTCGCGAGGAACTACGGGGACCCGCGCGATGGCGGCTCGCGCTCGCACCAAGGGCTCGACATCATGGCCCCGACGGGCGCTTACATCGTCTCGCCGACCGAAGCCGTCGTGACGCGCGTCGGGAAGGGAGAGACCGAGGGTAACTACGTCTACACCGCGAACCCGGGCGGCGAGACCTTCGCGTACATGCACCTTGATGACGTCGCGGACGGCATCAAGGCCGGCACCGAGCTCGAAGAGGGAGACCTCATCGGCTACGTGGGCAATACCGGGAATGCGTCCGGCGGACCGGCGCATCTCCACTTCGAGATTCGCGAATCTTCCCGCAAGCATACGGACCCCTTCCCGCGACTTGAGCGCGAATTCACGCTCACGGAGCGTATCGACGCTATCGAGCGCATCCTCGAGGATGCCGATGATGAGGAAGAGGAGGCGGAGATGCTCGTGAGGACGCAGCGCGGCCTCTTCATCCTCGCCGGAGCGCAGAAGGTGAAGCTACCGAAGTCCATCACCGAAGCCATGGAAGACGCGGGCATCGTCGCGACGGGGAATGCTACATTCGTGCGCGACCTCACGCTCGGCTCAACCGGCAACGACGTCACCGCGCTTCAAGCGCTCCTTATCACGAAGGATAGCGGCCCCGCGACGGACGCGCTCGCAAAAGCCGGCGCGACGGGCTACTTCGGTCCGATCACGCAGAAGGCGCTCGCTGAGTATCAGGCGGAGGAAGGCATCATACCGGCAGCCGGGTACTTCGGACCGCTTACGCGGGCGATGATCGCTAAATAAGGAGTACTTCCTTAACAGGAAGCAGGTACCGGAAGGTACTTGCTTTTTCTGCATAATTGTGCTTTAATCACAAACAGAGGCAGCAAAGGCCTTTGGGCCCTTGCTGTGACCTCGTTCCTGTAGAGAAAGGAGTCGCCCATGGCGATCGTAGAGCGGACTATCACTGCCCGCTTTACCGCGCGGGCTGCTTCCTGGTTCAAGAGGGCATGGGCGACGGTCGTCGAGATCGCGTCCGCACTCTTCAGTTTCGAAGAAGGCGAGTATGCCGTCTCGAAGCGGGATAAGATCGTCGAGTTCGTGTTCAAGAGAGCGAGATACTACGTCCTTGATGCGCTCCTCACCTTGGGTTCCCTTGGTGTGGTCGTCGTCATGAAGGAATATGGGTTCTCGTTCTTATGGACCTTCATCGCGGTCTGGGCCTATGACTTTCTGGTCGCGGCGGGTTTCGTCGTGAAATACCATGTGAGCGGGGAAGACCTGTCGCTCGGGAAGGACTACCGCCGAGCAGTCGACGCGGCCGCGAAACGGTCGAAGCTGCTCTGGCTTACGGGCATGCTGCTCGCGAACGTCCAGGCCGTCTTCTGGACCGGACCGGAGCAGATCGTCGCCTACTACCGGAAGGAACTAGGCACGTTCGCCCGGATGTACCTCGCCTTGGTTCCGCTCAGTGCCGTGCAAGCTGTCTTCTGGGCAGTCGCATACGGGGCCGGGTATGAGCTGTGGGTGAGTTACTTCTAGAAGGAACGAAAGAAATAGAGTCGGCAACGTTATGCGTTGCCGATTTTTCTTATCCAGCAGAACTATTTGCCCCATGCCCAGGCATGCTACTGTCTTACGTATGCGGATACTAAGCAGAGCGCCCCTTGCCGCGGCTTTTCACTTTGCACAAAGCATCTTCACAGGGAAGGCTGTTAATGCCTCCGATCTCATGCTCACACCGCTTCAAGCTGTCGCGGAGCTTGAGAAAAGAAGGAGAGTCCCCGGCTTAAAAGAGGAAGTGGAAGAGTATCTGGGCGGGGATATCCCAGCCTATTTCGCAGATGGCCCGGTCCTGTATCTCGGACGGCATATCGCGACCCCTAACTTCGAGACATTGCGGTTCATTCACCTCGTGGAGCCGCTGGGCTTCAAGGCCGTGATAAGTCAGGATACGAAGGACCAGTTCGTATCCCAAAATCATGCAAAGAAAGCGCTGTGCAAGCTCCCCGTGTGTCGCCGGATATCGCAGAAGGAGGGCAGGGCGCACGAGATCATCCAGTACCAGACCATCGTCGATTTCAATGCCGCAGACGGTAAGCAATTCCGTGAGATTGATACGGTCTGGGGCGAACCGCTCGTCCACTTTCATAAGCGCATGATGGATGCGTTGTCCCCGGTCCGCGTAGAGACGCCGGACGATGCCGAATGGATCGACCGTAACCATCGGGGCCATCTGCTCGAGCACTTCAAGCGGCTGCTCGCGTTATTCATAATCCACGGAATCTTCTTCGAAGACTACGTTCCTGAAGATAAGGACTTCGTGCGTACGGTATTCCGTCCTGCAATGGAATACGTCGAGAAGCGCTTTGGGTACCGGCCCCTAGTATCGCAGCTGGTGCCGGCTTCCATCGAAAGCGAGCTATTTTGGATAAGTTACCCTGAGAAGGCTGCGATCTTCATAAAGGAATCGAAAGTCCACAAGAAGGCAGGCGCCTAAGGTTGCGGACCATTCTGAGGAGTTATACTGGACATACATGCTCAGGGCTTTCCCGTACCTATTGATTGCCGTCGCTATCATCATCTGTGTCGGCTACACGTTCCAGCAGACAGTAATGCAGGGGCAGGTCGAACTCATCCTCGAAGAGGAAGCTGAAGAAGAAGGCACTGAAGAGGAAATCCCGGAAGAAGAGGTCTTAGATGAGGAAGTCGTCGATGAAGAAACCTCAGAAGAGGAATAGCCTATGATCGACACCAACCTTTTTTGCGCAGATTCAGTACCGGTGCTCTGGGGGATTCTCGACCCCGCCATTGCTCCGCCGCTCCTGTACTACTCCTATCTCCCGATCATCATCGTCTCGCTGCTTTTCGGACTTTTGGTGCTCCTTGCGGATAAGGCATCCCTTCGCAGCCGTCTCCTTTTCTGGGTTTCCGTCGCTTTCTCCCTCTACCTGCTCAACGAGCTTATCCATTGGATAGCGGTCTTGGTGGTCCACGTCCATTTCGCCTGGCAGATGACCGCACTTATCCATGTGATCCTCGTTGCGCTCATCGCGTCGTTCGTGACCGTATACCTCTACGATCGACTTCCTGGATGGTTCGGGTGGGTACTGGCGCTCATCTTCGCGCCAATCATCCTCGCCACGCCTACTATCTTCAATATTCCTGCCTTCGATTTCAGTTACTGCGAAGGCCTCAATGGCCCGATCTGGACATACGTCTATGCCGTGGAAGTCCTCGCGCTCCTGTATGTGGTCGCCGCGAGCATCATCAAGAGTTTCCGCGTCCCTGAGCGCGCTCGGAAGTGGGAAGCGCTACTGCTTGGCTTCGGCGGCCTCCTCTTCCTAGGCATGTTTACGGTGTCTAATGTTGTTGGGGACCTCACGCTCACCTATGACTTCAACTTGTTCGGTCCGCTCGGCATGGTTGCGTTCCTCACTGCCATCTCGTACCTCATTGTGCGGTACCGGGCGTTCAATATGCGTGTGCTCGCGGCGCAAATGCTCATCGCCGGACTCATCATCCTCCTGTTCGCGGCTCTCTTCGTCCGGTCGATCGAGAACGTCCGGTACGTACTCATCGGGACGCTCATCCTCGTCTTCCTCCTCGGATGGCTGCTCGTCCGCAGCGTGAAGCGCGAAGTGGAACAGCGCCGCCGCATCGAGAAGCTCGCGCACGAGCTCGAAGCCACCAACGAGCGCCAGGAGACCCTCATCCACTTCATCAGCCACGAGGTGAAGGGCTTCCTCAACAAGGACATGGTCTCGTTCGCAGCGCTCTCTGAAGGGGATCTCGGCCCGCTACCGGCTCCGATGAAGCAGTTCGTAGACCAGGCGCTCATGCAGAGCCGCGAGGGCGCGAACTCGGTCATCGGCATCCTCCAGGCATCTAACCAGAAGAAAGGGACCGTCACGTATAAGAAAGAGCCGGTGGATATGCAGGCGATCACCGAGAACTGGTTCAAGAAGGTTAAGCCGGTCGCAGACAACAAGGGTCTCGCTATGACGCTCGCGATCGATCCGTCCGGCGCGCCGTACACCATCACCGGAGACGCGGCCCAGCTCGGCGACCACGTGCTCAGGAACGTCATCGAGAACTCGGTTAACTACACCCCGTCCGGAAGCGTCACCGTTTCGCTTTCAAAAGCTAACGGGAAAGTAGTCTTCACCGTACAAGATACGGGCGTCGGCATCAATGCCGAGGACAAGAAGCGCCTCTTCACCGAAGGCGGACGCGGCAAGGATTCCCTCAAGGTGAACGTGCACTCCACCGGCTACGGTCTCTTCATCGCGAAGAACATCGTGGACGCGCACGGAGGAACCATCCGCGCGGAGTCGGAGGGACCAGGGAAGGGATCGAAGTTCGTAATCGAGCTTCCTGCTACTGCTTAATCGCCTGGAAGACGTCCGGCACCTCGAGGCCGAGCGCCCAGAATGACATGCCCCTGAGGCCGTTCTTAGTGACGAGCGGGATCTTATCCTTCACGCTCTGTCCGTTCTCGTACCAGAGGGTATGCTTCTTCCCGGTGATGGAGCTCGTGTACGTGAGCACCGGAGCTTTTTGTACGGCGTCATAGCGGTAGATAGGAGAGTGGAGGTTGAATACGTTATTGATGCCCTCGGCGCCGCCGATGCCGACGCGCTTGCCGGTCGCATCGTCGTACTGCCAGTAGTAGGTAGCCACGCCGAGCGATACCTTCTCCGGAGGGATCTGCGAGACGCTCCACTTCACGACGCGCTCGAGCCAGGCATAGCTCGCGATAGGCCCGCGGGAGGTCGGATCGTCGTAGGACATGATGGAGACGAAGTCGGCATGCTTGCCGAGCTCCTTGTAGTCGTAGACGCCGGCGAGGTTCGGCCAGACGCCGGGGAGGTATTCCGCCTCGTTCTCCGAGAATTGCGCGATCACCGCGACGCTGAGCAGCTTCTTCTTCTTGTGCATGGCTGCGGCGAAATCCTTCACGAACTTGGTGTACTTGTCCCGGTCCTTCGCGTACATCTGCTCGAAGTCGAGCTGGTAGCCGACGTAGCCGTGCTTCTTGGCCTCCTTCACGAGCGCCTTGATGGCCTTCTTCTGTGCCTTCGAGCTGTTGAGGAAATCCTCGCCCGCCTGGCGGCCGAAGCCGGCGTTCACGACGAGCGGCATGACGTCTATCTTGTTCTTCTTGGTGAAGGCCAGGATGTCCTTGGGGACGCTGCCGGTGACGTTGCCCTTGGCGTCTACGCCGTAGGACTGCGGCGCGAAGATATCGATACTGTTCGCGTGGGTGAACAGGGACTGCTTCCCGAGATCGGTGCCGTTGTAATAGAAGAGACGCTCCATCGGCGCGGCGTAGGCAGGAGCCGCGAGCCCGAAGAGGATAGCGAGACCGAGGAGTGTAGTGAAAGTCCTTATCATTTTGGAAGTATAGCAATTTAGGCTCGTACCTGTTAGATTCCGGATACTATGCAAGCAGTAATCCTAGCGGCCGGGCGCGGCACGCGCATGAAGGAGCTGACGGACGACACCCCCAAACCCTTACTCAGCGTGGACGGGGTGACGCTGCTGCACCGGAAGCTCGCGGAGCTGCCGGAGTCCATAGATGAAGTGATCTTCGTGGTCGGGTACCACGGAGGAAAGATACGCGAAGCATTCGGAAGTACGTATGAAGGCCGTTCCATGAAATACGTGGAGCAGACTGAGCTGAACGGCACGGCAGGCGCCCTCTGGCTCGCGAAGGACCTCATCAAGGGCCGCTTCGTGGTCATGATGGGGGACGACCTCTACGTCCGTGAGGACATCGAGGCGGTCGCGAATGCGGGGGATTGGGCCATCCTCGTCTGTCCCACCGAGAACATGGGCTCAGGCGGGCGCATGGTGATCGAGGACGGGAAGGTGGTGGCGATCGAAGAGGGGAACTACGAGGGCCAGGCCGGCGTGATGAATACGAATCTCATCGCGCTCGACAAGCGCCTCTTCGAGCACCCCATGATCCCGAAGTCCCTAGGCTCGAGCGAGTACGGCCTCCCGCAGACGGTGCTGCCCGCAAGCAAGGCGGCGGGCATCCCGCTCCATGCGCTCGAGGCCACCTTCTGGTTCCAGATCACCGCGCCGGAAGACCTTGCGGCTGCGGAGCAGGAGCTTAAGGCTCGCAGGCGTTGAATGGGCTCTCCGGGTGCGGTATTGTGCACATACGCTGGCGTAGCTCAGGTAGTTAGAGCATGGGACTCATAAACCCAAGGTCGGAGGTGCAAGTCCTCCCGCCAGCACCCTATATAGACGTCCTTGCGAATACGGGTAAAAACGGCTAAAGTCTAGAGCATTGCGGGAGTAGCTCAACTGGTTAGAGCGCCGCCCTGTCACGGCGGAGGTTGCGGGTTCAAGTCCCGTCTCTCGCGCAGATGGACGCTAAGATGTCTAAATGAAAGAAAGACCGCCCAGTTGGGCGGTCTTTCTGGTTCAAGTGAAGATGCTAAGCTTCAGTCATATGGCAAGCGGGAAGGAAAAGCCCATCGCGATAATCATCTACGGCATGATCGCCGTCGGTAAACTTACGGTTGCGAAGGCACTCCAGAAGGAGCTTGGTTTCAAACTCACCCACAACCACCTCATTAATGATTTGGTATGGAGTGTCTTCGATCGAAATACGTTCGAAGCGAATGACCTCATTGAGAAAATGCGATTCCAGGTGTATGAGGAGGCTATTCGTCACAACGTGAATATTATCGTCACACACTGCTATTCACATGATTACGTCTCTCCAACGGGGCTCTCGGATCCAGAATACTTAAGGCAATTAGAAGAGAAGCTAGAAGCGGTTGGTGCAAGAACGCTGTTTGTTCATCTCCAGGCGGATAGAGAGACTCTACTCAAGCGAGTTGATGGCGAGTCGAGACATCAGTACAAGAAGCTAACGAGCATAGAGAAGATGATCGAATACCTCGATGAAAAATTCTTTGATCTTAATACTTCAGCCCCGGTAAGGAATAATCATGTGATCGATAATACGAACATGGCTCCCGAGGACGTTGCGGCCTCTATTGCTGAGAAAGTACGCCAGCTCTCCTAGCTTCAGTTCCAGTTCTGTCTACTGCCTCGCGCATCGTACGAAACCGCCCGGAAGGGCGGTTTCGTGTTTCATTGCCTGCTATAGTTTCCGCATGGCAGACCCTCTCGAGAAGCGCAAGACGCTTGCGGAAAAGGTAGATCCTGAAGTTCAGCATCGGAATGAGCGGGCTGAACGCGTCATCACGCTCATGGATCGACTTGGTGCTGAACAGGCTTTCAGTTCCCCCGAGGCGAGAGCCGCTTTCCTCAAGAATATGTCTTACGAGGATCTCAAGCGCATCGGAATCCTTACGAATGACACGTTGCGAGGGAAGGGAAAATCTTCAGATTTCGATGGGGCAGGTGTGCAGGTAAGAGAAGTGGATTCGCATGGCACGAATGTAAGCGAGTACATACCTCCGGATGAGGAAGATAAGGAACCCTTACTTCAGAAGATACTTGAATCCGCGAAACAATTGCCGAACATCGAGGACGCGGCCTTATTACTTGCGGTGGGTATCAATGCAGTGCATGCCTTTGCCGACGGCAACGGACGCGCGGCACGATTGGTCCTCCAACTTCTTGGTAAAGGATATGACGCGTCTCCAGAAGCTAAGGAGGCCGTAGCAAATATCCTTGGACCCGATGGTCGGAACTACCTTGATCCGGACACAAAGCATCTCCTGCCAGCTGTTAAATACATGACTGAAGTCGCTGTGGGCATGGAGCGCAATAATCCTCGGTCGCCGACTGAGGCTTGGTCCGACGCGGGTGCCATGGTCGGCGGCCTTTCGGTAGACACGCTTCCGGTTCCCAAGGGAATCGATAAGGAACATCGCCAGAAGCTGGTCGATATCATAGAAGAGCGGACATTCACCGCTCCGCTGTTCTTCTCCTTCCTTAAGGAGCACGACATGCTTAGGGAGCCGTTCATAAAGTTCAATGACGTTCCAGGAAGGAGTCAATTCAATAAGCCGGACCAGTGGACCTCTATTCAGATCGACGAAGTGCTGGGCGCTCTCGACCAGGAGCAGATTCAAGAGCTACTTGCTAAGAATCGAAAGATTCGGAAATTGGGGGCCGAAGTCCTGATTAGAGTGTTCACTCAGCCTGATAAATTCAAGATGGCGGGGGGACAGCTCATGAGGGACAATTTCAGACAAAAGGCGTTGAAGCAGCTTGCTTAATCCTAGTTCCAACAGCGTCCACGAGTTTGGGCGTCACGGTATACTTGCTTCGATGTCTTTCACGAGCAGTCAATATAGGGTAATCGCGTTTAGTGGGCTGTACCTACTTCTCGGCGGCATTTACTTCCTTCAGGATCTGAACTTCGAGTTCGTCATCTATATCGGCGTCATTGCTGCAGCGTTCCTGCTTCTGTTCGGAACGCTCCACATAACCCGGTTCCCGACGTACGTGCTCTGGCTCATATCGTTCTGGGGCATCCTCCATATCCTCGGCGGTTCGGTACCTACTGAGGATGGCGTCCTTTTCGCGTACCGCATCTACCCGTTCCTCGACTACGGCGGGGAATTCTATGTCCTCAAGTACGACCAGGTCGTGCACGCGTACCTCTACGGCGTGATGTCCTTGGTGTTCCTCCATCTCGTCCGGCGCACGCTTTCCGCCGATGGACGGCTTTGGATCATCGTACTCATCGCCGTCATGGCCTCCATGGGCGTAAGCGCCATGAACGAGATCATGGAATTCCTCATTGCCATCAACCTCGAGCAGAACGGGGTGGGAGGGTACGAGAACGCCATGCTCGACCTCATATTCAACTTCGCGGGAGCGGTCATCGCGCCGGCGCTATTCTTTTCCCTAAGACGCGAAGCTCAGCTAAACGCATGAACCCGGAAGGTCCTCAGAATAAAGAGCGCATGCCGGAGATTGAAATCACCGCGCCGGCTCCAGGAGACGGGAAAGGCATGCAGGAGGTCTTCTACCGGACCTGGCTCGCCACCTACCCGAACGAGGAAGCGGGGATAACCGCAGAGGATATCGAATACCGGTTCAAGGACCGTTTGAGCGAAGAGAAGATCGCGAGCGTTGAAAAGCGGATGCTAAACCCTGTGGAGGGCGAAACTCTTTTCCTCGCGAAGTCCGAAGGAAGGGTGGTCGGCGTATGTCGGATCGTGAAAGGGGACGAGGCAAACCGCCTCCAAGCGATATACGTACTTCCCGAATTTCAAGGGGAAGGCGTGGGAAAGAAGCTCTGGGAAGAAGCGAAGAAGCATTTTGACCCGGAGAAGGATTCGACCGTGCAGGCGGTGACTTATAACGCGAACGCGATTAAGTTCTATGAGGGCCTCGGATTCGTTGACACCGGGAAGCGTATCGAGGATGAACGCATGGAGAGTGGCGCAGTCATGACCATTCTCGAGATGCGCCGAAAGGCGGACAAGAGCTAGAGCTTCTCGATCTCCTTGAAGTCGTGGTCCGGCACGTAAAGGAGGATGAGGCCGAGGATGATGCCGGCGATGGCGGAGAAGGTGTGGTTACCGAAGAAGAAGAGGAGGTCGAAGTCGTCGGCGACGTACCAGATGCCGCGCCAGATGAGCACCAGTCCGATGATGAGCGGGAGGCTGCGCGCGAGCTGATGCACGAGATCATCGGAACGAACTTTTCTCATTGCGTGCAGTATACCGTACGCCGCTTGGGAAGAGGAAACCCCCGTGGTATAAAGTCGGGACACCAGATGCCGATGTAGCTCAGCTGGTAGAGCAACGCCATGGTAAGGCGTAGGTCCCCGGTTCAATCCCGGGCATCGGCTCCAAGGGGAGGAATTATACTGATACGGATATGGACGCACGAACCGTGCTCGCATGGATAGGCGCCGCAGCCATAGCGGCGTGCGTCGCTGTGCTCATCTTCCTTCCTGCGGATCAGGCTATCGCGCCCAAGAGCGTCCGGTCGCTGTTTGCAAAGCCGATCGAGATCCTGTTCGTGGGCGACATGTCGTTCGACCGCTACATTCGCCAGGTGAGCGCGCAGCACGGGGAAGACTACCCGTTCTCCTGCATTAGCGCCTTCCTCCAGACTGCCGACATGGTGGTCGGAAACCTGGAGGGATCGATCACCGCGCATCCCTCGAAGAGCCTCGGTTCCGAAATCGGCAGCCCGGACAACTTCGTGTTCACGTTCCCTGTGGGAACGGCGGCGCTGCTCGCGCGGCACAACGTCACCGCGGTGAACCTCGGGAATAACCACATCGGGGACTTCGGGCGGGAGGGCATGGAAAGCACGAGGCGGCATCTCGATGCCGCCGGCGTGGGGCACTTCGGGGGTCTCTCGGGAAGCGAGCCTGTGTACCGGCGGGATACGGTCTCGCTCGTGTCGTTCAATCAGTTCGGCGGGCAGACTGCCGAGAAGGTGGCCGCGCTCATCGCTGCAGAGAAGGCAGAAGGGCAGACCGTCATCGTGTACACGCACTGGGGCGAGGAGTACACGCAGGAAACCTCGGGGCTGGAGAGCGCCGCGCAGCTCTTCGTCCGGAGCGGAGCGGATGCGGTCATCGGGTCCCATTCGCACGTCATCGGGCAGCGCACGGACATCGATGGCGCGCCGGTATACTACTCGCTCGGCAATTTCATATTCGATCAGTACTGGAACCCGGAGGTGCGCACCGGCCTCGTCGTGCTCCTGCGCATAGACGGCAACCGGATCGAGACGCAGGAATACCAGGTGGACATTGGGAGAGACGGCAGGACCTGCTTGTCTCAATAGCGAAAGGGAGAATCAATAGCATACCGAACACCGGAACTACAAGTGGTCTGCAGCTAGGCTTATAATTAAGGACATGCCGAACCCGAAGAAGAAACGAACGCGCTGCCCGGTGTGCGGGAATGAGCCTGCGCGTTCCTTCTACAAGTACTGCAGTAATGCTTGCCAGCTCGAGTATCAGTACCAAGATTACATAAGGCGATGGAAGAAGGCTGAAATATCGGGACTTGATACGCTTGGCATTGTCCGTAGGCAGGTCAAGCGATATCTCCGTGAGAAGTACGGGAATAAATGCTGCTTATGCGGCTGGGGAGAAATCAATAAGATTCTAGGTAAGCCGCCTCTCATTGCTGACCATATCGACGGCAACTGGAAGAATAATACCGAGAAGAACCTCCGTCTCCTCTGCCCGAACTGTGATGCCCTCACAGATAGTTATGCTGCTCTGAATAAAGGGCGTGGAAGAGAGAATCGGAAGCCGAGCAAGAGAGCTATGACTGCGCGGATGATAGCCCAGGCGAAGAAAACGTGATATTTTCGTACATACCGCCACCTTAGCTCAGTTGGTAGAGCGTTTGCATCGTAAGCAAAATGTCCCCGGTTCGAATCCGGGAGGTGGCTCCAGATGGACCAAGACAAGCCTGCGTCGAAGAAGGAAGCCCTCCACGGGGCGCTCTTTATCGGCGCCACACTCCTCTTCGCGTACCTCATCACCGAATTCATCGGGATAGCTGAGCTCAAGGATACGGCCGCGTCCGCCGGCCTTTGGGGCTACCTGGCCGTGATCGTCCTCAAGATCACCACTATCATCGTGGTGCCGCTCGGCGGCGGCCCGATCTACGTCATCGCCGGCGCGGTGTACGGCTTCTGGACCGCACTCCTCATCACGTTCATCGGGGACGTCATCGGCTTCACGGCGGCTTTCTATATCAGCCGCAGGTACGGCAACGTGCTCCTCAAGTACGTGGTCCCATCCCAGCATATGCCGATGCTCGAGAAGATCTTCGCCCGCGGCAGCGAGTGGAAGACGTTCATCAAGGGGCGCATCGCGTTCGCGACGCTTCCCGAGGTCTTCGCGTACGCGGCCGGCCTCACGGCGGTCTCGTATCCGCTCTTCATCGTGGTGCAGATGGTGCCGCACGTGGTCTCGGCCTCTTTGGCTATCCTCTTCGGGGACGTGCTCCTCTCGGGCGACATGCTCATGATCGTCGGGTCATCCGTCGTGGCCATGGCGTTCGTCGTCATCGGGGCGTGGTGGTTCCATCAGGACATCACCAAGGCCGCGTAAACGCTATCCCCGACCGGGTCCTGTGAGGAATCGGCTGGCGGTATACTTGTGGGCATATGTCTGAAACATTCCCAGGTAAGCCGGGCAAGCCGCGCGAATTTGTGCCGCTCGAAGAGGTTGCGGATAAGGCTTTGAATCCGGAGGAGCTCCTCATCAGGAGCCAGGAGAGCGAAGAGGATGAGGCCGAGGATGAGATGTCGGATCCGGTCCCGTTCGAGACCCGCCTGAAGGAGGCCTTCGAGAGGAATCCCCTGCAGGACACGGCTGCGCTCGAGGAAGCGATGCGTAATGAGGCTGCCTCAGGCGCGGATGAGGTAGAGGCGAAGTTCGACAAGCTCGCCGATGCTGACGGCTTCGAGCGCTCAAGGAAGCTTGCTGACGCGAAGCGGGAGCGTGAGATGATCGATCCCGGCCGGAATGCCGGACGCAAGCCTGAGCGTCCGAAGGGCTCCGAGACCATACGAAAAGAAGCTGCATAGCCCGCACAAGGCGCTCCTTACGGGAGCGCTTTTGCTATACTCGCCTCATGAACCCCGAGGAACGCCTCAAGGAGATCGAGGGCATGATGGCCATGCCCGACTTCTGGGCGGACAAGGACAAGGCGCAGGAGATCGTGCGGGAGTACCAGAACCTGAAGGACGGCGGCTCGGACAACCAGGACGACGGCGGCGCGACGCTCGCCATCCTCGCCGGCGCCGGCGGAGACGATGCAGAGGACTTCGCTGCCATGCTCTCGAACATGTACCGCGCCTACGCAGGGAAGAAAGGGTGGAGCGTGCGCGAGCTCGACGCGAATGAGACCGACCAAGGCGGGTACCGCAGCGTGCTCATCGAGGTGAACGGGAAGGGCGCGTACGGGCGCCTGAAGCACGAATCCGGCGTGCACCGCCTCGTGCGCATCTCGCCGTTCAATTCGCAAGGGAAGCGCCAGACCTCATTCGCCATGGTGGAGGTGCTGCCGAAATTGTCTCCGCAGCATAAGGTGGAGCTCGCGCCTGATGATATCGAGATCACGTTCGCGCGTTCCGGCGGCGCCGGCGGCCAGAACGTGAACAAGCGCGAGACCGCGGTGCGCATCACGCATACGCCGACCAACCTCTCCGTCCACGTCTCGAGCGAGCGCAGCCAGCAGGCGAACCGCGAGAAGGCCCTGGAGCTCATCAAGGCGAAGATCTTCAAGCAGGAAGAGGAGCGTCTCAAGGCTGAGGCCGAGGGCCGCTCCATCGCGAAGACCACCGCGAACGAGTGGGGAAGCCAGATCCGCTCCTACGTGCTCCACCCGTACAAGCTCGTGAAGGACCACCGCACGGAGTACGAGAGCCATAACCCGGATGCGGTGCTCGAGGGCGATCTGGACGATTTCATAGACGCGGCAGCTGCCGTTTAGCCTTATCCCCACCTCGCGGCGCCCTGGTTTCTCCAGATTTGTGGACGCGCCTCGTCCGGGTGCGGTACAATGAATTTCGATGATTTACTTCGATAAGGTGACGAAGAAATACGGCCATGGCGCTCCCGCCATCGAGAACGTCACGCTCTCCATCGAGCCGAACGAATTCGTCTCTATCGTGGGGCATTCGGGCGCAGGAAAGACTACGCTCCTGAAGCTCCTCCTTGCCGAGGAGTCCCCATCGGACGGCACCGTCTTCTTCGAATCCCTCGACGTGCACTCGCTGCCGTCGAGCTCGCTCCACCAGTACCGCCGCAAGATCGGCACCGTGTTCCAGGACTTCAAGCTGATTCCGAACAAGACCGCGTACGAGAACATCGCGTTCGCGATGGAGGCCGCCGGCCGCCACGACGATGAGATCGCGACCGACGTGCCGCACATCCTCGAGCTCGTGGACCTCACCGACAAGGCGCACCATTTCCCGCGCCAGCTCTCGGGCGGGGAGCAGCAGCGCGTCGCCATCGGCCGCGCCATCATCAACCAGCCGGACATCATCGTCGCCGACGAGCCGACCGGGAACCTGGACCCCATCAATACCTACGAGGTCGTCGACATCCTGAAGAAAATCAACGAGATCGGCACCACCGTCATCATCACGACCCACAACAAGGGGGTCGTCGATGCGATCGGGAAGCGCGTCATTACCATGGATAAAGGAAAGCTGGTCCGCGACGATGCGACCGGCCACTACGTATTATGAACACCTGGACCAATATCAGAAGGATGATCACCTCGGGCGCGAAGGACTTCACGCGCGGCGGCGCGGTGACCGTAGCGACGGTGCTCATCATGACGGTGACCATGGGCATCATCGCCTCCATGATCTTCCTCTCGGCCATCCTCGGCGGGACGCTCGAGTCCATCAAGGATAAGGTGGACGTGAACGTCTACTTCGTGCAGAGCGCGAGCGAGGACGAGATCCTCGAGGTAGCGGAGAAGGTGCGCCAGCTTCCGGAGGTAAAGGAGGTTACCTACACCTCCCGCGAGCAGGCGCTCGTCGAGTTCCGCGAACGTCACGCGACCGATCAGCTCACCCTCCAGGCGCTCGATGAGATCGGTGCCAACCCGCTCAACGCCTCCATTTCCGTAAAGGCGAAGGATCCCGCCGAGTACGGCTCCATCGTGGAGTTCCTCTCGAACGATCCGACGCTCGTGTCAGGCGGCACCTCCATCATCCACCGCGTGAACTACTACCAGAACAAGGAGGTCATCGACCGCCTCTCGGCAGCCATGAATACGACCAAGAGCACGGGCGTCGCGATCGTCATCCTCTTCGCAATCGCGTCCATCGTGATCGCCTTCGCCACCATCCGCCTCGCCATCTACTCTTCCCGCGACGAGATCGCCGTCATGCGGCTCGTCGGAGCGTCGAATATGTATATCCGCGGACCGTTCATCGTCGCGGGCGTCATCGCGGGGGTCCTGGCTGCGCTCATCACCTTGGTGCTCCTGTTCCCGATAAGCTGGTTCGCGGGCGACGCGCTCGAGTCCTGGCTCTCCGGCTTCAACCTCTTCAGCTACTACCTCTCTAACTTCGCCTCAGTCTTCCTCATCCTTCTCGGCTCAGGCATCGCGCTCGGCTCGCTCGCGTCCCTGATAGCGGTGCGTACGTATCTGCGTATCTAGGTATGGCTCGGGAAGGTCACAAGTACATATTCGTCCTCGGGGGCGTGATGAGCGGGGTTGGGAAGGGCGTCGCCTCGTCGTCTATCGGCCTCATCCTCAAGGAGCGCGGCTTCCCGGTGAACCTCGTGAAGATCGATCCCTATCTCAACGTCGACGCGGGCACCATGAATCCGACCGAGCACGGCGAGGTGTTCGTGCTCTCGTCCGGCCTCGAGACCGACCAAGACATGGGCAACTACGAGCGCTTCCTCGGCCGCGACCTCACCAACGAGGACTACATGACGGGCGGCATGGTCTACCGCTCGGTCATCGACCGCGAGCGCGCGCTCGGGTACGGCGGCAAGTGCGTGGAGGCCATTCCGCACGTGCGCGACGAGATCATGAGCCGCATCCAGGCAGCCGCGGACCACAACGGCAGCCGCATCTCGGTCATCGAGGTCGGGGGAACCGTCGGCGACTTCCAGAACGCCCTCTTCATCGAGGCGGCGCGCGTCCTCAAGATGAAGTATCCGGACGACGTGCTCTTCGTGATGGTGTCGTATCTGCCGGTGCCGGGCACGCTCGGCGAGATGAAGACCAAGCCGACGCAGAACGCGGTCAGGCAGCTGAATTCATACGGCGTCCAGCCGGACTTCCTCATCGCGCGTTCCAAGGAGCCCATGGACGAGAAGCGCAAGGAGAAGCTTGCGATCGCCGTGTCGGTGCGTTCGGACCGCATCATCAACGCGCCGGACGTGAAGTCCATCTACGACGTCCCGCTCAATTTCGAGAAGGATAAGATCGGCGACGCGCTCCTCGACGCATTGCGCATGAAGCCCGAGAGCGACGGGGATTTCACCGCGTGGAAGGAATTCGTGGAGAATACGCGGGTCGCGGGCCCTGAGGTGAAGATCGGCATCGTGGGCAAGTATTTCGATACGGGGGATTACGTGCTTTCGGACGCCTACTTGTCGGTCATCGAGGCGCTCAAGTTCTCGGGAGCAGAACTTAAGGTGAAGCCCGTGATCGAGTGGATCAACGCGAAGGATATCGAGAAGAGCGGAGACGCGTCAGTGCTCGCGAAGTACGACGGCATCCTCGTGCCGGGCGGGTTCGGGGAATCAGGCATCGAAGGAAAGCTGAAGGCCATCCAGTTCGCCCGGGAGAACAAGATCCCGTACTTCGGCCTCTGCTACGGCATGCAGCTCATGGTGGTCGAGTACGCGCGCAACGTGCTCGGGCACCAGAACGCGAACACGGTGGAGATCAATCCGGATACCGAGCACCCGATCGTCGCCATGATGGACTCCCAGAAGGAGATCGTCGCGAAAGGGAACTACGGCGGCACCATGCGCCTCGGCACCTATGCCGCGAAGCTGAAGGAAGGGACCATCGCCCGCGAAGCGTACGGGAAGGATGAGGTCGAGGAACGGCATCGCCACCGCTATGAGATCAATCCGGCGTACACCGCGCCGATATCCGAGGCCGGCCTCGTGTTCTCCGGCACCAGCCCGGACGGCGTCCTCATGGAGATCGCGGAGCTCCCGAAGGATGCGCATCCGTTCATGCTCGGTACGCAGTTCCATCCTGAACTCAAAGCCCGCCCGCTCGATCCGCACCCTTTGTTCACCGCGTTTCTGAGGGCTGCGGCCAAGCTCTAACAGGTTGTTAAAATCCCGGTTTTTTCGTATTGTCAGTGAACGCCGGCCCTACGGGGCCGTGCGTATTGCGGGATCGTCTAATGGTAGGACAACGGACTCTGAATCCGTTTATCTAGGTTCGAATCCTAGTCCCGCAGCTCGTAAAATTACATCAGCTATACTCTGATTCATGAAGGTTTATGCAGAAGTCGGAATTGGCAACGGCACTCTCTTTTCAACCGAGTTTGAGGAAGGAGAAAATGAATACAGACTCCCGAAATTCGTTAAGCCATTAAATATCTCTGGCTACTATATTCGTATATGGATTCTAAAAAGGGTTTATGTATTTTCAACAAACCATGGTTTTGAGATAACTCAAAAAGATAAGACAAAGTTCAAATTCTTGTTTGGGATAAGCGGGACAAATTAGTTCCCACGTCGTACCACAGCCCCAGCCAATATGAGGCAGGTTCGGTATCCGAAGCGCGCCGATATCTCGTAACGTTATCCAGATACCGCAGTATTTCAAGCAGTTTTTCGGGTATACTTTAAAACCATGTCCCATGCATATCGGGCAAAGTACCTCTTCGCAGTGCTTGTGGTTTTCTATACTTTAGGGGTTCCTTATGCGCATGCCGCGGGTCCTGCCGGTGTCGAAGACGGTCTCAAGTTCTGGTTCTCTGCAGACAGTGGCGCAAAAGATTCAGGAGGAAATGCGGCGTCTGATAGCGAACAAGTAGAGACTTGGGAAGATCAGTCGACAGACAACCGAGACGCAACGCGCTCTGCAGGAAGCGCGGTCTATACCGCCACCGGCTTGAACTTCAATCCGACTCTTGCCTTTACCGACGGACGATACCAAGCAAGCGACACGGGACTTGTTAGTGGGTCAGGGGATCGCTCTATTTTCATCGTTGCCTCAGCAGATTCCGGGGGATGGCGCTATGTGCTCGGCGCAGGAACATTCGGCAGCGGCCGAGGATTCGATTTCGGACATAACGCCAATAACGGATCTGTTTTTATCACCACCCATTCCTCTCAGGAGGCGAATACGGGTAGCTGGACTCCCTATGGAAGCGCGCGCCTTGCTTACGGCGCCGTAAACGGAGGACCTCTCTATATCGCCGTAAACGGAAGCACGCCAGCGCAAGGAAGCGGAGGCAGCGTCAACACGGTCTTAAGCGGGAGCGTGAAAATAGGATCGAATTCACGCGGCGATGAATATTGGGACGGAAATATTTCTGAAGTTATTTACTACAACCGACTCGTTACTTCCACCGAACGGCAGCGCATTAACTCGTATCTCGCGCTGAAATACGGATTCAGTCTTGATCAGACCACGCCTCAGAGCTATCTTGCGAGCGGCAGTAACCTGATGTGGGACAAGGATGCGTCAGGAGCCAGTACTTATGATAACGACCTGTTTGGTATTGGTCGTGATGATGCTTCTAACTTGAGTCAGATAAAGTCTCGAGGTCAGAATTCAACTACCGTGATTACGGTTGAGGCGGTAGGTGAGGGTACAAATCTCGAACCTGACTTTGAAGATATCGATGATCTTGAATTTCTTGTGTTTGGCGATAACGGTGGAGCTGCCTCCTGGACCGCAACAGGCGCTCCAGATGGATACAGTATTCTTGCACGCCAGTGGAAGAAGCAGGAGCAGGGCAATGTTGGATTCGTGAACATGGACTTCGACGTTGCAAATAGCAACATGAACATTCCGGCCACGCTCGATGGAGGTGTATATTACTTCGTCTACGATTCCGATAACGATGGTTCTCTCGCTGATGAGGTGCCACAAGGAATGTCTGATCAAGGAAGCGACGACTGGCGTGTGACGGTAGACTTTGGATCTGGCGGTCTTTTTACGCTCGCGACTACTGAAAATCCAGCAGCAGAAACGCTTTCTCCCGTGGACAATGCTACCGGAGTAAATGGGAACTCAAATCTCGTGATTACCCTGAGTACCTCGGTGACGGTGGATACCGGGAACATCGTCATAAAGAAGTCATCCGATGATTCCACGGTTGAGACTATTCCTGTTGGTAGTGGACAGGTGACTGGTAGCGGGACAGACACTATCACAATCAATCCAACGAATTCGCTTGAGGGAGGTGTTGAGTATTACGTCCAAATCCCGTCTACCGCATTCAAGGACGGTAGCAATAACTACTTCCCAGGTATCACCAACACTACCGGATGGAGCTTTACTACCGGTGATTCCACAGCACCAACTCTTTCAAGTGTAACGGCTACCTCGACCGCACCTACGACGGCAACTATTACTTGGACCAGTAACGAAGCGGCGTCAACAAAAGTTTCGTACGGGCTCACTAGCACCTATGGCACTAATAGCTCTGAAACGAATACGTCACCCCGCGTCACCTCGCATTCAAAGGCTCTTAGTAGCTTGCTCGGCTGCACTACATACCACTACGCGGCAGTGTCTCGGGACGCGGCGGGGAATACCGCGACTTCAACCGACGCTACGTTTACGACTCCCGGCTGTGAAGGAGATGCGACGCCTACCTCGGCAACATCGACTGCGATTACTTCAAGTTCTGGTGGGTCGACAGATATTGAAGACGATGGAAAAACGTTTACGGTAACGGCACCAGCGGACGTAACGGACGATGCGTCTTCGTTTGTGATCCAGGTAAAGGCCATTCCAAGTGCTGATGTCCTTGCGTCGCTCGGACGTCCGGGTGCGGCGCCCAATGAGGTAGGTGTGACCGTTTTCGACGTAAAAGCCATTATTAACGGCACCACCATCCTCGATTCCTTCGATGCTGAAGTAACTATTGAGTATGAATACACCGATGGTGAAATCTCCGCTTTAGATGAATCCTCCCTCTGGCTGTATCACTACACTGCCGGAGCGTGGGCCGCGCTCAATGACTGTACGGTGGATACTGGTGCTAATACGATCTCCTGTACAACGCCATCATTCTCGATATTCGGCTTGTTTGGCTCTGAGTCAGAAGAAGAATCTCAAAGCGCATCAGGTGGAGGGGTTCGGTATGGCTGCAAGGATCAAAGCGCTTCTAATTACGACTACTTCTCACGTCATAAGCAGGAATTGTGCAAATACGAATCTAAACCCGTAACGGCAAGCGTATGTGCGCCCCATATGACTGGCTATATTCGTTACGGAGCAGACAATGACCCGCTAGAGGTACGGAAGCTGCAGACATTCCTGAATGAGAAGCAGGGCGAGAGTCTTGCGGTCGATGGCGGATATGGCCTTGATGACATGGAGGCAGTGAAGCGGTTCCAACAGAAGCATAAGAGCGAGGTGCTTGGAGTGTGGGGGCTTTCCGAGCCGACCGGCTATGTGTACCGCACGACGCTCATGAAAATCAATTCCTTCTACTGCAGCGCATCCGTAACGTGTCCCGCGTTTACCGAGCACAACAGCCTTACGGAAAACACTGTTTCCGCTGAAGTAGGCAAGACGAAAATGCTCCTTTCTGAACTCGGCTTTTATTCTGGAACAGTTACTAACACGTTTGATGCTTCCCTCGACGCGTCTCTCAAGAACTTTCAGGAGACCTTCAATGAAACTATGCTTAAGCCGTGGGGTTTGGTAAATGGTACGGGGTACAAATATAAGACCACGAACAAGTTCCTAAACATGCTGGTGGGATGCGAAACTCCTGCGGTAGAGCTGGATGGGAAGGGTACGTTTGATTACTAGGGCGAGATGTAGCGGAGACTCTGCAGCTTCGAAGCAAGGATCCTCCAGTCAATTGTTCTGAACGTGTCCAGATCGGGCAGCAGCCATGTGAGACCGACCGATACGCCTGTTTTTGCAGAAGCCAGTTTGCACCAGTCATGGGCACGAACTTCTTCCAAAGACGACATATTCGGTTTAAGTCCACGAGGTACTCCACCCCGAAAAGGCATACCGGCTGAGAGCCGTATTCAGGAATCAAAAACCGCCCTAGGGCGGTTTTTGATTCCTTAGGACCAAGAGGTCATTTAGAGTTCGCTTAGTTTTTTCTTCATCCATTCAATTTCACCTTGCTGGCCTGAAACAATGTTCCTACAAAGTTCTTGAATTTGAGGATCTTGGACAGATGCTTTCTCACACATGAGGATTGCGCTTGCATGGTGAGGAATCATAGATTTAAGAAATTCCTCGTCTCCGACAAGTGCCTGGATACGGATCAGTGCAAAGAATACAATCATTGCAACAATTCCCCCGACCATAATCATGATGTTCACCTTTTTATTCGGATACATCTTTCTCATAAAAAGCATCTCAATCACAACCATGGGTGAAGTCATCAGTGCAGCCATGTAGAGCTGATTGAAGTTTGGGTATACGTTGCCCAGCACATTTACCATGCTGTACATAAGCACATACATTGCTACGAATGACAGCACAACCATTATTCCAAAATGAATATATGGATTCTCGTGTTCCATTGAATGTTTCATAGGTCAATTAAGTATTTATTAATCCCCCGTATACTTTCTTAAATTATACCCCTCGGGGGTACTATAAGGGAGATAACTTATACACAAACATGATTGAGCTACCAATACTTATTTTGCAATTTGGAATTGCCATAACCTTTCTTCTCACGGGGATTTTGATACTTCTTTCAAAAGATAGGTGGGTGCACATGCTTCCGTCCTGGTTCTCACGCTTCCCTTGGTCGCCTCGCTCATTTATGACCGGTACTGCTTTAGGAGATTTAGCAATCGGTGTATGGCTTATTAGCGGGTATGCAACAGGTGTTGCGGCAATAGTTGCCTCTGCACATTTGGCAGGTGTTTTGCTTGTATCGGGGAAGCATGAGTTCCACGAGGTGTATAGAGACATCGGCCTTCTTATGGCAAGCATATCCCTCTCGCTATTCTTTCTTGCTTAGTGTTGACTCAATATACCCCTAAGGGGTACCATTAGAGCAATGAAGATTGAAAACAAGAAGCAAGTCCAAAACAGGCTGCGTCGTATTGAAGGGCAAGTACGAGGACTGCAAGAACTGGTGGAAAAGGATACATACTGCATTGACATCATTACCCAGACTTCCGCGATCAAAAGTGCTCTTTCTGGAGTTGAAGATCTTCTACTTGAAAATCACCTCGATACCTGTGCCTCTACCCAAATCAAGTCAGGGAATATCGGCAAAGCGAAGAAAGAGATACTGGCCGTGTATCGCTTGAAACGCAAGTAGCATGAGCCACCACGAAACATACCGAATAAAAGGCATGCATTGTGCTTCTTGCGCAGGCATCATTGAGCGAACGGTTAAGAAAGTCGAAGGAGTCGAACATGTTGAAGTGAATTACGGCACTGAAACCGCAAAGATAGCGTTTGACGAGACGAAGACAAATCCGCACCATCTTTCCGAACGGATAAAGCCGCTCGGCTACTCATTAGTTGTGCCTGTAGCGACAGCGCAGGAGATGGGCATGTCGGCCGACGAGCATGCAGCACATACCGGCGCAAACCAATCAAAGACAGAGAAGCTTGCTGAGATTAAGGATATGCGTTGGAGGGTGTTTTCGGTACTTCCGCTTGCCGCGTTCAGCATCTTCGTTATGGGCTGGGAAATGGGAGCGCAGTTCGGTTGGCTTGGCACTATTCCTGAGATTTGGTATGAGTTCTTCCATCATCTACTCCCAATATTTGCGACCTACACCATGGTCGTCGTGGGGAAGCCCTATCTTCTAGGCTTCTATCGTTTCGTCAGATATGGCAAAGCCAATATGGACACGCTTATCGGTATAGGTACTTCTGTCGCCTTTCTCTATAGCTTCATCCTCACGGCCTTTGAAGAGCCGCTTCGCCCGTTTCTCAATGTTGGACAGACCTACTACGACGTAACCATTGTGGTCATAGCATTTATCGCGTTTGGCAAGTATCTTGAGGCGCGTTCAAAACTTAAGACCGGAGCTGCAATCGAGAAGCTGCTTGGCTTGCAAGCAAAGACCGCGCTCGTCATGAGAGACGGCAAAGAGGTCGAGATGCCGATAGAGCAGGTCGTACACAATGATTTGATCGTGGTAAAGCCGGGAGGAAAGATTCCTGTTGACGGAATCGTGACCGAGGGTAGTTCGTATGTGGATGAATCCATGGTTACTGGCGAACCGATCGCAGTAGAGAAGAAGTCAGGCGATTCCGTAGTCGCTGGAACGATAAATACGAAAGGACACTTCGTATTCAAGGCAACCAAGGTCGGATCTGAGACCCTGCTTGCAAGCATCATTAAGATGGTCAGCGAGGCGCAGGGAAGCAAAGCGCCGATCCAGGGACTTGCGGATAAGATTTCTAGCGTTTTCGTTCCTGTTGTTCTCGTATTCGCCGTCGTAGTATTTGGAATCTGGCTCTTTTTTGGTACGCCTGCTTTGGGCTTCGCGCAGGCGCTTACTCTCGGCCTAACCTCTTTTGTCGGCATTCTCGTTATTGCATGTCCCTGTGCGCTTGGCCTCGCTACCCCTATCGCTGTCATCGTCGGGGTGGGCAAGGGCGCTAGCGAAGGCATTCTCATCAAGGACGCTGCAACACTTCAAAAACTTCAGAGTGTGAACACGCTCGTAGTGGATAAGACGGGAACTATAACGAAAGGGAAGCCGGAAGTCGTAGCGGTTAAAGCACATATTCGTTCGGAGAATGAAATCCTTTCAATTCTTGTGGCGCTTGAGAGTAAGTCCGAGCACCCGCTTGCAAGCGCGATTCTTGCCTACGCGAAACAAAAGTCCGTAGAACCAAGCGGGACTGAGAGTTTTGAGAATATAGAGGGCAAGGGCGTTCGGGGCATAGTGGCGGGTGTTGAATACTTCGCGGGGAACCCGAAGTTGATACGTGATCTGAAGCTTGGCTTTGACACTGCCACGCTCGTAGCAAATACAAATAAAGGCTGGACTCCTATTATTCTTGCCACAAAACATGAAGTACTAGCGGAGGTATATGTTGCTGATGCGCTCAAGCCCGAAGCGGTTGCTGCTATCAAAAAACTCCACAGCATGGGTATTTCAATCGTCATGCTGACGGGCGATAACGCACAAACGGCTCATGCTATCGCCCAAGAGGTCGGTATTGATGAGGTCGTGGCGGAAGTTCTTCCTGACGAGAAACTTTTTAAGATAAAGGAACTGCAGGGGAAAGGACACATTGTCGCCATGGCGGGTGATGGCGTGAATGATGCCCCTGCGCTTGCTCAGGCGGATGTAGGAATCGCTATGGGCACAGGTACTGATGTTGCCATTGAGACCGCAGGCATCACGCTTCTTCACGGTGATATATCAAAGCTTGTGAAAGCCATCCGTCTGTCTCGCTTCACTATGACTGGTATAAAACAAAATCTTTTCTGGGCGTTCTTCTACAACCTAGTGGGCATACCGATTGCCGCAGGTATCTTGTATCCGTTCTTTGGTCTGCTCTTGTCTCCTGTTATTGCGGGACTCGCCATGGCATTCTCAAGCGTTTCAGTCGTGCTCAATTCACTTCGTCTTAAATCCGTCAGACTCTAATTATGGAAACCTACACCTTTCATGTTCAAGGAATGCACTGCAAGTCCTGCATCGCTCTTACGGAGGGAGAGTTGATGGATCTGCCTGAGGTTACTCACGCGCAGTCTTCGCTTAAAACGCATACGGTAGAAGTAACCGGAGAATTCGATAACCGAACGCCTGAGCAGATTGCGCAGTTTCTTACGGAACCATTGAAGCGTCATGGGTATAGCCTGCACGTAGAGAAGCAGGCGCACCGCGTACGCTGGAGCGACTTCACGTACGCTATCCCGATTGCTGCGATTTTTATCGGGCTTTTCATCGTTCTTCAGAAGCTCGGTATCGTAAACCTCGTTGGAGGAGGGGATATGACGTACACAACAGCCTTCGTCATCGGCCTTATCGCTTCGGTGTCTACATGCATGGCGGTTGTTGGCGGCCTTGTACTTTCCATGTCAGCAAGTTATGCCAAAGAAGGCGAAACTATGCGTCCACAGGTCCTCTTCCATATCGGCCGTCTCGTTTCGTTCTTTGTTCTCGGCGGCGTAATCGGAGCATTGGGTTCCGCATTCCAACTTGGAGGAACAGGGACCTTCATCCTCAGTTTCCTCGTCGCTATTATCCTGCTGATTTTAGGAATTAATCTGCTTGATATATCTCCGTGGACAAAGAAACTTATCCCAACGCTACCAAGCTTCTTTGGAAAGGGAATTATTCGGCTTAAAGGAGCTACTAATGCCGTTACTCCATTCTTGATCGGTGCGGCAACGTTCTTCCTTCCTTGTGGATTTACACAATCAATGCAGCTCTACACTCTTACCACGGGCAGCTATCTCGAAGGTGCGTTAACAATGTTTGTCTTTGCACTTGGTACTCTTCCGGTTCTTGCGCTCCTTTCATTCAGTGCGCTCAGTATAAAGAGGATGCAAACGGGGGTGTTTTACAAAGCTGCTGGCCTTGTGGTGATATTCTTCGGTCTTTTTAATCTCATGAATAGTCTGGTTGCTGCAGGGCTCATTCCGCCCATCATCAGCTTCTAGGATATACTTATGGACATGAAGAATCTGCCTCTTGCCGCCTCGATTCTTATCGCCGCCATTGTTATAGGAGGGGCGGTACTATTCGGTAAAAATACAGATACGCCAACACCGGCGCAGAATGTGACCATAGAAGGGGATCAGCAGATAATCGTGGTTACCGCAAAAGGCGGTTATGCTCCCAAGTTGACTACGGCAAAGGCAAATACTCCGACCGTGCTTCGAGTCAAAACAGACGGTACCTACGACTGCACTGCGTCGGTGAACATTCCAAGTCTTGGGATCAGCAAGGTTCTGGAACCCACTGCAGTAACAGAAATAGTAGTTCCCCCGCAGCAGGCAGGATCGGAACTTAAGGGGACGTGTGCAATGGGAATGTACAATTTTTCCATAAAGTTCATGTAAATAGCGGAGTATGATAATACACACGAACAGAAAGCTGATATCTGCATTCAACCGAGTTCGAGTCGAACAAAATATTGTAGCTATAGTAGCGAGCACTCTTTTGCTTTTCGGTATGGTGCTATGCGCGGTAAATATCGCTCTCATACAAAACCATTCTGTCCAGGAAAGTTTCTCGCACGTTTGTCTTACTCCTGATCTTGGCGAATGCGCCGGTATAGCTGAGCACCTTACGCATTGGCAGGCAATGTCTACAGCAGTTTTGGTGAATACACTTTCGTTCTTATCGTTGCTTGCGCTTGTCGCTATCGCCTCCTTGCATAGGCATCGACTTGCGCTATCGCTTCTGTCTGCGCGCCTGCGGTTGCCTTCACGAAGGCCTCCTGTGTTTCTTCCCACCCTTTTTCAAATGCTTTTTTCCAAAGGCATCCTTCACTCTAAGGCTTTCTAGAGAATCGTTCGGTGCGCGTTACTACGTTAACTAATCTCTATGGACACAACAATGAAAATCGTTCTCGCAGTAGTTATTGGCGCCATTCTTGGTGCAGGAGGGGTCATGGTTTTTGCGAAGCCGGAGGCAACAAAACCTGTTGCCGATTCAGGAACGCCTGCTCCTATGCATGGCGCAACGCCTGATGCTATGGTTCAGGCACTCAAAGCTGAAACAGGTAGCGCACGAGATGAAGCGTTTCTTGAGAACATGATTGTTCATCACCAGTCAGCGATAGACATGTCTAAGGTTCTTCTTGAAAGCACCAAGCGCCCTGAGCTACAGCAACTTGCGAAGGACATTATCTCCGCTCAGACTAAGGAGATAGAAATGATGCAGAATTGGCTAAAGACTTGGTATGGACGCTAAGCCTACGAACACGGAGTCCACTCCGTTTGAGAAGTACTCGACTCCGGCATCGGTATTACTCGGTGCACTTGTTATCGCCGGTGCCTTGTATTGGGGTGGTGATGCTCCGCGACCAAGTGCAGATCCGCGACAGGCTGCGGAACAGGGGCCTTCTCAAGAACAGCTTGCGAAAGTGGCTCCTATAACAGCTGAAGACCATGTGCGTGGGAGTCGGGACGCGGAAGTATTCATTGTCGAATACTCAGATACTGAGTGTCCGTTTTGTAAGCGCTTCCACGAGACTATGCGTCAGGTTATGAGCGAATACGAAGCAGGTGGAAAGGTAGCGTGGGTCTATCGACACTTTCCGCTCGACTCGCTTCACAAGAAAGCTCGAACAGAAGCTGTTGCGCTTGAATGCGCAAACGAACAAGGCGGCAATGATGCATTCTGGAAGTATGCAGACCGCTTGTTCGAGATAACGCCATCAAACGATGGATTGGATGCTGCGGAACTGCCGAAGATAGCGACCTTTGTTGGCCTTGATGCGGCAAAGTTCAGCACCTGTCTCTCAAGTGGCAAATACGATGCTCACATCGAAGCCGATGCACAAAACGCACAGGCGACCGGAGGAAGCGGTACCCCGTGGAGCATCGTCATTGGCGCAAACGGGGATAAATTCCCACTTTCTGGAGCGCAACCTTATGAATCGGTAAGACAGATGGTAGATCGCGCGCTCGGAGCTAAACGGATATGAGGGTCACCATAGTGCTTGTTGCCGCAATACTTATTGCGGCACTCGGTTTCGTCATGTTATGGCGAGACGGGATTGAGAGTGAGTCGACCAAATCGTCAAAAACAAACCGCGAAGTCGCTCTCGCGTGTACGACTGACATGGCGACTCAGTACCATATACATCCTATCTTGAGGATAATCGTAAACGGGAATGAACAACTAGTTCCCGCGGATATCGGTGTACGGAGTACCTGTATGAACGCACTGCACACGCACGACATGGTAGGGACTATTCATGTTGAGTCACCCGAACAGCGCGACTTCACTCTCGGCGATTTCTTTGCGGTCTGGGAGCAACCTTTCTCAAAGGACAAGCTACTCTCCTACGTAGCTGATGAGAATCGCCACATTCGTGTAACCGTAAACGGGAAAGAAGTGGATACCTATGAGAATACCCTCCTGAAGGATGGAGACCAGATCGTCATTAGTTATGAGAGCCTGGCCGGCGAATCTCTATGAAGAAGATCTCTCTCTAATAGTGTTAGCTATAGGAGTGGTTATAGTCGGGGTAGCTATTTTCATCTTAATCAATTCTAACGACTCGCAGGATGAATTGAGCTTAGGTGGAGAAAAAGAAATGTCGTTACAAGTATCCCCGCAATCACCCGTCGATTCGGTACTTGTTGATCGTGTGGTAATGCCGAAAGATGGATGGGCTGTAGCACGTGGCATCGAAGGCGAACGGCTCGGACAGATTATAGAAATTAGCCCTTTCTTGAAGAAAGGGACTCATGCTGATGTTGTAATACCGCTTGGTGACTTCTACAACAATGAGGAGGTAATAGTTGTTGTTTACGAGGACAATAATGATGGTGTATTTAACGACTTGGATTTACCAACACTCGACGTGAATGGGCGAATGATTGCGGTGTACGCACGTACTGGCGAGCCCCTTCCGTCAAGTATTACCGAGGACGGATCTGGAATGACGCACTCAATGCCGGGTATGACAGAAATAGTGCGTGTAAGATATACAGACGATGGTTTTGTGCCGAAGCGGGTAGAGGTATCTGCTGGAACCATGGTCGAATTCGTGAACGAGAGTAGTTATGAGATGTGGGTAGCTTCAGACCTTCATCCCACACACGAACGACTCCCAACCTTCGATCAGTTCCGGCCGTACAAACAAGGTGGAATATACCGGTATGTATTCGATAAGCCAGGAGAATGGTCCTACCACGACCATCTCGCTGCTGCTGAAACAGGAACAATAATCGTTAAATAACGACATGTTCAGTCTTCTAGGGAAAGCGGTTCTATTCGTTGGAATGTTTATCTTCATTTTCGTTCTTACCTTCGCTGTTCTATCAGACTTAGGTTTAGCGCCTGAAATTCCAACAAATACAGTTGTTCAGGTGGAAAGGGAGAAGTCTCTTCCGACAAAACCGCAACGGGCAGAAACACCCGTCAGGATTGTTGCGAGAGATATTGGTTTGGACGCTCCTATCGTCAATCCAGACAGTAAAGAAATTAAAGTCCTAGATAAGGCCTTGTTATCTGGCGCTGTACGTTATCCCGGCACGGCGATGCTGGGGACTGAAGGTACTTCGCTTCTCTTCGGTCATTCAAGCTATTTACCACTTTTGCAGAACAATGCATACAAGACCTTTAATGACATTCAAAAACTCGAGCAAGGAGCAATCATTAGTGTCTACTCTGACGAGCTAGAGTATCGTTATGAGGTTATACGCGTTGAGCAAGCAAATGCAACTGCCGATCGTATTACTTTGGAAAACGACGGTAGGTACATAAAGTTGGTTACATGTAACTCATTCGGCAGTAAAGAAGATCGATTTGTAGTAACAGCAGTTTTTGTTGCTGCGTATTCTTCGTAAAGTCTTTATATAGAAGCAACAGCTTCTATATTTTTTATCGTATTGTTTTTGCAATACGAACAAAGAAATAAGAGCCAACAAGGAAAGAAATGATACTAACAACTATTAATACGAAAATGGCACAAGAATCTTAGGGACGACTCTCTACTGCAAGTACAGTCTTTTTTCCTTCAGCACCAGCTTGCTTCTCAGATGGCTCAGTACCTCCCGCTTTTCATATACTGATCGTTTTCGTAGGATGTGCTTCGCGTAGTTCCGGATATCTATCTCCTTAATCCTTACCTTCTCCCTTACCTCACGTCCTAACACCGATTCTTGGAACTCATTGTGCGCCTGTATCTCGTTCCTGATCCGATCCTTCATGCCGATCTCGTCGAGCGATACTGTGTCCAATATTTCCGCCAGCTGTTCTGTCAGTTCTTCCTCGCGTATATAGCCGCACTGACAGAATTTGTCCTTGAACTTCGTGCATCCGTAGTAGACGTAGCGGCTGGTCGTCCCATCTTTAAGCTTCTTGAATTTCTCGTCTGCCGTTACTCCCGATCCGCAGAGGCCGCAGGTGATCATGCGCGTGAAGGCGAATATCAAGAAGGCGCAATCGGCCCGCCGGAAGGGTTGAGAGCAGGGTCCGTCCTCGATTCACGTATGCCTCAAATGGGCCGCGATGATACACTTCAGGCATGAATACCAAGATCACCATCGCGCTCATCGTGCTGCTCGCGCTCATCGGGGGATATTTCTGGCTCCAAGAGAAGGAGTCGGCTCCCGAAGTACTGTCATTCGAGGACTGCGTCGAAGCCGGATACCCGGTCGCCGAGAGCTACCCGCGCCAGTGCATGACGCCTGACGGACGCACGTACGCGGAAGAGATACCGGTCGCGCCGACGTACGTTAATGCCTCAGCTGACCTGATCCGCGTCGAGACCCCGTTCCCCGGAGCGGTAACCGGAAAGACGTTCAGCGTCATGGGGGAGGCGCGAGGGTACTGGTACTTCGAGGCCTCATTTCCGATTGAGCTCCTCGATGCGAACGGCAATGTCCTCGATACGGAAGTCGCGCAGGCGCAGGAAGAATGGATGACCGAGGAGTTCGTCCCGTTCTCGGTGATGCTCACGGCGCCCGAGTCCTATATCGGTCCGGCAACGCTCGTCCTCCATAGGGATAATCCCTCCGGCCTCCCGGAGAACGACGCCTCCATCCGGATTCCAATCACGGTCGAGTACTAGTCCGTGAATGAACGTATGACGGGCACATCCATCTCCGGCGGCACGGCGCACAAGCTGCCGCCCGACATGCAGAAGGCGCTCGCCTCGAGCCGGGCAGCGCTTGCAGCTTGGGAAGGCCTCACGCCGCTCGCCCGTAACGAATGGATCTGCTGGACTATCTCCGTGAAGAAGGAAGAGACGAGAAAGGAGCACCTGAAGCGATTCACCGAGGAGCTCAAGGAGGGGAAGCGCCGCCCGTGCTGCTGGATCGGCTGCATCCACCGCACCGATAAGAAGATGAGTCCGTCAGTGAAAGGCATCCTCTCCAAGCGTTCCAAGAAGTAACGGGCCGCAACGTCCGGCCCCTTCGCGTGGTTATACGGGACAAGAGACCATACTCATTTGCATATGCGAACAGACATCAGCAAGAGGCTCGGCGTGTGGGCGGTCATCGTGGCCGCGGTGCTCATGATCCCGGTCATCGGGAACTGGCCGTGGACCGCATCAGATTTCGCGCTCGGCTTCTCCCTGCTCTTCGGGTCTGCAATCGTCTACGAGCTCCTCACGAGGAACACCTATGACCAGAATCGCCGCATCGCGATCGGCGCGGCGGTATTCGCCGTACTCGCCGCGATCTGGGTGATGCTCGCCACCGGCTAGCGCTGTACACACCCCCGCAGAGCACCCCCTGATTCTCCGGTACTCTTAATCGCATACGAATAACCTAACCGTATGGAATCAACGCTATTTCTCGCGCAGCTCTGGGGCCCGGTGCTCGTAGCGGTCGGCCTCGGATTCTTCTTCAGCCGCTCGTATTACGTGAGGGTGTACCGCGACCTCGAGAAAGGGGCATTCGCGGTCCTCTTCTTCGGGATGTTCGCCATCGGGCTCGGTACGGCGCAGATCCTCATGCATAACGCATGGGATACGCTTCCCGAGGTACTCATCTCGCTCCTCGGCTGGGGCGTACTCGTTAAGGGAATCATCTGCACTACGTTCCCGCGTCTTGCGGACCGGAGCGCGGATTGGGCGCTCAACGTGAAGGTCGTGCCGGCAGCCGGCGCCGTTGCGCTGCTCCTCGGCGCCTACCTCTCCTGGATCGGGTACTTCGCCTAACCTCGGACGGAGCAAACAGGGCCTGCCTGAGCGGCAGGCCCTGTTTGCTATACTGTTCCCGATTAACCCTTAAGACATCGTCATGAAAACAGCCCTGGCCATTGTCGCTGCGCTCGCCGTCATCGGAGGCATCTACTTCCTCTATCCGGGCGCATCGAATGAGACGTTCGAGGACGCCGATACGCAGACCGTTCGGGAAGGATCTATGGAAGTATCAGAAGGAACGTACGAGGTCGTCCCGGCAGAGAGCAAGGTGAACTGGGCCGGCAAGAAGCCGCTCCTCGAAGGATACGTGAACTCAGGCTCCATCGCGGTCTCAAGCGGCACCATCGTCGTCACGGACGGCGAAGCCTCCGGCGAATTCGCGATCGACATGGATACGCTCTCCGTCTCTTCGACCCCGACCAAGCCAGGGCAGGAGAGTTCGCTCGAAGGGCATCTGAAGGGCGAGCGCTGGTTCGATGTCGCGGCGTATCCGACTACCTCCTTCAAGATTACGAACGTTTCTAAGCGCCCGGACAGCGATACCACTTTCGTCTACGACGTCACCGGGGACCTTACCCTGAAGGGCCAGACGCACGAGATCTCATTCCCGGCGCTTATCTACCAGGACACGGAAGGCGCGCTCCATGCTGAAGCAGCATTCGAGATCAATCGCACGACCTGGGGAATCACGTCCGGATCCGCGTCCTTCTTCGACAATGTCGCGGACAACGCGATCGACGACATGGTCGCGCTCTCGTTCACCCTTATCGCGAAGAAAGCTAACTAACCCCTATATGGCTACCTACGTAGACGGATTCGTGCTCTCGATACCGAAGAACAAGAAGAACGCATACAAGAAGATCGCCAAGGAGGCAGCAGCCGTCTGGAAGAAGTTCGGCGCGCTCGATTACAAGGAGTGCCGGGCAAACGACATGTCCCCGAAGCATGTCACCTTCACCTTCCCGAAGATGGCGAAGGCGAAGCCCGACGAGGAGGTATGGTTCTCCTTCATCGTGTTCAAGTCCAAGGCGGACCGGAAGGCGATCAATAAGAAGGTGATGGCGTACTTCGACAAGAAGTACCCGGGCCAGATGCCGGACATGCCGTTCGACATGAAGCGCTTCGCGTACGGCGGCTTCGCGACGGAAGTAGAATAACCGATCAAACCCATGAGATTCTTCGTAACGTACCAGATGCCGCATACGGGCCTCGACGAGTGGATGAAGATGCCGGAAGCAGAGCGGAAGGCAGGAGAGCTTGAGATGCAGTCCCAGTGGAATGCCTGGATGGCTTCGCATAAGGATGCGATCACGGAAACCGCAGGCGTCGGGAAGCCAAAGCGCATCACGTCGAGCGGCATTGAGGATGCGCGCAACGACCTCATGATGTACTCGTTCGTCGAGGCCGAGAATCTCGAAGCGGCAGCGGCGATGTTCAAGGACCATCCGCACTTCGGCATCCCGGGCGGCTGGATCGAGGTGATGGCGGTGAACAAAGAGATCTCGTAATCCATGGCCAAGCGCCAGATACTGATAATCCACGGAGGAATGACCTTCAAGTCCGATAAGGACTATGTGAAGTGGCTCCAGACGAGGGAGATCTCGTTGAAGGAGCGCAAGCGCTGGCAGGCGGACCTGGAAAAGAAGCTCGGGTCCCGCTTCGAGGTCATGCGGCCGCGCATGCCGCTTTCGGAGAACGCGAAGTACCGGGACTGGAAGATCACATTCGAGCGCTATATCCCGCTGCTCCGCAAGGACGCCATTCTCATCGGCAATTCCCTGGGAGGGATCTTCCTCGCGAAGTACCTTTCGGAGAACAAGCTCCCGCGGGCGGCGCTTTCCGTCTATCTCGTGTGCGCGCCGTTCGACGACACGCTCCCGACCGAAGACTTGGCGGGAGGCTTCAAGCTGAAGAAGGACCTCTCGTTCATCGGGAAGAATTGCAAAAACCTCCATATCCTCTTCTCCGCGGATGACGATATCGTGCCGGTCGCGCATGCGGAGAAATACCGCAAGGCGCTCCCGGACGCGCACATCGGCATCTACAAGAACAAGAAGGGGCACTTCACCGCGCCGCGCTTCCCGGAGATCCTGAAGCTCATTGAGCGCGATACGGCTGTGCATAAGCCATCTATGCGGCGATAGGAGGTGCTACTGTCTACGCATATGGAACTATTTTTCGCACAGCTGTTCGGTATCTACATGTTCATCATGGGCGTAGCGATGTTCGTTCGCGGACAGTCGCTCATGCCTGCGGTCAACGACCTTCTCCGCAACCGGGCGCTCTTGCTCGTGCTCGCGGTGCTCGAACTCGCGGCCGGTCTCGCGCTCGTGCTCGCGTATCCGATGGTGTCATTCTCGCTCGAGGGCGTCCTCTCGCTCCTCGGCTACGTGCTCGTGATCGAGGGCATCATCTATCTTGCTGCGCCTTCGCGCTTCATCCAGATGATCCTCAGGAAGTTCAACCGCCCGTTCTGGTACCAGGTCGGCGGACCGGCAGCTGCCGTTCTCGGCGCATACCTCGCTGCGGTCGGATTCGGCCTCTTCTAGCCGTCCTTCGTCCGCGCGTACACGCCGCCTTCCGGGGCGGCGTGTTGCTATACTGTCGCCATGCATATCATCCATGCGGAAGGGAATACGTACACGTTGAATGCCCGCAAAGGGGAGGAGCTCATGGAGGCGCTCCGCGCATTCCTCACGGATCAGGGTGTCACGGCCGCGCATCTGACTGGCCTAGGCGCCGCCTCGAGGCTCACCCTCGCGTACTACAACCTCGAGACGAAGGAATACGAGAAGCAGGTCATCGAGGAGGACGTGGAGATTTTGTCGCTCGTCGGGAACGTAGGCGTGAAGGAAGGTGGGGAGCTGGTCATCCATGTCCACGGCACCTTCGGCAGGCGGGACCTCACTGTTTTTGGCGGCCACGTGTTCGAAATCCTCATTTCTGGCGCCGGAGAGGTGCACCTCACCGCATATTCAGGGGTTATAAGTAGACAATACGACGAAGACACAGGGCTCACGCTCATGTGTCCGCGATAGGATATATACTGGGAGTATTAGCCGCTCATCACGATGCTATGCAAAAAGTCACCCCGTTCCTCTGGTTCGACGACCAAGCAGAAGAAGCGGCGAATTTCTATGTATCGCTCTTCAAGCACTCGAAGATACTCGGCATAAGCCGGTACGAGGGGGAAGCGGCGAAGCCTGGGTCGGTGACCGTGGTCTCGTTCGAGCTCGACGGACAGTCCTTCACGGCGCTTAACGGCGGCCCCGCGTTCAGGTCCACGGAAGCTATCTCTTTCGTGGTGAACTGCGAGACGCAGGAAGAGCTGGATTTCTTCTGGGAGAATCTAGGTTCCGGAGGCACGCCGGGACAGTGCGGCTGGCTCAAGGATAGGTACGGCGTCTCCTGGCAGATCGTCCCGACCGTCATGGATGAGCTCATGAGCGGGGACACGGAGAAGGCGAAGCGCGTGATGGGCGCCATGCTCCGCATGACCAAGATCGAGATCAAGGGCCTGCAGGCTGCGTACGAGATCGCCTGATGTATTTCACCTATATCGTCCGGTGCAAGGATGCGTCCCTGTACACGGGCTGCACCACGAACCTTGAGCGTCGCGTCGCTGAGCATAATTCCTCGAAGCGGGGTGCCCGGTACACCAAGGTGCGCCGGCCGGTGGAGCTCGTGTACTCCGAGAAATTCGAGTCGCGATCCGAGGCGCAGAGGAGGGAGTCTGAGCTTAAGAAACTGCCGCGGAGCGGAAAATTAGCACTGTTATGATACAAGGATAGCTATGGACCCCCTTATTGCCGCCCTTATCGCCGTCGCCGTCGTGAGCCTCATCTCGCTCGTCGGGGTGTTCACGCTCTCTATGCGCGTGGACCGCATCAGGAGCATGCTCTTCTTGCTCGTCTCGCTGGCCGCCGGCGCGCTCTTCGGCGATGCGTTCTTCCACCTCATCCCGGAGGCGTATGAAGGAGCGCTCGATCCGGTGCTGGTCTCGGTATCCATCCTTGCGGGCATCATCGGATTCCTCGTGCTCGAGAAGATCCTGCGATGGCAGCACAATCATGACGAGGAGTTCTCAGACGCGCATGAGCAAGTCCACCCGGTAGGGCACTTGGTGCTCGTCTCGGACGGCGTCCACAATTTCATAGACGGCCTCACCATCGGCGTCGCGTTCCTCGTGTCGCCGGAGGTCGGTATCGCGACCGCCGTCGCCATCGTGCTCCACGAGATCCCGCAGGAGATCGGGGACTTCGCGCTCCTCCTTCATGCCGGATACTCCCGCGCGAGGGCGCTCTTCCTCAATTTCGCGTCAGCCCTCATCTCCGTGCTCGGCGTTTTCGCCGCGTTCTACCTCGCGGACCGGGTAGAACCGCTTCTCCCGCTCATCATCGCGTTCGCGGCCGGCAATTTCATCTACATCGCGGGCTCGGACCTCGTCCCGGAGCTTCATAAGACCACCAGTGCCAAGAAGAACGTGCTCCAGTTCCTGGCGCTCTTCCTCGGCCTCTTCCTCATGTACGGGCTCCTTGCCCTTGAGGGCTAAAGCCCTAGCTGCTTCAGGAACGTAGCGAGCTCCTCGCCTTCGATGGGGCGGTACTGGTCCGCGCCAAGCTTCCCGAGCTTCACGTTCATCACGCGGATGCGCTTCAGGTCCCGCACTTCGTTGTGGAGCGCGGATACCATGCGGCGGATCTGATGCTTCTTTCCTTCGGTGAGGACGATGGAGAAACGGGTATCCCCGAGCTTCTTTACCTTGGCAGGCTTGGTCTCGTATCCCTCGATGTTCACGCCCGCTTCCATATGCTTCTTGAAGCTCTCGCGGAGCTTCTCCCGGGTCTGCACGATGTACTCCTTCTCGTGGACCCGGTTCGGGTTCAGGAGGCGATCCGTGATGCGGCCGTCGTTGGTGAGGATGATGAGGCCGTACGAATCCTTGTCGAGGCGGCCGACCGGGAAGGTGTCCTTCAGGTTCGGGTCTTCGACCACGCGATCCGCGATGTCCTCATCTCCGTCGTCAGCCGTGTGCGTCACGACGCCCTGCGGCTTGTTGTATGCGAAATACTTGAACTTCTTCGGCTGGGCGTTCCGGACCTCGACCACGTCGCCTTCCTGGACGCGGTCCCCGAGCACGGCGAGCCGGCCGTTGATGAAGACCTTCTTCTTGGTCACGAGCTCGTCTCCGCCCCGGCGGGTCGCGTAGTTCTGCTGGGCGAGATACTGGTTGATGCGGATGCCGCCTTTCTTCATATCGGCACTATACGCTATTATGGCGGGAACATGGAACCAGCGATCGAAGAGGGGCTAGAACGGCTCGAGACCATCCAGGAAGAGCTCGAGGAGATCAAACAGCGCACGGCAAACCCGCGCCGCTCGTTCACGAACGGCATCTTCCAGGGAGTGGGAGTGCTCCTGGGCGGCATCTTCGGCGCGCTGGCGCTCGGCTGGATCCTCTCCATCATGGGCATCGTCCCGGGCTTCGGCGATCTTGCGGACTACCTCCGCTCCCTGGTAGACAATTTCGGCCGACGCTACTAGCTCATCATCCCTTCATGGGCGGGAGCCTATAGTAAGCATGGGCGTTTAGCACCCAACCTGACTATCTGACCAATCCCGTATGCTGCTCACTATCGCCGCAATCCTGCTTATCCTCTGGTTCCTGGGAATCATCGGGGTCTATACCCTCGGATGGTTCATCCACTTCTTCCTCATGATCGCGATCATCATCGTGCTCGTCAGGATTATCCGAGGAGAGAATCCGTTCTAGCCACCTTTAACTCACTATCTATGAAAACAACCCTTACCCGCGCGGCTGCGCTCATCGCGGCCTTCGCGCTCGCCGCCCCGGCATTCGCCCAGACCATCGATCTCGGCGCAGGAGCTGGCGCAAACGGCAGCTCAGGCAATGCCAGCACCTCTGCGAACGTCGACATCAATGTCGGCGACGACACAGCGACGTCGTCTGATAGCACTGATACCGATTCCGACACTGGCCTCACCGGCTCGGTGAGTGCGGTCATCGATCCGCTCACTGTCCGCACCGACGCCGATCTCGAAACGTACGCCGAGGCGACCGTCTCATCCGACGAGCGCGTGCAGGACGTGAACGTATCGGACGACGAAGTGTCCATCGAGTACGACGAGCGCGCGCACCTCTTCGGCATCTTCCCGATCCTCGTCACCGCGACCGCTACGGTCGACGCGCAGGGGAACGTGAGCGTCCGCTACCCGTGGTACCGCTTCCTCATGAGCACTGAGCACGAGGCGCTCGAGGCCAGCGCTACCGCAGAAGTCCGCGCAACGCTCTCCGAAGGCGCAAGCATGGATGCACAGGCGAAGGCTCGCGCCCTCGCCGCACTCCACCGCGCCATGAAGGCGCAGTTCGAAGCTGACGTTTCAGCATCTGCCGACGCAGAAGCAGAAGCAAGCAACTAATATCCCGCCCCTGAACCGCCCGCGCTCCATACCGGACGCGGGCGGTTCGCCGTATAATGTGGGACATGCAGGTGAAAGAAACACAGGCAGCCGCCGTCTTATATGAAGGATAGGCAACGCTCCTTCGAGGAAGCCTTCGCGCTCTATGGCGACGAGCTGTTCCGGCACGCGTTCTTCCGCCTCTCGGATCGCGAGCGGGCGGCAGACGCCGTGCAAGAGACCTTCCTGCGCGCCTTCGCGTATTCGAGGGCGGACAGTATCCATGACATGCGCGCGTTCCTGTACCGGACCCTCCGGCACCTCATCATCGACGAATACCGCCGGAAGAAGGCGCATTCGCTCGACGCCATGATCGAGGACGAGGATACGGCGAGCGACGCGTTCCTGCCTATGGATGAGACCAACACGGTCGAAGCCGCGACAGACCGTCTCGACGCCCGCGCGGTCATCGAGAAGCTGCCGGAGCTTCCGCCCCAGTACGCGGAAGTGCTCACGCTCCGGTACGTGGACGGTCTCAGCCCCAAGGAGATCTCCGTCCGCATCGACGTCTCGGAGAACCTCGTCTCCGTCCGCATCCACCGCGCGCTCAAAGCCCTGAAGACCCTATTTGAAACACCATGACCCGATTCACCGACGAGCTGAAGAACCACGCTGCTGCCATCCGCCTCTCGAGCGCGGAGCGTTCGCGCATCCGGGAATCGGTGCTTGCCGCGATGCAGCCGGTGCCGTCCCCGTTCGATTTCAGCGCGTTCCTCATCCCGCGCCTCGCGCTCACGGGGCTCCTCACGCTGGTGCTCGCGTTCACCGGCACCGCGTACGCGTCCACGTATTCGCTGCCGGGAGACCTCCTCTATTCGGTGAAGGTGGGCATCACGGAGCCGGCGCAGGGAGCGATCGCGTTCTCGGACGGAGCGAAGGTCGCGTGGCACGCAGATATCGCGACGACGCGCCTTGCGGAAGCGGAGGCGCTCACCACCAACGGCACGCTTACGGCCGAGACCGGTCTTGCGCTCGCGGATGATGTCCGCACGCACCGGGAGGCGATCGATGAGATCGCCCGCAAGATCGGGCGGGAGAACCCGATCTCCGAGGATCGCATCGCGGCGAGCTTCTCGACCGCGGTCGCGAATCAGGGCAACGCCATCCTTGCGGCCGGGAAGAAGACCGCGAATCCGGTCGCGATGCGCGCCTCCGGAGACCTCGTCGTGCAGGTGGCCGGAGAATCCGCGGGCATGGAGGCCGATGCGGCCGCTGATGTCGCTCCGGAAGCGATCGCGATGCAGGCCCGCTCTGCGAAGGAGGCGCCGATGATGATGTCTCTCATGGCGGATGTCGTGGAGGAAGAGGCAGAGGAGGATATCGGCGACCTTTCCATGCGCGCGCGTGAGGCCTTCCTCCTCGCCTCGACGACGGCCGCGGCGAGCACGCTCGAGGATTCCTTGATGGCGGAGGCCGAGGCGCGCCTCGCGAAGCTCGCGAGCCTCATGGTGAAGGCGGAGGCGCAGCTGCTTATCGGCGAGACCGATGCCGCAGCGGATGATTTCAAGCGCGCGATCGAGATCGCTGCCGAGATTCAGGCGCAGGTAGAGAGCGGATCCATCGAGGAACCTTCCGCGGCTTTGTAGAAACCGCGCGGTCCGGGCTAGAATAGGGGACCATGCACGCGCGATCCTATACGAAGCCGCTGTACATCGCTCTCGCATTTGCGCTCCTCGTCACGCTCGCCGCATTTTCATACTCATCCATCTTCGGTCCGGTCAGCCGCGACGAGACGAAGGTGGAATTCATCGTCACGCCGGACTCGTCCATAAGCGAGGTCGCCGAGCAGCTGAAGAGCCAGAACCTGATCCGCGCTGAATGGGCGTTCAAGCTCGCGTATGTTCGCGCGGCGGGCATCCATGACGTGCGCCCGGGCGGATACAAGCTCTCATCCTCCATGGATACGCTCGTGGTCGCGAAGACGCTCGCTGAGTCCCCGTACCTCGCGTGGATCTCCATCCCGCGCGGCGTGCGCAAAGAGCAGATCGCGGAGATCCTCGCGAAGCAGCTCTCCTGGACCCGCGAGCAGAAGGAGCAGTGGCTCAGCGTGGACACCAACCCGTCGCCGAGCTACGTCGAGGGCGTCTACTATCCGGACACCTATCTCATCCCGTCGGACCAGACGCCGGCGCAGGTAGCGTCCCGCATGCGCGAGCGATTCTCGGAAGTGTTCATGCCGTATGCGCAGGAGGCCGCAGAGAAGGGCATCAAGTGGCAGACCGTGCTCATCATGGCGTCTCTCATCGAGCGCGAAGCCGCAGGGCCTGATCGCGCGCTCATCGCGGGCATCCTCTGGAACCGTATCGAAAACGGTATGAAGCTCCAGGTCGACGCGACGCTCCAATACATAAAGGGGAATCAGGAGGACGGATGGTGGGGGAAGGTATTGTCCGAGGACAAGTACCTGGACTCGCCATTCAATACGTACCAGCATTATGGTCTCCCGCCGCACCCGATCGCCGAGCCGTCGGTGGAGGCCGTGCGCGCGGTGCTGAATCCCGAGGAGACCAACTGCCTCTTCTATTTGCATGACAACAGCGGGCAGATCTACTGCTCCCCGAGCTACAAGGGGCACCTCACGAATATAGACCGGCATCTCAGATAATTGCGGCTTTGGCCGTTCTGGGGTATTCTATTTCCAACGGCCCCAAGGCCCCTTTTTATTTATGGAGATCAGGAATATCGCGATCATCGCGCACGTGGACCACGGCAAGACTACCTTGACCGACGCTATCCTTAACCAGACGGGAGCGGCGGCGGTCGGCGTATCCATGGACAGCAACACCATCGAGCGCGAGCGCGGCATCACCATCTACTCGAAGAACGCGGCGGTGGAGTACAAGGGCACCAAGATCAACATCGTGGACACCCCGGGCCACGCGGACTTCGGCTCTGAAGTGGAGCGCGTGCTCCGCTCCATCGACTCCGTGCTCCTCATCGTGGACGCGCAGGAAGGCCCGATGCCGCAGACCCGCTTCGTGCTTAAGAAGTCGCTCGAGCTCGGCCTGAAGCCGATCGTCGTCATCAACAAGGTGGATAAGCCGGCGGCGAACGCCGACAAGTGCGAGGAGGACGTACTCGAGCTCTTCCTCGAGCTCGGCGCATCCGATGAGCAGTCCAACTTCCCGGTGGTGTACGCCATCGGCCGCGAGGGCGTCGCCATGAGGAAGCTCGACGACGAGCGCAAGGACCTCACTCCGCTCCTCGACACCGTGCTCGAGCACGTGCCGGCAGCCAACACCGAAGGAGACGCGGCGCTCCCGCTCCTTGCGCAGCCGTTCAACCTCGGCTACGACAACTTCCTCGGGCGCCTCGCCATCTCCCGCGTATACAAGGGCACTATCAAGGTGGGACAGAACGTTTTCGTAAAGAAGCCGGACGGCTCGAGCCGCACGGGCAAGATCACCAAGCTCTTCTCCTTCAAGGGCCTCGAACGCATCGAGACCGAGTCGGCATCGGCCGGAGACATCACGCTCATCGCGGGACTCCCGGACATCTACATCGGCGAGACCATCGCTGCTGACGCGGATGCCCCGGTGCTTCCGGCGATCGCAGTGGACGAGCCGACCATCTCGCTCACCTTCCTCGTGAACAACTCTCCATTCGCCGGGCGCGAAGGGAAGTACGTGACGAGCCGCCAGATCCGCGAGCGCCTCGAGAAGGAGCTCGAGATCAACGTCGGCCTCAAGGTGGACTTCATCAGCGCGGACAATTTCAAGGTGTCCGGGCGCGGCGAGCTCCACATCGCCATCCTCCTCGAGAACATGCGCCGCGAGGGATACGAGATGCAGGTATCCCAGCCGCAGGTCATCATCCGCGAGGAGAACGGCGTGAAGATGGAGCCGTTCGAGGAGGCGACCATCGACACCCCGTCCGAATTCCAGGGCGTGATCATCGAGAAGCTCGGCATGCGCGGCTTCCAGCTCCAGAACCTCGTGCAGAACAACAACCAGGTCCGCCTCACGCTCAAGGGCCCGACGCGCGGCCTCCTCGGCTACCGCAACCAGTTCGTCATCGATACGCGCGGCGAGGGCATCCTCTCCTCGCGCTTCGTCGCGTTCGAGCCGTACGCGGGAGAGATCCGAAAGCGCGTCGTGGGCTCGATGATCTCCATGGCGACGGGGAAGTCCCTCGGCTACTCGCTCGCGACGCTCCAGGACCGCGGCATGCTCTACATCGGCCCAGCGACCGAGGTCTACGAAGGCATGGTCATCGGCAACACCTCGAAGGGCGAGGAGATGATGGCGAATCCGACCAAGGGCAAGGCGCAATCGAACGTCCGCTCGTCCGGTACCGACGAGGCGATCAGTCTCGTGCCGCACTTCGAGCTCACCATCGAGCGCGGCCTCGAGACCATGACGGACGACGAGTACCTCGAGATCACGCCGACCTCGGTCCGCCTCCGCAAGCAGTTTTTGAACGACGCAGAGCGCGCGAAGGCGCGCCGGAAGGACTAAGCGAATACGCCGTTTTATAGCTTGACAAATACGCCGAAAAGGCGTATTATTGTATACAGTGGGCGCTGTGCCTTCGGAACAACTTACGGGAGATTCCTGATGAGAAAGAATTTTAAGGATCTTGAAGCCGTCGCTGGCGGCATCATGAGCCTGGGCTTCTTCGGTTTCGTGTTCTCGCTCTGGCACGGCTGGAACACTTACTGGACGTATGACCTCGGCAAACTCGTCGCCTATGGCGCGTTCATCGTGGCCGTCGTCATGCTCTGCGGTGCCATCATCACTTGCATCCGGCATGACAATGGCGTGAAGCTGGATAAGGACGAGGTCCCGATTTTCGGCCTCGCCTCGATGATCGCTTTCATGTGGGCGACCGTCGTGGGACTCTGCTTCACGCGCCTCCTGGATCGGATCGACTGGGTATATTTGGTCATCATCGGCGTCGTGGGCTTCTTCAACGGCATGTACCAGATTTTGCAGGCCGCCGAGAAGAAGCCGGAAGCTGATGCGACTGTCCCGACCACCTGATCCTTCAACCCCAAACCAAGCCGCGCACTTCCTTACGGAATGCGCGGCTTTTTCATTGACAAACCCTACCCAGTAGGTTACTCTGTGGTTAACAGCTCGCCTATAGGTTTTGCCGTCTTGAGAGCATCTCGAGACCATCCCATTCAGCACTCAGGGATGAAAACTCTCAAAGACGCGTTGTGCTTACAACAGAGTCTCTCCGCCCGCTGACGGATCGAGACACCTAAACCAATATCATTATGGCAACGTTTTACCGTACGCCCTGGAAGGATGCTTCCGGAGGCGAAAGCAAGTCGTTCGGCGGTCCCCGCCGTTCATCCGGAGGTCCCCGCCGTTTCGGCGGCCCTGCCAAGTTCACTCGCCCGTCCTTCGGGGGAGGCAACCGCCGTGGCTCATCGAGCCGCGGACGCAACAATCCGGGACAGAATATCGACGTGAACAAGTTCATCAACAAGGCTGCGCCGATCGAGGACGCGCCGAAATACGTCCCGACGCACACCTTCGCGACGCTCTCGCTCAACGAGCGCATCCTGCGCAACCTTACCGATAAGGGCTACGTGCACCCGACCCCGATCCAGGACCAGGCCATCCCGGCCGTGCTTGAGGGCAAGGACATCGTGGGCCTCGCGAACACCGGTACCGGCAAGACTGGCGCGTTCCTCATCCCGCTCATCCACAGGGTGATCGAGAACCCGGGGCTGCGCGTGCTCGTCATGGCGCCGACCCGCGAGCTCGCCGTGCAGATCAACGAGGAGTTCAAGGGCTTCGCCCGTACGCTCTCCCTCTCCGCGACCATCGCGGTGGGAGGCGCAGGCATCGGCCCGCAGATGACGGCACTCCGCCGCCATCCGAGCTTCGTCATCGGTACGCCGGGACGCCTCAAGGACCTCATGGAACGCCGCGCGCTCAACGTGAACGACTTCCAGGCCGTCGTCCTCGACGAGGCAGACCGCATGCTCGACATGGGATTCATCGCTGATATGCGATTCATCATGGCGAAGATGCCGGCACAGCGCCACACGCTCTTCTTCTCGGCGACGCTTTCCCGCGACATCGAGAAGCTCATCGGCGAGTTCCTCAAGGACCCGGTCCGCGTATCGGTGAAGACCCGCGACACCGCGGCCACCATCGATCAGGACGTGGTCCGCGTCCGCCCGGGCGAGAACAAGTTTGACGTCCTCGTGAACATGCTCGCGGATCGCGAATTCTCGAAGGTGCTCGTCTTCGGACGCACCAAGCACGGCGTCGAGCGCCTCGCGAAGGACCTCGCCCACCGCGGCGTGAAGGCCGAGGCGATCCACGGGAACAAAACCCACGGCAACCGCCTCAAGGCTCTCGACCTCTTCAAGCGCGACCATGTCCAGGTGCTCGTCGCGACCGACGTCGCGGCCCGCGGCCTCGACATCTCGGGCGTGTCCCACGTGATCAACTACGACATCCCGAACACTTACGAGGATTACGTGCACCGCATCGGCCGAACCGGCCGCGCAGGCAAGGTCGGGCGAGCGCTCACCTTCATCTAAAACAGAAGAAAAACCCGGCTCCTTGCCGGGTTTTTCATTATGGTATCCTTAGCGGACCCTTACATAAATAGCATCATATGGATACCAATAAATCGTTCATGGAGACCTACTTGACCCCGATCGCGGTCCTCGTAGGAGCAGTTATCCTTGCGGCAGCGTACGTATTCGGCTCAGGAGCCGCTACCACGAATGTCGGCCCCGGAGCCGTCCAGCCGTCTGCAGCGGACATCGAGAAGGTGGACGTCTCGGATTCGCCGTACGTAGGAGCGGATAACGCTCCGGTAACCATGGCGCTCTATTTCGACTACCAGTGCCCGTTCTGCAAGCAGTTCGATCAGGTAGTCCTCCCGCAGCTCGCCGAGTACGTGGACAACGGCACGCTCAAGGTGGTATTCAAGGATTTCCAGTTCCTCGGCCAGGATTCCCAAGTAGCCGCTGAGTTCTCTCGCGCGGTGTGGGAGCTCTACCCGGACCAGTACAGCGCATGGCTTACCGCTATGTTCGGCGCGCAGGACCATGAGGGAGACCAGGGCTTCGGGGACCTCGCTTCCATCGAGGAGCTCACGAAGACCATCCCGGGCATCGACGTGGCGAAGGTCACCGCGCTCATGAATGAGAAGAAGGCTGAGTACAACGACCTCATGAACGCCGATCGCGCGGAAGGCGCGAGCCTCGGCGTGAACGGCACGCCGGCGGTCGTGATCGGCAAGAAGCTCCTCTACGCGATGACGCCGGCCCAGTTCTATGCCGAGATCGTCGCGGAGATTAAGGCGCAGACCGAGTAGTCAGGAAGGATCGGTTCGCCAATGCACGCGCCCGCAAGGGCGCGTGCCGCGTTATACTTGCCGCATGATCGGCATCGAGGCCCTGCTCCTCAAGGAACTCAGCTACGCGGGCATGTCCCTGTCTCTCATCGGTTCGGGGCTCGTGCTCCCGATCCCCGAGGAGCTCATCATCCTCACCGGGGGCTACTTCACCGCGAAGGGGCTCCTCTCCGCGCATATCGGCATCCCGCTCTGCATTATGAGCCTCCTCATCGGGGATTCCATCCTCTTCTATCTCGCGCGCGTCGGCTCCAATTACGCGACCGGCATCCATGACCGCTTCGTGAAGCTCGGCCTCGAGCGCACCTGGGTGTTCTCTCCGGACCATCCGCTCAGAGCCGTGTTCATCATGCGGTTCATTACGGGCCTCCGCATGATCGCGCCCGTGTACGCCGGGCTCAACCGCGCGTCCTGGGGACCGTTCCTCCTCGTGGACTTCGTCGCGCTCTGCATCTACATCCCGATCGTCTACTATCTCGGCATGCGCTACCACGAGTCGTTCCTCCTGTTCGTCGCCGGCTTCGAGGTCGCGCGCCACGTGTTCTTCTGGGGGCTCCTCGCGATCGTGGGCGGCGGCGTGTTCGCCGCCTGGCACGAGCGCTGGAGGGCGCGCTTCAGGAAGGATGCCGAACCTTATGGATGAGAGAACGTTCAGGAGGGTAGTGGAAGGGGAATGGAGCCGGGTCCCAGAGAAGTTCCGGGGGCGCATAGATAACGTCGCGCTCCTCATCGAGGATGAGCCGGACGAGGCGACGCGGAAGGAGGAGGCGCTCGAGGGAGGAGACACGCTCCTCGGCCTCTATCGCGGGATCCCGGCGAGCGAGCGCGGGGAACTGTACGGCATCGGGATGACGTTGCCGGACACCATCACGCTCTACCGCCTCCCGCTCCTTGCGGAAGCGGAGCGGCTCAGGGAGGCGAGGAATCTTTCATACGAAGACGCAGTGGCGGAAGCCGTGCGTGAGACCGTATGGCACGAGGTCGGCCACTACTTCGGCCTCCACGAGCACGAGGTGCAAGGAAGGGAGGACACGGGGACCAACCATTTCACTATATAAAGCGATAGGCCGAACCATATATGGTTCGGCCGTGCGCGGTTATTCTTCGGGGAATCGGATGGCAGCGGCGGATCCTGCGATCTGGGCGGCTGCTTCTGCGGAGATGCGGGCGCCAGTGAGGAATGCGACGGCGGTGCGTTCGAGTTCTACGAAGACCGGATGCATGAACGTGCTGAGGACGAGTAACATAAGGCCGAAACCGATAGCAGAGAATATAGGCATATATTTTCTGTGATGAGTAAGTCGCGAGCGGATGCTTGCGACAAGATACCGAGGGGTATCTTCAGGCAGGTGCCTCGTCCTCAGAAAGGGCTGACTGTCCGGATGGTACGATAGCCGCATGGAGAAAGCAATCTTCGCGGCCGGCTGCTTCTGGGGCGTCGAGAAGGCGTTCCGGGACGTCTCGGGCGTCACGGACGCGGTGTCGGGCTATACGGCCGGCAGCACCGAACACCCGACGTACGAGCAGGTCTGTTCAGGCGCCACCGGGCATGCCGAAGCGGTGGAGGTCGCCTATGATCCGGAGCAGGTGAGCTACGAGCGCCTGGTCCGCCGTTTCTTCGCCATCCACGACCCGACGCAGCTCAACCGGCAGGGACCGGACGTAGGAACCCAGTACCGTTCCGGCATCTACTATTTGGATGATTCACAAAGGGAGATCGCCGAGAAGGTGAAGGTGGAGCTCCAGGAGCAGGCGTACCCGAAGACCGTCGTCACCGAGATCATGCCGGCCTCGACGTTCTGGAAGGCAGAAGAATACCATCAGCGGTACTTCGAGAAGCATCCGAACGCGGTGTGCCATATCTAGCATGGAAGGATTGCCCGGAGCATCTAAGAAGGAACTGAAGGACGCGCCGGCGTTCATACGTCAGTTCTCTCGCGAGACTGACCCGAAGGGGCGGCAGGTCGTGGCCGAGCATATCCGGGATCAGCGCCGGATGAAGGGGCATGCGAAGGAGATGGTCAAGGCCAGAGGCGAGCAGGTCGCGGCCCTCAATAGAGCGCTCGATGAGTACAACAGCGGCTCGTATGTCGTGAAGGTACTCGATTATTTCAAGATGAAGAAAGTGCGGGAATCGCTGAAGATCGCGAAGCAGGAGAGGGAGGAGACTTCCACCATCTTTCGCGCATATAATAGCAATGAGCAGAACCAGAAGTATATCGACTCGTTCTATGAGCGCGAGAAGCGCCGCTGGGCTGAGACGCCGTATTCGAAGGAGGAGGTGAGCGCGCTTTTCACCGAGGAGCATCTCGCGTCTCTCTCTACAGAAGAGTACGGCCTCCTCATGAGGCGGTTCCCCTCCGAGATGGTGACGCACGTCACGCGGCAGGGCATCCGGGATCATAACGGCATGGCGTACCACTTCGAAGGGAAGAGCGAATTTCATGACGGCTTCGAGAAGATGCTTGAGACCGGCCGTCTCCATGCGCCGCTTGCGGTTGCGCTTGCCGAAGCGCAGAAGCAGGATGCGCTTATCGGCCTCATAGGCCGGGAGGTGGGAGGTCCTCCGCAGAACAGGAAGCAGGCGCTCGAGGCGCTCGATCGCGAGCTCTACCGGTATCCGGACCGGAATGCGGCGCACTTCGCCGCGGAGGAGGTAGCAGATCATTTCTACGGATCGGAGCGCGGGAACGAAATATTCGTGGCGTACCCGTCCGCGTTCATCGCGTCTCAGTACCGGTTCCAGAACCGGCTTACCGCGGGCAACGAGACCATGCATAACGACGTGTCTGTCTGGGATAAGGAGCAAAAGGGCATGGACCTCGATGCGGGGCTGGTCTTCATACCTAAGGACGCGCGCGTGGACGCGGCTACCGGTTCTCGCTACCACCTCACCCCGGACAAGGAGCCGAAGCCGAACGAGGCTATCCCGCTCATCAAGCAATGGATCAACCGACCTGAATTCGTGCCGCTCGCGGAGAGGATGACGGAAGCGCTCGCCGGGATACATGAGTCGGACATTCCATCGCCGGATGCGTGGGATTCGCTCAAGGAACATTCCTTCAAGACCCGGGGAGAGAAGGTTGCCGAGACCATGATCCCGCTGCGCGAAGAGCTTAAAGCGATGGGCATCACCGACGTGCGCCTTCAGAGCGCGCTCCTCTCCTATGGGGCTTTCTTCTCCTTCGCGATCGGCTTAGGCAAGGACGACGCGGAGCACGCGATCGAGGAGGCGATCGACTCGCTCCTGGAGCAGGAAGGGATCCGCTTCGTCGAGGCCAAGGATGCGATCTCATCGGAGGAGTACTGGGAACGGTATTTCGCGAAGCACCCGGACCGGAGGCCGTCGAAGATCATCTACTACAAGGGCGCTGACCCCAGCTTGGCGCTCCGGGTCTGGAAGAAGCAGAACGGCCTCAGCCTCAAGGCCGAGGACGAGACTCTCGGCTTCGCAGAGCATCAGGTCAACGGTGAGCACCCGGCTGCCCAGCAGGGGAAGGGCCGCTTCGAATCCCTTGTGCGCGAAGCGATAGACCGGGAATTTCCTGCGGGAAAGGCTGGCGTGGTAGATTAGCAGTATGAAAGAAACATTCCTCAATAACCAGTTCGTGCCGCTCGGCATCTTGCTCGCATCGGGCCTCATCGTCGTTGGCCTCATCGCGTCGGGGACAGCCCTGTCCATCAAGAACGCGAATAATACGCTCTCGGTGACGGGTTCCGCAGAGATTGAGGCCACCGCGGATACCGTGAAGTGGACGGTGACGGCCCAGCGTTACGCAACCGAAGGCGGGGTGGGCGCGGCTACCGCGCAGGTAGGCAGCGACGTGCAACGCGTCATCGCGTATCTCACGAATGCGGGAGTGGCGGAAGCCGACATCCAGATCGGCACTCTCCACACGGATCAGGATTATTCATACAACCAGGACGCGAACGCGCCGAAGCGCTACGCGGTCCGCCAGGACGTGACGGTGAACTCAAGCGATCCGGAGGGTATCCAGCGCCTCTCGCAGAACATCACCTCGCTCTCGAGCCAGGGAATCCTCCTCCAGGTCTACGATCCCCAGTACTACATCTCGACGCTTCCGGAGATACGCGTATCGCTCGTCGGCAAGGCGGTCGAGGATGCGAAGGCGCGCGCCGAGCAGATCGCCGAGAGCACGGGGCAGTCCGTCGGCCGCCTCCAGTCCGCATCTACCGGCGTGGTGCAGGTGCTCGCACCTAATTCCACCGATGTCGCCGACTACGGCAGCTACGACACAATGACCATCGAGAAGCGGGTGATGGTCACGGTCCGGGCGACGTTCTTCGTCCGTTAGCATGGAAGGGCCGGAGAAAAAGGCGGCCAGTACGGATCTCGGAGAATACGCACGCAAGAAGCGGGAAGAAGGTGAGCGGCCCTATAGCAAGTCTCCGGAGCTCAAGATGATCTGCGACCAGATGCGCCCGTCTTTCGAAAAGCCCGAGGTGCGCGAAGCATACCCGGGCCTTACTCCAGAAGCGCTTATGCAGGTGTACATGGAAGCATTGGTCATCATGCGGGACTGCACCGCCATCCAGCATGCCGAATCCGAGAAGATCGCGGAAGGTGCGAGTACGCAAGAGCTCGCTGCAGCGATCATCAGGGCCCATCAGTACGGCATGAACCCGCAGACAGCCCCGCAATATCTCGCATACGCGGTCCAGATTTTTGCCGACATGAATATTCCGGATCTCGAGCCTACGCCTCCTTCTCGAACGCCAGACACACCGAATTGATGCAGTAGCGCTTCCCGCCGGTTTCCGCCGGGCCGTCGTCGAAGACGTGTCCAAGATGGCTGCCGCAGCGTTTGCAGAATACCTCGGTACGATTCCCGTCTGGACGCGTCCCTACGTTCTCCGCGACCGCCGGGTCCGTGAAGGACGGCCAGCCGGTGCCTGAATCGAATTTCGTGTCAGAGCCGAAGAGCTCGTTCCCGCATACCTTGCAGCGGTACGCGCCTTTCTCATGGTTGTCGACATAGGCGCCGGAGAAAGGGGCTTCCGTGCCTCGTTCGCGAAGCACGTGATACTCCTCGGCGCTCAGCTTCCGCTTGATTTCTTCCTCATCCATACCCTGATTTTACCATTTGCCCGCGCTCAAATTGCGGGATACCATACCCTCTACATGGCCAACCGAATCCTCCTCACGCTTATCCTGGTCCTCGCGTTCCTCGGCATCGCCGATTCCTGGTACTTGACCCAGAGCGCGCTCTCGGACACGCCGCTCGTCTGCAACGTGGGCGGGGTCATGGACGGCTGCAACATCGTCGCCCAGAGCCCGTACTCGAACCCGTTCGGCATCCCGCTCGCCTTGTACGGCGTCTTCTTCTACGGCCTCATGTTCGTGCTTGCCGCGCTCGCGTTCTGGAGGCCGCGTCAGGTGATCTTCCGCAGCATGAATGCGCTCGGCATACTCGGGCTCCTCGCTTCCATCGTCTTCGTCTGCATCCAGGTCTTCCTCATCAAGGCGGTATGCATGTATTGTTTCGCTTCCGCGGTCATCTCGCTCTTCATCTGCCTTCTCGCGGGCATGCTGGTGCGCCGGGCCCCGGCCCCGGTGGTACAGGAGTGGGAGGTAACCCGTCTCGAATCCTAGTATGAAGCGTCTCCTCCTTGCCGTGCTCGCGCTCCTCCTTCTCCCGGGAGCGGCATCCGCCGCGACCGTAGAAGGCGCGCGGACCATGGTGGTGTCCGAAACGCCGGAAGGCAACGGCTACTTCTTCGCGGCAGACCTCACCGTCGCAGCTCCGGTTGCGGGAGACCTGAGCGCGCTCGCCGGAGGTCTCGTGGTCTCGGTACCGGTTACGGGGGACGCGACGCTCATCGGCGGATCGGTAGACGTGCGCAAGGCGATCGGCGGGGACCTGCGCATTGCCGGCGCGCGCGTCACCATCGATGAGGACGTAGCCGGAGACATCGTCGCGGTCGGCGGCTCAATCACGGTGCACGCCTCTCCCGCATACGCATGGATCGGCGGCGCGAATGTCACCATGGACCGAGGAGCACAGGGGCCGGTCACGGTCTACGCCGGGAACCTCACGCTCTCCGGCACCTTCGACGGGGACGTGGACGTCGTCGCATCGGACCGCATCACGCTCCTTCCGGGCACGGTGATAGCAGGGAACCTGAGCTACGACGCCCCGCAGCAGATCGAGATCCCTGAGGGCGCGAGCGTCGCGGGGACCGTGACGTACACCGGGCGCTCGTACCTGCCTACGACCGAGGAGGCGCAGACCTTCGCCATCGCCGGCGCGCTCCTCTTCTTCCTCGTGCGCATCCTTGCGGCAGTAATCGCGGCCGGCCTCGTCGCCGGGCTCTTCCCGTCGTTCGCGCAGGCGGTCGCGGACCGTACGCTCTCGTCGTCCGTCAACCGCTTCCTCATCCTTACGCTGCTCGGGTTCGGGGTGCTCGTTGCGTCGCCGGTGCTCATCCTGCTGCTCCTCGTCTCCTTCGCTGGGGCGATCGTCGCGTTCATCCTGCTTGCCGCGTACATCCTCCTGCTCCTCCTTTCATACCTTTACGCGGCCGTCATCGCTGGAGCCGCGCTCTCGCGCACCATCTCGAAGCGCACGGCCTTCCTCTGGCGCGATGCCGTCTTCGGTATGCTCGCGCTCGCGGTCGTAGGGCTCATCCCCGTCCTCGGCTGGCTCGTCCTCTCCGTGCTCATGGCCGCTGCAGCCGGCACCATCGTCTCCTTCGCGTACACGCTCGCATTCGGCAGGGACGACGAGCTCTCGTTCGAATGAAGCAGGAAGAACGGAAAGCCCGCGCCCGGAAGATCGTCTCGTACCTGAAGCGCGCATACCCGCGCCCGGAGACCGAGCTCCATTACAAGACGCCCATACAGCTCGTGGCGGCGGTGATGCTTTCCGCGCAGTGCACGGATAAGCTCGTGAACCGGGTGACGGATGCGCATCTCTTCAAGAGATACAAGACGGTGGAGGATTTTGCCTCGGCAGAGTATGCAGAACTGGATAGGGAGATCGGTTCCATCTCGTTCCACCGAAACAAGGCGAAGGCGATCATCGCCATGGCGAAGCTGGTGCGGGATGAGTTCAAAGGGAAGGTGCCGCGCACGGAAGCGGAGCTCGTCACGTTGCCCGGCATCGCGTACAAGACCGCCCACGTGGTGCTCGGCGAGCTCTACGAGATATACGAGGGCATCCCGACCGACACCCACGTGAAGCGGTTCGCGAAGCGCTTCGACCTTACCGATTCGAATGATCTGAAGAAGATCTCGAAAGATCTCGAAGCGCTCATCCCGAAGAGGGACTGGAAGTACGTGAACAACGGCTTCGTGCTCTACGGGCGCTACGTATGCCCGGCGCGCCCGCACGATTGCGCGCAGCATCCGCTTACGAAGATCTGGCCGAAGGCGCTTACGCGCTGGCCGAAGGCGACTTGACGTTATTGTCGGTCGAGCTTAGGCTGTCGCTAGAGGTTCCGGGATTTAGGGATGTCGGTACAAGCAACCCCGGGGACGATTTTCAGTCTTCTGTGTCGAGTGGTGGTCCGAGTGGATGTCATTGCTCCCTAATGAAGGCAATCGTCGTATGCATGCTAGTGCACTTACCCGGCCTCCTGATCCCGGAACCTCTCCGTCCTTTATAGCTTTTCTAAAGACAGACCCCGCCTTTGGTGGGGTTTTCTGTTTTGGGGTACCATGGGGGTATGGATAAGAAGCGCCCGGTAGCGGTATTCGATATAGACGGCACCATCTTCCGTTCGTCCCTATTCCTCGAGCTCCTCGAGCGCCTGATCGAGAACGGCGTCTTCCCGAAGGAGACGCGGCACGCGTTCGAGAGCGAACGCATGCGCTGGCTGGACCGCAAGGGGGACTACCAGACCTACATCGAGAAGGCCGTCGCCGTGTTCAGCAAGCAGCTCAAGGGCGTGAAGTACGAGGATGTCGCCTTCGCTGCCGGAGAGGTGGTAGAGGAGCGGAAGGACCGCGTGTATCAGTACACGCGCGATCTCGTGAAGAAGCTCCGGAAGAAAGGCTACTTCCTCCTCGCCATCTCGCACTCCCCGAAATTCATCGCGGACGGCTTCGGCTTCGAGGTAGGGTTCGACAAAATCTATGGCTATTTCTACGAGACCGGCGCGACCGGCCGCTTCACGGGGGCCGTCGAGGACGAGGATTTGATACGCAACAAGGCCGCGATACTGCAGCGCGCGGTGCGGAAGGAGAATCTCACGCTCGAAGGATCCATCGGCGTCGGAGATACCGAGAGCGACATCAGCATGCTCGAGCTCGTCGATTCGCCGATCGCGTTCAATCCGAACCAGAAGCTCTACGCGCATGCGAAACGCCGCAAGTGGAAGATCGTCGTCGAGCGCAAAGATGTCGTCTACGAACTCAGCTAGGGCGAAGCTCTTCCGGAAGACGGTATGGGGCTTCCATAAGGCCCACGGCCGGCACGGGCTCCCGTGGAGGAAGACCCGCGACCCGTACCGGATCCTCGTCTCGGAGGTGATGCTGCAGCAGACGCAAGTGGACCGCGTCATCCCGTACTACCAGAAGTTCCTGAAGGCATACCCGACGGCAAAGCGCCTTGCGGCTGCATCGCTCGCCGACGTGCTCGCGCTCTGGCAGGGCCTCGGCTATAACCGACGCGCGAAGATGCTCCACGAAGCCGCGAAGCGGATCGTGGAGGAGCATAAAGGCAGGTTCCCGAGCACCATCGAGGGCATAGAGAGCCTCCCGGGCGTCGGGCCATACACGGCTCGGGCCGTCGCGGCATTCGCGTACGATACCGATTCCGTTTTCATAGAGACGAACATACGCACGGCGGTCATCAGGCACTTCTTCCGCAGCAGGAAGACCGTATCCGATGCGGACATCGAGAAGGCGCTCCTGTCCGCGAAGCCGAAGGGGAGGGCGCGGGAATGGAACGCGGCCCTCATGGATTACGGCTCCTATCTGAAGCGCGCGGGTGTGCGCACCAACGCGCGCGTGAAAGGGTACGCCAAGCAGTCCGCGTTCAAGGGTTCGTTCAGGGAGACCCGTGGCCTCTTGCTCCGTCATCTCCTTGACGGCCCCATGAAGGCGGAAGAGCTCATCTCGAGCATCGCCTCGACAGACAGCGTGCGCGTTAAATCGGCACTCGCTTCCTTAGTGAAGGACGGGCTGGTGGAGCTCAAGAGCGGCCGATTCAGGCTGCCGCGCTAGCGGATGTCGAGGATCTTATAGGAAACGAGGACGCCGACCACTGCGATGCCGGCTCCGGTGATGAGGAAGAGCGGGCCGTAGCCGCCGTAGAAGAGGAGGATGCTGCCGGCGATGGGCGCGGTGAGCGCCGCTACCGGACGGCACATGCGGAACACGCTCACCGTATTCACGTCTCGCTCTGATACGCACCGGAAGAAGTGGCCTTCGATGGTCGCCTCGGCGAGCGCCGCGCCGACGCGCGATGCGATGAGGATGAAGAGGATGATGAGCAGCGGCGTCTGCAACGTGACGAGGCCGAGTGCCGCGAATGCGACGCCCATGATGAGGAATCCGGAGATCATGATTTCCTTGTCCCCGAGCCAGCGGTCCGCGATCATGCCGGCCGGGTACTCGATGAGCACGAACGGCAGGAGCATCACCGTGAACATCCAGCCGAGCGTGCTCCATGGGAGCCCGATGACCTCATGCAGGTAGAGAGAGATGAAGAACGGCGCCGCATGGTAGAAGAACTGCAGGATGTACGCCGCAAGCACGGTGTAACGCTCGTTGCGATCGTACCAAATGCAGACGAGCGTAGACCACATGTGCCGCAACCGCGGCATGGTTTTCTCCGGGAGCGGCGAGAGTGCGAAAAGCGCGATGAACGGCATGAGGGACGCGGACGCCGCGAGGAACACGAGCTCGTATCGTTCGGTGCCGTCGAGGATCCAGCCCATGAGGAGCGGGGAGAGGATGAGCGCGGCGCTGCCCCAGGTGATGAACGCGGTGCGGACGCGGCCGGTCTCCGATTCCTCCGCTACCGTCGCCTCGAGCAGGATATCGAGCTGGTACGCGATGAGCGGGGAGATGGCGCACGCGAGCGCGACAAGGACGATCGCGAGCGGGACGATTGGCGCGTGCGCAAGGATGAGGAGGATCACTGCTTCCGCGAAGGAGAGCGCGACCGCTGCCTTGCGTGCGCCGGTCATGCGCATGAGGCGCGGTGCGAACGGGAAGACGCCGAGCGTCACGACCGCTCCTGCCGCAATCACGATGCCTGCGAACTCGGCCGGGATAAGCGTCGCCAGGTACGGCGACAGGATATAGAGAATTAAATAGAAGTGGAGACAGGAAAAGAAATTTCCCAGCGAAAGAACTCGGCGTGGATGCATCGGGAGTATTGTAGCAGGTAAAAAACGAAAGCCGCCCGCGTGAACGAGAGACTTCCGTCTTTCATTCACTCGAGCGGCGGATTCATCGGCGTGTACTTCACGAGTCTCAGGAGCCACTCCTGGGTCTTTTGGCTCGGCACGTCCGCATGGGCGGCTTCGTAGACCATGCGCTTGGCTTTCGCCAGGTCGTCAGCCGGTTCCTGGTTCCAGCCGCTGAGGTTAACGATATGCGGGACACGATCCTTGTCCAGGATCATGGTCCGGAACGCGGCTCTCGCCCGGCTCACGCGCGACTTGAGCGTGCCCTTTTTGACGTTGAGCAGGGCAGCGGTATCGTCGTAGCTCTTGCGGAGGATGGCGGTCAGGAGGAGCGGCGACAGGTGTTCCTTATCCAGCGCGACGAGGAGGGGCAGGCTCTTCTTTACGTCTTCAGGGGATGGCTTCGCAGCCTTCCTATCGGTGCTCAGAACGGCGTCCATGGGGTACCTCTTTGAAAGTTGATCCGTATGCTGTATACGCCAAGGCCTGGGTAAACGCAACCGCCGCCCTCTCGGGCGGCGGTTGCGGTAACTGCTGGGCACCTTACACCCCGATGAGCACCGGGATCACCATCGGCGCCTTGTTGGTCCTCGTGAAGAGGAAGCCGGCAAGAGTATCCGAGAGCGCGTTCTTCACGTGATCGAGGTCCACCGGGTTCATGCCCTGGGTCGTGTCCTCCACGGTCTTCTTGATGAGGAGACGCGCCTGGTTGAGCATCTCCTGGGATTCCCGGAGGTACACGAAACCGCGGGAGATGATGTCCGGAGACTTGCGGAGCTTGCCGGTCTTCAGGTTCACGGTCGCGATGACCACGAACATGCCGTCCTTGGCGAGCATCTGACGGTCGCGGATGACGACCTCCTGCATGTCGCCGATGGAGAAGCCGTCCACGACGAGCGGGGAAGACGGCACCTTCTCCTTATGTACGAAGAGGCGCTCGCCATCGATGATGTCGATCACCGTGCCGTTGTCTGGGATGATGATCTGATCCCGCGGGCGTCCTGCCTGCTCGACCGCCTTCGCGTGGCAGGAGAGCATCGAGTAGTAGCCGTAGCCCGGCATGAAGAACTTCGCATTGACCTGCTTGTTGATCCACACGAGCTCTCCCGTGTTGCCGTGTCCGGTCGAGTGGACGTCGCTCGAGCGGTAATGGATGAGCGTCGCACCGTTTCGGTAGAGGTTGTCCTTCAGGCGCTGCACCGAGATCTCGTTGCCCGGGATGACGGAAGACGAGAGGACGACGGTGTCGCGGTCGTTCAGCTGGATGGACTTGTGCTGCTTGGTCGCGATGCGCATGAGCGCCGCGAACTCCTCGCCCTGCGCGCCGGTCGCGAGGATGACGATCTTATCGGGCGGGTAGTCGCCGATCTCGGTCGACGGCACGAGCGTGCCCTTGTCGATCTTGAGGAGGCCGGTCTTCTGCGCGATCTCGAGGTTGGTCTTGATCGAGCGGCCCTCGGTGACGATCTTCTTGCCGAGCTTCTCGGAGATCTCGATGATCTTGATCATGCGCTCGAACTGGGACGCGAAGGTGCCGATGATGAGACGGCCAGGCACCGTCTTCACGATGTCCTCGAGCGTCTGGTTCACGCGGCGCTCCGGAATGGAGAAGCCGTCCTTCTCGGCGTTGGTCGAGTCCGCGATGAAGATGAGGTTCTTCTCCGCGCCGAGCGCGCCCCATTTCTTCTTCTCATGCTCTGCCGGGTCGCCGTTCTCATGGTCGAGCTTCAAGTCTCCCGTGAAGACGACATTGCCGTACGGGGTCTCGATAGCGATGCCCATGGAATCCGGGATCGAGTGGGTGACCGGGAAGAACTTAACTTTGGTCGAGCCGACCGTGACCGAAGTCCCTACCTCGACGACGACGAGCTGGGGAGCCGGCATGTCCGGGTACTCCTCCTGGCGCTTCGCGATCATGATCGCGGTCAGGTTCTGCGTATAGATCGGCGGATTGCCGAAGCGGTTCATGATGAACGGGATGCCGCCGATGTGGTCCAGGTGGCCGTGCGTGATGAAGACGGCGCGGACGCGGTCCGCGTTCATCTCGAGGTACTTGGTGTTCGGCAGGATGTAGTCGACGCCCGGGTTCGCGTCCTCGGACACGAACTGGAAGCCCGCATCGACGACGAAGATGTCGTTGCCGACTTCGACGGCGCACATGTTGCGGCCCACTTCCTCCACGCCGCCGAGCGGAACGACGCGGACGACGTTCGGCGCGACAGGCTCGGGGATGTAATCCGCGGTCTTCTTGGCGGTCGGAGGACCTGGACGGCGGAGCATGCGGCGGATATCGCGGCTGCGCCCGCCTGGGCGGCCCCCTCCGCCACCGCCTCCTCGGCGATTGCGGTTACCGCCTCCTCGGCGCTCTCCTCCGCGATTCTCGCGGGGCGGGCGCCCGCTGTCTGGACGAGGGCCCATGGGGCGGGACGGCTGGTGGGGTGCCGGAGCCGGTGCTGGTGCTGGTGACATAAATGAAAATGCTAAATGTTTTTAATTAACTAACAGTGAGCAGGAGGCAATGCGTCTGCATTCACCCTACTACTTGCTATCAGCTAGGAATGGCCAGACCTTCTCCGTCCTAAGATACCAGGTCGCGACGCTGGCGAAGCGATCCGATGGCGCGGTTATCTGGGGAAGCTCGACGCCGCGGAGCCCTTCGGGTACCGCGAAGAGGAAATCAGGGGCGTGCGTGAAGGCTGCCGGGTAGTCTGCCGCGACGAGCTCGTTGATCTTCGCGAGGTCCGCCGTAACGGCGTCCGGATCGCTCTCTGCGCGGGCCTTCTCGAGAAGCTCGTCCACGTTCTTGTTCGTGTACATCGCGATGTTGAGTCCCGGATCGTTGCGCTCCGCCGAATCCCAGAATGCGTAGAGGTCGCGGTCCCGGCCGACCACCATCCCGAAGAGGAGGGCGTCGTACTGGCGGGGGCGGATGACGTTCTGCGTGAGATCGCCGGGCTCGTAGAGCTCGATCGCGACCGGCACGCCGAGCGTCTCCCAGTCCTGCTTCACCGCGCTCGCGACCGCCTTCAGCTCCGGCACGTTCGACGTCTTGATGGTCATCGAGAGAGCCAGGTTCGCCTTCTCGTTCTTCCATGCGAACTGCTCCTCGTCATATGCCCAGCCGTTGCGCTCGAGGATGTCGGTCGCTTCCTCGATGCGGGTCTCCGCGGCCGGGATCGGGATCTCCGGCACGCCCGAGCCTGGAGGCACAGGGCCCATGAGCGGCGACGCGTATCCGCCGAGGATGCCGTTCACGATGTGATGCCGGTCGATCGCGATCGAGAGCGCTTTCCTGACCTCTATCCGGGCGAGCGCGGCATTCTCGTTCGGATTGAAGAAGACGCCGAAGACGCGGGAATACGGGGCCTGGATCGAGTGCTCGCCCGGGATGCCGTACGCGCTCTCGACGGTGCCGTCGGCGAGCGCCTCCGCGAGGTCCTCCTGGTCCGAGAAGAAGAGGAAGTCGATGCGGGAGAGGTACGGCCTGCCGAGCGCATACTTCTTGTTCGCGCTGAGCTCGTACTCCTTGATGATGCCGCTCGCGTTGCGGCCGACATCGTTCACGACGAACGGCCCTGCGCCGACCGGCTCCGTATTGAGCGTCGAGAAGGGGAACTGCTCCACCGGCACGTCCTTCCAGAGGTGGGCCGGCAGGATGCCGAGCGTGGTGTTCTCGAGGAACGGGGCGTACGGCTTCGCGAGCGTGAACTTCACGGTGCGCGTATCCGTCGCCTGCACGAGGACGCCGGCCCAGTTCGCGTATTCCGGAGACTTCAGTGCCGGGTCCTGCGCCTTCTCGATGGTGAAGACCACGTCCTCCGCCGTCACCGGGGAGCCGTCCGAGAACACCGCGTCCGCCCGGATGACGAACGTGTATGCCTTCCCGTCTTCAGAAACGCTATAGCTCTCCGCGAGCACCGGGATCAGCGTGCCGTCTCCGTCTTCCTTCAGGAGGCCGGCGTAGGTGAGGGTCACCATGTCGCGGTCCGCGTCAGAGAGCGCGAGCAGGGGATTCACGAATCGCGGAGACCCGATGATGCCCTGCGTGAGCGTCCCGCCATAGGCGGGCTCGGAGACGAGCACTGATTGTTCGAGCGCATAGAGGCTGCCGACGCTCGAAAGCATCACGAGCCCGCCGAGCACCCCGGCGATGAGCGCATCCCCCTTGGAGAGCGTGCCGATGTATGCGGAAAGCGAGTCGAGCGGGCGTACCGGGTACGCGCGCGTAAGCACCTGACGTATGCGCGAGAAAGTATCTCGCATAAAGCGTAATTTAGATGAGGAAGCCCGCGATAGCGCCCGCGACGTAGAGGATAGCGACTACGATGGTCGCGATGAAGATGAACCTCTCTGCGCCGCGTCGCTTGTAGAACGTCGAAGCGTAATTGTCACCGCCAAAAGCCCCTCCCAGGCTCGCTCCTCGCTGCTGGAGGACGATGCCGATGATGAGGAGTAGGGAAAGCGCAATTAATGTGTAGGGCAATACTGCCGCAAGTGCCTGCATCTGTAGGCCCAAGGATAGCATGGGGGGAGGAGGCGGGCAAGCAACGGAAAAAGGCGCGCAGGGTATGCTGCGCGCCCTCCTTACCTATGCTTCTGCTTGGATTCGAGGTCGAGCGAATGGGCAGCCGTCATCATGAGGTCATTGCCATAATGGGCCTTGACCTTGCTTCTTGCTTGCTCCCAGATCGGCCCCTCTCCGCCAGTCTGCTTCCAGGCGGGCTTGAGCGCCTTCTTCGCGTCCTCATGGTCTAACATGAATGCACTCATCGCACCCTCCATGTACTGTTTCGGGCTCCACCATACCATAACTTGCGGGAATGCTCGCGCGTTGCGCACAATGCCCGTAAGCGTATAATTCCGGCATCTGGGCGCTTTAATAAAATAAGGATCAAAACATGGCAAAAACGCTTTCTCTAAAGCCGCTTCATGACCGTGTAGTCGTGAAGCCTGTCGAAAAGGCAGAGCAGACCTCCGCTTCCGGCATCATCATCCCGGACATGGTAAGCAAGGACCGGCCGGCCGAAGGCACGGTCGTCGCAGTGGGCCCTGGCCGCTACAACGAGGACGGGGACGAGCGCATCCCTATGGACGTGAAGGTGGGGGACCGCGTCTTCTTCAAGAAGCCGTGGGACGAGCCGATAAAGGTGAACGGCATCGAATACTACGTCCTCGCAGAGTCAGAGATCACGCTAATCGTTACATAACTGTATGGCTAAGCAAATCCTCTTCGGTGAAGAAGCTCGCAACGCGCTGCATGCCGGCATCGGCAAGGCCGCGCACGCAGTGAAGGTCACGCTCGGCCCGCGGGGCAGGAACGTGGTGATGGAGCGCTCCTACGGCGGCCCGCGCATCACGAACGACGGCGTCTCCATCGCTAAGGAGATCTCACTCAAGGACAAGTTCGAGAACATGGGCGCGGACATCGTGAAGGAAGTCGCGAACAGGACCAATGACGGCGCCGGAGACGGCACCTCGACCGCAACCGTCCTCCTTGAGGCGCTCGTAGACGAAGGCCTCTCCCGCGTGCAGAAGGGCGCGAACGCGATGGCCATCCGCTCGGGCATGGAGGCTGCCCGCGATGCGGCCGTCGCGGAGCTGAAGAAGATGGCGAAGCCCGTTTCTGGCAAGGCCGACGTGAAGCAGGTCGCGACCATCTCCGCGGAATCGGAAGACCTCGGGAAGATCATCGCCGAGACCGTCGAGAAGGTGGGGAAGAACGGCGTGGTGACGGTTGAGGAATCCCAGGGCACCGAGCTCTCGTACGAGGTCGTCGAGGGTCTCCAGATCGAGAAGGGCTACGCATCCGCGTACTTCGTCACGAACCCGGAGCGCATGGAGGCCGAGATGCGCGACGTCCCGATCCTCGTCACGGACAAGAACGTGAGCAGCATCCAGGAGATCCTCCCGCTCATCGAGAAGATCGCGCAGTCCGGCCGAAAGGAGCTCGTCATCCTTGCCGATGATATCGGCGGAGACGCGCTCACCACGCTCGTGGTGAACAAGCTCCGCGGCACCTTCAGCGTCATCGCAGTGAAGGCGCCGGGCTTCGGGGACCGCAAGAAGGAACTCCTCGCGGACATCGCGGCGGTCGTGGGCGCGCAGGTGATCTCGAGCGACACCGGCACGACCTTCGAGAACGCGACTATCGGCATGCTCGGCAAGGCTGCGCGCGTCGTCGCGTCGAAGGACGCGACGGTATTCGTAGGAGGCAAGGGCAAGAAGGCGAACATCGAGTCGCGCATCGAGCAGCTCAAGGCCCAGCTCGAGCAGTCTTCCTCGAAGTTCGACAAGGAGAAGCTCGAGGAGCGCATCGCGAAGCTCTCCGGCGGCGTGGCGGTGATCAAGGTGGGCGCCGCGACCGAGACCGAGATGAAGTATCTGAAAGACAAGATCGATGATGCCGTGAAGGCAACGAAGGCCTCTATCGAGGAGGGTATCGTGCCGGGCGGAGGCACTGCGCTCGCGAAGGTCTCGAAGAAGCTTTCGGCGACCGATCGCAAGAAGCTGAGCGAGGACGAGAACACCGGCTACGATATCGTCGTCCGCGCCCTCTCCGTGCCGCTCGCGCAGATCGCGATCAACTGCGGCAAGGACAACGCCGCCTCCATCGTGGATCAGGTGCAGGCAGGGAAGGCCTATGCCGGCTACGACGCCATGCGAGACCGCATGGTGGAGGACATGCTCGACGAAGGCATCATCGACCCCGTTAAGGTGACGCGCAGCGCCGTCGAGAACGCGGTCTCCGCGGCAGCGATACTGCTTACCACCGAGGTGGCCATCGCAGACCTGCCGGAGCCGAAGAAGGAAGCGCCGGAGGCGGGCGGGGGGATGGATTTCTAATGTAAAAAAGATGCAGCCGCTCGCGAGAATATCGCGGGCGGCTGTTTCCTTATGCAACCAGGCCTTCAGTGAAGGGCGTCAGGTCTTCGGCGGGGATGGTGGTCACGGTTTCGATCGAATCCATCGGGACCGTCGCCGACCAGATGCCGTGCGAGCTCTGAATGACGCTCTGGTAGGTGTGGTCGTCGACCGCGCACTGGAAGAGGACTTTTCCGCCCTTCATCGCAGATTGCAACGTCGGTGCCCCATACTGGTCAAGATCCCGTTTGGGCATTCGCCTCCAGTATTCGTCGATGAACCTCTGCCGCGCCCGCTCGTTTTGATGGAGCGTGCAGAACTCGCCTTGGATCTTTCCCGGCTTGTTCTCCTGGATGGTCCAGAGCTGGCACCACACCAGCTTCTTCGCTTCTGTCATGAGGTACTCCTATGCTTGGCTGCTACCGCTATACCACAGTTGCCTTTCCCCCTCAACGTTATAAAATGTAGGCATGACCACCATTTACATTATCCTGGGCATCGTCGCCGTGCTCGTGCTCTGGGCGGTATTCTCGTACAACCGCTTCGTGAGCCTCGTGAACCGCGCGAAGGAAGCCTGGTCCGACATCAACGTGCAGCTGAAGCGCCGTTACGACCTCATCCCGAACCTCGTGGAGACGGTGAAGGGATACGCGACCCACGAGGCTGCGACCTTCCAGAAGGTCACCGATGCGCGCACCGCCGCTATGGGCGCCGCGGGCGACCCGGCGCACAAGGCCGAGGCCGAGAACATGCTCACGGACGCGCTCAAGTCACTCTTCGCTGTTTCCGAGGCGTACCCGGACCTCAAGGCGAATCAGAACTTCCTCGAGCTCCAGCGCGAGCTCTCCGACACCGAGAACAAGATCCAGGCGTCCCGCCGCTTCTACAACTCGACCGTCATGAGCCTCAATACGGCCATCGAGTCGTTCCCGGGGAACCTCATCGCGAACACATTCTCGTTTGCTACCATGGACCTCTTCGAGCTCGCTAATCCTTCCGAAGCCGAGCCGGTGAAGGTTGCCTTCTAAACGTTCCTGCGGCATCGCCGCTCCAATCCATGCCTTCTCTCTACCACGAACGTTCATCGAATCTCTGGAAGACGTGGTTCCTCATGGCCGCGTTCCTCATCCTCGTCATCCTCATCGGGTACGGGGTGTCGTGGTACTACGATACGTCCGTTTTCCTCTACGTCGCGGTGGCGATCGCCGTCTTCACGAATTTCTTCAGCTACTGGTTCTCGGACCGGGTGGCGCTCTCGCTCACGGGCGCCAAGCCCGCAACTCGTGCTGAGCACTTCGACCTCTACACGGTGACGGAGAACCTCTCCATCGCGGCCGGCATGCCGATGCCGCGCATCTACGTGATCCAGGACCCCGCGCCGAACGCCTTCGCGACCGGGCGCAACGAGAAGCACGCGGTGGTAGCCGTAACCACCGGCCTCCTCTCCATGATGGATCGGGCGGAGCTCGAGGGCGTGATCGCGCACGAGCTCTCGCATATCCGTAACCGCGACATCCTCCTCATGACGGTCGCCGTGGTGCTCGCGGGCTTCATCGCCATCGTCGCGGATATCTTCCTCCATATGGCGCACATGGGCGGCGGCAAGGGGAACGAGAAGGGGAGCGCGCTCTTCATGGTGTTCGCGGTGGTGGGCTTCATCCTGGCGCCGATCGCAGCGCAGCTCATCCAGATGGCCATCTCGCGCCGCCGCGAGTACCTCGCGGATGCGTCCGGCGCCTTGCTTACGCGCTATCCGGACGGCCTTGCGCGCGCGCTCGTGAAGATCGGCAGCTACGGCATGCCGATGAAGAAGGCCAATCACGCGACCGCGCACCTTTTCATAGGAGACCCGTTCGGCGCGCGCGCGGGAAAGTGGGTGGAGCGCCTCTTCGCGACGCACCCGCCGGTGAAGGACCGCGTGAGCGCGCTTATCGGCGGGAAGCAAGGGGCCTAGCCATAAAGAAGCAAGGCCTGGTGATCCCTGATTGGATACATGCTGATCCCGATTTTCGCGTCGCGTGTGTCCGCGGACTTGTCGATACAGATGGCTGCCTTTACGTGCATAGACACAAGATCGGGGAGAAGGTGTATAAGAACATAGGCTTCTGCTTCTCAAGCCGCTCCCCGCGACTCCTGGGCCAGGTATTCGAGATGTTTGAAGAATTTGGACTTTTCCCGCATATTGATAAGCGAGGACAGAATATCTATCTGTACCGGGCTGAATCAGTGGCACGGTATCTGGACATTTTCGGAACCTCGAATGACCGCATAGGGAAGGTATATAGAAACTGGAGAGGTGGCTGAGTGGTCGAAAGCACCACCTTGGAAAGGTGGCAGGCGGGAAACTGCCTCGAGGGTTCGAATCCCTCCCTCTCCGCATTAGATTCATTGTACCCACAGCCGAGGAATGGTAGGTTCTCGGTAGTCTGAACCTTAGGAGGCAGCCATGATGGACGTGCATTTGTCTGCACGCCCACGCGTGCAGATTCCCTCAACGATAACGTCGATAGCGCAGAAAGCCGTGGAGGCCGGATGCGATGTCGCTCCGGTTCCCAGGTACAGGAAGAAAGGGAGGCTGACGGCTATGAAGACGAGGCAACTGCTCGTGAACGGGCATGCGTGCGCCGTCTTCACCGTCAAGTCGAAGCGAAGGACGAACGGCAGCGTCCGTCTGACGACCGGATTCAGCACTAAGCCGAGCGTACTCCAATCATTCGAAACGCTCATCGTGCATACGAAGGTCGAAGGATATCCGGAGCACGTGTTCGTCGTCCCGACGACAGTGCTGTGCTCGAAGCACTTCAGGCCGGGTATGGGCGAGATTTCGTTCCGCCTCCCCCTCGAGAAGCTGCCCGAATACCATGGTGTTAAACAGCGCATCGATTGGTGGAGCTATGAGGATGCGTGGCATCTCCTGTCCAAGGCGCCCGTCTCGCAATGAGACGGGCGTTCCTCTTTGCTACAATGCCCGCATTACCCTCTAGATTTTCCGTATGCAGAAAGTAAGCACGTACCTCAATTTCCCAGGAAAGACCGAAGAAGCTTTCAATTTCTATAGATCAGTGTTCGGCGGGGAATTCGTCGGCGGCATCAACCGATTCGGGGATATCCCGGCTGAGGCGCAGCAGGGCATGCCGCCGATGACGGAAGCGGACAAGAACCTCGTCATGCACATCCAGCTCGACATCCTCGATGGCCACGCGCTCATGGGCACGGATGCATCCGAGTCGATGGGGCAGAAGATTGTGGTGGGCAACAACGTGAGTGTGAGCCTCCACCCGGATACTCGCGAGGAAGCAGACCGCCTCTTCAAGGCGCTCTCCGAGGGAGGGAAGATAGAGATGCCGATGCAGGATATGTTCTGGGGCGACTACTTCGGCGCCTTCTCCGACAAGTTCGGCATCAACTGGATGGTGAATTGCACCGCGAAAGCATAATGATCGAGACCCGCGCATCAGAGAGCCGGTTCTGGAGCCTCACTCCTGCGGAGACGGCGAAGATGCTCGGGACGGACACCGAATCCGGCCTGTCAGAGGCCGAGGCTAAGGATCGGCTGGACGCGCACGGCAGGAACGCCATCCGCACTTCGAAGAGGACGGCATGGTTTTTCATACTCCTCAGTCAGCTCAAGAGCCCGCTCATCCTCGTGCTCATCCTGGCGGGCATCATCACGCTGATTATCTCCCATTACCGCGACGCGGCTTTCATCTTCATCGCCGTCATCGTGAATTCCGCGCTCGGCTTCTATCAGGAGAACAAGGCTGAGCAGGCGCTCGCGCAGCTCAAGACCTACTTGCGCCAGCGGGCCCGGGTCATCCGCGGCGGCAGGGAGCATGAGGTAGACGCGGAGGAACTGGTGCCGGGCGACGTCATCCGGCTCGCGCAGGGCGATCGCGTGCCGGCGGACGGCCGCCTCATCTTCGCGAACGATTTCCAGGTGGACGAGGCCATCCTCACCGGCGAATCCCTCCCGGTCATAAAGGCGGAAGCCAGCGTGCCGGAAGCCGCTCCGCTCACTGACCAAGCGCCTATGGTCTTCGCGGGCACGCTGGTCACGCAGGGAGTATGCGCCGCTATCGTATGCCGCACCGGCTCCGTGACCGAGCTCGGCAAGATCGCATCGCTCATCGCCGATGCGGAGAACGAGGAGACGCCGCTCCAAGCGGCCATAACGCGATTCAGCATCTACTCGAGCCTCGCCCTCACGGGCCTGACGCTCGTCGTATTCTTCGTCGGCCTCCTCGCCGGTCAATCAGTCCTCGATATGTTCCTCACCTCCGTCGCGATCGCCGTGTCGGCTATCCCGGAGGGACTGCCGATCTCCATGACGGTGATCCTCGCGGTCGGGGTAGAGCGCATGGCCAAGCGCAAGGGCGTGGTGCGGAAGCTGGTCGCGGCCGAGGCGCTCGGCAGCACCACCCTCATCCTCACGGATAAGACCGGAACGCTCACGATGGCGGACATGGTGCTGTCGCAGATAGTTCCGTTCGGCCTCACCGATACCCGGCTCATCGAGCGAGCGCTCACGAACGCGAACGTGCTCGTCGAGAATCCGGAGGATCATCCGCAGGCGTGGCGCATGAACGGCAGGATCATGGAGCGGGCGCTGGTGCGCGCTTCGGCGCTCCGGGGCATGTCGTACGCGGACATCATGAAGAAGGAGCACGTGCTCGAAGGCGCGCCCTTCAACGCGGTGCAGAAGTTCTCTGCCTCCCGCATTCTCGAGGAGGGGAAGCAGCTGCTCGTCGTATTCGGCGCTCCGGACATCCTGCTCTCGCATTCGGCGCTCGACCCTGAAGAGAAGCGGCGGCTCAGGGACCAGATAGCAGCGCTCGCGTCTTCCGGCGAGCGCGTGCTCGGCGTCGCATCGAAGGAGATTCAGGACAGCGCCATCAGCGCGCACCTGCCGCTCTCCGGCCTGTCCTTCGACGGGCTCATCACGTTCCATGACCCGATCCGCCCCGGTATCAGGCATGCGATCGGGCGCGTTGCCGGTGCCGGCATCAGGACGGTGATCATGACGGGCGACCATCAGGGGACTGCGGTCGCGGTCGCGAGGGAGCTCGGCCTTCCGTCCGAGGGACGCGCGGTCCTCGACGCAGCAGAGCTCGCTGAGCTTTCCGAAGAGGAACTCAAGGCACGCCTCTCCGGGCTCTCCGTCATCTCCCGCGTGACGCCGTTCGACAAGCTCCGCATCGCCCGGCTCTATCAGGCTGCAGGCGAGATCGTCGCCATGACAGGCGACGGCGTGAACGACGCGCCGTCCATCAAGCAGGCGAACGTCGGCATCGCGATGGGTTCGGGCACGGAGGTCGCGCAGAGCGTCGCCGACCTCGTGCTCCTCGACGACAATTTCGAGACCATCGTCGCGGCAGTGGAGGAGGGAAGGCAGATCCTCGCCAATATACGGAAGGTGCTCGTATACCTCCTCTCGAATGTCGCCGACGGCCTCATCCTCATCGGCGGGTCCCTGCTTCTCGGGCTCCCGCTCCCGATGAACGCGCTCCAGATTCTGTGGGTCAATTTCTTTACGGACAGCTTCCCGGCAGTCGCGTTCGCGTTCGAGAAGGATCCGGACAGCCTCTCGCGCCGCCCGAGGCGGCTTAAGGACGGCCTGTTCGACCCGCTCATGAAATTCCTCATCGTCGTCATCGGCCTCTCGACGAGCGCATGCCTCTTCGTGCTCTATGCGACCCTGCTCAAGCTCGGATTCGACGAGGCGACGGTGCGCACGTTCACGTTCGCCGCGTTCGGTACCTATACGCTTCTCGTGGCGCTATCCGTGCGCAGCCTCGAACGCAGTATCCTCTCGTATCCGCTGTTCTCTAACCGATACCTCACGGGCGGTATCCTCATCGGCTTCGTGCTCATGGTCGCGGCCGTATACCTGCCGCCGCTCCAGGCGCTCTTCGGGACGGTGCCGCTGCCGCTCGCCTGGGTCCTCGGCGTGCTCCTTGTCGGCGCGCTCAACATCCTCTTCATCGAGCTCGGCAAGGCGTTCTTCAGGTCGCGCTAGTCCCGTATGGAATTCAGCGGCACGGTCGGGAAGGGAAACGGCGCAGGGACGAAGCTCGGTTTCCCGACGGCGAACATCCCGTTGGACGATCCTGGATGCTCAGGGATCTATGCGGGCGTGGTGGAGTTCGAAGGGAAGTCGCACCCGGCAGCGATCTATGCCGATCAGCGGCGGAATCTGCTCGAGGCTCATCTTTTGGATTTCTCGAATGACTTGTACGGCAAGCGGATAACCGTGACGCTGCATGAAAAGCTCCGCGAGGATACGACGTTCAGCGACATCGAATCCTTGATCCGTCAAATCAGCGAGGATGTGCTTAGCGCGCGTTCATTTTTCGCGCGGAAGGCACCTGTGGATAACTAGGGAAGCGGATTCTTTTCCAGACGAGATTTCGCGACACGGCGGCAGGTGCTCCAGTGCTCCGGGATCGGCCCTCAGCCCCCCTCGTGTGCTCCCGATGAAGCCCTCGGCGGCTTACCGCCGTGAGACGGATGCATCCGCGCACCAGCTACGGACCCTCAGCATGCATTGTGCGGTAAAATGGGGCGGTCGCACTTCCCTATTTCCATGGCGCTCAAACCTGTCCTTTATGCATCGGTCGCAATTTTCCTCCTCGGGGGCGCCTGTCTTTTAGTCCTCTATAAAGGACAGCCGACTTCCCTGCCTCCGGAGGTCTTCGAAGTCCCAGTCCTCGAGCTTGCAGACACGCCTGAGGAGCGTGAACAGGGATTATCAGGCAGGACCAGTCTCGAGCCGGGGTACGGCATGCTGTTCGTATTCGAGGACGAGGACGCGTACGGCTTCTGGATGAAGGATATGCATATCCCGATCGATATCCTCTGGCTATCAGACACTGGCGTGATCCTGGGCATCGAGCATTCGGTGTCGCCGGATACGTACCCCGCTGTCTTTTACCCTCCTCAGCCGGTCATGCTTGTCCTTGAAGTCGCCGCGGGAACCGCGCGTGCGAACGGATGGGACACGGGCGACGCGATCAGGATTCCCTTGCAGAATTGAGCGAACGTTTCGTCGTGCGCTATCCCCAAGACACCTGCGACGAACGGGAGTAAAATGAATCTCCAATTGAGGTCACTTCGCCTTCTTATTAATAGCCTTCCTTGCCATGTCAAAAGCCGCTAAATCGTCGACCGTCACCAAGAAGAAAGCTGTAGCCGTTGTCGTACCTGAGGTCGTGAAGATCGAATCGAAGGAGACGAAGCGCTACCGCGAGAACATCCCGCAGATCGAGAAGCGCGACGGGCGGCTCGTCGCGTTCGAGTTCGAGAAGATCGTGAACGTGATCCACAAGGCGATGCAGGCAGGCAACGAAGGCAGCTATGAGGACGCGACGCTCGTCGCGCACCAGGTGGCTGGCGAGCTCGCGCGCTTCGCGAAGAAGTACAAGAATTTCCTCCCCACCGTCGAAGGCATCCAGGACTCGGTCGAGAAGCAGCTCATGCTGAACGACTACGTCTCCACGGCCAAGTCCTACATCCTCTATCGAGACAAGCGCGCGCAGATGCGCAGCGAAGAAGTGGAAGTGCCGGCGCACGTCCGCGATCTCGCGGAGAAGAGCGCGCGCTATTTCAAAGACAACCAGCTCGGCGAATTCGTCTACCTCCGCACGTACTCCCGCTGGATCCCGCTCGAGGGACGGCGCGAGACCTATGTCGAGACCGTAGAACGCTACGTCGCGTTCATGAAGGAGAACCTCGGCAACAAGCTCACGGAAAAGGAATACAACGAGGTGCGCGACGCCATCCTGAAGCAGCAGGCCATGCCAAGCATGCGCCTCCTCCAGTTCTCCGGCGACGCTGCGCGCCGCTGCAACGTCTGCGCCTATAACTGCTCGTTCATCGCGCCGACCAAGGTCCGCGATTTCGCGGAGATCATGTACATCTCCATGTCCGGCACCGGCGTCGGATTCTCGGCTGAGAGCCGGTTCGTCGAGCAGCTCCCGCAGATCGGCAATCAGACCGGCAAGAAGCGTCCTACCTTCGTGGTGCCTGACTCCACCATCGGCTGGTGCGACTCTCTCGTCGCCGGCATGGAGGCGTGGTACGCAGGCGAGGACATCGACTTCGATTTCTCCCAGGTCCGCCCCGCGGGAACCCGCCTCACGACCAAAGGCGGCAAGGCCTCGGGCCCGGAGCCGCTCCAGAACCTGCTCGCCTTCACCCGCAGCAAGATCCTCTCGCGCCAGAACCGCCGCCTCCGCACCATCGACGTGCACGACATCATCTGCAAGATCGGCGAGAACGTGGTCTCCGGCGGCGTCCGCCGCTCGGCGCTCATCTCGCTCTCTGATCTCGACGATAACGATATCCGCCATGCGAAGGACGGCCAGTTCTACCTGACCGAAGGCCAGCGCTCGCTCGCGAACAATTCCGCGGTGTACGAGCAGAAGCCGACCGTCGAGGAATTCATGGACGAGTGGTTTGCGCTCGTGAAGGGCAAGACCGGTGAGCGCGGCCTCTTCAACCGCGGCGGCCTCGCTACCGCGCTCCCGGAGCGCCGCGTGAAGCTCTTCGAGAAGAAGGGCTACATCGTGAACGGCCGCGTCATGGGCCCGATCGGCACCAACCCGTGCGGCGAGATCATCCTGCAGAGCAAGCAGTTCTGCAACCTCACTGAAGTCGTCTGTCGCGCGGAAGACACCGTCGAGACGCTGAAGCACAAGGTCCGCATGGCGAGCCTCATCGGCACGTACCAGGCGTCCCTCACGAACTTCAGGTACCTCTCTCCGGAGTGGAAGCAGAACTGCGAGGAGGAAGCCCTCCTCGGCGTATCGATCACGGGCCAGTGGGACTGTCCGGTCGTCCGCGACGAGAAGACGCTCCGCATCCTCCGCGACGAAGCGCTGAAGACCAATAAGAAGTTCGCGAAGCGCTTCGGCATCAAGGAGTCGACCTGCATCGAGACCGCGAAGCCGTCCGGCAACCTGTCCCAGACCGCGAACTGCTCGAGCGGCATGCACCCGCGCTTCGCGCCGTACTACATCCGCCGCGTGCGCATCAGCGCGACCGACTCGCTCTTCAAGATGCTCCGCGACCAGGGCGTGCCGCACCATCCTGAGGTGGGTCAGAACGCCGAGAACGCGACCACGTACGTGATCGATTTCCCGGTGAAGGCTCCGGAAGGCTCGACGGTGTTCTCTAATTCGCTCTCGGCGCTCGAGCAGCTCGAGCACTGGAAGAAGGTGAAGCTCAACTGGACCGAGCACAACCCGTCGCAGACCGTCTACGTGGGCCCGACCGAATGGCTCGAGGTCGCGAACTGGCTCTACTCGAACTGGGATATCGTCGGCGGCCTCTCGTTCCTCCCGCGCGAGGACCACGTCTACCGTCTTGCGCCGTACGAAGCCATTACGAAGGAACGCTACGAGGCTCTCGTGAAGGCGTTCCCGCAGGTGGACTTCGGAAAGCTCTACGCGTACGAGCGCCGGGACGAGACCGACCTCAAGGCGCAGCTCGCATGCGCGGGCAATACCTGCGAGATCATCTAGGTTTTTATAGAAAAGAAATCAAAAACCCGCCTCTCAGCGGGTTTTTGACGTATTGCGGACCGGATCATAAGCCGAATTCTGTCCTGCCTTGCGGCATGGACGGCTATCTATCTGGGGTGAACATTGCTGATCACCTCGAGCGGCGCTCCGACACTAAGATCGGCACGGCCTTGCACAGCGGTAAGGATTTAGCCGTTTCACCTCTCCGGTCGTCCGGAGAATTCATCTCAGAGAGATGTCCTCGGCTTTCGCGTCGGACGTCACTGCTCGCACCTCGCGCCTTGCGGCGGACGGGCGTTACCCGCTACCAGACTCCTGTTTCCAGGCTGTGTTCGGACTTTCCTCTGGGTTTCCCCAGCAGCCGTCACGTCCGGTCCGGGACGCATGATGACACGAAAATGCTCTCAACACAATACGGCTTCCGGATAGGAAGAGGAGCGAGCTATACTTGAGGCATTACCATCTGTTTCATTCACGCACTATGGATATAGTCAGCCGAGGAGAGTCTCGAGGGTTCTCGTTCGATGTCGCAGCGACGTGGTCGCTCGCGGTCACGATCGGGCTCGCCATCATCGCCATCATCCCGTTCGGGAACATCCCGTTCCTCTATACGAAAGTATCGCTTCTTGCCGTAGGCACAATCATCACCCTCGCGCTCTTCATCCTTGCGCGGCTCACCCGTGGCAACATCATCCTCCCGCCGCTCACGCTTCTCGGCGCTATGTGGCTCGTGCCGGTAGCCTACGGGCTCTCGGCGCTCTTCGCGGATGCGAGCTTCGGCCAGTCGTTCTTCGGCGCGGAGCTTGAGACCGACACCTTCGGCTTCGTCCTGCTCTCGGCGCTCCTCGGTACGCTCGCAGCCGTGGTGCTCAGGAGGCGCGAGCAGCTCTCGCTCTTCTTCAAGGTCGGCACCATCGTCGCAGCCGTCGTGCTCGTCGCCGAGCTCGGCTTCATCATCGCTGGCCAGATCATGCCCGAAAGCGTTTCCGCTACCGCGAACCTGGTCGGCTCCTTCGCGGACCTCGGCATGCTGATAGGCCTTGCGATCTCCATCGCGCTGCTTGCGCTCCGGTTCCTCCCGGTATCTTCTCGAATGACCACCGTCCTCTATGTAGGCGGCGTGTTCGGGCTCTTCATCCTCGCGCTCGTGAACTCGTCAGTGCTCTGGGTGCTCGTCGGCCTCGTGGCGCTCGGCCTCTTCATCGAGGGAATCATGAGCCGCCGCGGCATGGATTCGGACGATGAGCTCTCTGGCGTCATCACGCCGTCTGCAGAGTCTTCTGGCGGCGAGCAGGGAAGCTCCATGGTGCTTCCGCTCATCGTGCTCGTCGTGTCGCTCTTCTTCCTCATCGGAGGAGCGACCATCGGCAACGCGCTTACCAATACCTTCAACGCATCCCTCATCAATGTGACGCCGTCCTGGTCTTCCACCTTCGCGACGGGCGGCCACACCTACGCCTCATCTCCGCTCTTCGGCACCGGTCCTGGCTCCTTCGGCGAAGAATGGCTCAAGTACCGCGATGCGGCTCTCAATGACACCGTGTTCTGGAGCCTCGACTTCAACTCGGGCGTCGGCTTCATCCCGACCTCGTTCGTGACGACCGGAGCCATCGGCGCGCTCGCGTGGCTCGCCTTCCTCGGGCTCCTGCTGTTCCTCGGCATCCGCTTCCTCCTCATGCGTGCGCCGGAAGATCCGACCGCCCGCTTCGCGGCGCTCGCCTCGTTCGTCGCTGCCGTCTACCTCTTCACGCTCCTCACGTTCGCCGTGCCGGGACCTATCGTCACCGTGCTGGCGTTCGTCGCAGTCGGCGTGTTCATCTCGTCGATGCGCTACGGCATGGGCGCGCAGGAATGGGGAGTAGCGTTCGCGAGGAGCCCTCGTATCGGCTTCCTCATCGTGTTCTGCCTCACGCTCCTCCTCCTCGGCTCCGTGCTCGGCGTCTATGTCGTCACCGAGCGCTACCTGGCGAACGTATCCTATGCGAACGGTTCGGCAGCGCTCTCAAGCGGCAACCTCGAAGGAGCCGCGCGCGCGACCTCGCAGTCCATCATGTTCGCTCCGTCGGATCGCGCGTACCGCCTCATGAGCTCGGTCGGCATCGCCCGCCTCAATCAGATCGCGGCGGATGAGAACCTCTCGCAGGACCAGGCGCGCACCGAATTCCAGGCAGCGCTCTCCGGCGCCGTCTCTGACGCTCTCACGGCGACCCAGCTCGGCCCGAACAACTATCTGAACTGGACCGCGCTCGGCGACGTCTACAGCGCCGTCGTACCGCTCGGCATCGATCAGGCGTACGAGAACGCGAAGACCGCGTACGAGAAGGCGGTGAGCCTCAATCCGACCAATCCGGTGCTCCCGTACATCCTCGCGCAGCTCGAGATCGCGAACGAGGATACGGTGGCGGCTGAGGCATACCTCAACCAGGCCATCAGCCTCAAGAACGATTACACCCAGGCGATCTTCCTCCTTTCCCAGCTGCAGGTGCAGCAGGGCAAGGCTGCGGAGGCGCTCCAGGCAGCGGAAGCGGCAGCGTACTTCGCGCCGAATGACCCGGTAGTCCTCTTCCAGGTAGGACTCCTGCGTCTTGGCACCGATGACGCCGAGGGCGCCGTCGCGGCTCTCTCGACCGCCGTAAGCCTCAATCCGGAATACGCGAACGCGCATTACTTCCTCGCCATCGCGCACGCGACGCTCGCGCAGTACGAGGAAGCGATCGCGGAGCTCGAGATCGTATCGTCGCTCTCTCCGGAGAACGCCGAAGCGGTAGCCGGCTTCATCGCGACGCTGCGCACCAACAAGAACCCGTTCCCGCCGACCACCTTCGCTGAACAGCCTCTCGCAGAGACCACCACGGCGCAGTAATCCATGGTCGGGCGCATCTTCGAAACGCTACGTAAACCGGTACGCGGCCTCCATGAGGCCGCGTACGTGCTTGCCGGCCTCACGCTCTCCTCTCAAGTGCTCGCGCTCCTGCGCGATCGCCTGTTCGCGCATGAGTTCGGCGCGAGCGAGCTCCTCGACATGTACTACGCGGCGTTCAAGGTGCCGGACCTCGTGTTCGCGCTCGTCGCCTCCCTCGTCTCCGCCTACGTGCTCATCCCGCGCATCGCCGCAGCGGAGAAGAGCGAGGCCAGGCGCATCATCTCGGAGACGGTCATGTTCCTTGCGGCAGCGGGCGGCGTTATCTGCGCCGGGCTCGCGCTCGCCGCGCCGGACATCATGTTCTATCTCTTCCCGGCGTTCGCGGATTCCCCGAATGCGGACGCGTTCATCTGGCTTACGCGCCTGCTCCTCATCCAGCCGATACTGCTCGGCCTCTCGTCCATCGTGATGTCGGTCACGCAGGTGGAGCGGCGCTTCTTCGTGTTTGCGTTCTCGCCGGTGCTCTATAACCTCGGCATCATCGGAGGCGTCATCTTCCTGTATCCCGTATGGGGGCTGCCGGGCATCGGCATCGGCGTGGTCGCGGGAGCCGTGCTTCACGTAGGTATCCAGCTGCCGACTCTCTCTCGCGCGCGCCTCTTCCCGCAGTTCGTCATCCCGTCCGCGCGCAGCCTGCTTTCCATCATGAAGGATTCCGTACCGCGCTCGCTCGCGCTCGGCATGGGATCGGTGGTCACGCTGCTCCTCACCGCGCTCGCGGTGCGCACGGGAGCAGGCGGCGCAAGCATCCTCGCGCTGGCCTCTAACCTCGAGGCGGTCCCGCTCGCGCTCATCGGAGCGTCCTACGCTACCGCCGCGTTCCCGGCGCTCGCGGAGTACGCAGGGAAGAAGCAGCAGGAAGAATTCCAGCTCACGCTCACGGCAGCGGCACGGCACCTCATCTTCTGGTCCGCGGTGGTACTGGTGCTTACTATCGTGCTGCGCGCGCACATCGTGCGCGCATTGCTAGGTACCGGCGCGTTCGACTGGGATGCGACGCGGCTTACGGCTGCGGCGCTCGCTATCCTCGTGATCGGCCTCGTCGCGCAGGGCATCACGCTCCTGTCCTCGCGGGCGTTCTACGCAGCCCAGCGTTCCTGGACGCCATTCCTCATCCAGGTATTCGGCGCGATAGTGTCCTGCGCGGGTGCCGTGTACCTGCTCCATCTTTCGGCCGCCGTCCCCGAGTTCCGGTACTTTATCGAAGCCATGTTCCGCGTCTCTGATATTCCCGGAACGGAGATACTCATGATCGCGCTCGGTGCGACGGCGGGCCAGGTGCTCATGGGAATCGCCGCGCTTGCCTCCATGCGTCTCGTCGCCCCCGGGACGCCTTCGAGCCTCATCCGCCCGCTCTGCGAAGGCCTTGCTGCGGCTATCCTCGGCGGGGTGGCGGCGTACGGGGTGCTCGTCCTTGGCGGCACCATAGCGCCGCTCACTACGCTCGTCGCGGTCTTTGCGGAGGCGCTCGCGGCTGGTATGGTTGGGTTAGCCGTATCGGCGGGCGTCCTCTTCCTCCTTGAGAACAAGGAATTCCGCGATCTCTATGAAGCGCTCCGGCGCATCAAGGACCGGGTGCTGCCTCCGCTATCGGAATTCTAATGACTGAACGAATCCGCAACTTCTCGATCATCGCCCATATCGACCACGGAAAATCGACCCTCGCGGATCGGCTCTTGGAGCACACGGGCACCATCGAGGCGCGCAAGATGCGCGACCAGGTGCTCGACCGCATGGACCTCGAGCGCGAGCGCGGCATCACGATCAAGATGCAGCCGGTGCGCATGAAGTACAAGGCGCGCGACGGGAAGGACTACATCCTGAACCTCATCGATACACCTGGCCACATCGATTTCTCGTACGAAGTATCCCGCGCGCTCGGCGCCGTGGAGGGCGTGATCCTGCTCGTCGACTCCACGCAGGGCGTGCAGGCGCAGACGCTCACCACGCTCGGCATGGCGCGCGCTGCAGGCTGCACCATCATTCCCGTGATCTCGAAGATCGATTCTCCGTACGCGCGCCCGGACGAGATCAAGGAAGCGGTATCGACGCTCCTTTCCATAGACCCGAGCACCATCCTCGCGGTATCCGGACGCACTGGAGAGGGCGTGGACGAGCTCCTTGCGGCCATCATCGAGCGCGTGCCGCCGCCGCGCCCGGCTGTCGCGAACGAACCGCGTGCCACCATCTTCGACTTTTCATACTCGACGCACCGCGGCGTGGCCGTCTACGCCCGCATCCTCGACGGCTCTTTCAAAAGGGGCGTGCCGTTCGAGTTCAAGGCGGCAGACCGGACCTTCACTGCGCTCGAAGTAGGCGTGTTCATGCCGGACGAGACGCCTGCGGAGTCGCTCTCTGCAGGAGAGATCGGCTACATCGTGACGGGCATCAAGGAGCCGGGCGTGGTGGCGGTCGGAGACACTATCGGCATCCCGCGCGGCACGCTCCCGCCGCTCGAGGGCTTCACCCGCCCGCGCCCGGTCGTCTGGGCATCGGTATACCCGGAAGACCAGAACGACCTCCCTGAGCTGCGCCAGGCGCTCGAGCGTCTGCGGCTTTCCGACTCCTCGCTCTCGTTCGAGGAGGAGTCCTCGGGCGTGCTCGGCCGCGGGTTCCGCTGCGGCTTCCTCGGCATGCTCCATCTCGAGATCATCACGGAGCGCCTTCGCCGCGAGTTCAATCTGACCCTCATCGTCACCATCCCGACCATCGAGTACACCGTGACCGATAAGCAGGGCGTGAAGCAGACCGTGTACACCCCGTCCCGGTTCCCGTCTTTCGGGGACATCGCGCTCATCGAGGAGCCGTGGGTGAAGGTGATCCTCATCACGCCGCAAGAGTCGCTCTCGGGGCTCATCCAGCTCTTCCACGACCACGAGGCGAACGTGACCGGCACCGAGACCTATAACGACGGCCGCATCGAGCTCGTCGCGGAGATGCCGCTCCGCGAACTCATGCGCGGGTTCTTCGACCGCGTGAAGAACGTCTCCTCTGGCTACGCGTCCCTTTCATACGAATTCCTCGACGAGCGCCCGGCAGACGTGGTCCGCCTCGACATCCTCGTCGCGGAGGAGGCCGTGCCTGCGTTCGCGCGCATCATCTCCCGCCGCCGCGTCGCGGAGGAGGCCAATAAGATGGTGGAGAAGCTCCATGACGTGCTCCCGCGTCAGCTCTTCGTGACCAAGATCCAGGGAGAAGCCCTGGGACGCATCATCGCGTCGAAATCCCTCTCTGCGATGCGCAAGGATGTCACGGGGTATCTCTACGGCGGCGACGTCTCCCGCAAGAATAAGCTCCTCCAGAAGCAGAAGAAGGGAAAGAAGAAGCTCCAGTCGAACGCGAAGGTGGACATCCCGGAGGAGGTGTTCATGAAGATGGTCCAGGACAGCGACCGTTAGGCCCACTGATATACTGGGCCTATGGCCCGCAGTCCCCGCTCCGCCTCGATGAAGGAGATAGCGCTCATCGCGCTGTTTATGCTCGGCATCGTATGGTTCGGGTATCTCATCTGGGGCATCGTGCCGAAGGAAGAGCGCGCGCGGCTGCAAGTGCAGGAGACCGAGTCCCAGCTCGCCTCCTTGGAGGCGAGGGAAGCGGAGCTCCGGATGAGCCTCGACGAGCTCAACACGGAGCGGGGCAAAGAGGCGGTGCTCCGGGACACCAAGGGCGTTGCGCTTCCTGGCGAGGAGGTTATCATCGTCGTGCCGCCCGAGGAGCAGCTGCCGCCGCTCGCTCCGCGACCGTGGTGGAAGAAGCTGTTCGATTGGTTCTGAACGCGGGATTGGTTTAGTGGTAGGACGCGACCTTCCCAAGGTTGAGGCAGGAGTTCGATTCTCCTATCCCGCACTAATGACGCATTACTCTATAAAAGAAACTGCATGAGCGACCCAGCAACCGCATTGGCTGCATTCCCGATAGGATCGGTCCGCGGGATCACGGCACTGAAGACGGGCCTCATCCACGCTACCTACCGCGTGGAGGCCGAGCAGGGCACCTTCGTGCTCCAGCGCATGAACAAGATCTTTGAGGATTCCGTCCTCGCGGACATGATGCACGTCACCGAGCACCTCGCGAAGAAGGGTATGCAGACTTTCGCGCTGGTCCGCACGAATGACGGCGCATTGTCCCATTTCGACGGCTCCTCCCATTGGCGCCTCCTCACGTATATCGAAGGCATCAGCGTGCATAGCCCGAGCATGGCGCAGATCGAAAGCGCCGGCGAGCTCGTGGGCCGTTTCCATGAGGCTATGGCCGACGCGTCCTTCGAGTTCCAGCACACGCTGAAGGCCTTCCACAACACCGAGAGGTACATCGAACGCCTCAAGGCGCTCGACGAGTCTGAGAAGGGCACAGAGAAGCACCAGGCGCTCGCTGAGATGACGAGCTACGTCCTCGAACGCCTCGCTGCGCTCCCCTTCCTCTTCAAGGAGGAGCCGACTCATGTGATGCACGGGGACCCGAAGCTCGAGAACGTCTTGTTCGAGAGCGAGACCGGGAAGGCGGTCGCGCTCATCGACCTCGATACCGCCGGGCGCTATTCCCACGCGATTGAGATCGGGGACATGCTCCGCAGCTGGACCATGGTGCCGGGCGCGGCGGAGTTCAGCGCCGAGCGCTGGAAGGCAGCGCTTACGGGCTACCGGAAGGCCTCGCCGTTCGCGCTCGATGACGCCACCTGCATGCAGGCCATGATCCAGATCTCGCTCGAGCTCACGGCCCGCTTCATCATCGACGCGTACGAGGAGAAGTACTTCCTCCATAACCCGGCCAAGTACCCGACCCTCTACGAGCAGAACCTCGAGTTCGCGGGCCATACCCTGGGGGTCCTCAAGGATTTCGACCAGAAACGGCGCCTCCTGTAGAGTTGCATTTATATAAGAAATGTGTTATAGTCATAGCAGGTAATTTCTAAACCCTAGGAGGGGGAAATGTCGTACATTGGCATTCAGCAATCGCTTACGGACCTGCGCTCTGCGTTTGCTGGCATCCTCCGGGATGCTTGGCACACAGAACGGAGGCAGCTCCTCATGCTTGTCGCGCTCGCCGGCCTCATGGGGCTCATGCCCTATGTCTCGAATGGCGTGCTCGCGCTTCTCATCAATGAGCTGATAGCTGCTTCGTCCACACATGCGTGGACTGGCATGCTTGTCACCCTGCTGGTTGTGCTCGGCGCTGTCATGCTCATCAGGGACGCGCTGAACGACTTCTCGGCCCATTTCGAGCGTATCGCATGGATCGATCGGCGGCAGCGCTACGAAATAGGGTTTACCCAGAAGCTCGCTTCCCTCGACGTCGCAACCCATGAGGATCGCGCCTTCAAGGACGAGGTTCAGGTGCTCCACGAGGAGGGAGTGTCGTACACTCTTGCCGATTACGTCAGCAAGATCATCGACAACGCCCAGAACGTCGTCGGCCTCGTGTCGGCGTCACTCATCGTGCTCGCCATCGATTGGCGATACTTCATCGCGACCTGCATCGCGGTCTCGCCTCAGCTCTATATCGAGCTGAGGTACGGCCGCGGCATCTGGAGCATCCATCAGTCCCAATCGACTGACCGGAGGCTCTATACCGAGCTCTCAAGCCATACGACGAGAGCCGAGAGCATCCGGGAGCTGCAGTCGCTTCAGGCGGTCAATCACTTCGTCGGCCGCCAACGCGAACTGCTCTCGAAGTTCCTCAATGCGCAGAAGGGCGAGGAGCGATGGAAATTCCTCCTGATGCTCCTTTCCCAGCTGCTCCTGTCGACGGTCATGATCACCATCCTGTGCCTTCTCGTACGGGACGTGGTGGCCGGTTCGATGCAGGTGGGCACGCTCACCTTCGCGTTCGCGACCATCGCGGGCCTTGAAGGGACGCTGACGGCATTCCTCGTGAATGCCGCTTCGTTCCGGACTAAGGCGCGCCCGGTGGCGGCATACTTCGCCATCCTCGGACGGGAGCCGGTCGTGAAGAAGCCGGCTAACGGGTTCCGCATGCCTGGAGGGAAGACGCCGCGGATAGAATTCCGCGACATCGCCTTCGCGTATCCGACGACCCCGGAGCGGCCTATCCTCGACGGCTTCTCGCTCGCGATCGAGCCTGGAGAGCGCCTCGCCATCGTCGGCGCGAATAGCGCCGGTAAGACGACGCTCATGAAGCTGCTCCAGCGGTTCTATGACCCGACCCGCGGGAGCATCCTCATCGACGGCATCGACATGCGCACCGTTGATCTCGACGACTGGTATGGCCACCTGGCTATCCTGCCGCAAGAGTTCAACGTCTTCGATCTCACGATCGAAGAGAACATCAAGCTCGGCCGGATCACATCCGAGTCGGGGAAGGATGTGATAACGCATGCGGCTGAACGGGCGGAGATAAGCGAGTATATTGCGTCTCTGCCCGGACAGTATGGCCAGCAGCTCGGCAACGAGTTCGGTGGCGTGGAGTTGTCCGGCGGCATGCGGCAGAAGCTTGCGCTCGCGCGAACGCTCTATCGCCATGCTTCCGTCACCATCCTTGATGAGCCTACGGCGCACGTGGATGCCGATGCGGAACAGCGTATCTTCGAGCGGCTCGAGCGCGAACTGGGACGGGATCAGACTCTGATCCTGATCTCGCATCGCTTCTCGACCGTCCGGAATGCCGACCGCATCTGCGTCATCGACGAGGGGAGGGTAGCTGAGTTGGGTTCCCATGACGAGCTTATGACTCTGAATGGGACCTATGCCCGGCTGTTCACCCAACAGGCGAAAGCGTACCGTTGAATGAAATAGCTTGATCCTTAGGCCGCGCATCACCCATGCGCGGCCTCTCTTTTTACCCTCGACTTATCCCCAGGGGCCCTATGCTATACTTCGAAAACCTAAAAAATAAGTATGGATAAACAAGTAACCATCTACAGCACGCCGACCTGCCACTTCTGCCAGATGAGCAAGGAGTTCTTCAAGGAGAACAACATCGCCTTCACCGAGCACAACGTGGCAGCTGACCTCGAGAAGCGCCAGGAGATGATCCAGAAGTCCGGCCAGATGGGCGTCCCGGTCATCACGATCGGAGAGGAGCTTGTCGTCGGGTTTGATAAGGCCCAGCTCTCGACCCTCCTCGGTATCGGAGCATAAGGGAAGCAGCCAAAGCCGCCCGAAGGGGCGGCTTTGTTCGTACATTGCGGACATAGCTAACTCCTACTAGTAAAGAGATGATATATTCTGTATTGAATGAACCGAATCAATAGAAAATCTCAAGAGAGGATTATTGCGCTGAGAAAGACAGGGCACAGCATCCTTGAAATAGTGGCCATAACGGGAATCGCTCAAAGCACTGTCCGCCGATATGTGCTTGGCGTAGAAGTACCAGAGGAACACCGGATGGCTCTCCGCCAGAAGCAGGGAGGGGCGAAAGACCGAGCAGAGGGTCGGAGGGCGAGTGTGCGAGCGGAGATCATACCTATGCTAGGGAGCGTAGCTACGCGAGACCTGTTCTTCCTGCTCATAGGCATTTACTGGGGCGAAGGGACTAAGAAGGATTTGTCCCTCATTAACTCGGATCCACGTCTCATCCAGACATTTATTCGATGCCTGATCGAAATCGGAATCACGCGAAGCCGCATCACTCTCTCCCTAAGAGTCCATAAGGACATTCCTCTTGATAGGGCCAAGAAATTCTGGTCCGAGGCGACGGGTCTATCGGAGGATCGCATAACGAGGATCGAAGTCATAGAAGGCAAGAAGAAGGGAAAGCTCCCCTTCGGCATGTGCCGAGTTCGTGTTAGCTCCGGCATACGGGAGAGGCTCAGGATCCAGACCGCGATATCCATAGTTGGCGCGGAATCAGAAAGGTGGTTAATATCACCAGGACGCTCCCGTCGTTCAATGGATAGGACAGAGGTTTCCTAAACCTCTAATCTAGGTTCGACTCCTAGCGGGAGCACCAGTACGGTATAATCGAGCCATATGGACCAAGAACTCAAGGACCTCCTCGAAGAGAATCTCCGCGTCTCCCGGGAGACGAATAAGATATTGCGCTCCCTGCGCTCGCAGGCGCGCTGGAGCCTCGTAGGAAAGATCATCCTCTGGGTGGCGCTCATCATCGTGCCGCTCTACTTCCTCATCCCGTTCATCAACACCTATATGGACGTCCTCGAGAACTCTGCCCAGAGCAATCCGGACATCCAGAAGCTCATCGACCAGTACCGGGAGCTCCAGTAGTGAAGGAAAAGGAGGGCTGTGGTACGATGCACGCACGCTTGGATAGCTCAGTTGGTAGAGCACTTCCCTGAAGAGGAAGGGGTCCCCGGTTCGAGCCCGGGTCCAAGCACCAAAGGCAGGGTATAGTAGGGGAATGAAGCAGTGGTTCGACTGGATCGCGCGCAACGAAGCGCGGCTCTCAACGGCGGTATTCGTCGCCGGTTTCGTCGTGGACAACGTGGTCTACACCCGCATCGACCTCCCGTGGGTGCACTCGTTCTTCGTCTCGTTCCTCATCGGGGCGGCCCTCTGCATACTTATCAGCCACGTGTTGCGCCACGAGCAGCCGGATGCGGCGCCCTCATACCGACGCCCATTCCATACGCTCGTCCCAATCGCTGGGCAGTTCTTTATCGGGGGACTTCTCTCCGGCTGCGTGATCTTTTACCTGAGGAGCGCCAGCCTCGTCACGAGCTGGCCCTTCCTCCTCATTCTCGCGGTGGTCTTCATCGGCAACGAGGTCTTCAGGAAGTACCACCAGCGCCTTGAGTTCCAGGCCATGCTCTTCTTCTTCACGCTCTACGCGTACGCGATCTTCGCCCTCCCGATCTCGTACGGCAAGATGGGGTCATTGGTATTCCTCGGCAGCGGGCTCGCCGCGGTCACCGTCTTCGCGGTCTTCCTGGGTCTCCTGTGGATCGTCGGATCGAAGCGGCTCATGCAGAGCATGAAGCGCATGCTCTTCGCTACCGTTGGCATCCTGATCATCGTGAACGCCTCCTACTTCGCCGGCATCCTCCCGCCGCTCCCGCTCGTGCTCAAGGACGCGGGCATCTACCACTCCCTCACTCGCGTTGGAGCGGACTACCAGGTAGGGGCCGAATCCCAGGACTGGAACCCGCTTACGCGGACGCTCATCCATCACGTCCCAGGGCGCCCGCTCTACGCCTACAGCGCCGTATTCGCGCCCGTGAAGCTCAATACGCCCATCGTGCACCGCTGGCAGCGCTACGACGATGCGAGCGGCTGGGTGACCGTAGCGGCCCTCAGCTTCTCCATTTCGGGCGGCCGGGACGGGGGCTACCGCGGCTACAGCATCGTGACCCCGACGGAGCCCGGCTACTGGCGCGTATCCATAGAGACGGAGAACGGCTCGGTTCTCGGGAAGGAGCGGTTCTACATAGAGAGCGTCCCGGCTCCGGTACCGGTGCACCTCGAGACGAAGTAAAAGCCCCTTCCGGGGCTTTTTACTTATCCTGCCTTCACCTTTATCTTAGTTTGGCGGGCTTTATCGTGCTGGGGGAGGATGATGGTAAGCAAGCCGTCCTTCGCGGTAGCGGAGGAGTTCTCCACGTCGATCTCCTGCGGAAGGAGGATGGTGCGCGAGAACGCGCCCCAGAAGAGCTCGCGCGTGAAATAGTCTGCCTCGGAGACCTGTGTGCGTTCCTCGCGGGATCCCTCGATGACCACCATGTCGCGGCTGATGGAGACGTTGAGCTCGTCCGCTTTGACGCCTGCGACGAATGCGCGGATGACGATATCGTCCGCGGTCTGGTACACGTCCACCGGCAGCTGGCCCTCGCTGCTATCGTCGTCGTGTATCGCGCGAGAAGGGGCCGAAGAGCGGCTCATGACGACCTCTCGCGGCTGTGCCGGCATGTCATCGTCGAACGGATCGTACTCTCCCGCCGGCACGGAGCCGGAGAGTCGTTCGAAGAAGGAGCGTTTTTTGTTAGGAGCCATGCAGGTTTAGGGATTGTCTTTTAATACGTACCGGTACTCGTAGGATTTCAGTACTTCAAACAGGGCGAAGAATACGATGATCCCGGTCCAGACGGTGAAAAAGGCGGCGATGGTGGTCGAGCCGTCTTCAGAAATTATAAGGAAATTGAATATCGCATGCAACGCGACCGCAAGGATAAGTCCCGCGGACGCGAAGAGCACGCGCACGGAACGCGGCTTCCCGAACGAGAATCCCATGGCGAATCCGATGGCAGAAGACGCCACCACATGGAGGAGCGTCGAGCCGACGAAGCGCAGGTTCCCGGTCATGAGGCCGTCCACCCAGTTGCCGGCGGCAAGCGGCGAGAGGAGGAAGAGCGCGTTCTCGAGCGCGGCGAAGCCGAGCGCGCCCGTGAGCATGTAGATCACGAGGTCTATCGGCTCATCCACGCACTTGCGCCAGAGCACCACGGCACCGACCATGCCGTACTTGAGGACCTCCTCGAGGATGGCCCACGCGAGGATGACGTTCGAAGGGGTAGGCTGCGCGCAGCCGCTCAGAAGCATGCACGCGAAGCGCTCGAGCGGGAGCGCGAGCAGAACCGCACCCATGCCGGCGAGGAAGGTGAGCGCGATCATATGCTTCGGCTCAGGCGCGCGCGCGTCCTCCCGTAACAGGAAGAGCAGCCAGAAGAGCGCCGGCAGTATCCCTCCGATCGAGGCATACATGATGACGGAGGCGGTCATGCCTCCATTCTAGCAGGGGTGCGTTGCGGAATTACTGCGGCCACTGTGCAGTCATGAGGAGATCGCTGCGCTCTGCGAGCCGCGCTTCCTCAGGAAGGGACTGCCAGATCTCTTCCGTGATGAACGGCATGAACGGATGGAGCGCCTTGAGGAGCATGTCGAGGATGTGCGCGAGCGCGGCCTGGCGGGACGCCTTCGCTGCCATGTCGTTCCCGTACAAAATAGGCTTCGACTCCTCGAGGATGGTATCCGCGAGGCGATGCCAGGCGTAGTGGTAGAGCTTCTCGCTCGCGAGGTAGAGGCGGTAGCTCTCCATGTCGGCGGTGACGTCCTTGATCACCTCGAGGCACTCCTGCTTGAGCGTCTCGTCCGCCGCGGTGAGCGGAGCAGATACATCCATGCCCTTGCTGTTCTCGAGGATGAAGCGGGTGATGTTCCAGAGCTTGTTGCCGAAATGCTTGTATCCCTTGATGCGGTCCTCGGAGAGCTTCAGATCGGTTCCGGGCGTGTTGCCGACCAGAAGCGCCATGCGGGCCGCGTCCGCGCCGAACTTCGCGGTGATATCGAGGGGATCCAGGTTATTGCCCAAGGACTTGGACATCTTGCGCCCTTGCGCGTCCCGGACGAGGCCGTGGAAGTAGACCGTCTTGAAGGGAATGTCCTCGAGCGCGTACTGCGTCATGAGGATCATGCGGGCTACCCAGAAGAAGATGATGTCGTGGCCGGTCTCCAGAAGATCGGTCGGGTGGTAGTCCTTCAGGTCAGCAGTCTCTTCCGGCCAGCCGAGCGTGGAGAAGGTCCAGAGGCCCGAGGAGAACCACGTATCGAGCGTATCCTCATCCTGGCTCCAGCCCTCTCCGCTCGGCGCCTCGCCGACCGCGATCTCATCGCCCTTGTACCAGACTGGAATACGGTGTCCGTACCAGATCTGGCGGCTGATGCACCAGTCTCGGAGGTTCCCGATCCAGTGGAAGTACGTCTTATCGAAATAGTCCGGCAAGATGACGATCCTGCCGTCTTTCACCGGCTCGAGCATGAGCTCCTTCAGCGACTTGCCGCGTCCCGGGACCTCCTTGCTCACGTCGATGAACCACTGGAGCTTCGGGAGCGGCTCGATGATGCCGCCCGTGCGCTCCGCGGTGGAGACGCTCTGCTTGATGTCCTCCTCCTTCTCGAGGAGGCCTTCGCTCCGGAGCCACTCGGCAACCAGCTCACGCGCATCGGTGGTTTTCTTGCCGCTCAGGCGGCCCTCGACGGTCATCTTCGCGTACTCATTGATGACCACCTTATCCTTCGGGAGGCCGTGGCGCTCCGCGATATCCCAGTCCGCCTGGCTGTGCGCGGGCGTCACGCCGAGCGCGCCTGTGCCGAATTCCGGATCTACCTCCTTGTCCGCGACGATCTTCACGCGGATGGGGACGTCGCAGAAGACCGCGTCGTATTCCTTGCCGACAAACTCGGTATAGCGCTTGTCATCCGGGTGGACGGCAACGGCGACGTCGCCGACTTTCGTTTCGAGGCGCGTGGTGGCTACAGGGATAGGGAAGTCCTTCGAATATTTAAAGGTATAGAGCTTGCTGGCGCGCTCTTCGTAGACGATCTCATCGTCCGAGATGGTGGTCTGGCCCTTCGGGTCCCAGTTCACGATGCGGTTGCCACGGTAGATGAGACCGTCGTCGTACATCTTCTTGAAGACCGTGCGGACGGCCTTCGAGCGCTTCTCGTCGAGCGTGAACGCCTCGCGGGACCAGTCGAGCGAAGTGCCCATCACCTTCATCTGGCTCACGATGGTGTCGTGGCTCTGAGTAGCGAACTCGCCGATACGCTTCAGAAGCTCCTCGCGGCCGAGGTCGTGGCGGCTCTTATCCTCATCCTTCTTGATCTGCTTCTCGACTACCGACTGCGTCGCGATAGCGGCATGATCGGTGCCGGGCACCCAGAGCGCGCGGAAGCCCTTCATGCGCTTGTAGCGGATGACGGTGTCCTCGACCGCGAGCATGAGTGCATGGCCCATGTGCAGGCGTCCGGTGACGTTCGGGGGAGGCAGCACCATGGAGAAGGTGGGGGCGTCCTTAGGCGCCGTATCCGGGTTGAATGCGCCGCTCTCCTCCCACTGGGCGTAGATGCGTGCCTCAGTCTCGTGCGGCTGGTAGGGCTTTAGGAATTTCTCAGGCACCATATCTCCGGACTATACCAGATTCTAAGCCGTTTTCCCGAGGGAGAGATTGCCGTTCGCCTTGAGGGCGCCTGGGTCTGCGAAATCCTGCCTCAAGGCCCGATAGAAGCCAGCAAGCGCGATCATGATGGCGTTATCAGTAGTGAGGTCAGCGGACGGGATGCGCAGCGATACGTCGGTGAGCTGCTCCTCGAATACGCGACGGATATGGATGTTAGCGGAAACGCCGCCGCCAATGACTACGGTCCTCGCTCCCGTCTCCTCGACCGCACGCTCGGTCTTCTTGAGCAGCACTTCTGCTACCGCGTTCTCGAACTCATGCGCGACATGCTGCTTGTTCGCGTCCGGATTATTCTTCAGAAGGTAAAGCACGGCAGTCTTGAGGCCGGCGAAGGAGAAGTCGCAGGAATTCGAATCCAGCATCGGACGGGGAAGCGCGATCGGGTTGATTCCGCCGCACATGCGCGCATCTTCCGCGAGCTTCGAGATCTCCGGCCCGCCCGGGTACGGGAGCCCAAGCATGCGGGCGACCTTATCGAACGCTTCGCCGACAGCATCGTCTCGCGTCTGTCCGATCATCTCGTATGAAAGCCACTCCTTCATGAGCACGAGCTCCGTGTGCCCGCCGGAGATGAGGAGGGCGAGCACAGGCATCTCGATATCCCTGATAGCGAGGCCTGTGTCAGTCTTCTTCGCGAGCGCGGAGAGTATGTGCCCCTCCATATGATTCACGGCGACAAGCGGCTTGTTCCAGAGTATCGAGAGCGCACGCGCGAAATTGATGCCCACCCAGAGCGCCGGCTCCAGTCCTGGACCTGCGGTTACCGCGATGGCGTCTATGTCCGGCACCTCGCACTCCTCGACGAACTCGAAGAACGCAGCTTCGAGCCCCGGCTCCCGCTCAAGGAGCCGGATTATCTCCGCACGCGTTTCATCCGCGATGATCTGTTTGTCTTCATGCAAAAGCTCCGCTTCCTCGAGGGCGGCTTCAAGCAGCGGCACGAGGTTCTTCGCATGCTCGCGCTTGGCGAGCGCCGGGAAGACGCCGCCGTATTCCTTATGGATATCTATCTGGGAGAGGAGTGCGTTCCCGAGGACGCGGAACTCCGCAGCCTGCTCGTCGCCGGTCCCCTCAAGGATGGCGATCGCGGTCTCGTCGCAGGAGGTCTCTATCGCGAGGACTTTCATCAGTCGTCGACAGGTTTGCCCTTGATGAACTTCCACGGCATCGGCTTATCGAAGCCGAGGCGGAAGCCGGCGCTGTTCGGGTGCCCGCTGCTGCCGTACTTGGCGGCGATGTCGGCGACGTTCACCGTCCCGTCCCCGCGGATGGAGACGCCGAGCCCTTCCGGGTGCGCGGACACGACGAGCGCGAACGGGCCCTTCTTCTTTGCGAGAATATTCCCGATGAGGGACTTGAGCGGCTTCAGCGGGTGCGCGGTAGCGAAGTAGACCTCGTGACCCTCGAATTCGACGAGCTCCGCGTTCTCGACCGCGATCTCAGCGAGGAGCTCGAAGTACTCCTTGTACGCGTTCGCGACCCCGAGGAGCTCTTTGCGGCTCGAATCGCCGGCGAGCGCCTTCGCGACGCTATCCCAGAACGCGAACGAGAGCGGATGCGCGGTGAGGTACGTGAGTACCGCGCGGGTATCTTGCAGTTTGAAACGGAAGAGATCATCGTCCTCGACGTAGCGGATCAGCTCCGGGATCTCGGTATCCGGATGGAAATACGCCCACGCGATGGACGCGCCCGAGCGGTTCGGGTCGTAGACATGGTTCGGGTAGGAGGTGGCGACGCTCTCCACGCCCTCGTGGTGGTCGAGCACGGTGAAGGACGCCGCCTGGGCGGCGATAGCGTCCATCTGATCCTTCGGGAAGCAGAAGTCGATCATATAGACATCCTTTCCAGAGACGTCTCCCTCGAACGGCTTGCCGTGCTTCTGCGGCAGGTATTCCGCCTCGTCCCCGAACTTCTTCCAGGCGCTGTATGCGCCCCCGAATCCGTCTGGGCAGTCTCCGTGGTAGAGGATCGCGGTCTTCATATCGATAACTATCGCACGAACCGTACGTAAATGCCGGCGGGTATGACGCGTTCGGAGCCACTCTCCTTGATAAGGAGCTCTCCCGATTCTCCCTCCACCTTCCCGAAGACGCTCTCCACCGCCTGCGCGAAGGAGCGGGACGCGTAGCCTGCCGCATACCCGTTCACGAGGAAGAATGCGCCCGGCTTCTCGGCAAGGAGCTCCTTCAGTACCGGAAGGAGTTCCGGCAGATGCTCCTCGATGTGCCACACCTCTCCTTTGGCTCCGCGGCCGAACGCAGGCGGATCGAGGATGATGCCGTCGTACTTCACGCCGCGGCGCACTTCGCGTTTCGCGAAGGCGAGCGCGTCGTCGAGGATCCAGCGGATGCTGTCTCCCGGGATTCCGGAGAGTGCAGCGTTCTCCTTCGCCCACGTGATCGACTGCTTCGACGCGTCCACGTGCGTTACGAATGCGCCTGCTTTCGCGGCCGCTACGCTCGCGATGCCGGTGTACCCGAAGAGGTTCAGTACCTGCGGCTTCTCGAGCTTCTGGATGCATCCCGTCGCCCAGGCCCAGTTAGGCGCCTGCTCGGGGAAGATGCCGGTATGTTTGAAGGCCGTGAGCTTCGCATGCGCGCGGATATCGCCGTAGGGGACTTCCCAAGACTCAGGAACCGCTTTGCGCTTATCCCACGATCCGCTCTTATCGCGGAACATGAAGGCAGCATGCGCGGCTTCCCAGGCTTCCGGATCCCGCTTCAGCCAGACCGCCTGGGTCTCAGGACGAGCGACGATCACCTCGCCGAAACGCTCGAGCTTCATGTTGTCTCCGGAATCGAGGAGCTCGTACCCGGCAGAGGTCTCAGTGATGAGGTGCTTGTCGTAGATCATAGGGACTCAGGATGGCGCGCGCTCCACGCGAAGAAGACGATGCCCGCTGATACGGCGGCATTCAGGGACTCGGTGCGCGCATGCATCGGGATGGAGAGCGTGATATCGCAGGCCTCGAGCGTCTTCTCTCGGATGCCTTTGCCCTCGTTGCCGATCACGATCGCGGTCGGCGCATCGAATTGCTCGTCGGAGAGCTTCACCGAGCCCTCCATGTCGAGGCCATAGATCCAGAAGCCCTTCTTCTTCAGCACTTCGAGCGTGTTATTCACGTTCCCGATGGAGACGAGCGGGATGCGGAAGGTCATGCCGGCTGAGGTCTTGATGACCGTGCCCGTAATGCCTGCTTGGTTGTGTTCCGGGATGAGGACGCCTGCGAAGCCGAACGCCGCCGCCGAGCGGATGATGGCGCCTACGTTATGCGGGTCCTGCACTTCGCCGAGTACCGCGACGGCCGGCTGCTTAGACATATCGAGCGTGTCCAAGAAGTCGTGCAGGGAAAGGAGGAGCTTGCTCGGGTCGATGGTGGCGATGACGCCCTGGTGGCTCGCGTCGCGTCCGACGGCATCGGTAGCTGCGCCCTTCGAGAGCTCCGCTACGGGGATATCGTGCTCCTTGAGGAGCGCGTGGAGCTCGGGATCGGTGATGTCCGGCGCGAGGAACGCCTTCTTCACGACGTCCGGACGGCTCAAAAGCGCCTCGGCGAGGGCATGCTTTCCGTAGAGATACACCTTCTCGCTCCGACCCTCTTTCGATTTCATGGTGCGCGGTGAGGGACTTGAACCCCCGACATCTTCAACGTCAATGAAGCGCTCTACCAACTGAGCTAACCGCGCATTGCTGTCGCAGAATACCGCGATTCACGTTACTATTCAACCCACCATGGAAATCGTGAAAGTCGAGGAACTAGGCATAGACGCGGCTGCTGCCCGGGCCGCCGACGTGATATCTAAGGGCGGCATCGTAGCCTACCCGACCGATACCCTGTATGGCCTCGGCGTGAACGCGCTCGATGCAGACGCCCTCAGGCGTCTCAAGGAGCTCAAAGGCCGGGAAGAAGGGAAGCCCATCTCCATCATGGTCCCGAGTGCCGAAGCTATCTCCTGGCACGCGGAGCTCACGCCAGGAGCCCGCGTGCTCGCGGAGAAATTCCTTCCGGGGCCGCTCACGCTCGTCGTGCCGGCGAAGGATCATCTCCCGAAGGAGCTCGCGCCGGACGGCACCGTCGGCATCCGCGTGCCAGATGACGCCTTCACTCGAGCGTTCTCCGCCATGTCCGAGTACCCGATCACCTCGACCTCCGCGAACCTGGCCGGCATGGAGACGCCGCATACGGTCAGAGACCTCCTCGCGCACTTCGGCCCGAAGATGGGCGATATCGACCTCTATATAGATGACGGGCCGCGCAGCGGAGGCGTCGGCTCGACCGTCGTTTCCTGTCTTTCTACGTTGCCGGTGCTGCTGCGCGAGGGCGCTATCTCGAAGAAGGACTTAGGGCTATAGGATGGTATGCTATCGACCATGAAAACCAACCTTATCGCCGCCATCTGCCTGGCTTTCGGAGTGCTGTTCTCTTTCTCCATCGGTACCGCGCTCCTGTTCGGGTATATGTACTTCGTTGAAGGCGATCCTATGACAGGCATTATCGCGCTCATTGCTCTCGGCATCATAGCTATCGGACTGATCATCATGAGCTTCAGCAAGAAAGCTCGGGAGGTTGTGAACGTCGCGATCGAGCACGTCGGCATCGGTTAGTACATCCGGTCGCGGATAGTAGCAAGCGCTGCAGTGACCGCAGAGTCAGTGATCCTCGTAAAGCGGGGAAGGCGTCTGCCGTCAACTTCAACCTCTTCGAAGAACATCTCGAGCGGGCGCGCCTGGTACTTCGCGGGCGGCATCCATTCGCTCTCGTAGAGTGGGCGGTAGAGGACCATCAGGGACTTATCCTCGGTGTTCCGCGCGATGCCGACCACCTCGTAGGTGTAATTGTGCGGCTTGCCGCTCGGGTCGTGCTTGTAGTGCGTATAGAAACCGGGCTCAGGGTGCATAAGAATATTCTATCAAGCGTAATTCTCGCCATCCACGGACCGCCAGAGGTAGAGCGACGCCACCGTCCGATGCGGCGCCCACTGCTTTCCGATCTTCTCCATCTGCTTGACCGTAGGCAGCTTCTTGAACCCGTAGATCCTCTGAAACCCTTTCTGGATGGCGAGGTCTCCGGTAGGGAGTACGTCGGGGCGCAACAGCGTGAACATGAGGAACATGTCCGCTGACCAGCGGCCGATGCCTTTCACTACGATGAGATGCGCGCGTATCTCCTCGTCTGTCATATTCGGGAACTTCCGCGGATTGATGGTGCCGTCGAGGAACCGCTCGGCGAGGTCCCGCACGTATACCACCTTAGAGTTCGAGAGCCCAGCAGTGCGCAGCTGCTCCGGACTGAGCTTGACCAGCTCATTGGGAGAGAGCCTGCCGCCTGGAAAAAGCGCCTTGAAGCGCTTCATGATCGCGGCAGCGGCTTTGCCGGACACCTGCTGGTAGATGATCGCCTGGGCCAGGGCAGCGAACGCCTGCTTCGGATACGCGTACGGCTTAAGCGTGAGCTTCTTCATCGCTTCGCGCATCCTCAGATCCTTGCGAAGATGCCGATGAGCTTCTTCCAGCGCGTAATCCTTCATGGCGGAGAGGGAGGGATTCGAACCCTCGAGGAACTTTCGCCCCTGCCGGTTTTCGAAACCGGTGCATTCGACCACTCTGCCACCTCTCCAGTTCCCGCTATCCTAGCACCCGTCTCATATAAATGCGATACGAGCCCCGGAAGGGGCTCGTAGGGGCTTGCTTACGCAGGCGCCTGTTCGGTCGGAGCAGCTTCGGTCTCCGGAGCCGCTGGCTCTGCAGCAGGGTCCATCGGCACTGCTGCCGGGTTGGTGTTCTCTTCCATGGTTGATGTGGGAGGCATGCGGGTTCATGAGAATCCGCACGACGCTCTGTATAAGCTGGCAAAGGTTCGACCTTGTAGCTAAGTATACCAGAAGATGCCGGATTCCTAGATGGCGCTTTCGAAGAAAGATGCTATGGTTTCTCCACACGGCCTCATCGTCTAACGGTTAGGACAGCGCCCTTTCACGGCGTAAATCGGGGTTCGATTCCCCGTGGGGTCACATACACAGCACCGCAAGCATTCATTGATGCTTGAAAGGTATACTTTCGCTAAGCATGAGGATCTATATAACCGGAGTCTCTGGCACAGGGAAGACAACAACTATAGAAAAGTTGAGGGAGAGGGGCATCCATACTATCGACCTGGATGGCGTGCCTGGCCTGTGCCGCTGGGTGCACAAGGTGACGAAGGAAACCCACCTCTGGCACCCAGGTATCGGGCAGGAATTCTTCGACAGCCATGACTACATCTGCGACAAACAGAGGCTCATCGAGCTCATGGGCAGCGGCAACGCTGTAGTTGCAGGCCTGGCGGACAATCAGTCGGGATTTTTCGACTTGTTCGATAAGCTCTTCCTTTTCCATTGCGACGAGGAGATCTTCCTGCAGCGCGTGCGCGACCGGACGAACCATGACTTTGGAAAGGATGACTCTGAGCAGGAAATGATCCGGGGGTGGTACAAGGAATTCGAACAGGAGATGCTGGATGCGGGAGCCATCTCTGTAGATGCATCCCAGCCCACGGACGTGATCGTTGCGCAGCTGCTGAGCGAGCTTGCTTCCTAACGTCGGACCGCAAACCTAAGTTCGCGCGCAAGCCCGAGATCAGCATCGGACCGCAATTCGAGACGATCATCGTATGCGTTGTCGAATACAGGCTTCCCCTCACCAAGTTCGTCCGGAAGCTGATGGAAGATGATCTCATCGATAAGTCCTCGGGAAAGAAGATAGTTGTTCATGGTCTCTCCTGAACAGACCAAAACGCGTTCCTTAGCACGAACGGCCTCCTCGGGAGAAGTCATCAGCTCATACCCGCCGGCTACCGTATAGCTATTCTCATTCGATACGACTATTTTCCTAACCGGCATCTCATTGAATGAGCCCAGCAGCTCCTCAGCATACGCCTGTATAGCCTCGTATGCCTTACTGCTCAGTACGATCGCATCGAACTGCTGCATAAGTTCGAGTGTCTTCGGCCAAAGCCCATCGGGGATAAAATCCTCCTCGCCGTCCTTGTCCGTAATGAACCAGTCCGCGGAGACCACGTTGTAGAGCGTTACCATCGCCTGAAGTATACCTCTTCATCCAAACGCCACGCCCTTTTCCTATACTGAGGGCATGCTCACCAACGGACAGCACCTGTTGAACGTCGCCGACGCCGGCCTCAACCTATCAATGGGCAACACGCAGCATTACAAGGAAATCCTCGTCATGGTGCTGCTCGACATCGAGGAGGTACTCGATCGCGGCCGCCACCTGACTTTCGATTCCCCGGAGCTCGTGGACGAGATCAGCTCAAAGCTCGATCTTGTGCGCGCCCGCATCCAGGACCTGCTTGCCGCGCTCGGCCGGGAGCGGTCTGCGCGCATCCTCGAATACCACGGCGAATACCTGAAACACCAGTTCGTACCGGTCTGATGCGCTGGAATGTCACGCCCAAGGAAGCTATAGAGCTCCAGAAGACGCTCCGCGCCGAGATTCGCTTGGAGCCGCTCCGGAGGAAACCGGTCCTCATCGGCGGTTGCGACGTATCAATGAACCGTTTCGCTGCAGAAGGCTTCGCGGGATTCGTCACGCTCGATGCATCATTGAACATGGTGGATTACGCGGTGGTGAGGGACACCATCCCATTCCCGTATATCCCAGGCTTACTCTCATTCCGAGAGATCCCCATGCTGCTCAAGGCTTGGGAGAAGCTCGAACGGAAGCCGGACGTCATCGTGGTGGATGGCGTCGGCATCGCGCACCCGAGGAGGCTCGGCATCGCCACGCACCTCGGCCTCACGCTCAACGTTCCGACCATCGGGTGCTCCAAAAGCGTGCTTACGGGCATATACGAGGAGCCGAGCCCGACAGCGGGCTCCTGCTCCTACCTGTACGACCCCAAGCACCCGGGCGAGGTCATCGGGGCGGCGCTCCGGAGCAAGGACCGCGTAGCCCCGGTGTTCGTGTCTCCGGGCCACCTCATCACGCTCGAGGAATCCATCGAGCTCGTGCGCTCATGCATACGAAAACATCGGCTCCCCGAGCCGACGCGCTACGCCCATAACGTAGTGAATGCCTATCGCATCAAGGACGCCGAGGCCCACTGATCCCAGACGGCTGCAGAGAGGTCCTGCGGTTCGCCATAGAAGGGAGAGGCGTGGAGATCGATCCAAGGGAGCGAGTTCGCCTCGATGAAGCCCCAGCGCTGCTCGCTAGCTGGCTTCATAGGGTCCGGGATGATGATATCGAACCCGACGATGGAAAGGCCGGTGAGCTTCGCCGCCTGTTCGATGATCGGTACGAACGACGGATGCACCGTCCTCCCGTGCTCGCGGTTGCTCCCGCCGAGCGCCGAGCCTGCGCGGTATGAGATGGGGAAGCGCATGCCGGTCGGGAGCACGGAGTCGAGGCTGTAGCCGCGGCGTTTGAGCTGTCCGGCGTAGGAGGTATTCATCACGATATCGCCCACGCCGTCGGGCTTTGCCGCGTTCGTCTTCTCGATAAGCTCCGCGATCGTAGAGACGCCGTCCCCGATGACGGTCGGGTACTGAGACTCGAGGAATCCGAGCATCTTGCCGCCCACGCAGGTGGCGCGGCAGAGGTTGCCCTCAAGCTGCTCCTCCACTGACGCGAACGCGCAGATCTCTTTCACGCTCGCAAGCGCTTCGCGTAGATCCTCCTCAGTCTTCACATAGGTATAGGTATGGCGGCCGTTCGAGCCCGTGCGCGGCTTCACGCAGGCAACCCCGACCTCCTTAAGCGCCTCCAGGGCGCCTTTCATAGTAGATACGCCGAAGCTCTTGGGCACCGGAAGCCCGGCCTTCTCCATGGCCCGCTTGAACCAGACCTTGTCGTCCATGCGGAGCACGGCTACGTCCAACGGCGGGAAGGGAAGGCTCTTGAAGAAATGCTCCTTCCCGCTGGTTTCCACGCGGAAAGTGTCGCTCGGCTTCCCGAGGAACATGAGCTGCTGCATCGGGATGGAGCGCTTCTTCGCTTCGAGCCAAAGCAGACGAGAACGGTCCGATACCGCCATTTCCGTGTCATCCGAGAGCGTGATGACGCCCAGCATCTTGCACACGAAGAACGCGCTCTTCCCGAGCACGGTCAGTACCGCGTCTCCGAGCTTCGTGAGCAGGCGATAGACGCGCCACTCATGCGTCGGGACGGAGAGCATGATCGTGTCTACGGTGGTCGTGATGCGCAGGGGAAGGTGCGGGACGGACGCCGATCCGCACGCTTCGCAGCCGAGTGTGCCGTTCATGTGGAGATGAGTATACCTGAAATGAAAAAGACCCGTGAAGGGTCCTTTTCCAGACGAGCTAGTGGTGTGCACCGGTCATAGGCTGGTATCGATTACGAATACCCCTATAGTATAGACCCGTCAAAAAAAGCTATCCCGAGTTATCACCAGCCCTTTTCTTTGACCATACGAGCAGGTCCGGCATATCATTCGATTCAGGAGCATTCGTTTTGGCCTTTAACACAGGGGACAGGGCATGAGCATACGAGGCAATAACGTTGTGCCGCTTCATCCGAAGCGGAAGTTTCGCGCAACAACACAGCAGCTTTTCGAATTGAACGAGATCAGCGACCGTCTTTGCGTGGACGCTGTTCGCACGGTCGTTTCTTTGTCGGCAGCGCTCGAATTCATGAAGAAGAAGCTTGCTTCGCAGGGAAGCCCTTTCTCGCTGAATCCGTGCGTGACGGAAGCACCGCTTCCCGAGGACAAATGGATCCTCGAAAGACTGATCCTGCTGGCGATCTCGCAGATGCCGGAAGTCAGCGAGAACGACAAGTACGCGCTTCTCGATATACTCCATAGGAAAGTCGAGCGCCGCATCAAGCATGCAGCGCCTCAAGCTAAATACGCCTAACGTCCGCAGGCCGAGCAAGGCGCGATCCACCGGGATCGCGCCTTTTCAATTACCTCGTCTTCACCCACTGATAGATATCCTCGAGGGCCTTCACCGCATCCCCGGCGGCGATATTGTTCTGATGATAGAGCTCGTCCGTGCAGTCTCCGGCGGCCCAGATGCCCTCGACGGAAGTGCGCTGGTTCCGCGGGTTCGTTACCACGCGCTTCACCTCATCGAGCTCGACGATGCCGTCCGCGTAGTCCGTATTCGGGAGGACGCCGATCTCCACGAAGATGCCCTGGACGGAGAGCTCCGTGACCTCTCCCGTCTCTCGATTCCTGATCGAGAGCCCCGAGACGAACCTGTCTCCCTTGACCTCAACCGGCTCGTATCCGCCGAGCGCCTTCATATTGGGATGCGCGAGCACCTTCTCGACGGTGATGGCGTCCGCCTTGTAGGTCTTGTGCTTGTGGATGAGCGTCACGGATTTCGCGTACGCGAGGAGCTGTGCGGCCGTCTCGAATCCGGCGTTGCCGCCGCCGACGACCGCCACATCCATGCCTGCGAAGAGCGGGCCGTCGCAGGAGGCGCAGTAGGTGAGACCCTTGTTCTCGAAAGCGTCCGCGCCCGGCACGGTGAGCTTCCGGCGCGTCGCGCCTGAGGCGATGAGCACCGCTCTCGCGGTCACGGTCTTGCCGCTCTTGGTCGTCACAGAGAACCCGCCCTCTACCTTCTCGAGCTTTGCTGCGCGCTCTCCCTCGTGTATATCGAGCATGTCCCGCTTGTACGCGTGAAGATGCTCCTTGAGCGCCTTCGCGAGATCCGCGCCCGGGATCTTAACGGTGCCGATCCAATTCTCGATGCCCTCGGACACGGTGGACTGTCCGCCGAACTCCTCCGCGATGACCGCGCTCTTGAGGTGCTTGCGGGCGGCATAGACGCCTGCTGCGACGCCTGCAGGCCCGCCGCCGATGATGATGAGGTCCAACATATGCATGCATTGTACCCCTCCCGCATTTGCATGGATAGGGGAGAACGAGAAACGCCCCCGAAGGGGCGGTTCCTACTTCTTGTGGCGCCGCAGGAAGGACGGGATGGCTCCCCATGCCTCTTCCTCTTCTGCCTCAGGAGGCGGCTTTACCGCTGTCTCCTCACGCTTCTGTGGTTGCGCGGTGACGATCGGCTCGCTCTTCTCCTTTCGGGGCGGGATGAGCGGCTCCTCGCTGATGACCGACTTCTCCTCCTCCGGGCGCTTGAGTTCATTGTAAATCTTGCCGCGCGTGTCCGACTGCTCCTTCTGCGGGAGCGAGAAGAGCGAGCGCTCGGCTGCCGGGACGGTGACATCTCCCATGCGCTCCGGGAAGCCGGTGGCGATGACGATGATGCGGATCTGGCCCTTCTTGAGCTTCTCGTCCTTCATCATACCGAAGATAACCTTCGCTTCCTTGTCCACGGACTCGTTGATGACCTTCGCCGCCTCCTGCACCTCGAGGATGCCGAGGTCGTCTGAGCCGGCCACCACGAAGAGGATGCCCTTCGCGCCGGTGATGGATACGTCGAGGAGCGGGGAGTTGACCGCGCGCTGCGCAGCCTCCTTCGCGCGTCCGTCGCCGTCCGCGACGCCAATGCCCATGAGCGCCGGGCCTGCGTCCTCCATGATGGTCTTGATGTCGTTGAAGTCGGTGTTGATGTCGCCGGCGGTGGTGATGATGTCGGAGACGCCCTCGACCGCTTGGCGGAGGATCTCATCGGCGAGCGCGAACGCGTTCTTTGCCGTCATATTCGGGTCCGCGATGGTGAGGAGCTTGTCGTTCGGGATGATGATGAACGCATCCACTTCCTTCTTGAGGTCCGCAAGGCCGCGGTTCGCGATGTCTCCGCGCTGCGCGCCCTCGAACGCGAACGGGCGGGTGACCACCGCGATGGTGAGCGCGCCGACCTCCTTCGCGATCTTCGCGATGGTAGCGGACGCGCCGGTGCCGGTGCCGCCGCCCATGCCGCAGGTGATGAACACCATGTCGGAACCCTGGAGCGCTTCCTGGATCTCCTGGCGGGTCTCCTCAGCTGCGCGCCGTCCGAGGTCCGGATTCATACCGGCGCCGAGGCCGCGGGTCACGTTCTTGCCCACGTGGATCTTCCGCTTCGCGAGGGAGCGGTGGAGGTCCTGCGCATCGGTGTTCACCGCGATGAATTCAACGCCCTTCACCTTCGAATTCACCATGTGGTTCACTGCGTTGCCGCCGGATCCGCCGACACCGACCACCCTGATCCGGGCGAAGGTCTCGATAGCTGGTTCGACGCGCTTTGACATATAAAAGTATTAGTTGGTTGTACGTATCATACTCCTCTGAGGGAGTCTGCAAATATTGACATTCCCCGCGACTATTACGCGCTTACGGCATGAATTGCTTGAAGAATTTCTCGATAACGGAGCCGAGCTTCGGCATTTTGGACGGCCGGGAGGCCTCGGTCTCCCCGGTGAGGCCCCAGATGGCGAGTCCGTAGGATACGGCCCAGGTGGCGTCGCGGATTTTGCCGTTGTCCGCTGTCTTCAGGTCCGCGATGCGGGACGGGAGATTGAGCGCATGCTTCGCGATGTCCACTACGGAGCCCTGTCCCGAGCCGCCGCCGGAGAGGATGATGCCTGCCGGCAGCATGCCGCGGCGTCCGAGCGATTTCACGTGCTTCTCGACGAGATCGAACATGTGCTCGAAGCGGCCGACGATGATGTCGTCCACCTTGCGGCGCGGATACATCGCTCCCGAGAGCTTGCCGAGCTTGAGGCGCTCCGCATCCTCGAGCGAGACCTTGAATCCGAGTGCGAGGTCGTCGGTGACGTTGGTGGAGCCGATCGGGAACACCTTCACGGATACTGGGATGCCCTCGTCGTAGACCACGATAGAGACGGTCTCAGCGCCGATATTGGCGAGCACGCATCCTTTGGTCTTCTGGTCGCGAGTGAGCGTCACGTAGGAGCCCGCGAGCGGGGAAGCCATGTAGTCGATGACGGCGATGTCCGCGTCCTCGACCGCGCTCGTGAGCGCGTCCGCATGCTGCGAGAGACAGGTGACGAAGAGATAGTCCGCCTCGAGGCGCGTGCCCTTCATGCCGACCGGATCGCCGAGCACCTTCTGGCCGTCTATGCGGTATTCGAGCGGGATCTCGTGCAATACCTTTCTATTTAAAAAAGCCGCGCCGGCAGCGCTCTTCGCCGCCTCGCGCGCCTTATCGATATCGAGGTCGGTGATCTCCTGGTCCGCGCGCGAGATGACGGTCTCTCCGGACGTGCGGCATTCGTCGAGGCTGATGCCTCCGACCGCGAGGAAGCCCGCGGATACGCGGACGCCCGCGATGGATTCCGCCTGGGCTTTGGCCGAGCGCACGCTCTCCGCTACGTCCTCCTTGTTGACGACATATCCGTGGCGCAATCCTTTGGATTCCGCGAGGCCGGTACCGATGATGTGGGGAACAAGTCCGCTTGGTCCGCGGACTTCCTCAACGATGACGACCTTTATCTGGCTGGTGCCGAGGTCGATGCCGGTTGCGATTCTTCGTTTCATGGGAATAGTGAGGAGCAATGCGGAAAAGCAATTCCCGCTCTGCTCTCTCCATTGTAGCCCCGTGTCGCTGTCCCTTCAAATGTAAGAGTGCGTGGATAAAGAGGAATCCCACGAATCCGGCGGCCGGCAGCTTGTAATCCGGGGCCTGCTCTTTCGCCACCGAGAGGCAGATAATCACCTCGCCGCTCTTCTTGCCGGAGACGTACGAGAGCACGTTCGGCGTATAGGTCTTGCCGCGCAGCGACACGTTGAGCGCCTGCGCTTCCTTGGGTCCCGCGAACGCGAGAGAGATGTCCCAGCCGGGCAGGATCTGAGCTGCAGCCTCTTTGAAAGGGAAGCTCGGCGCCTTAGAACGGGTGCGGTTATTGATAGCAAAATCCCCGCCTGCAGGAAGCATTCGGGGAGTTGTCGCTCTGGCTTTCGCCATGGAGTTACTTGCGCTTGCCGCGCTTGCCGATGGTGGCCGGGTCGATCTTGCCGAGCTTCACGAGCTCGGAGAAGTTCGCCTTCCGCTCGCCGCGGATCATGGCGCGCATGTGGTCCACGTTCTTGGACTTCTGGCGCTCGTAGTAGCGGCGGTTGCGCATCTCGCGCACGACGCCGAGGGACTGGGCGCGGCGGCTGAAACGGCGAATAAGAGAGGCAGAGCTCTCGTTCTTGCTGCGCTTCACCTCCACGCGGGTAGCGTTGATCATGCAGGGACAATACCATATGCGGCCTATATAAGACAAGCGGCCCCTCGTGAGAGGAGCCGCTTCTAGGCTGTCGTTATAGAGCTATATCCTGGCAGCCCCTTTGTACGGGACAGCGAACAGGAGGCCGGCGAAGCATTGGGCGAACAGGCTGCAGAGCCCGAGCGTCATCGCCGTATCCCAGGACGCGAGGCCGGGGATGTAGAGCCCATAGAACACGAGGATGTACAGGGAGCAGGACGCGAGCGCCTTCTCCCAATCACCCCAGTCCTGGAGGCCAGGAAAGCCGCCGATCCGCCCGTTTCCGAAGACCGCCTCGAAGAAGATGGCGGCAGGGAAGACGGTCGAGACTAGCACTGTCCCGGACGGGTCCGCGGACAAACGTTTCGGGAGCACGAGCGCGACCAGGTACCAGCCGCAGCCGATCAAGGCGAAGGTGACCGCCGCCGAGAAGAGCTTCAGCCAGGGAGTCATGACGTTGCCCGCACTCTCCGCCATCCCGATAGTCCATGAATAGGCGCCGAGATGGAGGGTGAGCGCAACGATGCCGAAAAAACAGAGCAAGGCGAAACCGACCACTGTCTTCATTGTGAAAGACCTCCTTCGTTTCAAAGGAAGTATTACTCCCCTAGGCCGCTTTACGCAACCTTCTTGAGCCGCTCGATGAGGTCTGCGAGCGGGATGAACGTCTCTGTGTGGGTGGAGCGCTCGCGAAGAATCACGGAGCGCTCAAGCGCCTCCTTGCGCCCCATGATGAGAAGGTACGGCGCGTTCACGGTCTCGGCGAAGCGCATCTGCTCGGTCAGGGATTCGGTGCCGATGCTCTGCGCGAGCGGGATGCGCGCGTGGCGCAGCAGGTCCACCATCTTGATGCTCTCGCGCTTCGCTTCCTCGCCGATATGCACGAACACGAAGCGGGGCTTAGCGCTCGCCTTGATGACCGGGATAGCGGAGGCGTTGGTGGTGATGCGGATCACGGCGCCGACAGACGGTACCGCCGTCTTGAAGAATGGGCGGGCGAGCTCGGAGTAGCGCGAGCCCCATACCTTGATGTGCTCGTTGCCGTTGATCTCGAAGCAGGTCTCCGTCCAGGTGCTGCCGCGGGAAAGGAGATCCGAGGCGAGCTCGTATGGGGTATCGGTAGATTCCAAGTATTCCAGAAGGTCCTCGAAGTGCTTGCGGCTGGTCTCCGAGAGGTGGTCGGTCGGGGAGGGGAGCACGTCCCGTGCCTCCCCGTTCGCGAGAATCTCCGCGGCCTCGAATACGTCCTTCTTCGCGCAGGCGACGCAGTCGGCCGGGAGCGCCGCTCCTTGCTTGCGGAAGAACTGGGTGAGCTCGCGCGCGAAGCGTCCGCGGGTCTCCTTGTCTCCCATGCTGTTGAGGCGGAGCGTGCTCTCTCCCTTCGTGATGTCCGAGACGAGGGCGCGCACGGTGCGGATGAGCACGGCGTCCGCGATGGCGCGGTCCGCGCCGAGCGCATGGAACTGGAGCGTGATCACCTTAGGGGACGCACGTCCGGCTGCCGCGTTGGTGTGCCAGGTGAAGATCGGGCGCTGCACGGAGGGCGAGAGGCCCGCATCGCGCACCTGCTTCAGGAACGCGACGACGTCCTTGCCCGCGGGGTCGAGCGTGTCCACGTTGATGCCCTCCGGATACGGCCCCTTCGCTCCATGGCCCTTCCTCGCCGCGGCGAGGACCGAGAACGGCGTGAATCCGTAGTACGTGCCTACGGCATGCGCGCGGCGGAGTACGTCGTCAGTACGGAAAGCGTCGGTTTTCATTCTCGAGATTGGATAGCGCCCGGATTGAGGCCTGCCTGGCCGGGCGGCAGGAGACGGAGCACCGGCTTGCCCATGATGTCGTCCGCCGGCAGCGCGCCCCAGATGCGGGAATCGGAGCTGTTCGGCCGGTTGTCTCCGAGCACGTAGTATTCGTCCGCGCCAAGGTGCGTCGGCTTCGAGTAGGTAGCGTCTTCCGCGACCACGTACGGCTCGTCGAGGACGATCTTCTCGCCAGCAGTCGTCGTGACGGTCACTTCGCCGCGGCTGATGATGACGCTCTCGTTCGGGAGGCCGACAATGCGCTTTATGTAGAAGACGGCAGGATTCGCCGGGCTCTTGAATACGATGACGTCGCCGCGCTCGGGCGGATTGAAGCGGTACGAGATCTCGTCGACGATGAGGTAATCGCCGTTCTCGAACGTCGGCTGCATGGATTCTCCTTCCACGACGAACGGCTGGGCGAGGAAGAGACGGATAGGGAGCACGATGAGCACCGCGAGGATAACGAAGATCGCTATCTCCTTGAACGCATGCTCAAGAAACTTCATGCACGCATTGTACGCTTCGCTTTTCGCCGCGCAAGTTTTCAAAGAAAAACGCCTCGCTCATTGAGAGAGCGAGGCGCGGATAGGCGCAGGTCAGCTGATCCAGGCGGCCTTGATGAGCGCTGCCTGGACGTCATCGAAGCGTATGAGGCATATCTCCCAGCCCTTAACGAGGCCGGTGTCGATCGCCGCCTTGTCCGGGTACCGGATGCGCTCGTGCAGCTCCATCTCCTTGAGCTGGTTCACGATGCCGCGGGCCGTGTACTGCGGGGAGATCCATATGGCATCCGGATGCCTCTCCTCGGACACGACGCGGCAGGTCATCGGCGCATCCTTATAGGCAGAGGAATAGCAGAACCGGTCGCCTACCTTCTGTAATGCGTGTGTGAGATCGAGAATAGCGGCGGAAGCGCAGAGGAATTCTGCTCGCGGGAGCTGGCTAAAGAGCATGCAAAGCCTCGGTGAAAAACAGGTTGCCCCATGAGCGTACTCGCGTCGATTGCCTCCGTCAAACGTGCTACCATCCCGGCATATGGCAATCGTCATCGTCGGCATCGGGAACCCCGGCAAGGAATACGAGAAGACCCGGCATAACGCAGGTCGCATGGCGGTCGCGCTCCTCGCGAAGCAGGAGGGCTTCGACGAGTTCGAATTGAAGAAGGGCGCGAACGCCTTCATCTCAGAAGGGACCATAGATGGAGAGAAAGTCGTCCTCGCGCTTCCAGAAACGTACGTGAACCTGTCCGGAAAGTCCGTATCTGCGCTTGTTAAGTCCGTGAAGGCGGCGAAGAACCTCATCGTCGTGCGCGACGATCTCGACCTCCCGCTCGGCGTCACCAAGATGACCTTCGCTCGCGGAAGCGGCGGACACAAGGGCGTGGAGTCCATCATGCGCGCCATCAAGACCGATCAGTTCGCGCAGCTGAAGATCGGCATCTCAGGAGCCGGTAAGCGCAACCAGGCGAAGAAGGTCTCCGGAGACGAGAAGGTGATGAAGCACGTGATCGGGAAGTTCAAGCCGACGGAAGAGTCCGCGCTCAAGAAGTCGCTCAAGAAGGCCGCAGGAGCGCTGCGCACCTTCGTCACCGACGGCATCGAGAAGGCGACGATGGAGGCGAATACGAGGTAGCTTGCTATAAGTCCGGGCTCCAGTATCCTACGCTCGGAACTGGCACAGGAGGCCCGCATGGGCGAGACCAGAGTAAATCGAATCGAGTCTTATCAATACGTCGGGGCAGCGCTTCACGCCTACCTCGCATCTCTTGTAGATCAGGGGAAGCAGCTCGACCGCTGGACCAGTGAAGAGCGTTCGCCGCTCCAGCTGCTTACACTTGGAATGTTTCTTGCAAGCAACGACCTCTATCGCAAAGTGCATGCCTCGTCGCCGTCTGCCGAGGCGACGATAGAGAAGGTCAATGTGAGCGAATTGCGCGTGTCCATACGCGGGCATCGTATGGATCCGCCGCATATGGTCGGCCAGGAATTCCTGAGCCGGAACGCGGAATCGTACGGCATCGATTACTGTTCATCCTACGTTCGCGGCAATAGCTGGTTCGAATTCGTGCTGGAGCCCTTCCAATACAAGGGGTTCCTGCAGAAGTATCAGCCAGAGCTTGTCGCGTTCGGCGAGAATGCGCTCATGAAGATCGTTGCGCTCGCCGAGCCCCGGGTCTACGAAGCGGCCATGGATGCTTGGTGGGAGAATAAGTATCCTGATCCAGACGAAGCCTAAACAAAAAAACCGCCGGATAAATATCCGGCGGTTTTTCTCTTTGCTTACTTCTTCTTCGCGCCTCCCGCGAACGAGAGCGTCATGCGCTGATCCTTCGGTTCGAAGAGAGTGATCTTGAACGGATAGCTCTTGCCGAGCTCGAGCGCATCGCGCAGGGCCTGCGGCGTCTCGAATTCCGAGATGTGCACGAGGCCGGCGACGCCTTCCTCCACCGACGCGAGCGCGCCATGCTTGTTGTACTTGATGACAACGCCCTCCACGTCCTGGCCCTTCTGGTAGCGGTCTCCCGCGGTCTTCCAAGGGTTCTCCTTGAGCGCCTTGATGGAGAGGGAGATCTTGCCCTCCTTGATCTCGATAACCTTCACCTTCACGCGCTCGCCGACCTTGAAGAGTGAGCGAGGGTCCTCCACGAGACCCCAATCGAGCTCGCTGATGTGGACGAGGCCTTCGAGGCCCTGTTCGAGCTTCACGAAGACGCCGAAGTCGACGACGCCCGTGACCTCGCCCTCAACGGTATCGCCGACGACATACTTGTCGATGAGGTTAGCCTTCTCGGTATCCTCTTCGCCGGTGCGCTCGGAGAAGATGAGCTTACCTTCGCGGGCGTCCGCGGTGATGATGCGGACCGGGACCGATACGCCGATGAGCTTCTTGAGCTCGCCGAGGATCTTCTCCTTGTCTCCCTCAGGCACGCGCGGGTAGTGCTCCTTCGCGAGCTGGGAAGCCGGGAGGAAGCCCTGGATGCCCTGCCACGAGAGCATGAGGCCACCCTTGTTGGCTTCCTCGATGGTGAGGTTGTAAATAGTCTGCGCGGCGATAGCCTGCTCAGCCTCGCCCCAGATAGCCGCCTGCCGAGCTTCCTTGAGGGAGAGCTCGATGTATCCTTCGCGGCCGGCGACATCCACCACCTTCGCGGTGATGGTGTCTCCGATGTTCGCCTTGCGGAGCACGTCTGCGGCGTTCAGGTACTCGCGGCCGTAGATGAGGCCGGTGCCGAACGGCGGGAGGTCGATATAGAGGCGACCGCGCCCGAGCGCGATGATCTTGCCTTCGATAAGGTCGCCGGGACTCGGCGGGGTAGGGATCGAGTCCGCGAGCGACGCCATGGCGTTGTTCGCGTCGATCACCAATGCTGGCGCCGGCGAAGCCGGGCGCTTTGCTACTTCTTCCATATAAATTGCGGTGCGCATTTTCCGGAGCGGGTGTCGGTTTCCCGAGGGTTAAGCCGTCCGTACTTCTTTGCACTCGATATGAGGAATCTACCACGGCCTATATAAAAGGAAAAGGGCGCGTCGATCTATTGATCGTACGCGCCCTAGGCCCTTCCTGGCGGCTTTATCGGTTCACCGCTCTCTTGACCGGATTCCGGGCAATCGGCGGCGATGGGCCCACACGGATGCCCGTGCGGGGCGGGTTCAGATGCAGGAACGGGGTCCTCCCTTGCTGCGGGTACTCATCCTGGGACTCTCCCAGGGATTCTTGCGTCCTCTCGGACATGTTCTTCTCCTTGCGAGAAACAGAGGGGAAAAATGCAGCCGCCTCGGGTGAGGCGGATTAGCCGTAATATAACCCGTGGGGCAGATGTAGTCAACAGCCAATCGCAGGCGCAGACACACACTTTCATGCTATAATCAGGGTACAAATGGTCATCACCCACCACGGCGGACAGTGCTTCAAGATCACCTTCGGCGACCTCACCATCGCCTTCGACCCTATCTCGAAGAACGGCACCCTCCCGAGCGTGAAGTTCGGCGCGGACATCGCCATCGTATCGAGGAATCATCCGGACATGAACGGCGTCGCGGAAGTCACCTACGGAGAGCGCGAGCCGTTCGTCGTGAGCGGCCCCGGAGAATACGAGCTCGGCGGCGTCACCGTGCAGGGCTTCTACACGAAGTCGAAGTACGGCCTCCAGAAGGGCGAGACGGAGGCGGCGAACACCATCTACGCGCTCGGCCTCGAGGATATGAACCTCGTGTTCCTGGGCGCCCTCAGCGACAAGACTCTGCCCGCAGACGCGCGCGAAGCTATCGACGAGATCGACATCCTCTTCGTGCCGGTCGGCGGAGACGGCGTGCTCTCGCCTGCGGACGCGCATGAGCTCGCGGTATCGCTCGAGCCGAAGATCATCATTCCGATGCACTGGAGCGGCATGGGCGCCGATACCGCGCTCAAGGCCTTCCTCAAGGAGGAAGGCGGGGAAGCCGAGACGGTAGAGAAGCTCACCCTCAAGAAGAAGGACGCCGCCGCGAAGGACGGTGCTATCATAGTGGTGAAGCCATAGCCTATGTTCGAATACATCGAAAAACTCAAGGTGAAGCCGGCCCACGCGCGACAGCGCATCGCGTTCGCTTCAGCGACCGGCATCACTGCGGTCGTCGCGGTCGGCTGGGTGGCTGTGACGGCCACGAGCGGCACCTTCGCCCTCAATAGCGAGTTCTCGCCGAGTCCGGACATGCCAGCTGATTTCAACGAGGCCTTCGCGGATACCCGTTCCGGATTCGACAGCCTCCTCGGCGCCGTCGGCGCGTTCCAGTCCGGGGAGCAGCAGGGCCGGATCATCGTCGAGACCGAAACCTCTACCTCGCTCGACAAGGGCGAGGCTACCGTCATCCCGTTCTAGTTTTCCATGCCTCGCGATAAGAAATCATCAGAAGCAATCACCCCTCCTGCAGACGCAGGCGCGCGCGTGATCAATCAGAGCATCACGAGCGAGATGCGCTCGTCCTACATCGATTACGCGATGACCGTCATCACGGCGCGCGCCTTGCCTGACGTGCGCGACGGCCTCAAGCCCGTGCATCGCCGCATTCTCTTCGCCATGCAGGAGATGGGTCTCATGCCCTCGACGCGCTTCAGGAAGTCCGCGACGGTGGTCGGCGAGGTGCTCGGTAAGTACCACCCGCACGGCGACACCGCCGTCTACGATTCCATGGCCAAGATGGCCCAGGACTTCTCATACCGCTATCCGCTGGTGATGGGCCAGGGTAACTTCGGCTCCATCGACGGCGACTCGCCGGCGGCGATGCGCTACACCGAAGCGAAAATGTCCCGCCTGTCTTCAGAATTGCTTTCCGACCTCGATAAGGAGACGGTGGAATGGAAGGGCAACTACGACAACACCCGCAAGGAGCCAAACGTGCTCCCGGCTGCGGTCCCGAACCTGCTTCTTAACGGCACGCTCGGCATCGCCGTCGGTATGGCCACCAACATCCCGCCGCATAACCTGCGCGAGGTGGTCGACGCGACCATGCACCTCATCGACGAGCCCGACGCCACTACCGACGATCTCCTCCAGTTCGTGAAGGGTCCGGACTTCCCGCTCGGCGCCATCGCCTTCAATCAGGCGGACATCAAGCACGCGTACACCAACGGCCGCGGCGGCGTCATCGTGCGCGGCGAGGCGGAGATCATCGACGACGGCAAGAAGGACACGAAGATCATCATCACCTCCATCCCGTACCGCGTGAACAAGGCGGAGCTCATCACGCGCATCGCGGAACTGGTGCAGGAGAAGAAGCTCGAAGGCATCCGCGACCTCCGCGACGAATCCACCGCGGACATCCGCGTCGTGGTGGAGCTCAAAGGCACTGCGCACCCGCAGGCGGTATTGAACGCGCTCTACAAGCACACCGAGCTCGAATCCACCTTCCACTACAACATGCTCGCGCTCGTAGACGGCGTGCCGGAGACGCTGTCGCTCAAGGCGATGCTCGAGAACTTCATCGAGCACCGCCTCGTCGTCGTGAAGCGCCGCACCGAGTTCGACCTCCGCAAGGCGGAAGACCGCGAGCACATCCTCCTCGGCCTCTCTAAGGCGCTCGACCACATCGACGAGATCATCGCCATCATCAAGAAGTCCGCGGACGTGCCGGCAGCGAGCCTCTCGCTCCAGAAGAAATTCGCGTTCTCCGAGCGTCAGGCGGCGGCCATCCTCGAGATGCGGCTCAGCAAGCTCGCCGGCCTCGAGCGCAAGAAGATCGAGGACGAGCTCACCGAGATCCAGGCGCTCATCAGGAAGCTGAAGGACATCCTCTCGTCCCCGAAGAAGATCCTCGCGGTGGTGAAGGAGGAATTGAAGGCTATCGGCGAGAAGTACGGCGACGACCGCCGCACCAAGATCGTGAAGGGCGGCGTGAAGAATATCTCCGTCGAGGACCTTGTCCCGGACGAGGAGAGCGTCCTCGTGATCACGCAGGGCGGGTACGTGAAGCGTACCAACCCGAACGAGTACAAGGCGCAGAAGCGTGGCGGCATGGGCGTGATCGACATGAGCACCAAGGAGGAGGACGTGGTCACGCACTTCCTCTCGGCGTCCGCGCACTCCGAGCTCCTCTTCTTCACTGACTACGGCAAGGCGTACCAGACCAAGATGTACGACATCCCGGAAGGCCGACGCGCGACCAAGGGCAAGTCCATCATGAACTTCCTCCCGCTCGCCGGAGACGAGAAGGTTGCGAGCGTGCTTGCGGTGCCGAAGGGCGCTGCGCGCGACGCCCTCTCCGTATTTTTCGTAACCAAGAACGGCGTGGTGAAGAAGGTAGCTGCGAAGTCCTTCGCGGATGTACGCACCTCGGGCATTATCGCCATCAACCTGAAGGACGACGACCGCCTCATCGCCGCCGGCCTCGCAGCGGAAGGAGACAGCGTCTCCATCGTGACCGCGAAGGGGCAGAGCATCCGCTTCGAAGCGGAAGACGTGCGCGAGATGGGACGCACCGCAGGCGGCGTCCGCGGCATGTCGGTCCGCAAGGGAGACGAGGTGGTCTCCGCGGAAGTGATCCCGGCGGCGGAAGCCAAGAACGCCTGCCTCCTCGTCGTCATGAGCAAGGGATACGGCAAGCGTACGCCGATAACCGAGTACAAGATCCAGGGCCGCGGCGGCTCGGGCATCAAGACCGCCGAGGTGACGCCGAAGACCGGCGAGATCATCGGCGCGAAGGTCCTCACGGGAGACTTCAAGGACGACGAGATTGTCGTGATCTCGAAGAAGGGCCAGGTCATCCGCACCAAAGTGATGGAGATCTCGTCGCTCGGCCGCGCGACGCAGGGCGTGCGCGTCATGAAGCTCAAGGAAGGGGATTCGATCGCCTCAATGGCGGCGCTCTAGCATGAAGAAGATCGTCGTCACCGCGCCCGTAGCTGATGCTGATGCGGTCCGTACGGCGATGGGCGAAGCGGGCGCCGGGAGGATCGGCAGTTACACTTTCTGCAGCTTCACGTCTCGCGGTTTCGGACGATTCATCCCCGGAGCCGACGCTAATCCGACCATCGGCATCCCGGGAGAACCAGAGGAAGTAGAAGAGGTGCGTATTGAAGTGACCTGCGACGACGAGCTCGTCGCTGATGTCGTGGCTGCTATACGCCGCGTGCACTCGTACGAGGAGCCGGCGATCGATATCTATCCTCTCGGCTGATTTTCAATACGAAGCAGCAGCCTGATGCCGAGGAACGCGGAGAGCGAGAGGAACACGTGCCAGAGGAAATGCGTCCCCATCGGGATGAAGTCGCACGCATAGCCGTCGATGCTGCGGAAAAGAAGCGCGAGCAATGCGCATCCGACGACGACGCATCCCTGGAGCGCGAGCGATGGCGAGACGTCTCTCGTCCTATATATGAGCCACGCGGCGAACACGATCACCACAGGCGCCAAGGAGACGAAGAACGGGAGCGAGCCGCGGCCGTATCCCATCATGAGGAACGCGGCGCCGAAGAAGAGCGCGAGGAACGTTCCAGCGCCTACGAATGAATAGAACGAGCGCGCCCAGAGATAGACGAAGGTCAGGAGCACCATGCCGCCCGGGAGCGTGTCCATGGTGAGCGCCCAGGGCTCCCTGAGGCCGTGCCAGAGGAAGCTGCCGACGCCGGTGGCGGCAACAAGGAAAGCGAGCCAGTAGAGCCCATACGAATACGGGCTCCGTTTCCACACCATCCAGAGCGCGGCAAGGCCGAATGCGATGATCGCGAGGTTGGACCAGGTGTTCCAGAGCTCCGCGGGGAAGCTCGTGACGAGGGCGACCGTCTCGCAGTACTGAGGGCCGAACATGAGCGGAGTATAGCAATAACAAAAATGCCCCGTCCTTGTCGGACGGGGAGGCTTCTTTTTTAGAAATGCTCTCTTAGCGGATTCGGCAGCCTGCCGTTCTTGACATCGTGCACGTCCTCGCTGCTTTCGTCGCCGAGCGACGAGAACGTCTGGGATGGGCGCACGTCATGCGGCAATCGTTGCTGCTGTTGCTGATGCTTGAGCGGAACAAGTCCTGGCTTCTCGGTCATAGCACACTCCCGGTTAACCCTCACGCATTCACTGTAGCTCTGCTTCATGCATCCCCATACAGAAGACGGTGGATAACCGCGAGCATGCTAGCGTATAGCTATGCCTGCATCCTTTGCAGATCCTAGATCGAACGTGCTCCAGCTCGGGCTTCGCGATGGCATGCGCATCGCGGACCTCGGCGCGGGCACAGGTCACTACACCATGGCGGCTGCGGCTGCCATCGGGAACGAAGGCCGCGTCTACGCGGTGGATATCCAGGAGGACGTGCTCGCGCACCTCGCGGATTCCGCGAAGCGCATGAATCTCCGCAACGTGGAGACCATATGGGGCGACTTCGAGAAGCTCGGCGGCACCAAGCTGCGCGATCAAATTCTTGACGCCGCCATCCTCTCGAACGTGCTCTTCCAGGTGGAGCACCATCACGGCGCGCTCGATGAGCTGAAGCGGATACTCAAGCCCGGCGGGAAGCTGCTCGTCATAGACTGGGCGGGTTCGTACGCAGGCATGGGCCCGCGCCCGGATCACGTGGTCTCGGAACATAAGGCGGAGGAGCTCTTCATCACCGCCGGGTTCCATAAGGTGAAGGACTTCCGCGCAGGGCCGCATCATTACGGTATAGTCTTTACAAAGCCATGATGCAGATGAGCCCGTTCCAGATCGCCGTGATGGCCGTATTCGGCCTCCTCGCCGTCGCCGGCGTCTTCGTGTTCGCTACGTACAGCGGCATCGGTAGCGAGAGCGAGGTCGGGGAAGTCGAGATCTGGGGAACGCTCCCGTACGAGACCATGACGGGCCTCATCAACGCCGCGAAGCAGGGGAACCGCGACTTCATCGCGGTGGGCTACTCCGAGAAGCGTCCGGAGACCTTCGACAGTGAGCTCGCGAACGCTATCGCGGCAGGGCAGGGGCCGGACCTCATCCTCATCAACCAGGAGCAGCTCCTCACCGAGCTCCCGCGCATCGAGAACATCCCGTTCAGCTCGATCCCGCAGCGCACCTTCCTCGACAGCTATGTCGCGATCAACCAGCTCTACTTGAATGCGGGCGGCACCTACGCCGTCCCGTTCGTGGTTGATCCGCTCGTTCTCTACTACAACCGCCCGATGCTCTCGAGCGTCGGCGCGGCCGAGGCGCCGCGGACCTGGGAAGCGGTCACCGGCCTCGTCTCGACCGTCACCAAGGTGGACGCCGGCCAGTCCATCGCGAAGAGCGGGCTCGCGTTCGGCGGCTACGCGAACGTGACGAACGCCCGCGCTATCCTTTCGCTCCTCTTCCTCCAGACCGGCTCCCCGATCACGCAGGTGGAGAGCGGCCAGGTCCGCTCCACCTTGAGCGGAGACAGCGCGGTGGGGAGCACGGGCAACACGGGCCCCGAGGCAGCGGTGAATTTCTATACGCAGTTCGCGAACCCGTCCCGCACCATCTACTCCTGGAACAACGCGATGCCGTCCTCCCGGCAGGCGTTTCTTGCCGGGGATCTTGCCCTGTATATCGGCTACGCATCCGAAGTGGATTCGCTCCGCGCCGCGAATCCGAACCTCGACTTCGACATGGCCGCTATTCCGCAATCCGGCACCGCGAGCGGTCGCGTCACCTACGGTCTCGCCTACGCCTTCGCCGTGCCGAAGATGGCGATGAATAAGTCCGGCGCCTACCTTGCCGCCATGTCCCTCTCGAGCTCCGACATCCTCCCGCAGGCTGCCCGAGGCCTTAATATGGCGCCGGCAAGGCGGGCTCTGCTTACCCCAGACCCGGCAGACATCTATGCGGCTGTGTACTATCCGGAGGCCCTGAACGCCAAGGGGTGGCTTTCCCCAGCGCCAGCGACCGTCGACGGCATCTTCTCTGGTATGATTTCGAATGTAACGAGCGGCAGGAGCGAAGCCGGGCAAGCGCTCTCCGCCGCCGACCAATCCCTCGATGCATCCCTTGAGTAAAAAAATTATCGTTCTCGGCGCTGCATTTGCGCTCGCGTTCGGACCGCTTTTGGTGCCTGCGGCTATCGCGCAGAACAACAGCCCGAGCGAAGAGGATATCTTCGGGAACTCAAGCAACGATGACGTGGACGGAAATCCGAGCGAGGATCATGTCATGGGGAATAGCAAAGGGAGCAAAGACGTCGGTCTCATGAATCCCCTCAAGGCGAAATCATTGAACGAGCTTCTGGTCCTCGTGCTCGATGCGATCATTCAGATCGGCGTGGTCGTCGTGACGCTCATGATCATCTACTGCGGCTTCCTGTTCGTAACCGCGCAAGGTAATCCTGAGGCCATCGGCACCGCTCGTACTGCCTTAATGTGGACCATCATCGGCGCACTGATACTGCTCGGCGCCAAGACCATCGCGCTCGTCATCACGGAGACCGTTAAGACCCTATGACCTTCAAGGCCGCAGTCGACAAGCTGGTCGGGTTCGTGGATAACAGCGTCATCCCGCTCCTATTCGCTCTTGCGTTCCTCTTCTTCCTCATCGGCGTAGCCCGGTTCTTCTTCGCGCAGGACGCGGAGAACCGCGAGAAGGGGAAGCAGTTCGCTCTCTGGGGCGTCATCGGACTCGTGGTCATGTTCTCGCTTTGGGGCATCGTGAACCTCTTCGTGAGCGTCCTCACCTCGCTTTAGGGGATAAGGCGTTGCTGCATGGCCCCGCATTGCTAAGCTTACCTATATGAAATACATCCTCGCCCTCGCCACCTTCTTCTCCGTACCGATGCTTGCCTTCGCGCAGGTAAGCCGCATCTCCACGAATATCGATAAGTTCATCGGCTTCATTGACCAGTACCTGGTCCCGCTCATCTTCGCGCTCGCGTTCATCGTCTTCCTCTGGGGCATATTCAAGTACTTCTTCATCGGGGGAGGCAGCGATGAGAGCCGCAACGAGGGCAAGCAGTTCATCATGTACAGCGTCATCGGGTTTGTCATCATGCTTTCCCTCTGGGGCATCGTGGGGATCATCTCGAATTCGCTCGGTATCGATAAGGACACCCGCCCCTGCCTCCCGACGTTCGGCGGCAAGTGCAATCCGGCTGGTGGCAGCACTACTTCCGGCCCCCAGTATTATGACCAGGGCATCGACGGCTTTACCAACCCGTAGGGTATTGTCCACATAGCGGAGCGCCGTCCATTGACTTAGTCCCAAACCAGATTACCCTTATACCCATAGCCTTAACTAATACTATGAAGAAATTCGCTTACCTCAGTGCCGCATTCCTGCTCCCGGTCTTCGCCTTCGCCCAGGCGAACCGTGATATCACCGACCTCGGCGCAACCGTCATCGGCATTATCAATACCGTCATCGTTCCGCTCATCTTCGCGCTCGCGTTCGTCGTGTTCATCTGGGGCGTGTTCAAGTTCTTCATTCTCGGCGGTAGCGACAGCGAAGCCCGCGAGAGCGGCAAGGGGCTCATGATTTGGGGCCTTATCGGATTCTTCGTCATGGTCTCGGTCTGGGGTCTCGTGAACCTCTTCGTGAACACCTTCGACCTCAACCAAGAGGCGCCGTCCCGAAGCGATCTCCCGGACGCACCGGGCATCCGCCGCTAAACCTTCTCCACCACGAAAAACACTCCCTCGCGGGAGTGTTTTTCTATTGGTATATACTTACGGCATATGGAAAACCTTTCGGCATCTGCGGCCTCTGTGTTCCTCGATAATATAAAGACGAACATCGTCGATCCCATCATCACGCTGCTCGCGCTCGCGGCATTCGTGGTCTTCATCTGGGGCGTAGTGAACTTCATCCGCGGCGCGGACGACGCAGAGCAGCGCTCGACAGGGCAGCGCCACATGATCTGGGGCATTGCCGGTCTCGTGATCATCTTCGGGGCAGGTGCGATCGTGCAGCTCATCCTGAGGACGGTGGGGTAAAAAAGAACCGCCGACATCCACATGGGACGCCGGCGGCTTTCGGGCTAACTCTTGCCCTAAGGTACATAGGCAGGCAGCGAACCTTCTGGATAGCCGCTGCCTCGTTCGGCAGTGGCTGATTGTTCCGGCGGGCCTGCTTTCATTGGCTCGGTCTTCTCGGCTTCCTGTGCAGCCGGGACCGACGTGCTCGGGTCCTGGATCTCAGACGCCTTTGCGCTGGGTTCCGGGACGTCAGGCACATAGGCTGCCGTTCTTTCCCACGTCTCGCCGATGCGAACCGCTATTTTGTCAGTCCAGTCTTGTGTGGAGCTGGTGAGCAAAACGGCGGCTTTCGTGAGCTGGCACTTCTCATGGCCCTTTTCATAGACCGAGCCGTCGAGGAGCTCGCACTTCGCGAGGTATTGATCCCGATAGGTCTTCGGGATCTTCAGCATCGAGGTGCAGCCGTCCACTTCGGACGGCGGCAACTTGATCCTAAGAGGCTTCTTCGAGTCCTTCGGAGGGAACCGGATGAGGGCCCACTCCTTGTACTCGTTCACTGAGCCGCAGACACGGTCGACGGGAAGGTCGACCGGATCCGTGACCAACTGAGCCGTCACCCTTTCGAGCTTCGGCACATCCGGACTCTTGATGGCGAGATAGCCGATGGCGACTACAGATAAGGCCATCGCGCCGAAGAAGAAGAACATCAGCCATCCGCCGAGGCCCTTCTTCTCCTTGCCGCGATCACCCGAATCATTGCTACTCGGTGACATGCTGCACTCCTTAGATATTGGCGTTGGTGGGGTCGACGTACGTACCGGCAGGAGGTGGCTCGTTGAATTCGATTCTCCTGACGTTTGCCTTGCCTTCGGCTGCGAGAGCGTACACAACCGTGCCGCTCAGCAAGTTAGCAAGGCTCTTGTGGTCCAATTGCGCTACATCAAGGCCAGAGGCCTTCATGTAATCAATATAGACCTTCGCGACTTCAGCCTTGTTTGATGCATCCTGCACTTCCTCGGCCTGTTGCAGAGATTCGTCGAAGATACGGGCGATGGTCGACTCAAGCTTCTCGTTCAACTTGACGTTGCCGATCTGCTTGCGGCCGATCTTCAGGCCATATTCGCTCAGCACCTCGTTGACCTTGTCCCGAATCTCTTTAGGACCGTCACCGACGGTGTGAGATTTGAACTGCGTCAGCTTCTTAACGAGCTTCCACGCTTCTTCACGAGTGAGCTTGTTATCTTTGAACGCCTCATCGAGATCCGGGGTTTCCCGCCGCAGGAACGCGAACGTTTCCGCGATTATAGTCGCCTGTACGAACGATTCCTCGTCCGCGTCCTCGATTTTCTCCGTCTTCAAGGCGTCTGTGACAAACCATGGTGCGCTCTGATCGACGTGAAGGGTGATGCCGTTGCCTGTGGTGTACTCCTGACGGAGCAGACTCACCACATGCGCGGCGCTATCCTTCTTCTTCTTTCCCATGAACGGTTTCGGAAGGGAGCCTTCGCCGACATCGGCTACGAGCTCCACATCAGGAACGCCCACGGTGCTGAAGTAGACGGTCTCACCGGGATTCACGTCGGTCTTGTTGAACATGAAGAAGGTGTAGCCCAAGGCAGACGTAGCGCTGAGGGTGAAGAGCCAGTACGGCCACCACTCCCTGAGCATATATGTCGGCGTCACCATGAGGATGATGGTCCTGATTGTGTAATAGAGCACGCAGCACATGAGCAGCGTGACGATTACACCGATGACCAAGGTCGCGGTAGTAAGCTTGCTACCCGACCATTTGCGTCCTGCGACATGGATCGAAGCGACCCACAGCACATAGATGCCGATGATTGCGAAAATATCGCAGATCACCAGCGACTGAATCAATGGGGTCATTCACGTCTCCACTAGTTAACTATTCAGGTTTCGAAGGGCTTCTGCCCGCTGATGTAAATTATACACCATTACACCATGCATTGTCAAGGTTGCGTATAACGAAAATACGGCCCCAGAGAGCCGCATTTTCCGTATGTGAGCGGGAGAGGACTTGAACCTCCACCCCGTGAGGGACATGGTCCTAAGCCATGCGCGTATACCAATTCCGCCACCCGCCCAATGTGTGCACTATACCAAACCGTCTGGTGCGCCTGCCTGGGATCGAACCAGGGACCGTCTCCTTAAGAGGGAGCTGCTCTACCAGCTGAGCTACAGGCGCAATAGTCAGAACTGTACACGAATGCTTTGCCCACTTCAATGCTTCGCGTGTGTACTGGTACCGAGGGCGGGAGTCGAACCCACACAGGCCAATTACGGCCTACAACGTTTTAAGCGTCGCGTGTCTAACCAGTTCCACCACCTCGGCGTTGCTTCTTATTTCTACCACGATGCGTAGGTTTGAGGCTATGGCAGTTCGGGCAGAGTATGCGGAGGTTCTCAAGTCGATTATCATGCCTATCTCCGTTGATATGATCAAGTTCAATGGGAATCCTACCGTCGTCGCTCTTCTTCGCCCAGCCACACTCCTCACATTGTGGCTTCCTCAAACCAGCAGAAAACAATCTTCTCTTTAACGCGTGTAAACTGAAATGGCTATTCGCGACGAGAATCTGATCCAATCTATATACTGGAACTTTTGGTACACGCAACCCTTTGTTCCAAGCTCTTCCTGTGAAATGAACTGTAGAAATGCTGTTCTCATTGAGTATCCTCGTAATATGCTCGTAGTTTCCTCCTGCAGGAATTAGTCCCAGCTTTGCAATTACTTGCCGGATACTTTTTGATGCTATCACTGCTTTGCGCAGATCTTGCATTTTCCATGACCTTCGCTTCATTCTTCCATTATATATGAAAAGGTAGACGCATATACATTGCTATTCGCAATCGTCTTCCGAATTGAGGCCCGGGCGGGAATTGAACCCGCGCGTCGAGGATTTGCAGTCCCCTGTGTTACCACTTCACCACCGGGCCGGTGTACGGATAATACTACGAGGTCCGGCCCAGTTCGTCGAGCCGGCGGCGGTTCTCCTCTCCGAAGTCGTACTCGAAGGCGATCTTCGGGAGGTCGCGCATGCGGGACTTCTCCTTGATGTACTCGCGGAACTCGCCGACGTTGCGATTCAGGAACTCGAGCGCCGGTCGCTTCATGTCGTCCGGGAAGATGCTCACGAACACGGTCGCCTGGTCCCCGCGGGTGCTGAGCTCGGTGCGCAGCGCCGTGATAAGCGACGTGTTGTTCGAATGGCGCGCAATGAACTCCGCAGCAAGATGCGTGATCACCTCGGTCGCGCGAGCTTGGTGGCGCTGCTCGCGTGAATGCTTGTCGGGTACATCGTACATACTAGGCTTTCACTATCCTGAACGCGATGAGCATGTCGCCGCCAGCGATCTCGCACTTCGCCTCGATCTGGAGGCCGAACTCGCCTTCGGCCTTCACCTCGTTCACGTCGACGCGCGCCTGCTGAAGGTTCACGATCTTGCCGCGCCCGAGCTCCTCATCCCGGCGCACGATCTTCACCTGGGCATCGAGCGCGATGGTGCCGCTCACGTGGCGGGCGCCGAGCGTCTTCACCTTCCCGGTCTCGCTGAAGACTTTCAATACCTTCGCTTCGCCGAGGATCTCCTCCTTATCGACGATAGGCGCGCGCTCCTTGAGCACCTCCTCCACGCGCTCCTTGAGCTCGTAGATGATGGTGAAGGTCTCGATCGGGATGCCTGCGCGATCCGCTGATTCGCGCGCATTGGAGTCGGTGCCTACCGAGAAGGCGATCACCATGCCGCCGCCCACCTGGGCGGTCTTCACGTCACCCTCGGATACGGCGCCGACGCCGGTCTCGATGATGCGGATAGAGGCATGCTCATGGGTGATCTTCGCGAGCTCGTGCTTGATGGCCTCGATGGACCCCGTGACGTCCGCCTTGATGACGAGCGGCAGCACGGTCTCGCCGTCTACGGCCTCGTGCTTCTCGCGGAGCTTCGCGCCTTCGAGCTCCTTAGCGGTCGCCACGAGCGCTTCTGCCTCCTTGCGTCCCTTAGCGGTCTCGAATGGGGTCCCGGCAGGCGGAAGCTCGCTGAAGCCGGAGATGACGACCGGGGAAGACGGGTTTCCTTGCGGGATGCGCTTCCCGAGGAAGTTCTCGATGAAGCGCACCGGCGCCGACGCCTTTCCGGCAACGACGTACGAACCTGTCTGCAGCGTGCCGTTCTTCACGATGAGCGTTGCCGAGTTGCCTCGCTTCGGATCCTGGGTGGATTCGAGGATGAATCCGCTCGCTTCGGCATCCGGGTCTGCCGTGAGCTCCGCGAGGTCCGCCGTGAGGAGCACGAGGTCGAGGAGCTCGGGCACGCCTTCGCCGGACTTCGAGGATACCGGCGTGAACGCGATATCGCCGCCGAGCCCTTCGAGGTACACGCCCGCCTCAAGGAGCGAGATCTTCGCCTTCTCTACGTCTGCGCCGTTCTTATCCATCTTCGTGAACGCGACAACGAACGGCACCTTCGCCTCCTGGATCGCGGAGAGCGCCTCGAGGGTCTGCGGCTTTACGCCCTCATCCGCCGCGACGACGAGGATGGCGACGTCTGCCGCAGTGGCGCCGCGGGTGCGGAGCGCGCGGAAGGCTTCGTGGCCGGGGGTATCGAGGAAGGTGATCTGGCGCTCCTTGCCTTCGTGCTCGTGCACCGCCTCGTATGCGGAGACGTGCTGGGTGATGCCGCCGGCTTCGCCTGCGGTGACGTTGGCCTTACGGATGAAATCCAGGAGGGAAGACTTGCCGTGATCGATGTGGCCCATGACGGCAACGATGGGCGGGCGGGGAGTGAGAGCCATGATACGTATGAGTTCATCACAAAAATCGCTTCATTGCAATGCGCGCGTCTGGTAGGGTGAGGCTATGTTTGGAAAGAGACGCATCTATCTCGACTGGGCAGCCGGCGCTCCCGTGACCCGGAGCGCGGAGCGCGCGTACCTGCGCGCCTCCGCTTCGTTCGGCAATCCGTCCTCGCCGCACGCGGAAGGATTGGCGGCGAAAGCCGTTCTCGAGGACGCGCGCACCCGGATCGCGCGCGAGCTCTCCATGAAGCCGGACGATGTCATCTTCACCGCCGGCGCGACCGAAGCGAACAACCTCGCTATCCAAGGAACGGTGATCGCCAAGAAGAAGGCGGGTATGAAGGATATCCATCTTCTCTATCTCCCGTCCGCGCACGCGTCCGTCGTCGAGGCCATGAAGTCGCTCGTCGGATACGGCGTCACCGCAGAGCCCCTCAAGATACGAGACGGGGCAGTGGACATACGCGCCCTCAACGAGCAATTGCGCCCGGAGACGGCGCTCGTGTCGGTCGACTTCGTCTGCGGCGAGACCGGGACCATCTGGAACGTACGGGAGATCGGGCAGGCTCTGAAGCAGGCCGGGCACGGCACCCTGCTCCACGTGGATGCGAGCCAGGCGCCGCTCGGGGAATCCATCGAGCGTACCCGCCTCGCGGCCGATATGATCACGCTCGACGCGCAGAAGGTGGGCGGCATGCGCGGCCTCGGCGTGCTCGCGGCTCCGCGGACGCTGCGTATGGAGCCGCTCCAGCATGGCGGCGGCCAGGAACGGGGCATGCGTCCCGGCACGCAGGCGCCAGCGCTGGCTGCCGCATTCGCGACCGCGCTCGAAGAGGCGCGTGTCTGTCGCGAATCGTTCAGGCATCGCGCAGGGCGTATGCGCGGCGGGCTTATTGCCTGCATACGGGATATCCCGGAACTCTATATAAATGAGGGGAAGGAGGGTGTGGCTCACATCCTCAACCTCTCGCTCCCCGGTCGGGATACGGACTACCTCGCCGCGCTTTTGAACGAGGCTGGCTTCGCGGTCTCCACACGAAGCGCCTGCGAATCGGAATCAGAAGACGGCTCCCGCGCGGTGCTCTCGCTTACCGGCGACCCCGCCCGCGCTGCCTCCACGCTGCGCGTCTCCTGGGGCCCCGTAACGAGGGAGCGGGAGCTGCGTCAGCTCGGGAAGGCGCTTATCGCGGCTGCCGCCTTCCTTGACGGCAGTACGGCCTAGTTGCTTATTGCGAGCGCTTTTACCAGGTGTATACTACGTCCATGAATATCGACGACCTCTCGAAATCCCAACTCCTCCTCCTCACCCTGCTGGTGAACTTCGTCATGTCCATCGCGACCGGGATCGTCACCGTCTCGCTCCTCGACCAGGCGCCCGCAACCATCACGCAGACCGTGAACCGCATCGTCGAGCACACGGTGGAGACCGTCGCTCCGGCTTCGCAGGTCGCGGCAGTCGTAAGCTCTGACCCGCAGCCCACCGAAGAGGATCTGCTCGTCGCGGCCATCGCGTCGGACGCGGCACGCACGGTATTCATTCATGCCGAGGAAGGGGAGACGCAGGTCCTCGCGCAAGGCGTCTACCTCCCGATCTCCCGCGTAGTGGTCGTCATCAAGGACTCGTCGCTTCCGAAGGAGGCGGCAGTCTCATTCCCGAATGGCACTGTCGCGCCGGTGTCGATCGCGCTCGAGAACGATAATCTCACCATCTACGGATTCGGCGACGGCGCTGCGCTCCCGAGCGCACCGGTAGCGCCGCTCCTCCCGCTCGAGAACCTGAAGCAGGGCCAGGCGGTCATCGCGCTCCTTGCGGACGGCAGCGCCGTCACGGGCATCGTCTCCAAGGTCGAGGGCATCAACGTCACCACCACCCTTCCGGCTACGCCGAAGGGCGCAGCGGCGCTCACGCTCCGCGGCGAGATCGCCGGCATCCAGAGCGGCTCCGGCGCTTTCATAAGCGCGAGCGAGATCAACGCGCTCCTCTCAACTCCTCAGTAAGAGCAAAATGATATACTGGGCGAGTAGAGGGTATTACTAGGTAATGCTTCGTATCCATGCCTCCATTCAAGAATTTCACTACCAAAGCGAAGGAAGCCATCCGGAAGGCGCATGAGCTCGCCATCGAGCGCGGGCAGAACCATGTCTCGCCGCTGCACCTCCTCACCGCGCTCATCCACCAGGAAGAGAGCCTGGTCTTTTCCGTACTCGACCGCATGGACGTGGACACCATGCTGCTTGCCGACACGCTGCTTGAGACCCTCGAAGCTCCGGAGACCTCCTCGGTCCTCTCGCCTTCCTACCAGCTGTATCTGACCCCCGACCTCGCCCAGGCGCTTGAAGCGTCCGGCAAGATCGCTGCTCGCATGAACGACGCCTTCGTCGGCACCGAGCACCTCTTCGTCGCCATCGTAGAGCACCCGGGACCGGCCGGAGACATCCTCGCGCGCTTCAAGATAGACGAAGAGACCATCCTTTCCGTACTCAAGGAGCTGAAGTCCATGAAGGAGGGGACCGCGGCTGAGCCGAAGCGCTTCCGCGCGCTCTCGAAGTACACGCGCAACCTCACCAAGCTCGCGAGCGAGAACGCGCTCGACCCGGTCATCGGACGTGATCTCGAGATCAGCCGCGTCATCCAGATCCTCTCTCGCCGCACCAAGAACAACCCCGTGCTCATCGGCGAAGCGGGCGTCGGCAAGACCGCCATCGCGGAGGGTCTCGCGTCGCGCATCGCGACCGGAGACGTCCCGGAGTCGCTCAAGAACAAGGAGCTCCTTTCGCTCGATCTCGGTCTCCTCATCGCGGGCACCAAGTACCGCGGCGAGTTCGAGGAGCGCATGAAGAACGTGATGAAGGAGGTGGAGAAGGCGGACGGCAAGGTCATCCTCTTCGTGGACGAGCTCCACACCCTTGTCGGTGCCGGAGCAGCGGAGGGCGCGATGGACGCCTCCAACATGCTGAAGCCCGCGCTCGCGCGAGGCGAGATCCGCGTCATCGGCGCGACCACGCTCAAGGAGTATCAAAAGTACATCGAGAAGGACACTGCGCTCACGCGCCGCTTCCAGCCTGTCTTCGTGAACGAGCCTTCCGTAGAGGATGCGATCGCCATCCTCCGCGGACTCCGCGACAAGTACGAGCTCTTCCACGGCGTGCGCATCACGGACGGCGCGATCGTCTCCGCGGTCGAGCTGTCGTCCCGCTATATCAGCGAGCGCTTCCTCCCAGATAAGGCGATCGACCTCATCGACGAGGCTGCATCAGGGCTGCGCATCGCGCTCGAGAACAAGCCGCCGCTCCTTGAGGAGACCGATCGCCGGATCCGCCGCCTCGAGATCGAGCGCCAGGCGCTCCAGAAAGACGAGGACGCCGGAGGGACCGATATCGCCAAGAAGGATATCCGCGAGCGCATGAAGGCCATCGATGCTGAGGTCGCCGATCTGCGCGAGAAGACCGCGGAGCTCGAACTCAAGTGGAAGAACGAGAAGGAAGTGCTCGAGGGCATCCGAAAGTCTAAGACCGAACTCGAGAAGCTGAAGCAGCAGGCAGACGCGGCAGAAAGCCAGGCAGACCTCGGCACCGCCGCGGAGATCCGCTACGGCAAGATCCCGGCGTTCCAGAAGGACCTCGAGAACAAGATGAAGCGCCTGAAGACGCTCCAGAAGTCCCGCCGCGTGCTCCATGAGGAAGTGACTGAGCATGAGATCGCGGGCGTCGTGTCCCGCTGGACCGGCGTGCCGGTCGCGAAAATGCTCGAGGAGGAGGCGGCGAAGCTCGCGCGCATGGAAGCAGATCTGCGCGGAGCGGTCATCGGCCAGGACAAGGCGGTGCAGGCGGTTGCGGACGCGGTGAAGCGTTCGCGCGTCGGTATCGCGGATCCGAACCGCCCCATCGGCTCCTTCCTCTTCATGGGACCGACGGGCGTGGGGAAGACGGAGCTTTCTCGTCGCCTCGCGGAGTTCATGTTCAATGATCCGGAGGCCCTGGTGCGCGTCGACATGTCCGAGTTCATGGAGAAGCATTCCATCGCGAAGCTCATCGGCGCGCCGCCGGGCTACGTCGGCTACGAGGAATCAGGGTCGCTCACCGAGCGCATCCGCCATCGCCCGTATGCCGTCGTCCTCTTCGATGAAATCGAGAAGGCGCATCCGGAAGTATTTAATATTTTGCTCCAGGTACTCGACTCCGGGCACCTCACCGACGGCAAGGGCCGCAAGGTGAACTTCAAGAACACGATCATCGTGCTCACGAGCAACATCGGCGCTGAGTTCATCGACCGCATGGCCAATATCGGCTTCGGCCACGGCGCTAAGGACGAGGCGGTGCAGTACGAAGCGGTGAAGGAGCGCGTCATGGGCGCGCTCAAGGACCATTTCCGTCCGGAGTTCCTGAACCGCCTCGACGATATCGTCATCTTCGACGTGCTCGCGAAGACCGCGCTCGGAGACATCGTCGAGAAGCAGGTGGAAGAGGTGGTCGCGCGCCTTGCCGCTAAGCGCATCACGCTCACGCTCTCGCCTGAGGTGAAGAGCTGGCTCGCGGAGAAGGGGTACAACCCGCAGTACGGCGCCCGTCCCCTGAAGCGCGTCATCCAGGATAAGATCCTCACGCCCATCGCCACCCTCATGGTGGGCCAGGGCATCATGGAGGGGGGGTCGGTCTCGGTGAGCCTCAAGAACGGGGAGCCTGCCTTCGAGGTCCGGAAGACCGTCCGGGCCCGCAGGCAGGAGAAGGTTGCCTAGGGGAGCGCTCCATTGCGGAATACGGCCTTATTTGGTAGATTTGATGCATGTCACAGGACCACCTGATCAAGCTCAAGTCGACCAAGTCGGCCCACGTCTATTTCACGCGCAAGAACCGCAAGAAGGTTGAGCGCAAGATCGAGCTCATGAAGTTCGATCCGACGCTCAGGAAGCGCGTCGCCTACAAGGAAGCGAAGAAATAAGCACGAGCCGCCCCCAAGGGCGGCTTTCGCTTTTCCACTATCCTCATGGTGCGCCCACGCGGGCGCGCTATACTTGAGAAACCAATTATGAATAGCTTGAACCTTATGAATACTTCATCACTTGCGCGCATCCTCGCCCTCGGCGTACTCGCCCTCGGCATGGCGCCGTTCGCATCCGCCCAGACGGCCTGCGATTTTACCCGGGACCTCGAAATCGGCGTGGATGGCGAAGACGTCCGCTGCCTCCAGAAGTTCCTCAACGGCTCCGGATTCACCATCGCCGCAGAGGGCGTCGGCTCTCCGGGCAACGAGACCAGCCTCTTCCGCGAGAAGACCAAGGAGGCCGTGATGAAGTGGCAGGCCGCTAACGGCCTTCCGTCGACCGGATACTTCGGACCGGCGTCGCGCGCGAAGTATGGTGGCGGCGCAAGCACGGCAACGCCGGGCATTACCGGCAATACCGGTGCCGTGGGCGGCAGCTCTACCGTCCAGGCACAGGTAGATGCGCTCCTCCAGAAGGTGAAGGATCTCCAGGCGCAGAAGTCCAATACCACGACGACCGTTACCGGCTCCCAGAAGGACGCGCAGAAGGCGATCATCGAGGCTATCGATGCGATCGAGGAGGCAGATGAGGAAATCGAGGACGCCGTCGACGACGCGCTCCCGATCGGGAACGCCGAGGATGAGATGGACGATGCGCGCCAAGACCTTTTCGAAGCTGTTAAGGCCTACTTCGTCGGCAACTACACCAAGGCCATCAGCGCGGCCGACGATGCCTATGACAACGCCGAGGACGCGTTCGAGAAGGCGGGCGGGGAGTCCCGCGAAGACAAGGTCGAGGACTTCATCGACGACGTCGAGGAGCAGATCGAAAATGCTTGGGAGAAAATCGAGGAAGCAGATGATGACGGTGACGACGTCGATGAGTCTGAGGAACTGCTCGAGGAGGCAGAGGATACGCTCGATGAGGCAAAAGATGCTCTCGATGACGATGACCTTGATACCGCAGAAGAGCTTGCCGAGGAGGCTGAGGAGCTCGTGGACGATGCGCTCGACGCGATCGGCAACGGCGGAGACGAGGAGGAAGATGCGGAGAACGCCCTCGAGGACGCCGAGGATGCGATTAACGACGCATGGGATGCCGTTGAGGAGGCTGAGGACGACGGCGACGATACCGGCGATGCCGAGGACCTTCTCGAAGAAGCGGAGGACCTGCTCGCAGATGCCGAAGATGCGTTCGATGACGAAGACTGGGACGAGGTGATGGATCTCGCGGACGAGATTGAGGACCTCGTAGACGACGCTCTCGACGAGTTCTAGAGGAAGCGAAAACCGCCCGGAAGGGCGGTTTTCATTTTGGGTTGCCGCGGTGAGCGTGAGCATATATAGTCCACTCGGATGTGCGGCCTGGATGATCCAGACCGATAACAGAGAAAGGTACGATTATGGAGAGTTTTCCGACACCGTTCGAGTTATTCGGACAATACCGCCCTCGCTTCGAGGTCATCAGTCTCTTCGCGGTCGGATGGGGAGGATACTCCTCTCAGGACAAGGGCAAATCTCAGCAGCGCATGTACCTGAGGATGCGGCGAAACGGCCACGAACTCCGCGGCTACACCAGCTACGGTCTCCCGTATGTCGACTATGCCGAATCCGGGCTGCCGTTTGAGTTCACCTACGACCGGTCCCAGGAGAAGACGATACATGAACAGCTCGACGAGAAGGCGATGAGCATGGTAGACGAGCATCTGCGGGGACGCACCGTGCTGATCTCGCCGGCGCAACCGTTCACTGAAGCGTCCTTCCAGCAGCCCGACTTCGATTGCAACAGGGCTAGGCGGGACGTGCTGTTCGAGTTGCAAGGCGACCCTATCCCGGGCCTCAGTCTTCCTAAGCCCGGCATGTTCACAGGGATCTATGCGCCATGGCAATTCTTCGTTCCCGGCGATTCGCCCGAGGGGAAGGCAATTGTTGCGGCGTACAAGCATCACGCGGCTGACAGCCAGGATGTCAGTAAGATCTCTGATTCGAAGGAAGCTGCAAGATCCTCACTCGTGCAGGCCCTTGCTGCAGTCCAGTAGTTACTATGTGCGTGTAGAAAGGGGTTGCGAAAGCAGCCTCTTTTTATTTTATGCGGGCCCACGAGGAATCGAACCTCGACCGACGGTTTTGGAGACCGACGTTCTACCATTAAACTATGGACCCGTATGCGCAGGGTATCAGATAGGGCGCTGTGGGAAAAGGCTTCCCTCAGGGTTTCGTAGGCTAGAATGGACCCATGACCCGATTCCGTACCCCGCTGCTTATCATCGCCATCTCCTGCATAGCGGCGCTCCCGCTGCTTGCGTCTGCGCAGATCGGGGACATGCCGACGACCATCGTCCCTCCGGATATCCAGGATTGCCCGGCTAACTGGAACGGCCTCGTATCCGGTTTCAATAACCTCATCAAGTTCGTGCTTTCCTTCGCGGTGATCATCGCCATCCTCGTGATCGCGTACGCCGGCTTCCTCCTCGTCCTCACTCCGGCCAATCCGGAGAATCGCGGCACAGCTCGCGGCCTGCTGCTTAATGCCGCTATCGGCCTCGTGCTGGCGCTTTCCGCATGGCTCATCGTGAACACCATCCTCACGGCGGTCACTGGGAAGGACATAGGCACGTTCACCGGATTCATCAGCAGCGGCACGGGCGGAGATTGCATATTGCCGAAGGGAGGGACTGCGCCTACCGGAGGCGGAGGGGGGATAAGTACCGGGGGAGGCACCGGCACCTGCGCCAACTGCGTCTCGCTTGCGACCGCAGGAATCGAGAATAAGGGAGTGGGCGTTGCCTGCAACGTCTCAGGTGGCCGTGATGGCGTTCCGGTGCAGAACCCACCGCTTGATGACTGCGTGGTAGATAAAGATCTCGCCGCGAAGCTCAAGACCTCCATGAAAAGCGGCATGTGGGTGACCGAGGCGTGGCCGCCAACCCGTAATCACCACAACCCGTGCCATGCGAACGGCACCTGCGTCGATGTTGATTACAAGAATAATCGTTCCGACGCAGCTTCCATCAATGCATTCATAAGCTCGGCGAGTTCAGCCGGACTCGGCGTCGTGTATGAGCTTTCAAGCGCATCCTCCTGCAAGGTATTACTTGACGCTGGCGTGCCGGCAAAGAATCTCGATGTGGTACCGGGCATCACCGGCCCACACTTCTCGGTCTACAGCGGCCCGGTCAACAACGCCAATGGCGGCTGCAATTAGGCAAGTAGCTTCCGCATCCACGCCTTCTGTCTGCGCGCGTAGTGCCAGAGCTTCGAGGATAAGGCCGGGAACAGGGAAGCCTCATCCCGCTCTCCGCGCAGGTACTCCCCGACGATTTTATACTCAAGCCCGAACTCGCTGAGGCGCGCATCGCCGACGTAGTTGCGGACGCGCTCCACTTCCTTGATGAGTCCGCGCTCAAGTGCTTGTGCGAGGCGCCTGTCGAGGCGCTCGCGAAGGTCCTCCCTCGGCAGGTCTATGACGATCCATTCAGGCTTGTATTTCGATACCGCATCCCGCTTCGGCACGCGGCCGTGCTGCTCGATGATCTCGAGCGCACGGACGAGCCGGCGCCTATTCTTCGGATCGAGCTCCGCGGCCCGCTCTGCATCCTTCTCTTCGATCAGGGCGTAGAGCTCCTCATCAGGGAGATTTTCAAGCTTTGCGCGGAGCTCATCGTTCATCGGCGTATTGCCCGGGATGCCGTTCAGCAACGCGTCAAAGTAGTAGTGGGTGCCGCCGGCGAGTATCGGAATCTTGCCGCGCTTGTAGATCTCCAGGATGAGCTTCTCGGCGTCCGCCACGAAATCCCCGGCGCTGTACGCGTCCTTCGGGTCCCGAATATCGATGAGATGGTGGGGGACGCCTTGCATCTCCTCGGGGGAGATCTTCTCCGTGCCGATATCGAGCATCCGGTACACCTGGCGGGAGTCCACCGATATGACCTCTCCGCCCTGTTCGAGGGCCTCGGCGACGGCTCTGGCGGACTTTCCGGAGGCGGTCGGCCCGATGATGCAGATAAGCGGTATTTGCTGCCCCATTTGCCGGAATGCTATCATGGGGATAAATAACGTACAGACCTATGCCTAAAGAAACCAAGAGCAACTATTGCGAGAACTGCGGCGACTTCCATGAAGCGGAGCCGAGGGAGCATCACTCCTTCGTCCGTATCGGGGAGCCGGTTCCAGACTACGAGTTCGAGTATTTCCAGAAGGACGAGATCAAGAAGGCCAAATTCTCCGACTTCCGCGGCAAGTGGCTCGCGGTGGTGTTCTACCCGGCGGACTTCACCTTCGTCTGCCCGACCGAGCTCGAGGACCTCGCGAAGCTCTATCCGAAGTTCAAGGAGGTAGGCGCAGAGATCCTCTCGTTCTCGACCGACACCGCCTTCGCGCACAAGGCATGGCACGACACCTCACCGGCCATCAAGCAGATCGAGTATCCGATGGGATCGGATCCGTCCGGCAAGATCTCATACGCGTTCGGCACCCTTATCGAAGGAGGCGACATGCCGCTCACGGCGGACGAGGGCCTCTCGCTCCGCGGCAGCTTCCTCATCGATCCGACTGGGAATCTCCGCACTATCGAGATCCATGATAATTCCATCGGCCGTTCCGCGAAGGAGACCTTCCGCAAGCTCCAGGCCGCGCAGTTCGTGGAAACCCATCCGGGCAACGTCTGCCCCGCATCCTGGGAACCGGGAGACGATACACTCGAGCCGGGCGTGGGCCTCATCGGGAAGATATAAAGAATGAACCGGCGGAAATGAATCCGCCGGTTTTAGTTTACGCAGTCAATTTCGCCCAATTCTCGCCCTTAGGCCGCAAGGGTATAGAACCTTGCTTGCAGAGCGGGCAGTCGGCCGGCAACCACATGGGCATATGCCGGTCGATGAGCGCGACCAGCCTCCTCCTGTGGAGTTCACTCTTACTCGAGCGATTTACCAGGCAGGCGAAGTAGAGGATCGCCGTGGCGTGCGCCAGCTCGACGAGCGCCTCGACGAGGGTGATGCTCCCGCCCGTGGTGATGACGTCCTCGCACAGAAGGACCTTCTCGCCAGGCTTCGGGCGGCTGTCCTTCCACTCGAATCGGACGGTGATGCCATTCTCGACGATTTTCACCGGCGATGACCATTCGCACTTGCGTCCCCGTAAGTCCGTGATGATGTCAGCGAGGAATTCCGCGAGCTTGGTAGCACCGGTCTCAGGTCCCACCACCCGGTCTACCTCGAGCACGGTCGGATCAAGGGCGATGAGCTTGGTGATGAGGTCCGAAGCTGCCTCTCTGAGGAGCGCCTCGTCTGGAATCACGTTGCGGCTGTTGAAGAAGCCGTTCGAATGCCTTCCCGAAGTAAGTTCCGCATGTGGCTTCCTGGGGTCGCCGCCATGCATCCATAGGGCATCCTTGTCCTTGTAGGCCTGGATCCAGCCCTTCTCGCTTCTGTACATCTATTTCTCCTGTGTACGCCTGCCGGAACCCTAGCAAGGGAGGCAGTACACCGCAACTGGTGCCGGGGGTGAGACTTGAACTCACAAGACTCGCGTCGGAGGGTTTTGAATCCTCTGCGTTTACCATTTCGCCACCCCGGCGTGCCCATTATCCTACGTACCAATTGTCCTTCTGGCAATGCGCGCGTGATACAATGCATCCAATATGACGGCAGGAAATTTCCAGGAGCCGACCCGCTATGACTCGGTCTATTGGGTGGAGACGGAGCGCGTGAAGCCGAATCCGTATCAGCCGCGCAAGGAATTCGACGAGGAGCGCCTCAAGTCCCTCGCCGAATCCATCCGCCAGTACGGCATCCTCCAGCCGCTCACCGTGACGCGCACCGAGACCGTGAAGCCGGACGGCGGCATCCAGAGCGGATATGAGCTCATCGCCGGGGAGCGCCGCCTGCGCGCTGCGATGCTCATCGGCCTCAGGGAAGTGCCGGTGGTAATCCGCGTCGGGGAGGAATCGAGCAAGATGAAGCTCGAGCTCGCCATCATCGAGAATCTCCAGCGCGAGGACCTCAATGCCATCGACCGCGCGAAGGCGCTCTCGCAGCTCGCCAAGGAGTTCGGCCTCTCGCACGCGGAGATCGGCACGCGCGTGGGCCGCAGCCGCGAGTTCGTGAGCAACAGCATCCGTCTCCTCCAGCTGCCTGAGGAGATCCAGCAGGCCGTCACCGACAAGAAGATCTCCGAGGGGCACGCCCGCGCGCTCCTCATGCTCTGCGACCGCCCGGAGGAGCAGATGACTCTCTTCAAGGACATGGTGCTCAAGAAGACTTCGGTACGTGTCGCGGAGCAGCTCGCCCGCCGCATCGCGACCGACAAGATCCGCAAGCACGATAAGACGCCGGAGATGATGGAGATCGAGAAGTCCCTCACCGAGACGCTCGGCACCCGCGTCCTCATCGAGAACCGACCGCAGGGCGGCCGCGTCCTCATCGAGTTCTTCTCCCCGGAGGATCTGAATACCATCCTTGCTGCGATCGCGCCTAAGGAGCCGGACATGGCGGAAGTGGCCGTCGAGGCGCCTATCGTCGAGGCTACCGACCCTGAGCCGAAGGAAGAGGAGGATATCTACTCCATCAAGAATTTCGTAGTCTAGTGCTTCTTCCCCTTCTTCTCCTTTGATTTCTTCGTAGGCGCGAGGGTCGCTTCGCGTTCCGCTTCTGCCGCTCCCGTTGCGATCCTGATATGGCGGCGCGCCATGGAGGTCTTCGCGTACTCGAGCCATTTTGCGGTGGGGTGGGCAGAATCGCGGGTCATGATCTCCACCTGGTCGCCGTTCCTGAGCTTCGTATCCAGGGACACCAGCTTCCCGTTCACCTTGGCGCCGTTCATATGATTCCCGAGCGCGCTGTGTATCGCGTAGGCGAAATCCACGGGCGTGGATTCGTACGGGAGGTCGATCGCGTCGCCGTCCGGCGTGAATACGAACACGCGGTGCGAGAAGAAATCCTCCTTGAGGCCCGAGATGAATTCATCGGAGCCCGTCACCTCTGCATGGGCATCCCGCAGGTCGGTGAGCCAGGCAGGGATATCGCCCGGCATCGGCACCTGGGAGACGCCCGTAGCTGGCCCTGCGGGCTTCCTCGAGAAGTTGAGGAGCGAAGGGATGAGGTCGCGCACCCAGGAGAAGGAAAGGCGGCTGTACGCGCTCTTGGCGGCGTTCCCGAGGGCCTTGTATGACATATGCGACGCGATGCCGAACTGCGCGTGGCGGTGCATCTCCTCGGTGCGCACCTGCACTTCCACGATGCCGGCCTCGGCCGTGAGGAGGGTTGTATGGAGGGACTTGTAGCCGTTGGGCTTCGGGAAGGCGATGTAGTCCTTGAACTCGCCTGGCAGCGGCTTCCAGAGCGCATGGATGAAGCCGAGCACGGTATAGCACTCGCCGATGTCCTTTACGATGACGCGGAGCGCGGCGATGTCATGGATGACCGAGATGTCATCTCGCTTGCGCTTCAGCTTCTGGTGGAGGCTCCACAGGCCCTTCATGCGGATCTCCGTGCGGAAGTTCGTTATCCGGTTGCGGCCGAGCGTGTTCTGGAGCGCCTTCTGGATCTTCGCGAGGCCTGCCTCGTTCTCTTTGACTTTCAGCTTGCGGACTTCGACCACATGCGCGTATGCATCCGGATCGATGAAGGGGAACGCCATGTCCTCGAACTCCTTCTTGATGCGTCCCATGCCGAGGCGGTCCGCTATGGGCGCGTAGATCTCGATGGTCTCGAGCGCGATGCGGTGGCGCTTCTCCTCCGGCACGTGATGGAGGGTGGTCATGTTGTGATAGCGGTCGATGAGCTTGATGATGAGCACGCGGATGTCCGCCGAGGTGGCGACGAGGAGGCGGCGCAATGACTCCGCGTGCCGCTCGGTGCCGCGGTACTTGTGATGCCCGAGCTTAGTCACGCCCTCGACGAGGAAGAGAACGTCCTCGCCGAATTCCTTCTGGACATCGACGGAGCTAGTCTTCGTATCCTCGATGGTGTCGTGGAGGAGCCCCGCGATGACCGTATGCGCGTCCATGCCGAGCGCCGCGAGGTGCTTGGCTACCGCTGCCGGGTGGATGAAGTACGGCTCCCCGGAGAACCGGGTGTGGCCTTCATGGGCCTTCAGGCCGAAGGCATATGCCTTCTCGATCAGCGCGAGGTCCTCGGCGCTGGCTCCCTGCATCTCCGCCTGGATTTCCTTGACGGTGGTCATTGACCTGAGCATACTGCGATTGAAGTTCCTTGGGAAGGGAAACAGATCATGGCAGTACTCGGGAGAGAGATACCCGGAACCTTGTCCGATGAAGACGTGGAGCGCCTCGGCATAGCGCCGTGGACATTAAGCCCCGAGGCCGTCGCGCGTATCGAGGAACTCGAGGCAAGCATGCGACTTTCGGCATCCATGTCGCGTTATATCTATAGCGATTAGCGCATCAAAAGAGAGAAGCAATGACCAAGAGAGAAGACGATCTTTATGAAAGCCTCTCAGGCGGGAAGCCGCCGAAGAAGGGTATCTCAAATCAGCAGCCTGCCGAGCAGAAGCCCAGGCAAGTTCGACGGGAAGATATCCGGGCAAAGTACGATTGACCAATGAGAAAACAGCGCCTCCCGGGGCGCTGTTTCTACTTGAGGTATTCGGCTGCCTCCTCCGGAGAGAGCTTCTCTATATCCGCGCTCTCAGGGAGATAGATGCGGCGGAGCCCCTTCTTGAAGAAATGCCCCTGCTTCGATTTGTAGAGTACCAGCGACTTGCCGGTCTTCGGGTGCTTGCCGACCTCCTTCACGATCTCCACGCCGCGCGGCGGGCGCTTCGGCTCGTTGATAAGCTCTACGGCGCGCTCGAGCGAGACCGTGTACGGCTCATCCGCGCCCTTGAGCGAGCGGAACTCGCCGTCATGCACGACGAAAGGACCGAAACGGCCGACGCTCGCCGAGACAGGCTTGCCGCTCGTCGGGTGATCGCCAAGCACGCGAGGAAGGGAAAGATACTTCACCGCATCCTCGAGCGAGACCTTCGAGATGTCGGTCCCTGGAGGGATGCTTGCGCGCTTGGCGTTAATCTTCGGCTTCTTCGGCTTGCGCGGCTTCTTCGCCCCCTTTTTCGGAGGAACTGGCTCATCTTTCGCTTCTTCGACAGGCGCGTCGTCTATCGGCATCTCGACGTAGGGGCCGAAGCGGCCAGTACGGATGTAGATCGGCTTCCCGGTCTCCGGGTGGTTGCCGATCGGTTCGTCCGGCTTCAGCTCCGCGCCGCTCTCCGTGCGTGCGCCGAGGCAATCCGGATACTTGTCGCAGCTCATGAATATGCCGCCACGGCCGAGCTTGAACTCCATTTGGCTCTTGCAGAGCGGGCAATGGAACTCCGCAGGCGCCTTGCCGAGCGAGGTCGCCTTGGGAAGATCCGCCTTCGAGGCTACCTCCTTCGCGAACGGCGCATAGAAATCAGAAAGGGTAGCTTCGTAGCCGCGTTCGCCGCGGGCGATCTCGTCGAGCTCCTCTTCCATCTCCGCGGTATAGGAATCACTGATGTAATTCGCGAAATGCTCCTCGAGCCAGCCGGACACCACCATGCCGGTTGCGGTAGGCACCAGCGTGCGGCCCTGCTTCTCGACATAGCCGCGGTCCGCGATGGTCTTCATGATGGACGCGTAGGTCGACGGGCGCCCGATGCCGCGCTTCTCGAGCTCCTTCACGAGGCCGGCCTCGGTGTACCGGTTGGGCGGCTGCGTCTGCTTCTCTTCGCCGATGAGCGATTCGAGCGTCACCGCCTCGCCCTCGGCGAGCTTCGGGAGCTCGGTGTCCTCGCCGCGCGCGCGGGTGTCGCAGAGGAGCCAGCCTGGGAAGGTGATGCGGGAGCCGTTCGCAGAGAAGAGCGGGATGTCGGCGTCAGCCATGACTTTCACGGCAGTACGGAGCGCCTTCGCGCTCGCCATCTGCGACGCGAGCGTGCGGATGCGGATAAGCTCGTAGAGCGCATGCTCGTCGGCGGTGCTCCCGGCGGACTTCTTGCCCGGATCGGTCGGGCGGACCGCTTCGTGCGCCTCCTGCGCGTTTTTGCTCTTCGTCTTATATGCGCGCACCTGCACCAGTTCCTTGCCGTACTCGCTCTCGACGGCAGCGGCAAGCGCAGCGACCGCCTCTTTGCCGAGGTTCACTGAGTCGGTACGCATGTACGTGATGTGACCAGCTTCGTAGAGCTTCTGGGCGGCCCGCATAGTGCGGCTCGGCGAGAAACCGAGGCGCGTGCTCGCGACCTGCTGCAAGGAGGATGTGGTGAACGGCGGACGAGGCGCGCGCTCTTCGTCGCGCTCCGTAACCTCCTTGATGCTCCACTTCGCCTTTTCCCCGAGCGAGACGATGCGGTCCGCCTCCTCCTTGGTCTTCGGCTCCTCGGAGCAGGCAGCGGGGAATGAGCCGCCCTTCGACTTGAAATTCGCGCCGATGACGAAGTACGTCTCCGGCACGAACGCTTGGATCTCGCGCTCCCGCTCCGCGAGGATGCGGAGTGCCGGAGACTGCACGCGTCCGGCAGAAAGGCCGTAGCGGACTTTCTTCCAGATGAGGCCCGATAGGTTGTATCCCACGATGCGGTCGAGCACGCGGCGCGCTTCCTGAGCCGCGCGCAGATGCTCGTCGATGGGGCGCGGATGGCCGATAGCCTCCTCGATCGCGGTTTTCGTGATCTCGTGGAAGACCACGCGCTGCGGCTTCTTGAGGCCTACGGCTTCCTTGATGTGCCAGGCGATGGCCTCGCCCTCGCGGTCGGGGTCGGTCGCGAGGTAGACCTGGTCAGCTTTCGCTGCAGCCTTCTTGATGCGCTCGATCACCTCGCGCTTCTCGGCGGGGACGATGTAGTTCGGCTTGAAGCCGTTCTCGATGTCGATAGCGTCCTTCTCGGACTTCGGGAGGTCGCGGACGTGGCCCACGGAGGCAAGCACCTCGTATGCTTTGCCGAGGTAGCCCTGCACCGTGCGCGCTTTCGCCGGCGACTCTACTATTAATAGTGTCTTGCCCATTGAGCTTTACTCATACCGCACTATATATAGAGCGGTCAAGGAATGCTGAGTGCGTGAATAAGAAAAAGCGCCCGGCAAGCGAGCGCTTTTGTTAGAGGAATGAAGGTAGCTCAGTTTCCGATCACCGGCTCATCGGCCATGCGCCGGAAGGTGCCGCGGAAGATCAAAAGGACCAAGAGTATCGCGCCCAATCCCAGTCCGCCGACAGCGTACAGCAACGTTTCCATCAATAGCCCCTTACGACAATTTGCTTCGGGATTTGTTATACCACAGGTCCCGGCTCGCGTCTAAAGCATCGATGGAGTATCTGAATCGAGTCCGAGCGCCTCGAGGATGTGCGCAGGCTCTGTTATCAATGTAGCGCCAAGGCGGATGAACTGATGCGGACCCACCCCATGCGCATCGGTGATGCGGTGGGGAACGCAGAGCAGGTCACGATTATATTCGGCGGCAAGGCGCGCGGTGATGAGCGTTCCCGATTGCTCCGATGCTTCTATGACGAGCACTGCGTCCGCCATCCCTACCATGAGGCGATTCCGGGAGGGGAAGTCGCGCGGCTTCGGCACGTGCATCGGCTCGTTCTCAGAGATGAGCGCTCCTCCTGCCGCAAGGATATCCTGCGCGAGCGTGAGGTTAGTCCGGGGACCGACCACGCTGTCGTCGAGGCCGGAGCCGGGCACGGCGATGGTGTGGAGTCCTGCATCGAGCGCGGCTTGATGCGCGCACGCGTCCGCGCCGAGCGCGAGCCCGGAGACGATGGAGATCGGGTAACCCCTGAGTCCGCTGATAAGGAGCTCGCACGCTTCCTTCCCGTATGCGGAAAGTTCTCTCGAGCCCACCACGGCGAGATACTTATGCCCGCTGGGCGGGAATGAGCCGCGCATCCAGAGCTTCACGGGCGGCTCCGGGATATGCGCGAGCCCCTGCGGATATGCTGACGATTCAAGTTGTCGTATAGGCTCCTGCATACTATGCTTGGGATTATATATGCTCGATATCCACTTCATCCGGGAGAATCCGGACCTGATAAAGGATGGCGCCCGTAAGAAGCACCTTGCGGTCGACGTCGATGCGCTCGTGAAGCTCGACGAGGAACGCATCACGCTCCGCCAGGAGCTCGATGAGAAGCGCGCCGAGCAGAATCGCGCGAGCGCCCGCATCTCGCTTGCGAAGGACGAAGAGCGCGCCAAGCTCATCGAGTCCATGCAGCATCTTAAGCAAGGCATGACCGATACTGAAGAAACCTACAAGAAAGTAGTAGAAGACTGGCAGAAGCTCATGCTCGAGGTGCCGAATCTCCCTGACATCTCCGTGCCTGAGGGGGCTAGCGACGCGGAGAACCAGGAGATCAGGAAGTGGGGAGATATCCCCGCCTTCGATTTCGATCCGAAGGACCATGTCGAGCTCATGACCAATAACGGCATGGCCGACTTCGATCGCGGCACGAAGGTTGCTGGCTTCCGCGGCTACTTCCTCAAAGGGGATGGCGTGCTGCTTGCGAACGCGGTGTCCCAGCTCGCGCTCGCGCACTTCGTGCCGAAGGGGTTCGAGCCGCTCATCGCGCCGTCTCTTGTCCGTCGCGAGCCGTTCATGGGCACCGGCTACCTGCCGCAAAGCGAGGAGGATCTCTATAAGACGCAGGACAGCGAGTACCTCGCGGGCACGGGAGAAGTCTCCACCATGGGCTACTACATGGACGAGACCATCGACGTGGCGAAGTTCCCGATAAAGTTCCTCGCGTATTCTCCTTGCTTCCGCCGCGAGGCGGGGAGTCACAGCAAGGACATCAAAGGCCTCATTCGCGTGCACGAGTTCTTCAAGTGGGAGCAGGTGGTGCTCTGCGAAGCCTCGCACGAGGAAAGCGTGCGCCTCCATGAGGAGCTCACCGCGAATGCGGAGGAGTTCCTCCAGAAGCTCGGCCTCGCGTACCACGTGGTCGTGAACTGCGGCGGAGACTTGGGTCTCGGGCAGGTGAAGAAGTACGACATCGAGGCGTGGATGCCGGCGCAGAAGCTCTACCGCGAGACGCATTCCTCCTCCTATTTCCATGACTTCCAGACGAGGCGCCTCAACATCCGCTACCGCGACGCGGAAGGCAAGCTCCGCTTCGCGCACTCCCTCAACAATACCGCTGCCGCCCTGCCGCGCCTCCTCGCGGTCATCGTAGAGAACTATCAGCAAGCGGACGGGACCGTCCGCGTTCCAGAGGCGCTCATACCGTATGTCGGCAAACAGATCCTGGGACATACGTCCTAATACGAAGAAGCAGGTGCGGCTGCATGCAGACCCGGCGCTCGTGCGCGGGGGGAAGAAGACCGTGCCTTCAGTGCCGCTTAAGACGCGCCGCCGGAAGTACCGCCGCTTCGTGCTCGCGATCATGCTGGTGCTCCTCGCCATGCTCCTCTGTGCCGGGGGGTGGGCCATGTGGCAGCCGGCGCTGCGGGTGCAGAGCGTCTCCGCGGGCGGCATACACGCGGAGGAGATGAAGACGCTCGCGGCAGAGGCGCTTTCCGGTACGTACTATTTCATTATTCCGAAGGATTCCATCCTATTTCTCCCGAAGGAGGAGATCCGCGAGAGAATCCTCGACGCGCATCCGGATGTGAGCGCGGTTTCGGTGAAGCGCTCCGGATTTGATTCGATCACTGTTTCTTCGGTAGCCCGCACGCCGGCATTCGTCTGGTGCGGCGTCTCCATCGAGAGCGAGGCATCGGGCACCGGACTCTGCTATGAGGCGGATGCTCTTGGGTTGCTCTTCGCGCCGGTGCATCCAACCGAGCCTGCGATCGCCTCCAGTACGCCTTCAGTATCTGGGCGGCTCAGCGTCTACGCGCCGCTCACTGAGGCGACGCCGCTCCGAGCTCATGTAGCGAATGCAGCGATCATCCCGGATGTGCTGCGCCTCCAGCGAGGACTTGCGTCCCTGGGGGCAAGCATAGAGAAGATCCAGATCCGGGGAGACGAAGCGGATTTCTATACGGTAGGCGGGACGCGGATCACGTACGTGATCGGAGACGAGATTAACGCCGGCGCGCTTGCGGCTTCGGCATTTCCATCCTTGAATCTCAATGATGGCTCAATCCAGTACGTGGATCTGCGCTTCAGCGGGAAGGTGTACTTGAAGCGGGAGGGAGAGGCAGAAACCGAGTAGTGCGGGTATGATGGGCTGAATGGAAACGTTCTGGAGCCAGCTCAAGAAGCCCTTTTTCGTGATCGCGCCTATGGCGGACGTTACCGACCCTGCCTATCGTTCCCTCATCGCAGAGAAGGGCGCGCCAGACGTCATGTGGACCGAATTCGTATCCGCGGACGGCATCTACCACACCCGCGAGACGAAGAAGATGCCGGATGCGGAGAATCCGCTGCTCCGGGACCTCCAGTTCTCTCCGGGAGAGCACCCGATTGTCGCGCAGCTCTTCACGAGCAACCCCGAGACCATGGCGTATGCGGCAAAGCTCTGCGCCGGGATGGGCTTCGACGGCATAGACATCAACATGGGATGCCCGGACCGTTCTATCGAGAAGCAGGGAGCGGGCGCGGGGATGATCAAGTCTCCGGAGAAGGCGATTGCCGTCACCGAAGCGGCGAAGACCGCAGGGCTCCCGGTCTCGGTGAAGACGCGTATCGGATACAACAAGGAATCCATCGACGAGTGGATCCCGCAGGTGCTCTCGACGAAGCCGGCCGCGCTCACCGTGCACCTGCGGACCCGCAAGGAGATGTCCTTGGTGCCCGCGCACTGGGATCTCCTTCCGCGCGTAGTAAAGCTGCGCGACGAGCTCTCTCCCGGAACGCTCATTCTCGGGAACGGCGACGTGAAGGATCTCGATGACGCCCGCGCGAAAGCGGAAGCAGCCGGAGCGGACGGCATCATGCTCGGGCGCGCGATCTTCGGAAACCCTTGGCTCTTCACCGGCAAGAAGCCGGAAGACATCCCGATGCAGGAACGGCTCGAGGCGCTGGTGGAGCTCGCGCGGCGGTTCGAGAGCCTGAAGCCCGGGAAGTCCTTCCATATCCTCAAGAAGCATGTGAAGGCCTTCGTTTCCGGATTCGATGGCGCCGCAGAACTGCGCGCGCAGCTCATGGAGGCGGAGTCTGCAGAGGTCATGGCGGGCGCTATCAGCGGGCATCCGCTATAATCGGCATATATGGCGCACCAGTCTTTCTACCGCACGCACCGCCCCCACTCGTTCAAGGAGGTCTCCGGCCAGCCCCAGGTCACTGAAGCGCTTTCGGAGCAGGTGAAGAACAAGAAGGTGGGGCATGCCTACCTTTTCGCCGGCTCCCGCGGCCTCGGGAAGACGTCGGTCGCGCGCATCTTCGCCGCGGATCTTGGCACGACCGAGCGCGACCTCTACGAGATCGATGCCGCGAGCAATAACAGCGTAGACGACATCCGCAGCCTTTCAGAGAACGTCTATACGCTCCCGTTCGAGTCCCCGTATAAGGTCTATATTCTCGACGAGGCGCACATGCTCTCGAAGAGCGCTTGGAACGCCTTCCTGAAGACGCTTGAGGAGCCGCCAGCGCACGCAATCTTCATCCTCGCCACGACCGAGCTCTCGAAGGTCCCGGAGACGGTCCAGTCCCGCTGCCAGGTATTCGTGTTCAAGAAGCCTGGGCGTTCGGAGCTCGCTAAGGTGGTTGCTGGCGTGGGGAAGAAGGAGGGGTATGCGGTAGAACCCGCTGCGGCCGATCTCATCGCCCTCCTTGCAGAGGGCTCATACCGTGATGCGCTTTCCGTGCTCGAGCGCGTCTGTGCGGCATCTTCGGATAACAAGATTACGCGCGAGGAAGCGGAGAAGGCTACCGGAGCGCCCAAGCATGAGCTGGTCTCGAAGCTTGCTGCAGCGCTCTCGGAAGGGAATGCGGAGGCTGCACTCGTCGTTATCCGGAGGGCGGCTGATTCGAGCGTCGATATGCCGCTCTTTCTCTCGCTCATCCTCGACCATATCCGAGCGGTGTTGCTTGTTCGCCATGCGCCTGAACTCAGGGCGGAATTCAAGGAGGAGCTCGGCGAGATGTATGCGGATGTAGAGAAAGTGGCGGGAGACAAGGCGTCGAAGCTGAACCATCGCATACTCCAATCCTTCCTCGAAGCTTCCGCGCGCATGCGCTACGCATCGGTCCCGTCCCTCCCGCTCGAGCTTGCCGTACTCTCGCTTTTCGGACAGGATTAACCCGTGCGCCCCTTGGGGGGTCGTCTAATGGTAGGACAGCGGCCTTTGAAGCCGTGAATCTTGGTTCGATCCCAAGCCCCCCAGCCAGTGTTATTGTTTCTATATGGAAATTGAGAGGCATAAAAAACAGTTTGGCAATCAGGCTGCAAACTATACAAAATATAGACGACCGTATACTCAAAAGCTTTATGAGCTGCTGTTTTCATTTTCTCCAACTGCAAAAAAGAAAATACTCGACATTGCCTGCGGCACAGGGAAATCTACTGAGCCGCTCTTTCTGGAGGGTGCAGAGGTTATAGGAATCGATCATGATCCATTAATGATTGAAGAGGCGCAGAAACAAGCATCTCTTAAATCTCTGCCAATTACATACCTTGTGGCTGACGTCGAGCATCTTCCATTCGAAGATAAAAGTTTTGATATTGCTACTGTTGGCACTGCCTTTCATTGGTTCGTTAACGAGCCGTCTATAACTGAAATAAAGAGAGTGTTGAAAGGGAATGGTCTACTATTCGTGTTCTGGACTCTGACTACCAAAGATGTACCGGAAGAGGATTCCATCCCTGGAGATTTCCTACGATCCTTCAATTGGGACAAGGTACCTTCTGAACTTCGCAATCTCGAACACATCTCGTCTTTCCTAATAGATAATGGTTTTAAGAATGTATCTACAGCAAGGATTCCGTTTACTCATAACGATACAGTTGAGGATCAGGTTGGGCTCATGAAAACTGCATCGTGCTACGAACTGCTCACGAAGGAAGATCAAGATCGCTTTGATAGGGAATTGTCTGTGATTCTGACCACTAAACTAGGAGATCGGCCTTACTTTACCTATGAGGAGGAAATCCAGGTCTGCTATGGGTTTAAGGGATAGAAAAGTTCTAACGTCGTTCAATACCCGCAGCCCGATAATGTAGAATGCGCTTATGCAACTCGAGTACGTATACGATCGAGAAAAAGATATTGAATGCCTTCTAACAAAAGGTAAGAGTTCCCCCACGGTTCATTTGTGAGGGCGGTGTTAGCTTCCAGCTTGCATGCCAGCAAGGAACGCAGAGGTGAGCAGGCGCTCCAACTCGGTACGGCTGGCCGGCGTCATTGAGTTGGAAAAGTCCATCATAGCAACAAGCATGGCCAACTCCTTATTGCCGCGATCGCTTTTGGCATTGTCACGACTGAAGCGACTCAGCTTCTTTGGCTCATGCGAGAAAATTTGGACGACTTTCTGCCCATCCAATTTGTCGCCGACTTTCACATCATCACCCACCCTTCGAATGCGAGGCGGGGAACTGATTTTTCCACTTTTCGTTACTGCGAAATTGAGCTTCATCTTCTTCCACTCGCTATAATTTCTGAAAATAGAATACTATATAAATATATCTATGTCAATATCAAAGTTCCAACTTCGTCCCAGATGCCCAGCAAATTGACAATAATGCCTATATTAGGTATTGTTTTTTCGGAAGATTCTTAACTTCTTAATTCGCCGTAGCAAAAACATGCTCATGTTTGGGCGCATTTTTGCTACGGCGAAACGCATATCGCGCAAGCTTTGTTAGCACAGAGGAGAAAACTGCAATGTCGAGCGACAAGCAGAAGACCTTTGACGGCCAGACCGCCCAGTTTTTGGGAATCGTCGGGCAAAACATGCCACGTCTTACCAGTGAGGTAATGCAGAGATGGGTTGAAAATCCTAAAGCGCTTCAAAAGGTGCTCAGTTGGGGTCTTCAATCGGACCCCAAGGCTGCAACATCAATGGTGCAATACGAGATTGGCAACTGCATCGAGCGCAGCACGACGAAAGTCAGCGATCCGGATGGTGGGAATGTGCTCTACGACATCAACACCGAAAGTCTACCGCTGCCATACAAGCAGGCAATCTATCTGGGACAAGGCGTTAACCCATTCAAGGCCATGCGTGTCGAAGACCTTGATTTCCGGCTTGGCGTTGAATATGCGCCAGGCAAAGTGAATCGCGCACGATGCTTGGCCCTTCGTCCGTATCTCGTGATCGAGGCGATGGATGGTGTCGGCGAAGGTTGTCACATACCGATCCGTTCTATTGACTACTGGGCCGACCACGCCAAGGCACCAATCGTACCGAAGAGCGGTGGTGCGCTGACCATATTGGAAGCGGACAAAATCAACATGTCCGAACACTTGTGGGACCTTGAGATCGGGTATGTAAATGGGGCATTGGAATATATCTCCGATCGCTTTACTTTTGGCTTGTCGATTGAGGACCAGCAATACGGATGGTTGGTTCATCTTCATTGGCTCACAGATGGCGGCGCGGCCCTTAATACTTTCCGTTTCCAGTTGCGGAAAGAGTTCCTAGTCAACGAATACAGGGAGGCGAAATTGGAGCCTCCAACTGAATTGCTGAAGTAGACAATCTGGGCGGTCACCTTAACGGGTGGCCGCCTATTTTTTTGCTCGAAAAGGTTCCAACTTCATACCAGACACCCAGCCAGCAGGTATACTTTGCATATGCTAGACAAGGCACGACAGATTACTTTGAACGCACTTCCTGTTGCGCTCATGATTGGTCTGATACCGCTGGTCCTGAATGATTACTACCTGGCGGGGATATACATCCTGATCGCAATCGCTGCCCTCGCCATTAGGCGGGAGCGGAATGATCTTGTCGCGTACCTGTTCGGACTCATCATCATTACCATCTCGGAGTATTTCTTCATCAGCACGGGAGTCGAGACGTTTGCCCGCAACAGCCTCTTCGGCGTCATGCCGCTATGGCTCCCGTTCCTCTGGGCCTATGCTTTCGTAGTCATAAAGCGATCGCTCCGCATCCTCAGCTAGAGAGGTTCGAACCCCACGCGATGCTAAGCTACTTACTATGAAATGGATACTGATCACCGCAGCCGCTGCTATCGCTGTCATCGCAGGCTTCTTCGCCTTGAATGCGTACATATACGAGGAGAAGCAGGCCACAGCAGTCAAGGATTATAAGGATGCAGAGTATCTGATCGAGGGGCAGCGCATACGCCTTTCGGACGGGATAAGCGAGAGCGAGCCGGTGCCAGGATCTGCCGCAAGGATCGTGACCCGCTATTTCGGCAATGAGCTCACGGCCGATATCAACAGCGATGGAAGGGAGGACGTGGTGTTCCTCCTGACTCAGGAGCAGGGAGGCACGGGCGTTTTCTACTACGTAGTCGCGGCACTCAATACAGAGCGAGGATATATCGGATCGGACGGGTACTTCCTTGGCGATCGCATAGCGCCCCAGTCTATCGACCTAAGCCAGAACCCGCGGCACGTAGACGTGATCGTGGTGAATTACGCTGACCGCAACGCTGATGAACCGATGACCGCAGCCCCATCCGTAGGAAAGAGCGTATACCTGAAGATCGACCCCGCATTCATGCAGTGGGCGATAGTCGAGCCTGATTTCGAGGGAGAATCAAGGTAGTTCAGTAATTCTACATAGAGGTTTGCTATCATGGTTGCGTGAAGGGTTTGCCACAAGGATCAGGAATCGCTCTCGGGATCGCTCTCGGAGTCGCGCTAGGCGCGGCGATGGACAATATCGCTATTGGGATAGCGATCGGGGTCGCGATGGGAGTCGCTTTCGACGCTGGCCGCATCTCAAAAAGATAGCGTCAGCGCTATACTGGGCGCTCTATAAGGGGCAAAGATTATGAAATGATTTCCCTATGAACACCATACCTAAAAACACCGTTTGTCTCTGGTACGACAAGGACGCAGAAGCCGCAGCCAATTTCTACGCAGCCACCTTCCCGGACAGCATGGTGGGCAATGTCTTCCATGCGCCGAGCGATTTTCCGGATGGGAAGGCGGGGGACGTGCTCACGGTCGAATTCACTGTCTGCGGCGTCCCGTGCGTAGGCCTCAATGGAGGCACGGCCTTCAAGCAGAGCGAGGCCTTCTCCTTCCAGATCTCGACCGAGGACCAGGAGGAGACGGACCGGTACTGGAACGCCATCGTCGGGAACGGCGGACAGGAAAGCGCCTGCGGGTGGTGCAAGGATCGCTGGGGCGTATCCTGGCAGATCACGCCGCGGACGCTCATCGAGGCGCTCGCGGCCGGCGGGGATGAGGCGAAACGCGCTTTCGAGGCGATGATGACCATGCAGAAGATCGATGTCGCGCAGATAGACGCGGCCAGGCACCCTGGGTCCTAACGAGTGCTATCATTGGGACATGGAAAAGGACCCCGCGATGACCCGAGAAGAAGCGCTCGCATTCCTCGTACACCATGAGTCTGGCGTCCTCTCGACCGTCTCGAAGGAGGGGAAGCCCCGCTCTCGGCAGGTCTACTACACCTGCGATAACGCCTTCAATATCTACTTCCTCACGCTCGCGAACACTCGAAAGGTAGCTGACCTCGCTGCGAACCCGAGCGCCGCATTCGTCGTCTCCGAGCTCGAGCTGCCGAGGACGCTCCAGATAGAAGGCAGCGCCGCGAATCTCACGGACACCGCAGCTCTCGATCCGCTGCTCTCGAGCTTCATCAAGACCCTCATGTCCCATGCGCAGTTCGGCATCCCGCTCGAACGACTGGATGCTGCGGCCGTCCAGTTCTACCGCCTCACGCCCGACTGGGTGCGCTGGGGCGATTTCACGTTCGGACGAGGGACGGATGACGTGCTGACTATCATTAACCCAACAGAGACCGTATGAAAGGCTACGTGACCAACATCGACGTGCTCGCCCTCGAGAACGAGGATTTCCGCAGGGTGCTCTACACCGCGGAGCGATCCCAGCTCGTGCTCATGGCTATACCCGTCGGGCAGGATATAGGCGAGGAGGTCCACGAGGACGTGGATCAGTTCATCCGCGTGGAGAAAGGGAAGGCGCAGAGCGTCCTCGACGGCGTGGAGCGAGACCTGTGCGACGGCTCTGTCGTCGTGATCCCTGCAGGCGTTCGGCACAACATCATCAACACGTCTCCGACCGAGCCGCTCAAGCTTTACACCTTGTACTCGCCTCCGCACCACGAGGACGGGGTAGTGCACAAGACGAAGACGGAGGCCCTCAAGGATGACGAGCACTTCGAAGGAGAGACCACTGATGACGTATAATCACCCCATGAGAAGCGACACTCTCTTTGCGAACTACTTCATCGCATACGTCACGACGCTCATGTTTTTCGGCGTCGGCGCTATCACTACGCTCGGCATCAGCTGGTATCAGACGCTCATCCTTCCGGCATGGATGCCGCCGACCCTGCTCGTCGCAATCGTCTGGGCGCTCCTGTTCCTCCTTACGGCGTTTTCTTCGAGTATCGTATGGAGCCGCGAGCCGCATGATTCCCGGGTGCGTAGGGCTATCGCGCTCTACTCCCTGAACGCGCTCCTCGTCCTCCTCTGGAACTACCTCTTCTTCGGGCTCCACCTCCTCATGATCGCGGGCGTAGTGGCCCTGGCTGTCGGCCTATCGGTCGTTGCCCTCATGATCCAGGTCGCCCGCATATCGAAGAAGGCGACCTGGCTGCTCGCTCCCTACCTGGCCTGGATGGGCCTCGCCCTCTACCTGAATCACGTGATCTGGGCGCTTAACCCGTACTAAATTCTTTGCATGAGGACCTATCCGGAGTTCTATCAGACCATCGACAAGCCGTTCTTCGCTCCTCCCGAGTGGGTCTTCGGCATCGCCTGGGGCGGCATCTACCCGCTTATCGCGATCGCCCTCTTCTATCTCGCCTACCTTACGTTCAAGCGGCGAGTGCCGCGCGCCCTCATCCTCGTGTTCCTGGTAAACCTTGCCGCCAACTTCCTCTTCACGCCGCTCCAGCTCGGCCTCGAGTCGTTGTGGCCAGCCACCATCGACATACTGCTCATACTCGGGACGCTCCTCTATCTCGAATACAGGGTATTCCGCTATTCGAAGCTCGTCTTTGTCCTGCTGCTTCCATATCTCCTATGGGGCGCCTTCGCTACCGTGCTCCAGGTAACGATCACGCTCACCAACTAGGGACGGCATCGCCATCGAGCGGCAGCGGAGGGCACTCCCCAGCCCCCGTTTGACCCCCTCTCAGGGCGTGCTTACATGAGGGGGTAATCACCTAATGTACGTATGCAATCCAACCAAACTCTTATCGCCATCCTGGCCGTCATCGTGGTCGGCGGCGGCATCTTCTGGTACACCCAGGAGAATCAGCCGGCAGGGGAGCCGCTCTTTGCTGTATCCATGATCTGCGCAGACGACGCGCACTTCATCGCTGAATTCAGGACAGACCGCGAAGTGGATATCGTCGTCAACGGCGAGATCGTACGCACGGTCGCCCGCACCGCGGATGCGCCGCAGACGTTCGAGGACGCCGCGTTCACGTACGTGTTCGCCGGCGAGGAGGCCGTCGTGACCGACAAAGCTTCGGGCGCAAGCACCACCTGCAGCCAGCCGATGGATCCGAACAATGCGCCGATGAACTTCGGCGATGCCGGAGAAGGAGCGGGCGTACAGCCCGCAGGCTCGCAGCCGAGCGCTACGCAGGTGGTCTCGGAAAGCATCGTCGGCAGGTGGATGAGCACCACGGACGAGAAGTTCGTCCGCGAGTTCAAGGAAGGCTCGGTCATCGACTGGTACGAGAACGAGGCGGTCTCCACTGGCACGTGGAGGGCGTTCACGCAGGAGTCCGCCCCTGAGGTGTCGTTCCCGCTAGAGAGTAATACGGTCTATCTCGAGCTCACCATGGCCGGCACTCAGGAGGACAAGCTCTACTTCAAGCTGGTGAAGCTCACGCCGGAGAGCCTGCAGCTGATCTACATGGATCGCGGAGGCATGCTCGAGTTCGTCGCTATCTAGCGCTCTTCATCACGGCGTCATGGCTTACCTGCGATAACGAAGGTGTGCTTACCAGTAAACATCCGTCCCTATGCTGTATACGATAGCGGTGCTGCTCGTGATCCTGTGGCTCCTCGGCCTGGTCACCAACTACACGCTCGGGGGATTCATCTACATCCTCCTCGTACTCGCCATCATCATGGTCCTTGTCAGACTGATCCGCGGGGAGAATCCCATCCGATAGCGTATAGTGGTTCCGTACCACGCGTACAGACACACCGATTATGGATGCATTCCTCAAGATGGATATCTTCTTCCTCGTCACGACGCTCGCCGTCGTGGCCCTCACTGTGCTTTCCGCTATCACCCTGTTCCGCCTCAATCGCATCCTCAGGAGCGTAGAGCACATCACGGAGCAGGTGGCTGCGGAGAGCGATGCGGTGCGGCTCGACCTCGCCGAGATGCGGGGCGATATCCGCCGAGGCAAGGGGAAGATCAAATCGCTGCTCGGGTTCCTCGACAAGACCGCCAAGCGGGCGAACGAAGACCAATAACTTTACCTTTCACCATGAAAAAGAATACGAGAGTAGCAGCAGAAGTCGGCGCGGGCATCGCCGTCGCCGCTGCAGCAGCCGCAGCCGGCTACTACTTCTACGGAAGCAAAGACGCCAAGAAGCACCGCAAGATCGCCGCGAAGTGGGCTGGCGACATGAAGAAGGACGTCGTCCGCGAGGCGAAAAAGCTCAAGAACGTTGAGGCGAAAGATATCGCCGCTATCGTGGATAGCGCCGCGGCGACGTACTACGGCGTGCAGAACATCGACCGTAAGGACCTCGCTCGCGCCGCTAAGGAGCTCAAGGCAAATTGGGAGATGGTGCGCAAGGAAGCGGGCCATACGGCCAAGCGGAGCGTGAGCGCCGCCAAGAAGACGGCGAAGAAGGCCGTCGCTAAGGCAGCGAAGAAGTCCGCGAAGAAGCGCAAGTAAGAGGGCGCCGAAGGAGAAGTGAACAAGGGCCGCGCAAGCGGCCTTTGGCGTCTGGTACACTTATCCCATGAACCTGCTCATCCACTGGCTTACCGCGACCGCTGCCATCCTCGTCGCCGCATATCTCATTCCTGGGGTGGCGGTGACGCTCGTGGGCGCGCTCGTCTTCGCGGTGGTGCTGGGCCTCGTGAACGTATTCGTGCGTCCGGTCCTCTTCCTGCTCACGCTCCCGGTCACCATCCTCACGCTCGGCCTGTTCTCTCTGGTGCTGAACGCACTCCTCGTCTGGCTCGCGGGATCCGTCGTGCCGGGCGTCTCTATCGAAGGCTTCTGGACCGCTTTCATCTTCTCAATACTCCTCGCGCTCGTGAACGCGCTCTTCAATCTCCTGCGCAAGGACGACTAGCATGAGCGAGCGCAGCAAGGTGGCGATGTACCTCCGGAACCTGGTGTTCGGGATAGAGGACAGCCTCGTCTCCACCGTCGGGCTCCTTGCGGGCATCGCTGCAGGGGGCGCTCCGCGCGAGACGCTCATCCTCACCGGCATCGTGCTCATCTCGGTGGAGGCGCTCTCCATGGCGGCCGGCAGCTTCCTGTCCGAGGAGTCCGCGCGGGAGTACGAGAGCAGGCACGCCATCTCATACCGCTATGCGCTTGTGGGCGCATGCATCATGTTCGTTTCGTACATCGTCGCGGGGCTTTTCCCGCTCCTGCCATACCTCCTCCTTTCCGGGAGCGAGGCGCTGGTCGCATCAGTGGGCCTCTCGCTCGTCCTGCTTGCTGCGCTCGGCACCTATCACGCGAAGATCGCAGCGGTATCCGCATGGCGTTCCGCGCTTCGCATGGTGCTCATCGGAGGGGCAGCCATCGCGCTCGGGGTGTTCATAGGGCAGCTGTTCGGGGTGTAGAAATAAAACAGGCGCCCGTGGGGCGCCTGTTCTTACATTAAGGAATCGTCGCCCGCATCGACCTCGCCCCTGCGCGCTCGGCCTCATACTGGAGATGCTCCTTGATCTCAGCCAGCTCGCGACGTCGGTAGAGATTGCGGAAGTACCGGTCTCGAAGCCAGGGCGGGAAGTACATGCCCGCGCCCATATCGATCTGGAGGGAATGATGATTCCCATCCTCGGGAATGTGATTCCAATACCATGCCGCACGGACATAGGTGAGCGGCACGACGATGATGCTCAGATACGCGATGGTGAGCGAGAGCTTGATGCGCTCGAGCTTGCGGCGCTTGAAGCGCCTTATGCGGGCCAGTAATCTAAGGAACTTCATGTACGTCTCCCTCGTTGGACTGCCGCCAGCATGTTCCCGCTGCGTTCGAGTGTCAAGTTATCCGCTCCGCGAGCGCCCTCCTTCACGTCCTCTGACGTATACTTACTCGTATGGAGGGACTAGAGCGACCGCTTCAGACGCCTGAAGAGGAACTGCAGTATCTGCGCGCCCAAGTGGAAGCGAAAGAGCGCGAGCTTTTAGCTATGAAGCAGGAACAGCCGCGGGAAGCGGTGGTGCATGAGCGTATCCTGCATCACCGGGAGAACGCGCCGCTGGCTCCCGAGTACAAGATCCCGGAGGCCGAAGCGAACACGCTCGCCTTGAACCTCGATCCCGACGATAACGACGAGACCATCAACGAGCTCCGCTCCATCATGGAGGAGAAAGGCATCAAGAACGCGTTCCTGGTGCTCGAGAAGCTCAAGAACCCGCACATGGAGGACGATTTCCACCGCTTCCTCGTGCAGTACATAAAGAACGGCATGCAGGTACCGGGCTATGAGAAGCAGCCGGCCTGGAAGGCGCTTCACATGACCCTCTACGAAATCTCCCTGCCCGAGGCGAAGAATCAGGAGGAGCGGGCGAAGTCGCTGAAGGAGCTCATCTCCGCTATGGAGCAGTTCTACTCAGGCATGCTCTCAGTGGGGAGCGCGGATCGGAACGAACCGACATACTTCTCCATGGAGCTCGCGGTGCCGGTGAATTCGGCCCAGCTTTCGTTCTTCGTCGCCGTGCCGAACCAGAAGAAGGACCTCTTCGAGAAGCAGCTCCTCGGGGTGTTCCCGAATGCCGAGCTCACGCCCCAGCCGAACGATTACAACGTCTTCGTCGAGGACGGCATGGCGAGCGCTGCAGTAGCTACCCTTGAGAGGCGCCCTGCGCTCCCGCTCAAGGACTACCAGGATTTCGACTACGATCCGCTGAATTCCATCCTGAACGCCTTCGCGAAGATCGAGCACGAAGGGGAGGGCGCCGCGCTCCAGATCATCCTCGAACCTGCCGGCAACCGCTACACCGAGCATTACCGCACGATCCTCGAAGCGCTCCGGAAGGGCGAGCGCCGCGATCAGGCGCTCTCGACGCCGGAGACGCTGCTCGGCTTTGCCGCGCGGGACATCAGCCGCACCTTCTTCGGCGGTACCCAGCAGAAGCGCGACGAGCATGAGGACTTCCAGCGCCGCATCGAGGCGAACAAGACGGACATCGAGCAGGTGGAGAAGAAGGTGTCTACGCCGATCGTGAACGCCACGATCCGCCTTGTCGTCTCCTCCGCGGACGCGTATCGCGCGCAGGCCGGACTCTCGGACCTCGAAGCGTCCTTCAATCAATTCGATAACACGGCAGGCAACAGGCTCAAGTTCGAGCACCCGGCGCCGCACCGCGCTGCCGGCGTCTTCCGCGATTTCACTTTCCGCGTGCCGGACACGAAGCCCGTACCGCTCTCGCTTCGCGAAGTGACCACGCTCTACCACTTCCCGCCGAACGGCATCGAATCGGCGCCGCAGCTCAAGCAATCCCGCTTCACGGGCGCTCCCGCTCCGCTTGGGCTCCCGGCATCGGGCACGTTCCTCGGGACCAACAATTTCCGCGGCAAGAGCACGCAGGCGTATCTGGCGCTTGAGGACCGCATGCGCCATCTCTATATCATCGGACAGACTGGCACCGGTAAGTCCGTGTTCATGCGCAACCTGGCCATTCAGGACATCAAGGACGGCAAGGGCGTCTGCTTCATCGATCCGCACGGCAACGACATCCTCGACATCCTCGCGGCTGTCCCGCCGGAGCGCTATGAGGACGTCATCTACTTCGACCCGGCTGAGGTGACCCGCCCGTTCGGATTGAACCTTCTCGAATACGATGCGTCGAAGCCGGAGCAGAAGACGTTCATCGTGAACGAGATCCTCGCCATCTTCCGCCGCCTCTACGGCGACGTTCCGGAGAGCATGGGACCGATGTTCGAGCAGTACTTCCGTAACTCGACGCAGCTCGTCATGGAGGATCCGGACTCCGGCTCCACCATCCTCGATATCCCGCGCGTGCTCGCGAACAAGGCATTCCGCGATATGAAGCTCAGCAAATGCAAGAATCCGGTGGTCACCCAGTTCTGGCGGGAGATCGCGACGCAGGCGGGCGGGGAGGCGTCTCTTGAGAACATCGTCCCGTACATCACGAACAAGTTCGACGACTTCACCGCGAACGACTTCATGCGTCCGATCGTCGGGCAGCAGCATTCTTCCTTCAATTTCCGCGACGTCATCGACGGCAACAAGATCCTGCTCGTGAACCTCTCGAAAGGCCGACTCGGGGAACGGAACGCGAACCTCCTCGGCCTCATCCTGGTCGGGAAGCTCTTCATGGCCGCGCTCTCCCGCGCGGACAACCCGCGCGCCGAGTACCCGCCGTTCTTCCTCTATATCGACGAGTTCCAGAACATAACCACCGACTCCATCCCGGGCATCCTGTCTGAGGCTCGCAAGTACAAGCTCTCGCTCACCATCGCGCATCAGTTCCTGTCCCAGGTGGATGAGAAAATCCGGAACGCCGTGTTCGGCAACGTCGGCAGCATGGCGGTGTTCCGCGTCGGCGAGGAGGACGGCGAATACTTCGCGAAGCAGTTCGCGCCGGTATTCTCCGCGCTCGACTTCGTGAACATCGAGAACTACAACGCGTACCTCCGCATCCTCTCGAAGGGCGTGCCGCAGAAGCCGTTCAACGTGAAGACCCCGCCGCCGATAGCGGGGAATCCGAATCAGGTCGATGACCTCCGCCAGCTCTCGTACCTCACGTACGGCAGGGACCGTCAACAGGTGGAGGATATGATTCGCGCGCGGTACCTGTCATAATTCGTCTATATGCAAGAAGACCCTCCGCGCATAGTCCCGCCAGCATCAGAAGAGAAGCGTCCAAAGACGTTCGAGGAAGTGTGGGGCGAGGCATCCCCGACCCATCGCGAGCCTACGTTCTCGACGGGCGCAGCGACAACATTCAACGATTCCTTCCGTTCACTCGGCGAGGTACTGCAGCCCGTGGAAGGCGAGGACAGCGTAGGTGTCTCCCGCGTAGAGACACCGGAGTGGAAGCAGAAGCTGAAGGGCGCTGTCGAGTCGCTGCAGGCGATCTCAAGCGCAGCGATAGAAGGGACGAAGAAGGGCGCAAAGGAGGCATACCGCTACGTGTCAGAGCGAGGCGCAGCGCTTACCGAGAAGCTCAAGAGCTACATTCCGGGATTCAAGGCAGAAGAAGATGCGCCAGAGAGCGCAGAACCCAAGGAGGGAAGTCCGAGATTCGAGAAGCTGAAGGCGTTCCTTAAGAGCAGCGGCGAAGGATACGCGGCAAAGCTCAAGGAGCTCGGCATTAAGGCGGGCTCAGGCGTCTTGGAGCTGGGTAAGAGGTATAACGCACTTCCGTTCAAGGTGAAGCTCGGGATTGGAGCTGCGCTGCTCAGCGGATCGGCTGCGGTCATCTTCACCGGAGGAGCCGCTTCGGCGCTCGCTGGCCCGCTGTCAGCATTGGCTCTTACGCGGCGCATCGCTGCCGCAGCCGGCGGCGCAGTGACGGCCGATGCATTCCTCGAGAAAAAGGGCGTCACATCGAAAAAGGCTCGCTGGCTCATCATCGGCGCCGGAGCGGTCGGCGGCGTTACGCTCATGGAGAGCCTGCAATACCTCAACTATTCCGGAAGCACGAGCGACGGAAGCGCTCCGGAGGCGGCCAAGCCGAGCGCAACGGACGCCAAATTCAATCCGAAGGTATCGGATGCGATGTCTTTCCCGGGAGACGCTCCGAAGCCGGCTGCTTACTCATTCGGCGCCGAGAAGTCGTTCGGTGTCGGCGACATTAGCGCTAAGGACGTCTCGGTAGCAGATAGCTACCCTGATGCTCCCCATTTCAATGAGAGCGGCTTCCCTAAGGAGCCGGTAACGGCAAGCATCCATGAGCCCGGGCAGGGCGCGAATCAGATGTTCCTCGAGCTCAAGGTGCAGCTGCGCGAGCTCTACAAGAATGACATTGCGACCGCGCCTCCTGAGATTCAGGAAATTGTAAAGTCACGGGTGCACGATCTTTCTGCAAAGTACGGATTCCTCGAGAACGGGAAGTTCCCGATCATGCATGACGGAGATCAGATCCAGGTGAACGGGAAGGGAGAGCTAGTATTTACCCGCGCAGGAGGCACGCCGGAGATTCTGAAGCCATTTCAGGCACCGTCTCCTCAGATGCAGGCGCCCGTCTTCGAAGGCCCGATGCAGGAAGCGCAGGTTCCGATTCCGGCGGAAGCGGAGGCAGCAGTACCTGCGGATCCATACACCACTTATATCCCCGAGGGGGGTGCGACTGAATTAACTTCGCAGCCTCAGGCAATCGCTCCGGGGGATTCGCTGCCTGCATATCAGCCATCCGGAGCGGTTTCAGAACCTGGACCGGCACAGAGCTACCCGCCTTCGGACACGCTTCCGGCATACGAGGGTGGAGCTGGTGCGGCGGCACCTGCTGCCTCCACCATTGAGGCATTCAAGCTCAGCGATGGCACTGTCGTTGATCCTGCCACGCCGCATCTCTACGAGACGAAGGAGGGCAGTTTCCTCTATGGCGGAGAAGACGGAAGTGCGGATCAGGTAGCGCAGCGCGAAGCCGTACGTACCGGGAAGCCGGTCTTCGTGAATCATTCCTATAACAACGCGCTCGGCGAGCGCGTGGTCATGGTGCATGAGTTCGCACCGGGTAATACGTTACCGTCCTTGCACAATGACCCGTCGTTCGACCTTGAACCGAAGCGCGGATTTATCAAGCTGAAGCCGTAGTACACTAATCACATATGAATCCAGACGAAATCCAGAAGAAGGTAGCGGACGACCTCGGCATCGGCGACCTTTCTGACGAGGAGCAGAAAAAGATAATCGCCGACTTCGGCGGCGTGGCGCTCCAGGCCTCCACGGTAGCCGTCATCGAGGCGCTCCCAGCGGAAAGGCGCAACGAATTCGCGCAGCTCCTCCAGGCGGGGGACGAGGAGGCCGTCGCTACCTTCCTCGGCGCGAATTTGCCGGACCACGAGAACGTGGCGCGTCAAGCGGTCGCAGCCGAGATCCAGCGCTTCAAGGACTTCCAGAAGACGGTATAATACTTTCCGTATGACAATCACCAACACCGGTATCGCCGTCGCGCTCGCTGTAGCGGTCGCGCTCGGGTTCCTGTTCTTCGGTCCGTCACTGTTCGCGCCGCTAAGCAATGCAGCTATCCCTAATGAAATGATCATGCCAGAGAACAACGCAAACCCGGTCGCTACCATCCCTGATGCTACCGAGCTTCAGATCAATGACGTGCAGCCAGGCACCGGCGCTACCGCCGAGGCCGGAGACACGGTAACGGTGGAGTACGTGGGCGCGCTCACCAACGGCAGCGTCTTCGACGCTTCGGAGAATCACGGCCAGCCGTTCACCTTTACGCTCGGCGCGGGAAGTGTCATCCAGGGATGGGAGCAGGGTATTGTCGGCATGAAGGAGGGAGGCCAGCGCGTCCTCATCATCCCCCCGCAGCTCGGCTATGGTCCTACCGGCAATGGTCCGATCCCGGGGAACGCTACGCTTCTCTTCCAGGTGCAGCTCGTGAGCGTGCAGAAAGGGAACTAGGTCTCAAAAGTATAAAAATACGACCCGCCTGAGCATTGCTCGGGCGGGTCGTGTAGTTTGGGATCGAAGTAGTGGATTACCGTTGGTTACGGCGCGGAGCACCAATGACCGGCGGCGGGTCAACCTTCCTCGGTCCACGCGAGATTGCATTCGGACCGCTGTAGGCGGACGAAGCAGCTGGCGAGGACTGACTGGGCGTGCCGTAGATGTTGGGCAAGTTGTCGTGCGTCTGCACGAACTTGCCGTTCACCTGGGTCACGAAGTTGCCGAACCGGCCGCAATAGTCGCCGACCAGGTCGTACCAGTCGTCGCGGGCGTCGACATCCAGTTCCACCAGCGTCATGAACATGTCGGTTGCACGATCAGACATGCTGATCTGCTGCATCCACATGTTGTTGCTGTTGCCGGACTGAAAGGCCGAGAGCAGGCTCATGATGCCGTAAGGGGCACCATAACCCGATGTGACTCCCACGATGCCGCTAGCGATAGCGGCGCCGTAGTTCAGACCGCCCTGGATCTCAAGTCTATCCCGGGTCTTCTTGTTGGTCCTCTTCGTCCATGCGGCCTGTTCACGTGCCCGCTGGATTGCCCACTTGCGCATGGCGATGCGAGTGCAGACGCGTGCGGTGTTGCCGACGCTCCTGCGAACCTGCGCTTCGCCGTGCTTGGCGATCAGCTTGCCCGTGTCAATCATAACCGGGTTGCCGAGCTCATTCAGGCGTTCGCCAGGATTGAGGCTCGGCAGGTAGGCGGGGAGAGTACCCTGATAGTCATAGTAGCTCTCCCTTTGGACCATTTGCGGCGGCGGCGGGCCACCGAGGTCCGGAGGCATATCCTCCATCATCGGCTCCGGATTGCACGCAGCCATGCTGGTGGACAGAAGAATTGCGAGGAGTCCTCCCCGCAAACGTTTCGTTTCCATGGGTATTCTCCTTGCAAGACATTGATGGGGTTGAATCCAATTCCTTCGATCTCGAAAGACCTTCGAAACAGCTAGGATGGAATATACTCTATATACAGTATGTTGTCAATACCCCTCCTTGCTTGTATTTCCTTGCCCAAATGGCCCCCTGCAGCTAGGGTGAGAAGGTGAATCCCATCTCTTTCTCCATAGACAAGAAGGACCCAGCGAGCCGGGCGCGCGCCGGCACGCTTACCACGCCGCACGGCGTCATCAAGACGCCTGCCTTCGTACCGGTCGGCACCAAAGCGAACGTGAAGGGAGTGCTTCCGGAGACGCTGGTGAAGCTCGGCGCGCAAGTCGTGCTTGCAAACACGTACCATCTGTATCTCTCTCCCGGAGAGAAGATCGTGAACCAGGGCGGCAAGCTCGGGACATTCATGGGATGGAATGGACCAACCATGACCGACTCGGGCGGATTCCAAGTGTTCTCGCTCGGTGCAGCGTTCGGCAAGACCATCACCAAGTTCGTGAAGGAGGATGCGCCGCAGGAAGAGGGCGTCTCGGTCTACGACGAGAGCGTCGCGAGCCAGCACGGCCAGCTCGCCGTCATCGATGAGGAAGGCGTCTCCTTCACCTCGCATCTCGATGGCTCGCTCCACCGCTTCACGCCGGAGCGCTCCATCGAGATACAGCAGGCGCTCGGCGCGGACATGTTCTTCGCCTTCGACGAGTGCACGTCTCCGAATGCGCCGTACGAGTACCAGCGCGAGGCTATGGAGCGCACGCACCGCTGGGCACAGCGGAGCCTTAAGGCGCACCGCCAGAACATCGACGCCAACAAGGTGCAGGGCATCTTCGGTATCGTGCAGGGAGGACGTCATGAGGATCTCCGGAGGGAATCCGCGAAGGAGATCGCGAGCATGGGCTTCGACGGCATCGGCATCGGCGGATCCTTCAGCAAGGAGGACATGCGTGGCGCGCTCCAGGCTGCGGTGGGCGAATTGCCCGACGAGCTCCCGAAGCACTTCCTCGGCATCGGGGAGCCGGGAGACATCCTTGAGGGCATCGCGAACGGCATGGACCTCTTCGACTGCGTCGCAGCGACGCGCATCGGCCGCCACGGCTCTATCTATACGAAGCGAGGCATCATCCATCTCACTGGGGAGCGCTACAAGGATGAATTCGTCCCGCTTGACCCCGAGACCGTGATCCCGGGCACGGAGACATTCACGCGCGCGTACGTCGCCCACCTCATCCGCTCCAAGGAGCTTCTCGGCTCGGTGATCTGCTCCATGCACAACGTCGGATTCATCCTGAAGCTGGTAGACGAGGCGCGCGAGGCCATCGAGCAGGGGAGGTTCGCTGCCTTCACTGAGGAGTTCAGGAGCTCGTACTACGCTTGACATCCCTGCTGATGGGCGTATGACTAGGGAAGCTGTCGAACCACGCCTCGGAAGAGGCCAACCAGGAGGTCCTTCTTATGCGCATGTCGCTCACCGCTCTTGCCTTCGCAATCATGCTCGCTTCGCCCGCTGCGGCTAATCAGGACGGCAGAGTCCTTCCGCCCTGCTGTGTCGTCGCGAGTCCGTCGCCGACCAAGCTCGTGATGAAATGCACGGACTGGGTCATTCGGAAGAACTCGCTTCGTTCGACGGCTTTCGAGGATGAGCCCACGCTCGCCCAGATACCGGGTATCGGAGGACGCCGGGACGCATGCGTCAGGCATAACGAAGCACGGTATCGAGCCGCTAGCTGAAGAGAGCAAGCACACCGCCGGGTCAACAGACCCGGCGGCTTTCTTATATCTTTGACGGATACCCGGATAGGGAGTTTAATGCCTGGGAAACAGTACCCGGGAGAGTGTAATGAAGCATATATTCTTGTGTGCGTTCGTGCTTTTTGGCGTCGTGCCTGTCGCTGCTCAAGATCTGCCTTCTGCTTCCCAAGGCTTGGGGCCGAAACCGTTGATCGATGCTCCGCCCACAGCGCGCAATTACGTCGTGAGCATCGGCATCCGCGGAGAGTCGTCGCAAGAACAGAAGATGGTCATCGGCTTCTTTGCTATGCGCATCGGACAAGCCTGCAAGGATGTCGAAGCCGAGGCAAAGCTCAGCTGCCGTGCGCATCTCGCTGTCGCTCTTCTTGAGGGCGGCAGCCTCGGACCGAATACCTTCCTGATGGTCCATGATCCCGCCGAATCCAGAAGCCTCCAGGAGTAGCAGCTCCTGAAAGAAGCCGACCCGTCCCGGGCTCCGGCTTCTTTTTTCGTATAACCCCAAAATGGTAAGATAGGGGGTCATGTCACTCTTTCAGCTCCATACCCCATTCCCGCCGGCCGGAGATCAGCCGAACGCTATCAAGGAGCTCACGAAGGGCCTTGAGAAGGGGCTGCGCCATCAGACGCTGCTCGGCGTCACCGGCTCAGGCAAGACCTACACCTGCGCGAACGTGATCGCGAATCACGGCAAGCCGACGCTGGTGCTCGCGCACAACAAGACGCTCGCAGCGCAGCTCGCCCAGGAGTATCGCGAGTTCTTCCCAGAGAACCAGGTGCACTTCTTCGTTTCATACTACGACTACTATCAGCCGGAGGCGTACATAGCTCACTCGGATACGTACATCGAGAAAGAAGCGATGATTAACGCGGAGATAGACCGCCTCCGCCATGCGGCTACGCAGTCCCTCCTCACCCGGAAGGACGTCATCATCGTCGCTTCGGTGTCCGCCATCTACGGCCTCGGTTCCCCCGAGCAGTACGAGAAGGTGCACGTCCGGCTCGTGAAGGGCGAGGAGGTGGAGGGCGGCCGCGCCGGCCTTATCCGGAAGCTCATCCGCATCTTCTTCGAGCGCACCAATGCCGACCTCGATCCGGGCAAGCTCCGCGCGGTCGGGAACGCAGTGGAGTTCATGCCGGTGAACGAGCGTTCCATCTACCGCGTCCGCTTCGACGGCAACGTTATCGCCGGCATCGAGTGCCTCGATCCCGTATCCCGCGCAAAGACCGGCGAGGTGGATTCGACCTTCATCTTCCCGGCGAAGCACTTCGTCACGAGCGAGGACGAGCGGGACCGGGCGCTCGCGGATATCAAGAGCGAGCTCGAGGACCAGCTCGCGAAGCTGAAGCGCGAAGAGAAGCCGCTCGAGGCCGAGCGCCTGAAGCGCCGCACGCTCCACGACATCGCGCTCATCCGCGAGATGGGATACACGAGCGGCATCGAGAACTATTCCCGCCATTTCGACGGCCGGAAGCCCGGCGAACCGCCGCACACCCTGCTCTCATACTTCCCGCACCATAAGGACGGCAGCCCCGATTTTCTTACCGTCATAGACGAATCCCACGTTACCGTCACCCAGATCGGCGGCATGTACGCTGGAGACCGCTCCAGGAAGGACGTGCTCATCGAGCACGGCTTCCGGCTGCCGTCCGCGCGCGACAACCGCCCCCTCATGTTCGAGGAGTTCGAGAAGCGCATCGGGCAGGTGATCTATACTTCTGCGACCCCTGGCGTCTACGAGCGGGAGCATTCGGAGCAGGTGGTGGAGCAGATCATCCGTCCGACGGGGCTCATCGACCCCGAGCTCGTCATCCGTCCGATCACTGAGGGCGTTGCAGCACCGGTGCTCGCTGGCACGGAGATCATCCCTGAGCCGGACCCTGAGTACCGAGGGCAGATATCCGATTTCATACGGGAAGCGGAGATAGTCATTGCGCGCGGCGGTCGCGCGCTCGCGACCACGCTCACCAAGCAGATGGCCGAGGACCTTGCGTCCTTCCTGCTTGAGAAGAAGATCAAGGCCCAGTACCTCCATGCGGACGTGAAGACCATCGACCGCATCCAGATCCTGTCCGAGTTCCGCAAGGGGACGTTCGACATTCTGGTCGGCGTGAACCTGCTGCGCGAAGGCCTCGACCTTCCTGAGGTTGAGCTGGTCGGCATACTCGACGCGGACAAGGAAGGCTTCCTCCGGTCAGAGACCTCGCTCATCCAGACCATCGGGCGCGCTGCCCGCAACGTGCTCGGGCGCGTCATCCTCTACGCCGACCAGATGACGGGCTCAATGGAGCGCGCCATCGGGGAGACGAATCGCCGTCGTGCGGTACAGATCGCGTACAACACGAAGCACGGCATCACCCCGGCAAGCATCAAGAAGGAGATCCGGGATATCGCTGAGTCTATCCGCAGCGAGCACGACAAGACCGTGGACTCGCTCCTCTCCATCGATGCCCGCATCTACCGAGAGGATCCGGCGGAGTTCATCAAGGAGAAACGCCGCCAGATGGAGGAGGCGGTGGAGGCGCTCGACTTCGAGACGGCCGCCATCATCCGCGACGAGATCTATGCGCTCGAGGGGAACGGGCCGAAGAAATCCAGGCCGAGAGGGAAGCGCCGCTGATAATCCTGCTATCATGATGGGATGCCGCTGTGGCTTCTCTTCACGTGCGCATTCCTCGCGCTTGCGGTAGGCGCCGTCGCTACCGTGGGCTATTTCACGACGATCGTGCTCAAGGCGCTGGTGTCCGGCACCGCCTATATCGACGCCGCCTTTCAGTCCGGCATCATCGCCATCTTCCTTCTCCTTGTCATTGGAGCGCTCTTCTTCGTGCTCGAGCGCATCGTGGTGAAGCCGATCAGGCACCTCACCCGGGCCGTGCAGGCGTTCGCGGAGCAGGGACAGCAGCTCCAGATGCCCTCATTCAAGTACACGCCGCTCGAGATCGAGCAGCTCATGAGCTCGTTCGCGACGCTGGTAGGCAGCGTCGAGGCGTCGCACCGCCGCGACGTCGAAGTCTCGCGCGTGAAGTCCGACTTCATCTCTACCGCAGCGCATCAGCTGCGCACGCCTCTTACCGGGATCCGCTGGTCCCTCGAGGCGCTCCAGAAGGGCCAGCTCACCCAGGAGCAGGTCCCGCTCGTGAATAGCGCGAACGATAAGATCAAGGACCTGGTCGCCATCGTGAGCACGCTCCTCGACATCTCGTCTATCGAATCGGGGAAGTACCGCTACCATTTCGAGCCGGTGGACGTTGCGGTTCTCCTCGCCGAGATCGCGAATGACTTCATGCCGGTCGCGTCGGAGCGCAAGGTCTCCATCAGCGTGGATCCCATGAGCACGCTGCCGCCGATACGCGCGGACCGCGAGCGCATCAAGTGGGTGCTCAATAATCTCGTGGACAACGCCATCAATTACACGCCTGCGGGCGGTACGGTGCGCCTCCTCGCGGAAGCCGGCGCGGGACGCGTCATCATCCGCGTCCGGGACACGGGCATCGGCATCTCGGAACAGGACCGCGGCAACATCTTCGAGCGCTTCTACCGCGCGCCGAACGCGGTAGCGAAGGAGAATGCCGGCAACGGGCTCGGCCTCTACATCGCCCGCACCATCGCGAACGATCATGGTGGGGATCTGAACTTCGCCGCGAACGATCACGGACCCGGAACCACGTTTGCGCTTTCCATACCGGTGGAGAACGGGAGAAGGCTGTAATCCCATGAGGCGCCTTCCCAATTGTTCCTGTCTGGCTATACTGGCCCTATGACCGCAACCAATTTCATACTCGTCGTCGAAGACGATCCGGTGCTCAAGAACCTCCTCGGGCATACGTTCGCGGGGAAGTACCAGACGCTATACGCGTCAGACGGGGAACAGGCCCTCGCGTTCTTCGAGCAATACAAGCCGGCCGTCGTGCTGCTCGACCTCATGCTTCCCGGGATGAGCGGCTTCGATATCCTCCAGAAGATCCGCGCGCGCACGGACGAGCTCAAGGATACGCCCGTGGTCATCGTCTCGAACCTCGGCCAGTCCTCAGATAAGGAGAAGGCGCAATCCCTCGGTGCGAACGACTACCTCGTGAAGGCGGAGGTCTCTATCGAGGAGATCGTCGCCAAGATAGAAGGCATGGTGGCGAAGGCGGCATAGACAGTCTTTAGAAAATGTAGTATGGTTTGGGTTGAAACAGACCCTTCAAAGGAAGCGCGGATGCGTACACTGTCTATCATCGTCATCACTGCAATCGTCTCGTCCGCCCTCACTGCCATAGCATTTGCTCGGGGAATGCCGGTCGCGGCAACGATCAGCTTGCAGGTCGTCACCAATGCCGCGGTCAGCCAGGCCGAGGAGCTGGTCTCCGATGCCGAAAGCCGTGGCCTCTGGAATGAGTGGCATCAGCCCCACCAATCCACTGGTTTCATCGCGCAGCTATACCGCCATGACAGAGAGGACAGCAGTACTATCACGGTGGTCAAGGACGGGAACGGCACTCGCAAGGTGCATCTGTTCGTTCCGGAGTTCCGGGCTGGCCTCTTCCCGGTAATCATCAACGGGAAGTGTGAGCAAGGGCAGTGGTACGAGATACCCTGCAGCGCTCTCAAGCCAGAGAGGTGGAAAAGCCTCTACGACAAGTCGCTTACGCTCACCCGTACCGTCGCAGGCCTCTAGCTAGGCCCTTCATGGAAGCGACATCACCCCTTTAGGAAACTAAAGGGGTGATTTTCATTGCCCTTCAGATCGGTGGACATACTAGGAATTGACAAGAATGACTAAATGTGATATTGTAGTATTAAACACGCATATCAGAAGGAGATACTCATGCGTATGTTCATTGCAATCATTTTCGCTTCGGCAATGGCCTCATCTGCCTTGGCGGCTCCGATCAGCGCCGATCAGGAAAAGCTGGCAAAGCAGGTCACCAGCACAGTGCATTCTCTCCAAATCAAACAGGATTGGAGTGTGCAGGTGGTCAAGCCCGGTGTCTATACCAGGAATGGCCACATGGTGTCCTTGTACAACGGCTCGGTGAACGTGCGAGTCGGCAAAGGCCACTACGGCGAGCGGCTCGTCATCGTCATCATCCCGAGAAGCGGCCGGTACGATGCCGATGCGTGGACAATCAAAGATGGCGCCTGTCAGGCCGACAAAAGCCTGTCGTGGTGCGGGACGACGAGTCCCCAGGTCTGGGAAGACCTGTATTCGCGGGCGTTCAGCATGGCTCGTCACTACGACAGCGACCTGTAGCCCATACCGAGGAGCTTCATCCTCAAAACATCACCCCTTTAGGAAACTAAAGGGGTGATTTTCATTGTCAGACAGACATTGCTATAATCCATACCGTACCTGCCCCGCCACGGGCAGGAATCCCTCATGAAATCCAAACGAGACCATCACCAAGCACACGGCGCCGACTGGATAACGGTTAAAGGCGCGCGTACCCATAACCTCAAGAACATCTCGGTAGAGATGCCTCGCGGCACCATGACGGTCATCACGGGCCTCTCGGGCTCCGGGAAGTCTTCGCTCGCCTTCGACACCATCTTCGCCGAGGGGCAGCGCCGCTACGTGGAGTCCCTCTCCGCATATGCCCGCCAGTTCTTGAACCAGATGTCCAAACCCGACGTGGACGAGATCACCGGCCTGTCGCCAGCCATTTCCATAGACCAGAAGAGCCGTTCCAATAACCCCCGCTCCACTGTGGCGACCATCACGGAGATCTACGACTATCTCCGCGTGCTCTACGCGCGCGCCGGCCAACCGTACTGCGTCAACCACGACATCCCGATCTCCAAGCTTTCCAAGGAGGAGATGCTGAAGCTCATCATGATGCGCATGGATGCGCGCGGGGATGTCCCGAACGAGGGCGTCATGGGGGTGGCGGTAGACAAGCGTGCAATCGGCATCTACGCGCCGGTGGTGGTGGGTAGGAAGGGCGAGTACTATCAGATGCTCTACGACCTCCTCGGGAAGGGATACGAGAAGGTGCTCGTGGACGGGAAGCTGCAGTCGCTCAGAGAGAAGATCATGCTCGACCGCAACAAGCGCCATGACATCGACGCGCTCGTGGACTCCATCTATCTCTCCGAGTTCGCAAAGAGCACCGCGTCCGCGCGCGAGCGGCTCTCGGAAGCGCTCGAGCTCGCTCTCAAGGAGGCGGATGGCCTGGTGAAGATCAAGCACGCTGATGGCACCTTCGAGACGCTCTCCTCGAAGTTCATCTGCCCGGAAGACGGCGCCTCCTTCCCGGAAGTGGAGCCGCGTCTCTTCTCCTTCAACAGCCCGTACGGCGCTTGCCCGGCCTGCAACGGTCTCGGTACGGAATCCCTCTTCTCGGAGGAGGTCTGTCCCGTCTGTAACGGCAACCGCCTGCGCCCGGAGGCGCTGCGCGTCTATATAAAGGCGAAGGGGGACAAGTCGAACAATGGCCTCGGCATGAGCATCGTCGAGTTCTCCTCGCTCTCCATCCGGGATGCGAAGGCATACATCGATAAGATAGAGCTTTCCGAGCTCAAGGAGGAGATCGCCGCGCCTATCGTGCGAGAGATCGACGGCCGCCTTCAGTTCATGCTGAACGTCGGTCTCGACTACCTGACCCTGAACCGCACCGCAGCGACCCTCTCCGGCGGCGAAGCGCAGCGCATCCGGCTTGCGAGCCAGCTCGGTACGGGTCTCGTCGGCGCGCTCTACGTGCTCGACGAGCCAACCATCGGCCTCCACCAGCGCGACAACGACCGCCTCATCAAGACGCTGCTTTCGCTGAAAGAGCTCGGCAATACCATCATCGTGGTCGAGCACGACGAGGACACCATCTACGCGGCGGATTATCTCATCGACATCGGCCCCGGAGCCGGCACCCATGGCGGAGAGGTGGTGGTGTCCGGCTGGCTCGACGAGCTGCTTACCGCGAAGACGAACGCGAGCGGCTCGCTCACCCTTTCATACCTGCGCGAAGAGAAGGAGATCGAAGTGCCGGAGAAGCGCCGCACGAGCGACAAAGGCTCCATCAAGGTACGCGGAGCGACGCTCCATAACATCAAGAACCAGAACGTGGATGTCCCGCTCGGGAAGCTCGTCGCCATCACCGGCGTCTCGGGATCCGGGAAGTCTACCTTCCTCTACGACATCCTCCATAAGAACGTGGCGGCTCGCTTCTCGAAACGCGAGGTGAAGCCGGTGCATGTCGCGTCCATCACCGGCACCGAGTACGTCGGGCGCGTGGTGATGATCGACCAGTCGCCGATCGGCCGCACTCCGCGCTCCAATCCTGCGACGTACACGGGTGCCTTCACCCACATCCGCGACCTCTTCGCCTCCACCTCCGAGGCCCGCGCGCGCGGCTGGAAGCCCGGACGCTTCTCGTTCAACGTGCCTGGAGGGCGCTGCGAGGCCTGCCAGGGCAACGGCATGATCGCCGTGGAGATGCACTTCCTCCCGACCGTCTACGTGACCTGTGACGTCTGCAACGGCACCCGGTTCATGAAGGAGACGCTGGAGGTCACCTTCAAGGGGAAGAACATCTTCGAGGTGCTCAGCATGACGGTGGAGGAGGGCGTGGCGTTCTTCAAGGACATCCCGGCGATCTCCGACCGCATGGAGACGCTCCATTCGACCGGGCTCGGCTATCTCACGCTCGGCCAGTCCGCGACGACCTTGTCCGGCGGCGAAGCGCAGCGCGTGAAGATCGCGAGCGAGTTCTACCGCCCGATCACCATGAAGACGCTCTACCTCCTCGACGAGCCGACGGTGGGCCTCCACTACGAGGACGTGCGCAAGCTTCTCGAGATCCTCCAGGAGCTCGTGAACCGCGGGAATACGGTGGTGGTGATCGAGCACAGCCTCGACGTCATCAAGTCCGCGGACTATCTCATCGATTTCGGTCCTGAAGGAGGCGCGGGAGGAGGGAAGATCGTCGCGAAGGGGACGCCGGAGGAAGTAGCGGACGTTGAGGAGTCCCATACGGGCCAATACCTCAAGAAGGCGCTCCGGAAGCGCGTGAAGAAGGGGAAATAGAAAAACCGACGCCAGACGGGAAGAACCATATGGTTCTTCCCCGTACGTCAGTTTAAGACTGAGCATCTTTCGCAAAGCTTTTGAAGGTACCAGGCGAGATAGGTTTCCCAAGCCGAGTCGAATTTCTCGGTGAGCGTGATATCGAGGATGAGTTCATCCCCATAGAATCGGCCCTCGTGCATGACGCGGCTCGCGAGATTGATATCGCCGGCCTCCATGCCGACAAGCCCCATTTCAGCGAGCCTCAGGAGGCGATTAAGGCTCCGTACCTCGCTATTCCGCAGAAACAGCCGCACCGAACGATTGCCGGTCATGGCTGCGTTGATTATCTCAAGTTGCTGTTCCAAGCCTGGCCTCCTTTCCGGTCAGAGCCCAGCCACATGGCTGTGGCGCAATCCTAATCTGAACCGGCCTTTTGTCAACAGACGCCAAAAACGGCATACTTTGCATATGGAACGCGCTGAGCTCAAAAAGTTCGACCTCCCGGACAGTCCGGGCGTATACCTCTTCAAGAAGGGGAGGAAGGTCCTGTATGTCGGGAAGGCGACCAGCCTGCGCGATCGCGTGCGCTCGTACTTCGATGACGACCTCATCGCTACCCGCGGGCCGCGACTGGTCGACATGATCACGAATGCCGATTCGGTCGCGTTCGAGGCGTCTCCGACGGTGCTCGAGGCCCTGGTGCGCGAATCCGCATTCATCCGGAAGTACGATCCCCCGGCGAACGCCATGGGAAAGGATGATAAGTCCTTCTTGTATGCCGTCATCACGGACGAGGCGATCCCGCGCGTGCTCGCGTTCCGCGGCACCGACATCGATTTCGAAGCGAAGCGCATGGGTGGCATCCCGCTCCGGGACATCTACGGCCCGTTCCCATCCGGCTATCAGCTGCGCGAAGGCCTGCGCCTCATCCGGCGCATCTTCCCGTTCTACGACACGGACCGCCCGCTCGAGGTGGATGCGGAGACCGGCCGCGTGGTGCGCGCGAAGAACAAGCACCACCAGGCCAAGGTGGAGTTCAACCGCCAGATCGGGCAGTACCCGCGCGAGTTCGATCGCAAGCAGTATCAGCGCTCTATCAGGAACGTCTCTCTCTTCCTTTCAGGACGCACCAAGGCGCTGCGTGAGACCCTGAACAAGGATATGAAGACGGCCGCCAAGGAAGAGCGCTTCGAGGACGCCGCGGAGATCCGCCGGCAGCTGTTCTCGCTCGATCACATCCAGGACGTATCGCTCATCAAGGAGGATCGCTCCGAGGACAAGGAATCCCCGCGCATCGAGGCGTACGATACTGCCCACATCGGCGGCACCAACGCCATCGGAGTCATGACGGTGCTCGACGCGGGCGTCCCCGTGAAGAAGGATTACCGCACTTTCCGCATCCGCGGATACGGCGGGAAGAGCCTGAACGACGATATCTCGTCCCTCAAGGAGATCCTCGGGCGCAGGCTTACGCATGCCGAATGGCCGTACCCGAAGGCGATCGTCGTGGACGGCGGGAAGACGCATAAGAAGGCTGCCGAGGAGGTGCTCAAGGAAGCAGGAGTTGCTATTCCGGTTATCGCCGTCGTGAAGGACGAGAAGCACCGCCCGAGGGAGGTGCTCGGGTCACTCCGTTCCGGCGTGAAGGATGCGGACGCGGTTATGGCGAACAGCGAAGCGCACCGCTTCGCACTCAACAGGCATCGCCAGGCGCGCGCGAAGCGCATGCGCATGTAGCTGGTATACTTTCCGCATGAAAGGAACGGTCGTCGGCGTGCTTCGAGGGGGCCCTTCGCGCGAGCATGACGTATCGCTCAAGACCGGAGCGGCGATGGCGAAGAACCTATCTTCGGACCACTACCATATCCGCGACATCTATATCGACCGGAACGGCGTCTGGCATGAGCGCGGACGCGCCACCACGCCTTCCCGAGCACTTTCCTCGGTGGACGTGGTGCTTATCGGCCTGCATGGGGAATACGGGGAAGACGGCGAGGTACAGAAGGTGCTCGAGCGCCACGGCATCCCGTACGCGGGCTCGGATTCCCTCGGTTCCTTCCTCGCGATGCATAAGTTCCTCGCGAAGCAGCGCGCACGGGAGGCGGGACTCAAGGTAGCCCGCGACGTGTTCATCGAGCGGGCAGAAGATGCCGAGGTACGCGTCCAGGAGGCGGTGCGTTCCTTCCTCCAACCGGTGGTGGTGAAGCCGGTGCGCTGGGGTTCGTCGGTCGGCGTGTCGCTTCTGTCCGGATTCGCTCCGGTTAATGCGGCAGTGCAGAAGCTGTTTGCCGAAGGGGCGGAGGGCGTCCTCATCGAAGAGTTCATCCGCGGTACGGAGGCCACGGCGGGCGTCGTGGAGCACCTCAGGAACGAGGAGCTCTACGGGCTCCCGGTAGTGGAGATCATCCCGCCAGAGACCGATTTCTTCTCGTATGACGCCAAGTACTCCGGCGCGACCCAGGAGATCGTGCCGGGCAGGTTCCATCGGGACATCGCCCGGGAACTGTCCGAGGCGGCTAAGGTGATGCATCGGGAATTGGGTCTCCGGCACTACTCTCGCTCAGACTTCATCGTGTCTCCGCGCGGGATCTATTACCTCGAGACCAATACGCTCCCCGGCATGACGGAGCAGTCCCTCCTTCCGAAGTCCCTCGAATCCATAGGCGTATCCTTCAAGGATTTCCTCTCGCACCTTATCCACCTAGCTACCAAGAAATGACCGACCTCGCCGAGCAGAAGTGCGTCCCGTGCGAGGGTGGCTTCCCGCCGCTCAACCGCGGGGAGGCGGAAGACATGCTGGATAAGCTGTCCGGCTGGTCCCTGGCCCGCCAGGGCAAGGGGATCTATAAGGAGTACGCCTTCAAGGACTTCAAGGAGGCGCTCGCGTTCGTGAATAAGGTTGGGGAGGTCGCTGAGGGAGAAGGGCATCACCCGGACGTGAGCCTGTCCTGGGGCAAGGTGGGGGTGTCCCTCACTACCCACGCCATGCAGGGCCTCTCCGTGAATGACTTCATCGTAGCCGCCAAGATAGATGCGCTTGAAAAATAAATAGTGTATATTGTTCCGCACGGGCCGTTAGCTCAGTTGGTAGAGCATCTCATTTGCAATGAGAGGGTCGCAGGTTCGAATCCTGTACGGTCCACCCCGGTAGACAGTTCAGTCGAAAATACTGATTCCGTCGCAAAGATAAAGGAAGTTTCAGAAGTTTTAAATTCTTTCCCGTCAAAGACGACGCCAGAAGGAAATTGGAACTTTTGAAGCTTAGTCTTCGTTTCGTGCCTAGCCTGCAGCCAGACCTTCCCTGGCGCAGAAATATAGTCACGTGCAAGCGTGAGGGCTCCTGCAACGTCTACTCGCCCATGCTTCAAGGAGACCTGCTTTTCATACAGGGCAAAGGTTTCTTTCTCCATACGAGCAAGCTGGCTCTTAAGAACGTCATCGCTGACTACACCACTGAGGTTCTTGTCGATAAGAACGGCCTGACGGTCCTGAAGCCCAGTAAGGCGAACCTCAATTTCTTCTAGGGCTTTCTGCTGGCCTTTAGTAGCTTCAGCAAACTTCTTACGCACCAAACTCTCAAGCTTGTTCAGATGTTCCTTGCTGGGTGCAAAGCGGTTCATAAAGTCCGCAAAGTCCTGGTGCACGATCTCGCTACGCATATCGCTTTTCTTGACTCCTACGAAGCGATAGTAGGGATACTTACCTTTAGCGAAACTACCGGTAAGCTTCTTTCCTTCAGAGTTTTCAATGAAACGACGCAAAGGGAAGTCCGGATTATCACGCTTATAAACTGAACTCTTCTTACCCTTCTTGAGAAGTACGCACTGTACCTGATTAAACAACTCCACAGAGACGATCGGTTCAAAGCTGCCCTTATTTGTCTCACCAAATTTCTCGATAACCCCCATATATACCTTGTTCGTCAGCATCTTGTAGAAGTACGATCGTGCCGGGGACTTCCCATTTTTAAGACACAGTCCGCGATCGCTCATCATCTTCCAAACGCCGTCAATTGGGTGCAGTGAGGTAGCTACAGTCTCAAAAGACTGAAGAACTAGGGCACTCATATCTCCGAGCTCAAGGTTCGGCTTCCCACCTACTACGCCATTCCTAAAGCCAACAGGTGCAGGCCAGACATAACGACCTTCCCGCACTGCATCCTTCATACCGCCTCCACAGCGTTCACTACGCATGTCGTTATCAAACTGCGCTACGTTAGCGAGAGTGTTCTCAATAAACTTACCTGCAGCTGTATCGTCAAATTGCTCCGTTGCAGAAAGAAGTTCAATCTTATACCGCTTAAGCAATGCCCGGATTGTTGCGTGATCTTCTGTACTACGTGCAAGGCGATCAACCTTGTACACAAGCACAGCACTGATATTGTTTTTCCTGATCGTGCAGAACTTGAGCATCTCTTGCAATTGAGTCCGGTTGGCGGTCTTTGCGCTCTCACCGGCTTCTACGAATACGTGAATCACATCAAAGCCCTTTCGTACCGCAAACTCACGACAAATGCGCTCTTGAGAAACCAGACTATTTCCCTCATCAGCCTGGGCACTGGTTGAGACACGGACGTAAACTACGGCACGCGGCTTACTACTCCCATGAACATTGTTCATAAGTATTTCCTTTATTCTTGTACATCCTAACTAGTTGTCCCGCGTAGCGGGCTCCTGGGGCTTATTTAGCTTCCCTCAAGTATGCCTCCACAAGGATTTCGGCGAGATATGTCAGCGCGGCATCTGCAGGGCGCTCCAAATTATTACTGCTCACGAGAGTTCGTGTGTCTGATCCAACCTTCGTATTAAGCGTAGCGGACCCTTCTTTCTGTCAGGTTCCTATCCGTAACGGTAGTAGGAAAACCAAACAACGGTACGCTGCGGCCAAAGCAAATATGGAATACGGCGGCGAGAGGTGAGACACCTTAGCTGGTAAGCAGGGGGAATAAAACGCCACCCTGGTTACCTGCCGGTGCTTATTACAGCTGACAATAGCATAAAAAGTTGTGAAATTCAATCCGATTATGTGGAAGCATTTTGTGTCGACCTTGGGAAGGACTATACTGAGATTGTTCTACAACTGAATAAAAGGCCCGCGAGGGTCAGGACCTAACCCGCCAGCTTCGGCTATCGGTATGGTCTAAAAAAGTCCTGCAAAGACACAATGAACCCGTCATGGGGGAGTCTTTGCAGGCCTAGAGGGAAACTTCTAGCCGGCCCGTCCGGGACCCGTGGCGGGTTCATTGTGCGCCCGTCCGGATTACTCGTCATGAGAGTCCTATGACTAAGGCACTCCGTATTTCGGTTATCGTACTCGCTATTGTTCTTGCTGCGTTCGTTGCTCTCGTTCTTGCGTACATGGTTACGCCACCGTTCTTTATTTCATTCGGGCAGCACTACATTGGTGCACCAGATATATTCTCCGTATCTGATTTCTATCGTTGTGACCCTAACGGTGCAGACGACTGCGTACTCACAAGAGAATCTCTCTTTGCGGCGGTTGCGAACGACCCGCACATCGCAAACTGGTGGCCAGTTAACGGATCATTCATCCTGCCGGAGGAATATGACTAAGCGCATTGGGGATGAAGGGTGGCTGGATGAGCCACTAGCTAATCTCGACCTAAGCGAGCAAGTATCGCCTACGAATCCCGATGAAGAGCGCTATGGGGCAGTAATGGATGGCTTCGAACTGCCTAACATCACCCACGACAAGGAAGTCAGTCCACTCGGCACGTTCGTAATCCGTGCACTTATCGCAGTAGTTACAGTCTTCTCCTTGTGGGCAGTGTTCGTCGGCCTCACTACATCCGATGGTGAAGGGTACACACCCACCGGTGCCGGATGCTGTGTGTACTGCTCAGTCGGTAAAGCATGCGGTAACACCTGCATCGAGCGAAGTGACGCGTGTCATGTTGGGTCAGGCTGCGCCTGCGACCAATGACGAGCTTCCTCACCCATACGGGGGTGGTTTCCTTGGGTCCTCCGCAAACCGAATAGGAGGCTCGGGGAGAAAGGCCATGAAGTGAAATCACCAGGAAATGGCTTATTTCCTTATTCTTTAGTATCGCCTAGAGAGAAAGGCTTGACCTCGCCAACGGGAGGCATATACTTCAACTACATTTCGTACGGTTTCGGTTCGAAGGTATCAAAATACCTTGAAAGTACAGGCCATTTCACGAAGTGAGCAAACGGCGGAAGTGAAGCTGAATTATTTACTAAGTAGCATACGACATATATGAATCCAGATGAATTGAAAGAGCGCATTCGTCTTGCAGAAGAAGCGGTTGCCGGCATGACCGATGAGAACTTGAAACGAATCGCCTTTGAAACGTTACTCACACATTCTCTCGGGGGAGAGCAGTCATCGAACACCAAAAAGAGCAGCACCCGTTCTTCTAAGAAAAAGTCGGGTGCAGCACGACCGAAGTCCGCTAAACCGACAACGGAAAAGAAAGTTAGCTCAATCGAACTTGATGTTGAGCAGTTGAAGAGCCTGAAGAGCTACTACGATGATCATGCTCCTTCCGGTACTGAAGAATCGGTATTCACTCTCGCCTTCTTCATCCATGAGGTGCTCAAGCAGAAGGTCTTCCACGAAGCGGATGTATTTGGTCTCTACACCAGCTTGATGCCTCTTAAGCCTACGCAGAAGCCCCCAGTATTAACTCTCGATACAGTAAAGAGGGCAATGACATGGCTTGTTGCACCTAGTCGCCGTAAGCAGTGGCTCAAGTTCGTTGACGGTGGTTACGAGATTAGCTCGCACGGTATCCACCACATGACTTATAAGGATGAAGTGTAACTCTAAGCTCAACAACCATGGCGAAACTTACGGTTGATCTAAAGAACGGTTTGCTCGAAGTGGAAGGAGACGAATCCTTCGTAAAGGAGGTCTACGACGACTACAAGGAAGCTCTCGCAATGCTTACGGCACAGGTCCTCACGGCAAAGGAGGTGCACACACCTGAACTTGGAACAGGTTCATCAAAGAAAACTGGCTCAACTAATCCAAAGCCTACCGGCGCACAGACACACTCAAAAGGTGTAACACGTGAGGAGCCTACATTTGTTCCCGACCTGAATCTTAATCCGGGAACCAAGCCTTCTCTCAAAGAAATCTACGCAAAGCTTTTGCCTGGAAAATCTACTGCAATGGAGAAGAACGTTGTGTTCGTTCACTATCTTCAGCGCACACTTGGGATTACTGGTATCGGTCTCAACCATATCTACACCTGCTACAAGGAAGTGGGAGAGAAGGTTCCTGTCGCGTTGGCGCAGAGCTTGAGGGATACTGTAAAAAAGGGTGCATGGATCGACATCACCGATGTGACGAACATCCATATGACGGTTCGAGGCGATAACTTCGTCGAGCACGAGTTGCCTCATGGATCCGAGGATAAATAAGACTCGCAATTCATATGACACGTGAAGAACTGGACCTATTCGCTAGCCGCTTTGACGGTTTCGCTGCACTCTCGGCAGTGAAGCAAATCGACTACTTGGCCTACTACTTACTTGCTCAAAAGGGGAAGGAAAGCATTACCGCAGGCGATCTCGAAGAGTGCTTTAAACTTCTCGACCTGCGACCGTATGCGCGCATGTCGGTACACCTTTCGGAATCTGCCTCAAAGAAGGATGGTCGATTCATTAAGCACTCTAAGGGGTACAGGTTGGAGCGCGCCGCGCTAGAAGAGATTCGTGCAATCGTTGACGCGGAGCCAGAGCGAGAGAAGGTATCTGTTCATCTCACTGACCTTGTACCGAAGATCAGTGAGGCGCAGGAACGGGTTTTTCTTGAAGAGGCTATTCGCAGTTTCCGCGTAAAGGCATTTCGTGCAGCAGTCGTTATGACTTGGATTCTCACAATGGAGCACCTGCAGAGGTTCACTTACGGGAATAAGCTGAGCGAGTTCAATGCGGCCATCGCTGCGCACCCAGATAACAAGCGCATGAAAGCAATCACTGCGTATGATGACTTCGCTGACCTAAAGGAATCAAGGGTCATTGAGCTCATGCGGAGCGCTGGCGTTATCTCTCCCGACGTAAGAAGGATTCTCGATGAGAAACTCGGTATTCGAAACAGTGCGGGCCATCCATCCGGAGTTATTCTGTCTCCCCATAAGGCCACGGAGTTCATCCTCGACCTTGTTGAGAACGTTATCCTGAAGTACTAGTTGGCTGAACACGCAGAATTGTCTCCAACGACTGAATCTCCTTGCAAAAGGAGTTCCAAAACTCCATCCCAAGGTCCACATTCGTTCACTTGAAGGCACGAAAGTGCCTTTTTGTGTATAGTTTCCAACGCTTTTCGCAGGTTCTAATATTTCTGGTGGACAGTTTAGCGAATCTACCCCGTCTCGTAGGATTTCTATAGGCTTCTCGACTAGGAACGAGAGGTGGCCCTGGTCGAATATGTGCTCGGTACCGAGGGCTGCAAGGATGGCACGTCTCTTTTCCAGGTCGGGTATTAAGGCCAGTGGCCTCCAGCCGATAGTATCAAAATATCTAAAGTTTGGATATTGACTTCTTAGATAGACCATTTAGTATATGAAGAAGTCAATCCATACAAAGGAGTACGCGGTCTTTGTCGAGAGATTGAAGACAGCGCGCCTTGAAGCGGGTCTGACGCAGGTGCAGGTGGCCAAGAAATTGAAACGGCCACAGTCCCATGTTTCAAATGTAGAGTCAGGGCAACAGAGGCTAGATGTTATTGAACTCCAACGTTTTGCGAAGATTTACAGGAAGGACATCAACTATTTTCTAAAATAATTCCATGGTTGAGAACTTGAAAAATGTTGGCTGGACTATTCTGGGAATAGGTTTTTTCTTGCTTCTCATTTTGATAGCAGCTTTGATGCTTAACGGCGCAGTTTGGGTTGGTGAGCACGTAATTGGCTGGCTTTTTAGTGCCGCATGGATAGTATTCGCCATCAACCTTTTTATCCTTCTACCTCTCGGGCTGTTTAGGAAAACTGGCGTGTTTGGCGGAATTGCCATGTACTACTCATCGTTTGTATTCGGCTTAACGCTCTGGTTCCTAGGACTCTTGCTTACTTATTTTGCATGGGGATTTCTTGGAGTCATCGCTGGTCTTATCCTTGGCGGAGTTGGGGTTGTTCCAGTAGCAATGCTGGCCATGCTGTTCGACGGAGAATTCTTTACACTCGTTGTTCTTCTAGTCCTGACTGCTCTTACGTTCGGCACTAAATTCCTAGGTGTCGTTTTAGCGATGAGAGCAGAGGAAAAAACGAATCAGCTCCACACAGAAAGGCTGACAACTGAGACTCAGATATGACCTACCTCAAACCACTCCTGATTGTCGCGGGAATCATGCTTCTCCTCGCTATCCCTCCCATGTGGCCGTATGTCTACTACCAACTCATGCGTATAGTCGTATGTATTGCGGCGGCGTATGGAGCATACACAGCTTTTCAAACAGAGCGTACTGGTTGGGTATGGGTACTTGGCGCAGTAGCCATCCTTTTTAACCCAATCGCTCCTATCCATCTCGATAAGGAGACGTGGGTTGTGCCCGACATCATTGGGGCAATCATCATGTTCGTGGCAGCGGTAAAATTGAAGCATCATGGAAAATAAAGGAAGCATCATTTGGTGGGTCATCATTCTGGCGGTACTTGCGGCTATCGTGTACTTCAACTTCTTTGACAAAGATTCGAAAGAACAAGATTCATCGGAAGCGGTTACGGAAGAAGTCTCTGAAGGTAGCTTGATAGCCGACTCTCTAGCAGAAAAATATGGCGCTACGGTAATAGGCAGAGAAAGTCTCTCGTTTACCATTCAGGCGCAAGATCAGTTGTTGAGCGGTAAGCCAGTGGTGTTCGATGCTTATCTTGATGACGTATACCGTCGTGATGATAAGACCTACGTGCGCTTCCAGTCATATGACGAAACTGACTATATCCTCGAACTAGAATGCGACCCACAAATGGTCGAGGATAAAGTGCTCTCGCAGACGGATACCACGGACGATTGGCTTTTCTGGCTCTATAACGAGTATGTCGTTGTTGCAAACATAACCGAGGTATCGAAGCCAGTTATTGCACTTAATGCAGTAGCGGGCTACGACGAAGGAGATGCAGAAATAGAAGTTGAAACCAGCTCAGTCTTCAGCGCAAAAGGAACGTGCGTTGATATGGAGCATGTGGTTATAGGCGATTAACCATGAATACCAAATTCACAAAAATCTTGGTCATAGTTGCGGTTGCGGCTCTTGCGCTTGGTTCTTTAACCTACTTCACTCGGACGGTATTCGACATCGGCTGTGCGAATACAGAATTGGTGCAGGGCAACAAATGGAAACGCCATTTCCTCGGCATGAATTGCTGGTACTGGGAGGGCAATATCGATCTCCAAGCGGAACTATAGAGATATGAATAAAACAACTGCAACAACCAAAGTGCTCGTAGCCGCTGTCGTTATTCTGGCCGTAGTAGCACTTTGGCAGTTCATGGAGAAGAAAGGTCTTGAGTACGAACTCGTGCTACAACAGTCAATTCCTCACGTTGACCTAACCAATACTCAGTTCGTAGACGGAGGACGTTTCTATGCATATATAACAGGTTTCGTAGTCTTCAAAAATGAGGAAGACCAGCCGAAAGATATGCGCCAGTTCTATATGATTGAGCCGACAGCAAGTCCTAATGTTTATACCCTCAAGGAGATTTTTGAGATGAACTTGCTACCGCCCAAAGTATTTGACCCTGTCATGCTTGATGTCGCACAAGAAACAAGTAGCATGCTCGTACTCGTGGATGAGAGTGGAAATACATGGACAATAAACAAACTCACGAAAGAGGTGCAAATGCTAGACTCAACTGGCGACGCAACCTACCTCATCACAAGCAACATAGAGTACCAGGACTTTATGCAAAACTTCCTTACTAGGTAACGAAAGTGCGTATGAGGCTATATAGATTCAGTCCAGTCAAAAATCAAGCGACCCTCATTGAAGCCATTCAACACATTCATGCTGAGTGCTTCAGACTCTGTAAGGAATCTGTGGGCGAATATCTACCTGTAGCAGGAAATGTAGGTTTCTTCTGTCATTACAATGATGAGTACGACGTTCTTACTGCGCTTCGTGGGCAATTGACTGAATCGTCTGACAATATCAATCAAAAATACTTTCGTCTCTATGAGCCCATCGTCATTCCTGCTATAGACGATATTCCTGAGACAATCTATACCCATCTTTACATTCGTAAGCCCGATATTTATCGAGCACAGGTAGGCGATATCGATTTTGTAATGGAGCCAGAGCGGTATGCGGAAATGAAGAAGCGTTTAGAGAGCGGCGAAGTCATCTCTGGTGCTCGTATTTTCCCACGAGGCGATTTGGATATGATTGAACTCTATAATCCTGATGTTGATGCACTAGGTTATATCAGCGTGAATGAGATGACTGAGAAAGTCCGGATTAAGACCAATTTTCAATAACATGGACTACCTGAAACGAGCAGTCGAGTTAGCAAAAATTTCACTTGAAGCTGGTGAGTTTCCTGCCGGCGCAGTGCTTGTTAGTAAGAGCGGAAAAGTCTATGAGAGCAAACCATCAGTGCCTTATAACCACGGCGAAACGATGGTCATAGATATGGCTATCGAATCAGAAGGGGAGCCACTCGTCGTTGGGGCAACTATATATGCTTCCATGCAGCCTTGCCTCATGTGTTCCTCAAAGATGTACTGGGCTGGTATTGAAAATGCCCACTTTGTGATTCCGAAGAAGAATGTTCGAGCGGATTACGCTTATGAAAATGAGTTGGATACGACGGCAGTGGCATCAAATTTCTTCAAACCAATTACAATGACCCACCATTCTGAACTACTAGATGAGGCGATGAGTGCATATGTAGCATGGGTAAATAAGATTGAAGACCATGGATAGTGTTTCAATCCCTAATTCCAGGGGTCGCAAGATAGCAGCGGTCATTCATTATTCACAGGGAAATAAAAGGCTCGCTATTCTTTGTCCTGGCTATTTAGATACTAAGGACTACGCTCATCTTGTAGACCTTGCGAACAAATTTGCAGAGCGTGGATACACCACTGTACGCTTCGACCCTTCTGGAACCTGGGAAAGTGAAGGTCCGATATCTGAGTATCTAACTTCTCAGTATCTTGATGATATTAAGAGTGTTTTGGAATATATGCTTGCTAAGGATTCATATACTCAAGTCCTACTTGGTGGTCACAGTCGAGGTGGTCAGGTTTCGCTACTGTATGCTGCTCGCGACCCACGTATCACGGAAGTAGTAGGTATCATGCCTTCGCATGGGCCAGTAGAAGGTTCTCGTCGTACTGAATGGGAGGCTACGGGAGTAAAGGAGTCTGATAGAGATATTCCTGGGAGTGAAGAGCGACGACAGTTTGCTGTTCCATTTCAGCATGTGCTTGATCGCGACCAATTTGATGCACTGGGAGATATGCCGAACATTCACGTGCCAGTATATTTATTTGCTGGAGAATTAGATGATTTGGTGCCTCCTGAAGAAGTCCAAGAACTTTTTGATGCTGCTAACGAACCTAAGAAGTATCTTGTGCTCAAGGGCATAGACCATGACTATCGCTTAAATCCTCTACAAGTGGAGGAGGTGAACAATCGTATTATTCAAACGATTGAACGTTAATCATATACATATTGTGCAGGTAGTCGTACGCATTCGTTAACTTGTTTAACATTGTTAACGTTTATTAACCGCAGTGCAAAGGAGGGTGGTTCTAATCTCGTATGAGGAGTGGCGCACGAGTGGTGAAAGTGGGTCTATTTCTTAGTCCAAGAATCAATACAGGGTAAAAAACGTATTGGCTTGCGTTCACTTATGGAAGTTCTAATATGATGAATGAGACACCACATCAGAAGAGTTAACAGCCGCAAAGTCCTCAAAAAGCTTTGCGGCTGTTGCTATATTGGCGGTTTGAAATCCCTCTTTAGGGTGGTAGGCCAATTTTGCCTCAAAAAGGAAGTAGTACAGTCTCTGCTCATACGTGGCGTGGCGGGTAAGACCGAACTTGAGATGGTCGTACATACCGATGCTATTGAGCTGTTAAAGGGCGCGCCCAGGGACATGGTCTCAGATGCCTTCGGGATGCGTTAAGGCCCAGAACTAGGGACCTCTCAGGAAGTCTTCTTCGGCTGCTTTCAATAGTGCTTCGAATAGATTCTCGACCGAAAGTCCCAGTCGTGCCACGAGTCGATCCACCCGCTATTGACAAGTGTGCTACTTCATAGGTATAATCCATTCAGGATAGAAACTAGAGAGGTTTGAAATGCCGCACATACGTGCACTCTTCATCGAAGACCAAGGCACCATAACTCTTCTTCTCGCGAAGAAGACGGAAATCCGAGAATCGGTGGCACGCCGTACCGGCTACACCATCGAAAAAGTCGCCTTCATTCCTGACATGGTGCCAGATTTTCTAGCGAATCTTTCGGACAACATGCTCCCGCTGGAATTCGTCATCGACGCGGGAACCCGGTGCCTGACTCCGGATACGCACTTCATGTGCGACGCTATCAAGGCTGATCTCGCCCAGATCGGCTTCGGAAGTCTCAACTTCGGTGTATGGCTTCGTGGCATGGCTGACAACAGCTATCACGAGCACAAACCTGGGTAACGAAACGCCTCATTGGAGACGCCACATCGGCTCTCCGGTGGGGCGCTCTTTTTTATAGGCTGGCACTTTCCACACGAAGTCTTCATCATCGATAGTGCACACTGCCCGGACTCCCTAAGGGAGCCCTTCGCTTTAACTTCCCATATGAAAACTATCCCTGTCATCCTGCTCGGCCTGGTGCTCCTCGCGCCTATCCCGAGTTTCGCCTACTCGTCTTACGGATACTCGTACAGTTACGGCTGGTCCGCTGACGATATCGAAGACCAGATCGAGGACATCGAGGACGAGATCGAAGAGCTCGAGGAACAGCTCCGTGAGCTCCGCGACCAGCTACGCGAGGCGGAGTCCCGCGACCGCCGCAGCCGAGGCCGCGACTACCGCGAGATCCGCTACGACTGCGTCTACGGCTGGCAGGCGAACTGCAGCAACCATCAGTCCCGTACGAATTACTACTACTAGCCAGCTATTTGCTCCGCCTGGCGGCATGCTATACGCTTAGCCCAGAAATTGATCCCTTGAAAGGAGGGCAGTCATGACAATGTTCCCGAAGCGGGATGCGTATTCATCTTGGAGGAATCCCGAACCCTTCACTGACATCCATATGGCGCTCGAGCTCCTTGCCGGGGACTCGACGACCACGGAGCCTGTCTACCTCCAGCGATGCCAGGGTGAAGACTACGAATGGCAGATCGTCTTACCGTGGTATACCCACGGCAGCAGCGGCGGTGACCAGAGCGGATACGATTACTTCCAGATCGACCCGGTGCTGGCCAAGCAGCTGGTTGATGAACGTCTGGTCGCCATCCGGCGGATCCTGCACTTGGGATACACCGAGGAGCGCAAGGACCAGTTCGTCATCGATCGCCTGGGAAAGAGGAAGGTAGAGGATTTCAAGAGGGAGATGCTGGCCAAGGCCGAAAGCATGCTGACTCCTGGCGTCCATACCAATCTCACCGCTGAGCCTGAACGTAGGGGCTCCTCGCGCGACCAGTGGCGCTATGGAGCCCTCCATTTCGACTTCAAAATGCCCCTGGGCGGCATCTGCCGCGTCTACCCCGAAGAAGGGAGACTCATCGTCCCCGAATAGGACGATAAAGCAGCCTGAATCCCGTGTAGAGCCTCGCGCTCGCGCGGGGTTCTTCATACTCGTAGCTCTTGGACGCATGGTATCCTGTTCTGAATCCATGCGAACCCCCATCGTCCACCCCGGAGCAGAGAACCTGCGCTACGAGATCCGCCGAATCGTCGAGGTGGGGAAGCAGATAGAGAAGCTCGGCACCCCGATCATCTGGGAGAATATCGGCGACCCCGTAGCGAAAGGCGAGCAGGTCCCGGACTGGATCAAGGGATACGTACGCGATGCGGTGAGCGAGAACGCGAGCTTCGGCTACTCGCCGACCAAGGGCCTCGACGCAGCCCGCGCGTACATCGCGAAGGAGCGGAACCTCGAAGGCGGCATCCAGATAACGCCGGACGATATCCTGTTCTTCAACGGCCTGGGGGACGCTATCTCCACTCTCTACGACCGCCTCCACCCCGGAGCGCGCGTCATCGGGCCGAACCCGGCTTATCCCACGCATTCCTCTGCGGAGTCCGCCCACTCCGACGCTCCGCATCTCACCTACAAGCTCGACCCGGAGAAGGGCTGGGAGCCGGATCTCGAGGACCTCGAAGAGAAAGTGAAGGCGCACCCGGAGATCGCGGGCATCATCGTCATCAATCCCGATAACCCGACCGGTTTCGTCTATCCTCAGGAGACCATCAGGAAGGTGGTGGATATCGCTCGCAGGTATAACCTTTTCGTCATCTCCGACGAGATCTATTCGAACCTCGCGTACGAGGGAAGCGGCATGAAGAAGCTCGCTTCTGTGATCGACGGCGTTCCCGGCATCGCCATGCGCGGCATCTCGAAGGAATTCCCGTGGCCCGGCGCCCGCTGCGGCTGGATCGAGTTCTATAACCGCGACAAGGATCCGGAATTCGATCGCTATGCTACCTCGCTTCTGAACGCCAAGATGCTCGAGGTCTGCTCGACGACGCTCCCACAGTTCGTGCTCCCGAAGATCATGAGCGACGAGCGCTATTTCCCGTATCTTGCCGAGCGCACCAGTACCTACGCGAAGAAATCAGCCAGGGCAGTAGAGGTGCTCTCAAAGATCCCGGCGATCACCATCCACCCGGCCAAGGGAGCGTTCTACATGACCGCCGTATTCAAGGAAGGCTCGCTCACGGACACGCAGTCCCTGCCGCTCTCGTCTGAAGCCGCTGCCGTCATCGCTCCGGTGCTCGTGGACGCGACGCTGGACCAGCGGTTTGTATACAACCTCCTCGCCGCGACCGGCATCTGCGTGGTTCCGCTCTCTATCGGCTTCAATTCTGACCTCCAAGGCTTCCGCTTCACGCTGCTCGAACCAGATGAGGTGAAGTTCGACGCCTTTCTCGCGAAGCTCTCTTCCTCGATTGGAACGTATCTCGCATCCAAATAGAAAACGCCGCCCTCGCTACCGAGAGCGGCGTGTGCTTCTACTGTGAGACCGCGAACCGCATCAGTACGTGGTGATGATACGCCTGAGCCCGGAACGCCTGCTGCCGGCGTGAGCGGGATTTGCGCTCGCACTTGAGCAGCTTCCTGAGCTTGCTGCGCAGCCGGCGATACGCCGGATGGCGGTTATCCTCGGTCGAATGGAGCTCCAATCCTTCGGGCTGCCTGCGCAGTACAAAAAGGAATCCATCCGATAGGGATAGGAGCGCTCTGCCGCGGGACAGATAGTCTCCGGACATGGAGCTCTCCAGCAAGGCATGCGAGACGCGAGATGCGTAGGCGATCGCCGTCACGGCAGCGGCCAGCGTGATGGTGCTGCGCTTGAAGTGCCGGGTCTGCTTGAGCGTCGGTATCGTGCGATGCCGGCGCCTGCAGCGATGGACGGCGAGGCCCTGCTTGTAGAGCTCCCGCCTCGCCCTCCTGCGCTCCTGGCTCGCCTTGATCGCGAGCTCCTGCTCGTTCGGGGCATTGAGCTTAGCAAGCATCTCGTCAGCCAGCTCGCCATAGATGACGATGCTGTACTTGGCCGGGCTCACGCTCACGCGCTCGCACCGGATGCCTGACGTCTCTGACCGGCGCCGGGTGCATGAGCCGCTCGCAAAGAGATCGAAGGCGAGCAAGCTTACGTCGCCGTTGCCGCGCTCCCTCCTGGTCGAAAGCCTGGCCAGGATATCCTTGATTTTCTTCATGCTGAAGGAACGAGTGTCATCCTTGCAGATGATGCCCGTATCGTTGAGTTGGTACATGACTACGCCCCTTTCTTTAGGTCATGCGGTATGGAAAGACCGCCTGCGGGGATTCTGTTCTTTGCTCAGGATTTGTCAATCACGCTATACTATTTTCATACATGCGGCTTTTAGCGCTTATCTTCATCCTCGGGCTCTCTGCTTCGGCATACTTCCAGGCGGAGCGCATCAATGAGCTTGAGTCCTCTAACGACCAGCTCGCGAGCGCCATCCTCCTCCTTGATGAGGAGATCGGCGGCGTCTCGAATATCGCCGCCACGCTTTCCGGAGAGCTCCAGAATGTCGCATCGATCGCAAGCAGCACGGCAGCGAGCACCGCGGAGCTCGCAGGCAAGGAGACCGCTGAGGAATCCATCCAGCGCACCGTAGCCGAGGCAGCCCCGGCGGTGGTATCCATCAGCGAGTTTGTTCCGGGAGAGGGAGAGCCGAACAGGACCTCGGCGGGCACCGGCTTCCTGGTGCGCAGCAGCGGCTACATCGTCACCAACGTGCACGTGGTGGATTCCTTGGAGTACGGCGCCTACTACACCGCCAAGCTTGCGGACGGGAGGGAGATTACGGCAACGGTCATCTCGACCACGAATGCATCGGACATCGCCGTGCTCAAGATTCCGGGTTCAGGCTTCCCGACGCTGCCTCTCGGCGATTCCTCGAAGCTCAACCTCGGCCAGCGCGTGATCGCCATCGGCAACGCGCTCGGACAGTACAGCAACTCGGTCTCTACCGGCGTGATCTCCGGCATAGACCGCACCATTACGCCGAAGGCTTCGAACGGCACCTTGAAAGTGCTCACGGGCGTCATCCAGACCGATGCGGCGATCAACAAGGGGAACTCGGGCGGGCCGCTCGTGAACCTCGATGGGGAAGTGATCGGCGTGAACGTCGCGACCGTGACCAACGTGGAGAACATCAGCTTCTCCATCCCGTCGAACAAGGTGAAAGCCATCCTTTCCACGCTCGGCATTTAGGGCATTTTCTGGTAAGCTCGGCAGCAATCGGGGTGTAGTATACCGGTAGTACGCGCGCTTCGGGTGCGTGAAGACTGGGTTCGATTCCCAGCATCCCGACCAGCATCGTTTATACTTGAGGCATGACCTACCTATACCTCTGGCTCATCGCGCTCCCGCTCCTCGGCGTCCTCGACGCGCTTTGGATCGGCGTTATCGCCCGCTCGTATTACAAGGCGGAGCTCGGCCCGCTGCTTTCTTCCGATGTCGTGTGGCCGGCAGCGATCGGCTTCTATCTCCTTTACACGGCCGGCCTCGTCTTCTTCGTCATCGCGCCGGCATTCGAAGCCCGTTCGCTCATGTTCGCGCTCCTAGCCGGAGCGTTCTTCGGACTTGTCGCATACGGCACCTATGACCTCACCAATCTTGCTACCACGACCGGCTGGCCCGCCATGATGAGCTTCGTAGACATGGCCTGGGGCGCAGCAGCAGGCGCTGTCGTCAGCGGCCTTACGTACTGGGTAGCAACCATCTTGCTCCCATGAACGTGCTTACGCTCTGCCTCATCCGCAAGGACGGCAAGCTATTGCTCGGACTGAAGAAGCTCCGCCTCGGGGCGGGCAACCTGAACGGCTTCGGCGGGAAGGTAGAGCCGGGAGAATCAATCGAGGAGGCGGCGAGGCGAGAGGTGCTCGAGGAGTGCGGCCTCACCGTATCTGCGCTCCGGAAGGTAGCCCGGCTCTCGTTCGTTTCCCCGTTGCGCCCGGAGATAGATTTGCACGTATACGAAGCCACGGAGTTCACCGGCGAGCCAATCGAGACTGATGAGATGATTCCGGAATGGTTCGATGAGACTGCGGTCCCCTACGAACGCATGTGGTCCTCAGACGCCCACTGGCTGCCGCCCGTACTCGCGGGGAGATGCGTCACCGGACGCATCTCCTTCGACGAGCATGACCAGGTGCTCGAGCAAAATCTGAGCGAAGCTGATACACTCGCTTGATGCATATCGAACGGCCGAGGAGCCGCCAGCCGATCCCGGATCACGCGAAGAAGGTCTTCGCGGGGGAAATCTTCGACGTATACCAGTGGGAGCAGGAGCAGTTCGACGGCTCCCACGTCACCTTCGAGAAGCTGAAGCGCGACGATAGCGCGGCCATCATCCCGACCACCAAGGATCGGAAGCTCATCCTCATCGAGGACGAGCAGCCTGGGCGCGACGCCGTGCTCACGTTCCCGGGCGGACGCATCGAGCGGGGCGAGGAGGCGGACGAAGCCGTTGTGCGTGAGCTCCTCGAGGAGACCGGATACAAGCCCGCCCAGGTCTCGCTCCTCAAGAGCCGCCAGCCGGTCTCCAAGGTGGACTGGGCGCTCTATTACTTCATCGGGCAGCGCTGCGAGAAGGTGGCGGAGCCGGAGCTCGATGCCGGAGAGCGGATCACTGTGAGGGAGATCACCTTCGACGAGTTCATGGACCTTGCTGATGAGCCGAATTTCCAGGCCGACGACCTCCGCAATGACATGCTGCGCTGCCGCTTCGACGCAGCGTTCCGCGCGCAGTTCGAACAGAAGCTATTTGGGGAATAGGGCGGTTGAGTGCTACGTTTTATACATGTCGCCGTCTCTCGTTGAGCGCATCACTGCCTGGGTCGGGTCCGTCCCGTCGCTCATCATCCATACCTGCGTCTTCACGGGATTCTTCATCCTCTCGTTCGCCGGCATCTTCACCTGGGACCTCATGTTCCTCGTCCTCACCACCATCGTTTCCCTGGAGGCCATCTACCTCGCCATCTTCATCCAGATGACGGTCAACCGCCAGGCGAAGGAGCTCGAGGAGGTGTCTGAAGACATCGACGAGATCCAGGAGGATATCGACGAGATCCAGGAGGACGTCGAGGAAATCCAGGAAGACGTGGACGAGATGCAGGAAGACGTGGAGGAGATCACTGAGGACGCGGAGGAAGAGGCGCGCAAGAAGAATCAGCAGCAGACCCTCGAGGCCCTCACCCGGGACGTGCGCAAGATGCTCGAGGACTTGGAAGCCCTTAAGAAGAAATAGCCATGAACCCGTACCGCGCACTCTGGGAACAGCCCGTACTCGACTTCTGGAGCCTGCCGCATCTATTGTCCGGCGTCATATTCTTCTTCCTCTTCAGGACCTTCCGCATCCACCCGGTGCTCGGCTTCATGGCGAACCTGGCTATCGCCATCCTCTGGGAGGTCTTCGAGAAGACCACGGGCGTCTCCTCCAGGGAGTATTTCACCAATCATATGGCGGACATCGTCTTCGCCGTAGCGGGGTACACCTTCGCCATCTTCGTGAGCGACCTCTCGGCGACAGATCGCATCCGGAACCGCATCTTCTGGACGGTGGTGGGCGCGTTCGCTACCGCGTGCCTCATCGGCATCCTGTCCGCCCAGCTCGCGCAGGCTGCATAAGAAAAACCGCCCAGAAGGGCGGTTCTTGCTTAGCAACGCGTTGCTTAGGAGAGGTGAGCTGAGACGAGCTTCGTCATCTCGAACATAGTTACCTCCTTCTTGCCGCCGAACACCGCCTGGAGCTTGTCATCCGCGAGGATGTTGCGCTTGTTTGCGGGGTTCTGGAGGTCATTCTTCTTGATGTAGTCCCAGAGCTTCTTGACTACCTCGCCGCGAGAAAGCGGACCCTTGCCGATGACGGCCTCGAGTTCGCTCGAGAGCTGCATGGGCTTAAGAAGTGCGGGATTGGCTGCTCTAACCATAATGATGTTGATTTAGTTACGGTAAATTCCTGGATCCAGGTGAACAAGCTATAGCATGGGCGGAGCCACCCCGGGTGTCAATAGCCCTTGTGGTACAGTGAGGATATGTCGCTTTTCAAGAAAGTAGCCGGCGTGATCCTCATCCTCATCGGTATCGCCGCACTCCTGACTCCGCTTACGCCAGGGTCGTGGCTCTTCCTCCTCGGCGGTCTCGCGCTGCTCGGCACTGAGATAGATCTCTCTGAGGACGGCACCATCAACCGTTGGGGAAAGAAGTTCGGCGTTAAGATCGATGACCGCGAGGGCTCTGAAGTTGGGAAATGGGCGAAGCGTTTTGGTATCAAGCTGAAGCGAAAAGAGAAAAAGTAGCGCCGAGTTATCAAGCTGCCGCGCCTGAAACCTATTGCGTCCAGGTGCACAGGTCCTATACTGCGGTCTGACCTATAGTCAGCGTTAATGACGCCTTTAACTGAATCGAAGGGAGGGCCCCATGGCCAGACTGAACCTCGTTGCGGCGAATAAGATTCCGCAGAAAGAAGCAAAGCCGAAGGCAGCGAAAGCTCCGAGGCCCGCGGTCGTCGCTCCTTCAAACGAGAACGACTACAAGGACCACTTCATCAACCGGAACGGCGTCAGCTACGCCGGCAGCCACGTGATCATCGATCTCTGGGAAGCGAAGAACCTGGATAATCGGGACATCATCGAGAGCGCGCTCATCGATGCGGTGCAGGAAGCCGGGGCGACCTTGCTTCACATCCATCTTCACAAGTTCGAGGATGGCGGCGGCATCAGTGGCGTGGCGGTCCTGGCCGAAAGCCACATCAGCGTCCACACCTGGCCTGAGAAGGGCTTCGCGGCGTTCGATGTCTTCATGTGCGGGGATGCCGAACCCAGGAAGGCGCTCGACGTCTTCAAGCGGGCCTTCAATCCTGGACGCGTTGTCGTGGGCAAACACAAAAGGGGGGTGGTGCTTTAGCCATCCTTCGCAATACCGAAAGGCCCCGAGAGATCGTGGCCTTTCCCTTTATCTATAGGGAGGGGTCTGTTACTATGCAGAGACATGGAAGGGGGTATTTCCATACACCTAGCGCCATCGGCGCTTTTTCATATAGGGAGCTTCACCGTAACGAACACCCTCGTGACGGCGTTCTGCGTATCCCTCCTCCTCATCCTTTTTGCTTTCCTCGCGACCCGCTCGCTCAAGCTCGTACCTGGCAAGTTCCAGGCCGTCCTCGAACTCCTCGTGACTTTCCCGTACGAGTTCGTCCGCAGCACGCTGAATAACGACAAAGTAGCCGAGCGCATCTTCCCGGTGGTGATGACCATCTTCCTCTTCGTGCTCGGCGTGAACTGGTTCGGCCTCCTCCCGATCGTGGGATCGATCGGCATTCCGGGACACGACGATCATGGCCTCGTGCCGTTCCTCTATCCGGGCGCCACCGACCTCAACTTCACCCTCATGCTCGCTCTCGTGGCGTTCTTCACCATCGAGGTGCTCGGCATCGCGACGCTCGGCGTGGCGAAGTACGCGGGGAAGTTCTTCTCGTTCAAGTCGCCGCTTGCGTTCGCAATTGGTATAATCGAGCTTGTTACCGAGTTCGCGCGCCTCATCTCGTTCTCGTTCCGACTCTTCGGTAACATCTTCGCGGGAAAGGTGCTCATCCTTGTGGCGATGTTCTTCGCGCCGCTCTTCCTCCCGATCCCGATCCTCGCCTTCGAGCTCGTCGTCGGGCTCATCCAGGCGGCGATCTTCGCGCTCCTCACGCTGTTCTTCACGCGGAGCGCGATCACGCTCCACGAAGAGCACGAGGAGCACGCCTCAGAAGGAGACGGGCGTCATCAGCACGCGTAAGCGCCTGATGGTGCCCGCCTCCCTCGGAGGGACATTATTTAAAGCTAATCAATCAGTATGGAAATTGAAGCAGCTAAAGCCCTCGCTATGGCCATCGTCGTCGGGTTCGGCGTGTTCGGTCCGGGCATCGGCATCGGCATGATCGGCTCCAAGGCCCTCGAGGCCATGGGACGCAATCCGGAAGCATCCGGCACGATCGTGACCAACATGTTCATCGGCATCGCCCTCACCGAGGCGCTCGCGATCTTCGCGCTCGTCGTCGGATTCATCATCAAGTTCGCGTAACGCACTATGGACGCTCTCATCCACACCTTCGGCATCGACTGGCACCTCTTGTTCGCCTATGCGGTGAACTTCGGCGTGCTCGCGGTCGCGCTCACCTGGCTCCTCTATAAGCCGGTGCTGCGCATGGTCGCTGAACGCCAGCGCGTCGTCGCCAAGGGCGTGGAGGATGCAAAGGAGGCGGAGCAGAAGCTTCAGGATGCCGACAAGGCTGCGATGCAGCTCGTATCGGTCGCGGAGACGGAAGCGTCCCAGATCGTGGACAATGCGCGCTCCGCAGCCGGAGACGAGAAGTCCCGCATCCTGAAGGAGGCGGAATCTCGCGCGGCGCAGGTCGCGAAAGATGCGGACGCCCGCGCCGTTGAGACAGCAGCGAAAGCGCTCCGTGAAAGCGAGAAGGAGATCGCCCGCCTCGCGGTGCTCGCCGCTGCTAAGGCGATGGGAGACAAATAAGCATGAAGTCTTCCGTCTATGCTGATGCGCTCCGCAATCTGGCTTCCAAGAAGGGAGCTGATGAGGGCAAGTTCGCGAGCAATCTGATCGCGCATCTTGGCCAGACGGGCCGTATGAAGCTCTTGCCGGCGATTCTCCGGGATCTCCGTACCAAGGAGCAGCGGAACAAGGCGGTAGAGGCGTCCGTAGAAGTAGCTAGGGAAGCAGATGCAAAGAGGGCGCTCGCGGGAGCCAAGGAGGCAGGCATCGCTGCGGAGAAGGCCACGGTGAACCCGAGCCTCCTGTCCGGATGGCGCGCCCGCTCCGGCGGCACGCTCGTGGACCGTTCAGGAAAGAGGCAGTTGATCGAACTTTATAGGAATATTACCCGATAGGTATGGAGAGCATCATCAAACGAATCGAAAGTGAGATCGCGCAGCTCGCACCCGCGACTGGTCTTGAAGAGACTGGCGTGGTCCGCGCGACCGGAGACGGCATCGCGGAGATCGACGGCCTCGAGAAGGCAGTCATGACGGAGATGGTGCTCTTCGACCCGACCTTCGATCGCACTCTCGAAGAGGCGCTCAAGGACCCGAGTCCGGTGTACGGCCTTGTCCTGAACCTCGAGGAGGACGGCGTCCGCGCCGTGATTCTCGGCGACAGCACGAAGGTGTACGAAGGCATGCTGGTGCGCCGCCTCGGCCGCCTCCTCTCCATCCCCGTATCCGACTCATTGGTCGGACGCGTGGTGAACCCGCTTGGTGAACCCGTAGACGGAAAGGGTCCGGTGGATACGAAGAAGATGAAGCCGATCGAGCGCGAAGCGTACGGCGTGATGGACCGCTCTCCGGTCAACGTGCCGCTCCATACCGGCATCAAGGCCATCGACGCGATGGTCCCGATCGGCCGCGGCCAGCGCGAGCTCATCATCGGCGACCGCGGCACGGGCAAGACCGTTGTTGCGATTGATACCATCCTGAACCAGAAATCGGAGCCGGAAGCGACCCGCCCGATCTGCATCTACGTCGCGATCGGCCAGAAGGAATCGAAGACGGCGAAGCTCGTCGCGGAACTCTCCGAGAAGGGCGCGATGGACTACACCATCGTCGTCACGGCTCCGGCATCGGCTCCGGCTGCGCTCCAGTTCCTCGCTCCGTTCGCCGGCGCCACCATCGGCGAGCATTTCATGGAGCAGGGCAAGGACGCGCTCGTGGTGTACGACGACCTCTCTAAGCAGGCCGTCGCGTACCGCCAGATGTCCCTTCTGCTCCGCCGCCCGCCGGGACGCGAGGCGTACCCGGGCGACGTGTTCTACCTGCACTCTCGTTTGCTCGAGCGCGCTGCGAAGCTCAATAAGGAGAATGGCGGGGGATCCCTTACCGCGCTCCCGATCATCGAGACGCAGGACAACGACGTGTCCGCATACATCCCGACCAACGTGATCTCGATCACGGACGGCCAGATCTTCCTCGAGTCGAACCTCTTCAATCAGGGCCAGCGCCCGGCGATCAACGTCGGTATCTCCGTGTCCCGCGTGGGCTCGGCGGCGCAGACCAAGGCGATGAAGAAGGTCTCGGGCAAGATCAAGCTCGACCTCGCGCAGTTCCGCGAGCTCGAGGCGTTCATGCAGTTCTCCAGCGACCTCGACGCCAATACCAAGGCGCAGATCGACGCCGGACGCCGCATGACGGAAATGCTCAAGCAGAACCGCGGGGAGCCGCTGCCGTTCGAGGTCGAATCCGCAGTGATCTTCGCAGCCACAAACGGCTACATGGACTCATTCGCTCCGGAGCAGGTCCAGCCGATGGAGAAGAAGCTCCGCGACTTCCTCGCGCGCGAAGCCAAGGAGGAGCTCAAGGCGATCAAGGACTCGAAGCAGATCGCGGAAGACACCGAGAAGTCGCTCCGTGAGAAGCTCGAGCGCTTCGTCGAGACGGCATAACCACTCATGGCGCTCAAGGACGTAAAGGCGAAGATCCAGGCGACCAACCGCACGCACAAGGTGACGCGCGCGATGGAAGCCGTATCCGCGGTCAAGATGCGCAAGACGCAGCAGACCGCGCTCAGGGGCCGCGCATACGCGCGGGCCGCGCTCTCTATCCTTGCCCGTCTCTCGGGTAGCCGCTCGTTCACCCGCCACCCGCTCTTCAAGGCGAGGGCCGAGATAAAGAAGGTCGCGCTCGTGGTCATCACTAGTGATAAGGGACTCGCGGGGTCACTCAACAGCGGCGTCATCAAGGCGGCCGCGGAGGCAGTCAAGGACCGCTCCCTGGATTCGGTCGTCGTGTACGCGTATGGGCGAAAGGGAGAGGAGTATTTCGCTCGCCGCGGCTATCGTATGGAGAAGGTCCTCCCGAACAAGGCGGACGACATCGATATCAACGGCATGGAGGAGCTCGCTGGCGAGCTGTCCGCCGGATTCGTCGCAGGCCTGTTCGATGAGGCTATCGCGGTGTACAGCAACTTCAAGTCTACCTTCGAGCAGGTGCCTACCGTCCGCAAGCTCCTCCCGCTCTCGCTGTCCGGCCTCGAGCAGACCGTGCGCGAGATCATTCCGGAGAAGGGAAAGTTCAGCGGAGATCGGAGCATCGAAGCGCCTCCGGCGTACGAGGTGGAATCCTCCCGCGGTGAGGTGCTCGACGTGCTCGTGCCGCGCCTCGTCGCCGTGTCCCTCTACCACATGCTCCTTGAGACCAAGGCTGCGGAGCACTCAGCCCGCATGGTGGCGATGAAGAACGCGAGTGATAAGTCGAAGGAAGTCGCTCGCGACCTCACCCGTACGTACAACAAGATCCGCCAGGCGGCGATCACGCGCGAGGTGTCCGAGATCGTGAGCGGCCGCGAGGCGCTCGCGGAATAGATTATTAGTTGATAGGCTCTACGTATGATCGAATCCTTCGGAGATAAACTGGCCCGCACCTCTGCTGAGGTCTTTCCCTTTGATGCTCTCAAGGGGAAGGTGAACACCGCTCTTGAGGCGTATGCCCAGGAGAAGAAGCTGCTTCCGAGTACTGTAGAGAAGATCAAGGGTATTATCGCGGAGGTTCCTACGCCAGGAACGCTGGGTCAGGATTCTGTCGCGGGCATCGATGTGATTTCCGCGGCTATCCGGGATGCGTTCCCAGAGGATTCGAGCAATGACACGGTCCTTGCGCGACTGTTCGCGGCGAATCTTATTAACAACGTGCAGTAGCCATTAGATTTTATGAACACAGGAACCATCACAGAAGTCATCGGGCCAGTCGTCGACGTCCATTTCCCGGACAAGCGTCCTGATATCCAGGAGGCTATCGTCGTCGAGAAGTCCGATACGCACGGGCGCATCACGCTTGAGGTCGCCGCGCACCTCGGGCTTGATCGCGTGCGTACCATTTCGATGAACGAGACCGCAGGGCTTTCCCGCGGCGAGACGGTCACGGCTACGGGCGCCGCTATCTCCGTTCCTGTCGGAGAAGCCGCCCTCGGCCGCCTCTTCAACGTGCTCGGCGAGACGGTAGACGGCAAGGGCGCGATCGACGAGAAGTCGCCGCGCCTCCCGATCCATCGCATGCCTCCGACGTTTGATGAGCAGACCACTAAGGCCGAGGTCTTCGAGACCGGCATCAAGGCTATCGACCTCATGGTGCCGTTCCTTAAGGGCGGAAAGGTCGGCCTCTTCGGCGGCGCCGGCGTGGGCAAGACCGTGATCATCCAGGAGCTCATCCGCAACATCGCGACCGAGCACGGCGGCTACTCCGTGTTTGCCGGCGTCGGCGAGCGCGTGCGCGAAGGAAACGATCTCTATCACGAGATGGAGGAGTCAGGCGTGCTCGCGAAGACTGCGCTCGTGTTCGGCCAGATGAACGAGGTCCCGGGAGCCCGCGCGCGCGTTGCGCTCACCGGCCTCACCCAGGCCGAATACTTCCGCGACGAAGGCGGCAAGGACGTGCTCTTCTTCATGGACAACGTCTTCCGCTTCATCCAGGCCGGTTCCGAGGTGTCCTCGCTCCTTGGCCGCGTGCCGTCCGCCGTGGGCTATCAGCCGACGCTTGCTGAGGAGATGGGCAAGCTCCAGGAGCGCATCACCTCGACCAACAAGGGATCCATCACGTCCATCCAGGCGGTATATGTGCCGGCCGACGACCTCACCGACCCGGCTCCGGCGACCACCTTCGCCCACCTCGACGGTACGGTTACGCTTTCCCGCCAGCTCGCATCGCTCGGTATCTACCCGGCGATCGACCCGCTCGCTTCGTCTTCTGCCGGCCTTACGCCGGAGATCGTCGGCGAGGAGCACTACCAGGTCGCGAACAAGGTGAAGCAGATCCTCCAGCGATACAAGGACCTCCAGGACATCATCGCCATCCTCGGCATTGAGGAGCTTTCCGAGGAAGATAAGCAGACGGTGTACCGCGCCCGCAAGATCCAGAAGTTCCTCTCGCAGCCGTTCTTCGTGGGCGAGGTGTTCACCGGCATCAAGGGCAAGTACGTATCTCGCGAGGATACCGTCCGCTCCTTCAAGGAGATCGTTGACGGCAAGCATGACGACAAGCCGGAGAACGCCTTCTACATGAAGGGCTCCATCGACGAAGTAACCGCCTAATGAAGACCTTCCGCCTTACCGTCGCGCGCGTCGGAGAGAACCTCTATGACGGAGAGGCGGTTTCGGTGACGCTCCCGGGAAGCGAAGGCGTATTCACGGTGCTCGCGAATCACGAGCCGCTGGTCTCGGAGCTTAAACCCGGAGACGTGGTCATCCGGGATGAGAAAGGGGAGACGAGAGTGCAGGTAACCGAGAGAGGGGTTGCGGAGATATCGAAGAATCAGGCGACGGTGCTTTTATAGCGAATATTTAAAATGAGAGCCGGCAGTCATTACGACTGCCGGCTTTCTTTTTAGGGCTGTATCTGCATAAGCATCATGCCAGGTTGCGGCTCACGGGGATCCACAAGCGTAAGCAGGACAATCGGCCCTGCAGGATCCTGCAGGATCTTGATCTGCATATCCCACGAATTGTGCGTGCAAGCATTATTGAACAAGTCGTAGGAACCGTAGTCCAGGCGCTCCTCGCTCCGGCTGAATTGGAAGCGGAACCGGCATTCATCCGGCCTGAAGCCATCTGCGTTGCCGATGCGGTATCGGTTAAGCTTAAGGCCGCATCTGGCAAGAGCGACCGGTACGTCAGCGAGAGATACCCGGAGCCATTCGGAACCAGCTTCCGGAACCGGCAGTCGTACTGGTTGCCTGAGATAGTGCTTCTCCGCGGCATAGAACGCGATGCGTAGGCGGGCAGATAAGCCCTTGAGTTCAAGCCGAGGTATTAACTGAGCCATGTAGCCCTCCAAAGGAAGATCCGTGCGCATCATAGACGACTCGGTGCTGGAGTCAAACCGTCGTGATGCTATACTCCTCCATATGTCAGTACAAAGCTTCCTGCTCAAGCAGGCCATGAAGTGGAAGATGAAGAACGTGCCCGAGGCCCAGCGCGACATGATCATGGCGCTCGTCGACAAGGACCCGAACCTCTTCAAGAAAATCGGCGAGGAGATCGAGCGCCGCAAGAAGGGCGGGGACGGCGAGATGAAAGCGACCATGGAGGTCATGAAGAAATACCGAGCAGAGCTCCAGGCGCTCTCCCAGCAATAAGATCATGCTCGAGATCCTCGCGAACGCGCTTGCAGGACTCCATATCGTCGGCGCGGCCATCGGCGCCGGGGGAGCGCTCTACGCCGAGATCAACTACCTGAAATCCATGAACAGCGAGCTCGAGACGTATCTCGAGCGTCAGTGGTTCACCATCACCTTCAACTCGCTCGCGTGGGGCATGTTCGTGGTCCTCCTGAGCAGCATCATGCTTACTATCGTGCAGTTCTTCATTCCGGACGGTCCGCAGAACGTGCTCCACTCCGCGCTCTGGATGCAGCACACGCTCGCGTTCATCATAATCATCGCCGCTTGGTTCCTCTCGCGGCGGGCTTTCCCATGGTGGTTCGGCTCCTCGCTCGTCTTTTCAGGGTGGTGGATGCTCTTTGCGCTCGATGCATGGCTTACCGATTCGGTCCCGTACCTCACCCTCATCTTCAGCTACGTCCTGTTCGTCTTCGTTTCCGGCGCGTTCTGGGAGTACATGCGCGTGCTAGCGCGAGAGCGCCAATTTTCATCATGAGAATCTTCATCCTGCTCGGGCACCCGAATACGGACACGTTCTGCGGCTACTTCGCCGGCGTCTACGAGGATGCTGCACGCGCAGCCGGCCATGAGGTGCGGCGCATGAACATCGGGGATATGGTTTTCGACCCCAACCTGCGCAAGGGATACAAGGAGCGGATGGAGCTCGAGCCGGATCTCCTCAAAGTGCAGGAGAACCTCACTTGGTGTGAGCACTTCGTCCTCGTGTATCCGAACTGGTGGGGCAATATGCCGGCCGTGCTGAAGGGCATGTGGGACCGCATGTTCCTCCCGCGCTTTGCGTTCCGCATGCATCCAAGCCGCATGTGGTGGGATCGCCTCCTCAAGGGGCGCTCCGCCCGCGTGATCATTCTCTGCGGTAATCCGCCCATCCTCGACCGCTTCGCGTTCGGGAACTACACGTCCTCCATCGGTTCATCCCTGCTTCGCTTCGCGGGATTCAGAACGCGCTTCACGTCCTTCGGTCCGTCCGAAGCACCTACGGAGAAGACTACGGCGCGCTGGACACGGAAAGTCGAGGCGCTTGCACGGAAGGGCAGATAAGAATATTCTTGTCGCTACAGGCGTGCTCTCTTGGTTTCTGGCACTCCTGTGGACCGGGAGGATCTTTATAGATGGGTACAGCGTTTCGCTCGGATGCTGGAAACATGCCGACAAACGGTAGCCACACTGAGGCTCCTCATCTTCTGCCCTAAATAAGCAGGGAGATCCTCCCACCGCCCTCTTCCTGGGCGGTTTCTTTTTTGCCCGAACCCCTGTAAAGTCATTCCATGTTGAAGATCGGCATCGTAGGCCTTCCGAACGTGGGGAAATCCACGCTTTTTAATGCGCTCACCAAGCAGGAGGTGCTGGTGGCCAATTACCCGTTCGCCACCATCGATCCCTCGGTGGGCATCGTGCCGGTGCCGGACGCGCGTCTCGCTGCGCTCGCGAAGGTCTCCGGGAGCGAGAAGACTCTTCCTGCGGTCATCGAGTTCGTGGACATCGCGGGACTCGTGAAAGGAGCGAGCGAAGGCGAGGGCCTCGGCAACAAATTCCTCACGCATATCCGCGAGGTGGACGCTATCCTCGAGATGGTCCGCTTCTTCGAGGACCCGGACATCTCGCACGTGCACGGCGAGGTTGATCCGCTGCGGGACATCGAGGTCATCAACCTCGAGCTCGTGCTCGCAGACCGGGAGCAGGTGCAGAAGCGCCTCGAGAAGCTTCAGAGCGACGTGCGCGGGGGCAAGAAGGAGGCCATCGCTGAAGATGCGGTGCTCCGCAAGATCGAGCCGGTGCTCTCCATGGGGCAGATGGTTCGGACGGCCGCCCTCACCGCGGACGAGAAGAAGATCGTGCAGCACCTGAACCTGCTCACTATGAAGCCGTTCCTCTACTGCTTCAACGGCAAGACCGGCGGACACAACCTCCATGAGATCAATGATGGCCGCGCGCAGCAGGTCTATGACTTCGTGAAGGAGCAGGGAGCGGAATATGTCCAGGTGGATGCGCACACAGAGCGGGAGCTCAACGACGTCGCCGAGGGAGATCAGGAGATGTTCCGCCAGGAACTCGGCGTGCAGGTGAACGGCCTCAGCGAGCTCATCAGGAAAGCGTATGAGACGCTCGGACTCATCACGTTCTTCACGACGGGTCCGAAGGAGTCCCGCGCGTGGACCGTGACCCGCGGCGCTACCGCTCCTGAAGCAGGCGCTGCCATCCACACGGACTTCAAGGACAAGTTCATCCGTGCTGAGGTAGTGGCATCGGGTGACCTTCTTGAAGCCGGCTCCTATGCCGCAGCCCGCGAGAAGGCGAAGGTGCGCACCGAAGGGAAGGAGTACGTGGTGAAGGACGGGGACGTGATGGTGTTCCTCCACAGCTAAGGGAAATTTTCATACTAGGGAGCGTGCTACGCTCTCACTAATGGGTATCGAAAGGAGATCTCGCAAGCGCACGAGAGCCGAACAGGGAATGGATAGGAGGAATTTCAACATCGCCGGCATCGCCGGGGCGGTCGGAGCTATCGGCTACGGCGCCTTCAAGGGTCCGACAGAGGAGGCTGAGGAGCCGCTTCAGGCGGCCAGCTCCTCGGAGGATACGTCCATAGAAGTCGAGACCACCGGAGAGCGCCCGCTGCAGAGCGAGACTAATTTCAAGGAGGTCCTCCTCAAGGACGAGATATGCTCGGGGCTCGCCTGCCACTATTTCGAGCTTCCTTCCGGTGCACGTTTTCCCGAGAAAGTCACCTCGAACTACCTCGAATCGCTGAGGGACATGTGGGAGAGTAAGGCCGCGTTTACCCGGGCCAGGGAGAAACAAGGTGAAGAACGGCCAGGGAGGACGGAGCACATACGCGAGCTCGGGAAGAAGATTCTCTCGCAGTACGAATCGGCATGGCAGGCCCATGAGGAGCACGAGGGAATACATTCATTCCGGGACCTCATCATAAAGTTCAAATCGGTCGGGGACCGGGTCCACAAATCCATGGACTGGGATATGTTCTCCGCGTATCACGGGATCGACGACGAATGGCTGCTCGGAAAAGTGCGATATTTCGCTGCGCACGCGGAAGGACACGCGCTCGGCGCCTATTCGATGACCGAGATCATGCCGCGCGGGCCGCTCGCGCTCCGGGAATACGAGGCGCTCATCAGGAACCACGGCATGAAGTTCGCGAACCGCATACCGGCGCTGTCCGACGGCCGCGATTCCTTCGGCATCTTCCAGCTCACCGAAATCGCCATAGACAACAACGTGAATAAGCCCCGGGAATTCCGTTCCCCGTCCGGCGAGCGGGTCGCCATGTCTCTCAATCAGATGCTGAACCTCGAGGACCAGACCCCGAGGTACATGCGGGAGTTCGCCACTACCGAGCACCACACTACGGGAGCCCTTCTCTTCGCTATCGATAATGTCGCGCGTGCGGCCAAGAGCATCCGGAACGAGGATCACCGCATAGAGCGCATCGCGAAGATGGGAGGAGAGACGTTCGCGTCCGTGCTCGCGGCCTACCACTACCGGCCGGGCATCGCCCATGCCGCGTTGCTCAAATGGACGGAAGACAGGAACTGGACGAATCGTAATGAACCGGAGAGGCCATTCCATGAATTCTGCTATGACGCGGGTGGAAAGGACCGATACGTGGGGGATTATGCTTTCAGCAGCCTGAAGAACTACCTGCGCATCGGCAGGTACTTCCAGGCTCTGGGCACTTGACGTCTATATATAAGTGTGCTATTTTTTGCTTACCGCAAAGAGCGGGATGTTCCATAAAGAGGGAGTACTACCATGTTCAAGTCGCTTTTCCGACGCAAGGCCGTCCCGGATGCCGCGAAGCAGAAGGCTTCAAGGCAGAAAAAGGGGCTCTTCCGAACCATCGGCGAAGTCTGGGACAAGACGCTGCGCATGATCGGAGGATTCGTCCTCATCACTGCGTCAGTCGGCTTGCTCGTCACTACGGGCATCGTTCTCGCGCAGAACGAGATCGCTGAGGCCGAGACGGCCACCGCGACCCGCGTCTTCGCGGAAGCGAAGAAAAAAGAAGTCGAGTTCCGGCTTCAGAACAGGATGACGAGCGCGCTCGCGGCCGAAGATAACGGCAAGCGTCCGGCATCCTCAAAGAAGGCCCGTCGCAGCGATCGCCGGTCCTAAGACAAAAAGCAAGGGTAATGGTACACACTACAGCGCAAGAGTGATAACGACAGCGTATCCGGGCTAGCCAATGTATCGGCGATAACCCTTACGGATGCGGTGAAGCAGCATAACGCTGCGTCTTATCCCTCAACACCCACGAAAACCATTCGTGGGTTTTCGTTTTTCCTGGCGTGGTATAATCCGAAACCTATGGATACTGACCACAAACCGAGCGTTACCCCGAAAGATTTCTTCCTCTGGGCCGGAGCCATGACCGCGCTCTACGTGAGCGTCGTCTCCTTCCTGATCCTCCTTTTCGAGTACATCGACCGCAGCTTCCCGGACCCGGTCACGAATATGTACGTAGACCCGTACTCCGGCTCCATCCGCTTCGCCATGGCGAGCATCATCGTGCTCGTACCCCTCACCGTGCTGCTCCTCCGCATGATCCGCAAGGACATCGTGGCTAATCCGGAGAAAAAGAACCTCTGGGTGCGCCGCTGGGCCCTCGTGCTCACGCTGTTCGTCGCCGGCGCCACCATCGCCATCGACCTCATCACGCTCATCAACACCTTCCTTGGCGGAGAGATCAGCGTCCGCTTCGGGCTCAAGGTTGCTGTCGTGCTGCTTGTCGCCGCAGCAGGCTTCATGCACTTCTACGCCGATCTGAAGGGCTACTGGCAGCGCCATCCGAGCCGCGCGCAGACGGTAGGCGGCGCGTTCATCGTACTCGCGTTCCTCGCTATCGTTTCGGGCTTCTTCATCATCGGCTCTCCGACCGATATCCGCCTCATGCGCCTCGACGCGCAGAAGGAAGGGGACATCAGCAACCTCCAGTGGCAGGTGCTGAACTACTGGCAGCAGAAGGAGGAGCTCCCAGCGACGCTCACTGACCTCAACGACCCGATCTCGGGCATGGTCGTCCCGGTTGATCCGCAGTCGGGTGAGCCTTACGAGTATGAGGTCACCGGTGAGTACTCCTTCACCCTCTGCGCGGTCTTCAACCGCGAGGGCGTAAAGAACAGCTACTACGGCCCTTACTACGACTACAGCTACGCTGAGCCGGCAATGGTCAAGGCGGATCTCGCCGCAGGCGGACTTGAGACCTGGCAGCACGGGGTCGGCCGCACCTGCTTCGACCGTACCATCGATCCCGAGCGCTACCCGCCATTCTCGCAGAACCGCATCTAGCAGACGGTTCCGTCTCTCATGCGCGGATACGATCATAAGAAGGCAGAGGCAGACGCCCAGAAGAAATGGGCGGATCTCGACCTGTACACCACCGACCTCGCTGACACTAAGAGGGACCCGTACTATCTCCTCTTCGAGTTCCCGTACCCGTCCGGCGATCTCCATATCGGGCACTGGTACGCGTTCGCGGTGACGGACATCTACGCGCGATACCTGCGCATGAAAGGGAAGAATGTCCTCTTCCCGATCGGCTTCGATGCCTTCGGCCTGCCGGCGGAGAACGCGGCTATCAAGAACGGTGCGGACCCGAGCGAGTGGACGCTGGCCAACATGGATCGCATGCGCAAGCAGATCCGAAGCATGGGAACATCCGTGGACTGGTCCAAGGAAGTGGTGACCTGCAGCCCCGAGTACTACAAATGGACGCAGTGGCTCTTCTCGAAGTTCTACGAGCATGATCTCGCCGAACGCCGCGAGGCTCCGGTGAAGTGGTGCCCGAAGGACAACACCGTGCTCGCGAACGAGCAGGTGCAGGACGGCAAGTGCGAGCGATGCGGTACCGAGGTCGAGGAGAAACGCCTCACGCAGTGGTTCATGAAGATCACCAAGTACGCGGAGCGCCTCCTCAGCGATCTTGATGCCCTCCCGTGGCGCGAAGACATGAAGGACGCGCAGCGCGCCTGGATCGGGAAATCCGAGGGAGCTCGTATCTCGTTCAGGGTCGTCCCCTCGGCCGAGGCAGATTCCTCATCCGCGAGCGTGATGCCTGAGGCGAGCGTAGACGTGTTCACGACGCGTCCGGACACCATCTTCGGCGCTACCTATGTCGTGCTCGCGCCAGAACACCCGCTCCTGAACGAATTTTTGGAGACGCTTGAGAATGAGGCATCCGTTGCGGCGTACATTGCAGCGACCAAGCAGAAGACCGAGCGGGAGCGCAGCGAGAACAAGGAGAAGACCGGCGTCCGCCTCGAAGGGGTGATGGCTGTTAATCCGGCAAACCAGGAGCAGATTCCGATATATGTCGCCGACTACGTGCTCGGGTCCTACGGCACCGGAGCCGTGATGGCTGTGCCTGCGCATGACGAGCGCGATTACGCGTTCGCGAAGAAGCACGAGCTCCCGATACGGACGGTGGTCGAGCCGAAGTTCCTATCGGAAGGGGAGGCCGCTCTAAAGCCTGACATGCCGATTCAGAAGCGGGAGGCAGTGTGCGCCATCATCCGCAATCCCAAGGACGATACCTATCTCTGCAACAGCTGGAAAAAATTCAAGATGAATGGCCTTCTCACGGGTGGCATTGACGAAGGCGAATCGGTAGTAGATGCAGCGCTCCGCGAGATCCGCGAGGAGACTGGCTACAAGAACCTGAAGCATGTCGAGCGCCCGGAGATCAGCATCAATACGCTGTTCTATCATCGCCAGAAGGACCTGAATCGATGGGCGCATTTTACGTACGTATTTTTTGATCTTGAGAATGAGGAGCGAGAGCCTGTCTCCGGCGAGGAAGAAGCGAAGCATGAGTTCGTATGGAAAAAGAAAGGGGAACTGAAGGACTTCTTCACCGTCATCGAAGGCAGCTACATCGTGGACCTGCTCGATGGCGCTGAATCACTGCATACCGAACCAGGCATCCTTGCTCACTCGGGAGAATTCACCGGCATGGAGAGCGAGGAAGCGAAGTGGGCGATCGTGCAGGCGGTGGGTGGCGAGAAGGTCACGCAATACCGCATGCGGGACTGGCTCGTGAGCCGGCAGCGCTACTGGGGCTGCCCGATCCCGGTGGTCTATGACCCGGAGGGGAAGCCGCACCTCGTGCCCGCGGACCACCTCCCATGGCTCCTCCCGAAGGATGTCGACTTCAAATCGGGCGGCGCGGCTTCTCCGCTCGCGTCCTCGAAGGAGCTTAAGGAGCGCGTGACGAACCTGTTCGGCGAGGGGTGGACGCCTGAGCACGACACCTTGGACACGTTCGTCGACTCTTCCTGGTATTTCCTCCGCTATCTCGATCCGAAGGATGATCACGATTTCTCGGACCAGGCGATGATGAAGAAATGGCTACCGGTAGACCGCTATTCGGGCGGCGCGGAGCACACCACCATGCATCTCCTCTATTCCCGTTTCTTCCATAAGGCGCTCTATGACCTCGCGCTCGTGCCGACGGCGGAGCCGTATCAGGAGCGTTTCAATCGCGGCCTCATCCTCGGCACGGACGGCCAGAAGATGAGCAAGCGCTGGGGCAATGTCGTGAATCCGGACGAGGTAGTCGCAGAGTTCGGCACTGATGCCGTCCGTCTCTACCTCGCCTTCATCGGTCCCTACAACGAGCCAGGCAATTATCCGTGGAATCTGGACGGAGTGACAGCCATGCGCAAGTTCCTTGACCGTATCGCCGCGCTCGAAGCGAAGGTATCTGATGCGGACCTTACGGAGGATCTGCTGCGCATGCTCGCGAAGGCGGAAGCCAAGGTATCCGCGGACAGCGAGCGCTTCAAGTTCAACACCGCGGTCTCCGCGCTCATGGTGCTGGTGCGTGATCTAGAATCCCTGGAGGAGGTGCCTCGGGAGGCGTATCAGACGCTGGTCCGCCTGATCGCGCCGTTCGTGCCGCACCTCGCGGAATCGCTCTGGAAGGGAGAAGGCAGCGTGCACGCGGCTCCGTGGCCATCGTACGACGCATCCCTGCTCCTCAGCGAGACCGTGCAGGTCGTCGTGCAGGTGGCGGGGAAGCGCCGCGGCGAGATGAGCGTGTCTCCAGACCTCGAGGAAGCTGCCGCACTCGAGGCGGCGCTCTTGATTCCTGCCGTCGAGGCGGCGCTCGGGGGAAAGAGGCCTTCCCGGGTGGTCTATGTGCCTGGCCGGATACTCAATCTGGTGCCCTAGTTGACTGTTTACCCGCTATTTGGTATAAATAGGACCACACAAAGATATGGCAAAGAAAACCGCAGTAGCTACGAAGAAAAAGGCAGGCGTCCCAGCGGCGTCTTTCGATACCTCCACCCTCGTGAAGCGCCTCCTTTCGGAGGTGCCTGAGCGCGCGCGCGAGGTGCTCACACTGCGCTTCGGCCTCGGTGCCTCGGCAGAACGCCAGACCCTCGAGGAGATCGGCGAGCGCTGGAACATCACCCGCGAGCGCGTCCGCCAGATCGAGAGCGCCGGCCTCGACGCTGTCCGCAACTCGAAGGCATTCGAGGATAGCGCAGGCGCGTTCGAATCGCTCCGCCTCCATATCGAGTCCCTTGGCGGCATCGTCGCGGAGGAGGCTCTCCTTGCCGGCCTTGCCAAAGACGAGAAGTCCCGCAACCGCTACCGCTTCCTCCTCGTGGTCGGCAGCGCGTTCTTCCGCGAGCGCGAGACCGATGACTTCTATGCCCGCTGGCACGTCGACCACACGACCGCCGAGAAGGTCCACGAGGCGCTCTCCGGCCTCTACTCCTCGCTCGAGGATTCGGACGTCGTCCCCGAGGGCGAGCTGCTCAGCCGCTTCCTCGATGAGCTCAAGGAGGTGAATGATTCATACAAGAACGAGGAAGTCCTGAAACGCTGGCTCTCCCTCTCCAAGACTATTTCGAATAATCCGCTCGCCGAGTGGGGCCGCGCATCTCACCCGAGCATCCGCACCAAGGGCATCCGCGATTACGCGTACCTCGTGATCAAGCAGTTCGGGCAGCCGATGCATTTCTCGGACGTCGCGAAGACCATCAGCAACATGTTCGCCAAGAAGGCGCATGTCGCCACCACCCATAACGAGCTCATCAAGGACAGCCGCTTCGTGCTCGTCGGCCGCGGCCTCTACGCGCTCGCGGAATGGGGCTACAGCCCGGGCGTCGTCCGCGACGTCATCAAATCCATCCTCAAGAAGGAGGGCCCGATGACCCGCGAGGACGTCATGGAGGCGGTGAAGAAGGTCCGCTACGTGAAGGACAACACCATCCTCGTGAATCTCAACGACACGCGATACTTCAAGCGAGGGAAAGACGGAAAATACACAGCAGTATAAAAAACACCGGGACATCCCGGTGTTTTCGTGCGGTATACTCACTGCATGTCAGATGCACACGGCGGAGGCGGCCTTACGCTCCCGGGCCTGTCAGCGATCCAGCACCTTACGCACTCGCTTCACGCGAAGAACGGCGTCGGCATACCGCATATGCCGATCATGGCCGTCTTCGCGGGCAGCATCCTCCTTTTCTTCCTGTTCGAGCCGCTGCAGAGCATCCGCAACTTCCAATTCGTCTTGTTCCTTTCTCCGCTATGGATCGCGCCGCTTCTCGCGCGCTTCGCTTGGGGCCGGTGGGTCGAGATGGTCCGGTACGACTACAACGTGCAGCAGGACTGGATACTGCTTGAGATCCAGATGCCGCGCGATACGCGTAAATCGCCGCTCGCGATGGAGGCGTTCTTCTCGAACATCCATCTCGCTCCGGGCGAGGGCACCTGGTACAAGAAATTCTGGCTCGGGCGCACGCGCCCGTGGTACTCCATGGAGATCGTCTCGCTCGGCGGACGCGTGCATTTCTATATCTGGACCCGGAAGCCCTTCCGGCATGTCATCGAGACGTATCTCTATGCGCAGTATCCTGGCGTAGCGGTGGTCGAGGCTACCGACTACACCCGCCTCATCGACCCGACGCATGCGCCGTACCAGATGTGGGGCTGCGAATACGAGAAGAAGTCAGCGGACCCGGTACCGATAAAGACGTACGTCGAGTTCGGTCTCGACAAGATCGCGAAGCCGGAGGAGACGACCGATCCCTTGTCCCAGGTCGTCGAGTTCATGGGTTCGCTCTCGCCGAACGAGCAGCTCTGGATCCATATCATCATCCGATACAGCAAGGGAGAGAAGTACGGCGGGAAAAGGAATGCGCAGGGCAAGCGCTATACCTGGGTGGATGAGGGGCTTGAGATCATCGAGGATATCCGCCAGTCGACCGTGAAGAAGGTGTCCTACACGGACGCGATGACCGGAGAGAAGCGCGAGACCGAGGGCTTCCCGAACCCGACGAAGGGGCAGATGGAGGCCATGGCCGCGATCGGACGGAATACGTCCAAGCTCTGCTTCGATGTCGGCATGCGCGCCGTCTACGTCGCGAAGGAGGGCCATTTCCGCGACTACATCGGCAATTTCGTGACGCAGATCTTCCGTCCATTCGCGTCTGCAGACCAGCAGATTGCTCCGCAGTCGCTATGGTCCGAGGAGTTCCAGGACTTCCCCTGGGAGGACCCGAAGAAGGTCAAATACAACGAGGAGATGCATCACTTGCTCGAGTTCACTCGGCGCCGCGCCTATTTCCATGCGCCGTATATCGGCCCGTATACCCAGATGAGCACCGAGGAGCTCGCGAGCATCTATCACATCCCGTCGAGCACCACGACCGCCCCTAACCTCCCGCGCATCCAGTCAAACACGGTGGACGCGCCTTCGAATCTTCCGACATGAGCAGGCGGGTGACCCCGTTCCTAGTACTCGAAGGCGCCTACATGGCGCTCGAGCTGCATGTGATGCGCCTCCGGTACCACTACACCACCGTGCTGCTTGCCCTAGCGGTCGCCTCGCTCGCGTTCTGGCAGGTGTACTTCGCGCCGCCGCCGGATTTCCCAGCAGACCACATCGTGACCATCGAGGAAGGGCTGCCGGTATCCGGCATAGCGGCCTCGCTCGCGGAGCAGAAGCTCATACGCTCGCCGCTCGCGTTCGAGGTTATCGCGAGAGTCACCGGTACCGGCGAGACCATCCAGTCGGGGAAGTACATCTTTGCGAAGCCGATCGGGCTCGTTGCGCTCTACAGTCGCCTCGCGAACGGGGAGTTCGGCATAACCGCGACCAGGGTAGTCATCATCGAAGGCATGCGCGTACGGGAGATCGCGCGCCTCATGAAGGCCGAATTCCCGGATTTCGATGATGAGAGTTTCGTCGAGGAAGCGCTCCCGCTCGAGGGCTATCTCTTCCCGGATACCTATTTCCTCTATCCCGACATAACCCCGCATGAGCTCATCGAACTCATGTACGCGAACTTCGAGACCCGGAAGGCAGAGGTCATAGACGACGCGAAGGCATCCGGCAGGCCGTTCCCGGATCTCCTCGTGATGGCATCGCTCCTCGAGAAGGAGGCGCGCTCCATCGGTGAGAAGCGCATGGTGGCGGGCATCCTCTGGAACCGGGTAGAACTCGGCATGCCGCTCCAGGTGGACGCGGTCTTCGGGTACATCAACGACGTGCCGATATACAGTCCGCTGTTCTCCGATCTCGATGTCGAATCCCCGTACAACACGTACCGGAACAAGGGGCTTCCTCCCGGGCCTATCGGAAACCCGGGCATCGCGTCCATCCGCGCGGCCGCGACACCAGCCGAGACCGAGTATCTCTACTACCTCACCGGCCGAGACGGGAACATGTACTACGCGGAGACCTTCGAGGAGCATAAGCGCAACCGCGCTCGCTATCTGGACTGAACCGGTCTAGAATCGCCGCATGCAGGGCAAGAAGATATTCGTCGGACTCTCGGGAGGCGTGGACTCCGCCGTGACCGCGGCACTCCTCAAAGCGCAGGGCGCGGATGTCACCGGGGTGTTCATCAAGGGCTGGTATCCGCCCGGCCTACCATGCACGTGGGCTCGGGACCGGCAGGATGCGATGCGTGTCGCTGCGAAGCTCCGCATCCCTTTTCATACGCTCGATGCGGCAGCGGAGTACAAGCAAGCCGTCATTGATTACCTCATCCGCGAGTACGGCGCAGGCCGCACGCCGAACCCGGACATCATGTGCAACCGGGAGGTGAAGTTCGGCGCCTTCTACCGCTATGCGAAGGAGAACGGAGCGGACTACATCGCCACCGGCCACTACGCGCGCACGGAGGGCGGGCAGCTCTATCGCGGCACGGATCCGGCTAAGGACCAGAGCTATTTCCTGTGGGCCGTGCCGAAGGAAGTGATTCCGCACGTGCTGTTCCCGCTCGGGAACATGGAGAAAGCCGAGGTACGCAAGCTCGCGAAGAAGTATGAGCTCCCGGTGGCGGAGAAGCGAGACAGCCAGGGCATCTGCTTCCTCGGTCCGGTCTCCATCGAGGATTTTCTCTCGCACGAGCTTGCGCTTGAGCCAGGCATCGTCCGGAACGAGGCCGGAACCGAGATCGGGAAGCACCGAGGGGCAGCGATCTACACGCTCGGGGAGCGTCTCCCGCTCGATGGCGGCCCGTGGTACGTGATCAGAAAGGATATGAGGGCGAACGAAGTGTTCGTCGCACACGAGGCGAAGCGCCGCGAGGACGCTTCAGCGATCACGCTCCACGAGACGAACTGGCATGAGGAGCCGCGGGGCAATCTTGAGGCGCAGTACCGCTATCATGGCCCTCTCGTCCATGGCGAACTCAAGGATTCGACATTCGTCCCGTCCGATCTCGCAGAATCACTCTCGCCAGGCCAATCCCTGGTCCTCTACAGCGGCGACCGCGTTATCGGAGGTGGTATCATTGCCTGAATGCCGCAGTCCCCGAACATCATCAAGGCCGATGGGACCATCGAGCCGTTCGACCCCGCGAAGCTTGCCGCATCGCTCCGTCGCGCGGGCGCCGGCACCCACACCGCAGAGCGCATCGCCAAGATCATCACCCAGAGCGCGGGGAGTACCGTAGATTCGAGAGAAGTCTACAAGAAGGCGTTCACCATGCTCAGGCGCGAGGCACGGCCGGCCGCGGCCCGCTACGCGCTCCGCCGCGCACTCTTCGAGTTCGGGCCGTCGGGACACCCCTTCGAGGATTTCATTGCGCAGCTCATGAAGGCGGAAGGATGGAACGTGGAGTGGCGCAAGATGATCAAGGGGAAGTGCGTAACCCATGAAGTTGACGTCTACGCGACACGCAACGGCCAGACACTGGCCGCCGAGGTGAAGTACCACAACGACCCCTTCTACAAGACGGACGTGAAGGTGGCGCTCTACGTGAAGGCGCGCTTCGACGATATCTGGCACTGCGACCCCAAGGCTCGCACCTGCCCGGTCGACGTCGGCATGCTGATAACCAACACCAAGTTCACCAGCCAGGCCGAGGATTACGCCGGATGCGCCGGGCTCGAGCTCCTCGGCTGGAGCTACCCGCAGGGCAACACCCTCTATGACCGCATCGTCGCCGCCGGGATATATCCCATCACGGCCCTCACTACTCTCAAGAAGGCGGAGAAGAACCTGCTCATCGGGCAGGGGATCGTCACTTCGCACATGCTCCAGGAGAGCCGTGACGCCCTCCGGAACATCGGGGTGCCTGCGGAGCGCATTGGGGATATACTCTCTGAGACCGCTAATCTGAATCAGCCCATACAACCATGAACGAGAACACCACGTTGAAGCGCATCGGCATCGGGTTCGCTATCCTCGCATTCATCGCTGTCGCCTGGATGATCGAAGATCGGCTTTCCGCGCCGGCGCCAGAGAAGGCCGAGGAGCAGGAGGTCGACTCGAAGGACAGCATGCTGCACGCGAACAGCCAGGCAGCAGGAAGCTCGGTGACGGTCGAGACACGGGACATGCCGGATGCGGATGTCTGGGTAGCTGTCCAGGAGATGCGCTCCGGAGAGCTCTCGAACGTGCTCGGCGCCGCCAGGGTGCTTCCGAACCAGGAATGGGTCACTGTGCCGCTCCTGCGCGATACCGTAGCCGGCGTGACCTATGCAGTAGTGCTCTACCGCGACGACGGCGACCGCTCCTTCGACCTCTACAAGGACAGTATCTACGTCGACTTCGATAGCGGCGACCGCGTGGTAAGCCTCTTCAAGACGCTCTAACTCATGGCGTCCTTCTCCCGGAAATACAACCCGAACCGCTCGAGCGACTGGAACTATGGCGGCAAGAAGTGGAAGCTGTCCCGATCCAAGATAGAGCTCTTCCAGGAGTGCGCCCGCTGCTTCTACCTCGATAACAAGCTCGGCACCGGGCGGCCCAAGGGCCCGAGCTTCACGCTCAACATCGCGGTAGATGCGCTCCTCAAGAAGGAGTTCGACGTGCATCGGGCTAACGGCACCGCGCATCCGCTCATGCAGCAATACGGCATCGATGCCGTGCCGTTCCAGCACAAGGATATAGATACTTGGCGGGAGAATTTCGAGGGCATCACCTATCTTCATAAGCCGACCGGTCTCCTCGTGTCCGGCGCCATCGATGACTTGTGGGAGGATAAGGATGGCAAGCTGATCGTGGTCGACTACAAGGCGACCTCCAAGGACGGGAAGATCGAATCGCTCGCGGATTCATCCTGGGAGGATTCGTACCGCCGCCAGATGGGCGTGTACCAGTGGCTGCTCCGGCAGAACGGCTTCGACGTCTCCGACAAAGGCTACTTCGTCTACGCGAACGCGGATGCCGATAAGAAGGCGTTCGATGGCAAGCTCGAGTTCGAGGTGACCGTCGTGCCGTGCGAAGGTTCGAGCGACTGGATCGACGCCATCCTCCCGAAGATCAAGGAGACGCTCGAGATGGACGGGCTTCCTGCACGCGGGGACGGCTGCGAGTACTGCGATTACCGCGAGGCGGCCGGTAAGAAGCTCCAAGCCATCCACAAGGCGGCCAAGAAGTGATCATGACGACCTTTGCAGACAGGGTACGGAAAGTGGTGAGCCAGATCCCGAAAGGGAAGACTATGACCTACACCGAAGTGGCCAGGCGTGCCGGCGTACCTGGTGCGGCTCGCGCAGTGGGCACGGTGATGCGCAACAATTTTGATACGAAGGTCCCCTGTCACCGCGTCATCCGCTCGGACGGGAAGGTCGGGGAATACAACCGCGGAGGGCCCGCGAAGAAGCTCGCCTTGCTCAAAAGGGAGGGCGCGCTTAAATAAGGGGATGGAAGTCGCCATAGAGCCGTCCTGGAAGAAGGCTCTCTCCGAGGAGTTCGATAAGCCCTACTTCAAGGAGCTGGCCTCCTTCGTGAAGGCCGAATATAAATCAGACAAGGTGTATCCGTTGCCGAAGTTCATCTTCAGGGCGTTCGAGCTCTGCCCGTTCGACAAGGTCAAGGTGGTGATCCTCGGCCAGGATCCGTACCATGGTCCGGGGCAGGCGAACGGGCTATCGTTCGCGGTAGATAAGGGGCTCAGGCTCCCGCCCTCCCTCCAGAACATCTTCAAGGAGATCCAGCGCGAGTATGCCGAACCCGTGAGGCACGAGGACGGCGACCTCTCCCGATGGGCCGAGCAGGGCGTACTCCTCCTCAATGCGACGCTCACGGTCCGCGCGAAGATGCCCGGCTCGCACCAGGACAAGGGATGGGAGCAATTCACCGATGCGGTCATCCGGGCGCTCTCGGAACAGAAGGAGCACGTCGTATTCATGCTCTGGGGCAATTATGCGCGGCAGAAGGGCGCGCATATCGATAGGACTAAGCACCTGGTGCTCGAATCTCCGCATCCATCACCGTTCTCCGCCAACCATGGCTTTTTCGGGAACGGACACTTCAAGAAGGCGAACGAGTACTTAGAAGTCCACGGAGAAGAGCTGATCGACTGGCTCTAGCTACCAGATCTTCGCTCGCAGCTTCGGCTCCCGATAGAGCTTATCTCCCTTCTTCACGCCAAACGCGTCATAGAACTCCTGGAGATTCGAGAACGGCCCGTTGATGCGGAACTCCGCAGGGGAATGGGGATCGTTGATCACCGCCATCTTCGTGAATTCCGGGCGTCGCAGCTCGCGATCGAACGTCGCGACGCCGATGAAGAATCGCTGCTCCGGTGTAAAGCCCTCGATGACCTCGCGCTTGCCGGTACGCTCGAGGTGGCGCTGGTACGCCCTGTATGCGATCGAGATGCCGCCGAGGTCGGCAATGTTCTCGCCGAGCGTGAGCTGCCCGTTGATGTGGATATCGTCGATAACGACATAGCGGTCATACTGCTCCTTCAGGATCCTGCCCTTGGCTTCGAATCGCTTCTTGTCCTCAGGAGTCCACCAGCCTTTCATATTCCCCTTGCCGTCAAACTTGGCGCCCTGGTCATCGAATCCGTGAGTGATCTCATGCCCGATGACGGTACCGATAGCGCCGTAGTTGAGCGCATCATCCGCGAAGAGGTTGAAGAATGGCGGCTGGAGAATCGCTGCGGGGAAGACGATGTCGTTCATGTTCGGCGAGTAGTAGGCGTTCACCATCTGCGGGTACATGAACCACTCGTTGCGGTCTATCGGCCGGCCCAGCTTGCGCATCTGGCGCTTATGCTCGTACGCGCTTGAACGCATGAGATTACCGAAATAGTCGTCGGGACGCACGGAGAGCCCTTTATAGGACTTCCACTTGTCGGGGTAGCCGATCTTGCGGCTCATGAGCTTCAGCTTCGCGACGGCCTTCTTCTTCGTTGCGGGCCCCATCCAATCCAGCGATCGGATGCGTTCCTCATATGCAGCGAAGAGGTCGTCGACGAGCGCGTCCATGCGTTCCTTCGCCGCCACCGTGAAGTGCTCGCGAACATAGAGCTGCCCGATGAGCTCCCCGAGGCTTGCGTTGGTGGCTGCAAGCGATCGACGCCAGAGCGGCTTCATCTTCTTGCTGCCGGTGAGCGCCTGCGCGTACTTGAACTGTTCGCGCAGGAACTTCTTCGAGAGCGCGCCTGCAGAGTCCTTCACGAGGTGCCAGGTGAGATACGCCTTCCAGTCCTCGAGCGGAACCTCCTCGAGCATGCGGTCCGCAGCCTTCATGAATTCCGGCTGCATGACGATGAGATCGCCTGCGCTTGCAGCGTCGACCGCCTTCAGGTAGCGACGCCAGTCCATGACCGGGGCGAGCTTCTGGAGCTTCGCGATGGAAAGCTTGTGGTAGGTCTTCTCCGAATCGCGCGCATCCTCCTTGGTCATCGAGGCTTCGGCGAGCTTGGTCTCGATCCGCATGACGGTCTCGCGGATGGCTCTGGCTTCCTGAGCCGTCTTCCCGAGAAGCCGGTGCATCGCCTCGATGTGCCTCACGTAGGCCTCCCGGATACGCCTCGATTCCGCATCGTCCTTGAGGTAATAGTCCCGGTCCGGCATGCCGAGGCCGTCCTGGTAGAGATGGAGCGCGTACCGCTTGCTGTTCTTTGAGTCCTGATCGATCATGCCGCCCCAGAGCGTGGAGAAACCGAGCCGATCGAGCTCGGCGATGCAGTCCTGGAGCTGCCTCTGGCTCGCGATCGAGCGGATGCGGGAAAGATACGGGAGGAGCGGCTTCGTGCCCAGTCTTTCGCGGAGCTTCTCGTTCATGCCGGATGCAAAGAAATCCCGGATCATCTGCTCGGGTGAGCCGGGCGTCGCGCGCATCCCTGCCGCGCGCTCGACAAGCGATCGAAGCTGCCTCTGGGTACGGACATGCAGCATATCGAAGCTGCCCCAGCGGCTCTCGTTAGCGGGGATTTCGGTCTTCTTCATCCACGCCCCATGGACGTACTGGAAAAAGTCATCTTGCGGACGGACGCTCTGGTCCATGTCCCGCGTGTCGAAACCCCAATTCGCTTTCTTCATATGTCCCGATACTACCGCATTTCGCCTTGGCCCGCGATTTTGCTCGCTTTTATCGGAAATGCCGGCGTGCTATCGTCTCAGCATGACCGTTTCAGAAGTCCGCTCCCGCTTCCTCGCGTTCTATAAGAACCGGGGTCATGTCGTCATCCCGTCCGCACCCGTCGTGCCGGAGAACGATCCGACCACGCTCTTCACCTCATCCGGCATGCAGCCCTTGGTCCCGTACCTCCTCGGCAAGGACCATCCGGAGGGGAAGCGCATCGTAAACTCGCAGCTCTCGTTCCGTGCGGGGGATATCGAGGAGGTCGGAGACAACCGCCACACCACCTTCTTCGAGATGCTCGGCAACTGGAGCCTCGGCGATTACTTCAAGCAGGAGCAGCTGCCGTGGATCTTCGAGTTCCTCACAAGCAAGGAGGAGGGACTGGGCTTCGATCCGAGCAGGCTCTACGTCACCGTCTTCGATGGAGATGCTGCGACAGGCATGGACCTCGATACCGAGGCCGTCGACATCTGGAAGCGCCTCTATAAGGAGAAGGGCATAGATGCAGGGCTGGTGCGCATCGGCACCGAGGAGGACGGATACGAGAAGGGCATGCAGGGCGGCCGCATCTTCGCGTACGGCGCGAAGAAGAACTGGTGGAGCCGTGCCGGCACGCCGGACAAGATGCCGGTCGGGGAGCCGGGAGGACCCGATTCCGAGATCTTCTATGACTTCGGCACCCCGCACGACCCGAAGTGGGGAGCGCACTGCCACGTGAACTGCGATTGCGGCCGGTTCGTCGAGATCTGCAACTCGGTGTTCATGCAGTTCGTGAAGGAGGCTGACGGATTCGCGGAGCTGCCTAAGAAGAACGTCGACTTCGGCGGCGGCCTCGAGCGCCTGGCCTCGACCGCCATCAGCACGTCTGACGTCTTCGACCTCGACGTCTTCGCTTCTGCACGAAAGGTACTCGAAGCGCGCTCGGGAAAGGCATACGGCTCAGACGAGAAGGTCACCCGCTCCTTCCGCATCATTCTCGACCACATGCGCGGGGCTTCCATCCTGCTTGCGAGCGGCGTCCTGCCGGGCAACAGCGAGCAAGCATACGTCCTTCGCCGTCTCATCCGTCGCGCCATCCGCGAGGTGGATAGGCTCGGCATCGAGGAGCCGGTACTGGTCGAGGTGGCGGACGGCTATGCCGCTGCATACGCGGAGCAGTACCCGTTCGTGCAGGAAGCAGCGGCCAAGATCCGAGAGGAACTCGCGAAGGAGGAGGCGCAGTTCCGGAAGACCCTCGCCAACGGCATGAAGGAGCTTGAGAAGATGGGGCCAGAGGTGGATGCCTTCATGCTCTTCACTACCTACGGCTTCCCGATCGAGCTCACTGAGGAGATCGCGCGGGAGCGAGGCATTTCCATAGATATGGAGGCAGTGCAGCAGAAGATGGCGAAGCATACGGAGCAGTCCCGCGCTGGCGCTGCGCAGAAGTTCGCTGGCGGCCTCGCGGACCACGCGGAGCAGACCGTCCGGTACCACACTACCCACCACATCCTCCTCAAGGCGCTCCAGATGGTGCTCGGGAAGGATGTGCACCAGCGCGGCAGTAACATCACCTCCGAGCGCCTGCGCATCGATTTCTCATACGGGCAGAAGATGACGGAGGAGCAGAAGCAGGCGGTGGAGACCATCGTGAACGACATCATCTACCAGGACCTGCCGGTCACCCGCACGGTGCTTAAGCGGGAAGAGGCGGAGCAGCTCGGCGCGGAGATGGAGTTCGGCGTCAAATACCCGGACATGGTGTCGGTCTATTCGGTGGGGCCGATCGACGCATCCGAAGCGGATCCGAAGATCCCGGCTGCGTTCTCGCTCGAGTTCTGCGGCGGCCCGCACGTAACGAACACGAGGGAGATTCACGCGGACGGGCGACGGTTCAAGATCAAGAAGGAGGAGGCTTCCTCCGCAGGTGTGCGCCGCATCAAGGCGGTTCTCGAATAACGTACGCTATAATCCCCGCATGGGGTTCTTCGGCAAGCTTTTCAATACAAGGAACGAGACTATCGCGCTCATCGATATCGGCACGCGCTCCGTCGGCGCGGGCTTCGCGGTCTATAGTGCCGGTAAGCCGACGCTGATCTGCTCCGAGCGCGTCCCCATCGAACCGCACCAGGGAGAGAGCCTCCCGTTCGCGATGCTGCGCTCGCTCCAGGAGGCAAGCGGGCTTCTCGTGCGCCGGGGTACGGGAATGCTGAGGCAAGCGGCAGGAAGCGGGTCCATCGACCACGTTCTCGTCTCCCTCGCATCTCCTTGGGCAGAGACCTCCATCCGCATCGACCGCATAGACGAGCAGAAGCCGTTCGTGTTCACGCGTTCCCTCATGGAGGGAGTGGTAGCGAAGACATCCGCCGTGAAAGATGCGCCTTCTGGCTTCGAGGAAGCGGTGATCGCGACCATTCTCAACGGATATGAGACGCACAAGCCGTTCGGGAAGTCGGTGAAGCGAGCCGACATCGTCGTGCTCTCGACATCCATCGACCCCGGCGTGAGCGAGGGAATCACGAGCGTCCTGCGCGCGGCCTTCCACGCCCCGAAACCGTCCTTCATCGCGTTCGCGCCGCTCGCGTACACCATCTTCCGGGACGTCTACCCGCACGAGCGCGAGTTCCTCATCATCGATGTCTCCGGCGCTGCCACCGACCTGGCGTTCGTGAAGCAGAACCTGCTCATGGCGGTCACGTCAGCGCCATTCGGCGTGAGCCACCTGCCGCACATCGAGAAGGACGCGATCCAGGTTCCCGGAACCGCGACGCCGAACCAGTGGCTCACGGGCATCGTCGACACGCTCAAGATGTTCTCGAGAGGGAATCCGCTCCCGCGTACGCTCTTCCTGCTTGCCGATGACGACGTCCGAGAGCAGCTCCGGAAGTACCTCGATGAACCAACGGTCCGCGCGCTCTGGCTCTCGGACGAGCCGCTCACCATCATCCCCGTGGTACCGGGCCATTTCGCCCCGTTCGTAGGCTCAGGGCCCCAGACCTCGCCGGACGCCTTCCTCATGATGCTGTCCTTGTTCCAAGGGAGGAAGGTAGCCAGCATCGGGGGCTAATACCCACGAAGCGCTTTGCAAAGGGGGCGGCAGGGGTATACTTCCTATACCTTCAGGGGTTTATCAATTTACATTCACCATTTCTATGCCGCGAAGCATCAACGACATCGTCCCTCCCTCCCGCCGCCGTCCGATGAGCGACATGGAAATGCCTGCTCCCGATATGGATACTGCCGCTCCGCCGCCATCGCGCCCGCCCGTTTACTCCCGTCCGCGCCGCCGCTTCCCATGGGGAACGGCGATCGTGGCTCTTATCGTCGTTGCTGGATGCGTTGGCGCGCTCTACGCGTTCTCCGGCGCTAAGGTGGTGATCGAGCCGATGACTCTCTCCGGAGCAGTCGCCGGCACATTCACCGCGACCCCCAACACGGGCACGCTCCCGTACGTTCTCGTGAACGTGCAGAAGGTGGCGACGAAGTCGGTACCGGCGGAGAGCACCGTCACGGCGAGCGATACCGCGCAGGGATCCATCACTATCTACAACGAGCAGCCGAAGCCGCAGCAGCTCATCAAGAACACCCGCTTTGAGACCCCGACCGGCCTCATCTTCCGCATCCATGATCCGATCACGGTCCCGGCAGGCTCCGCAACGGCTCCAGGCTCGGTTACGGCCACCGTGTACGCGGATTCCCCAGGGGAGACCTACAATATCGGCCCAGCTACCTTCACCCTCCCAGGCCTCGAAGGCTCTGACGCCTTCGACCAGGTGAGCGCCAAGTCCACTGCCTCCATGGCCGGCGGTTTCTCCGGCACCCGCCCTGCCGTGAGCCAGGGGACTGCGGACGCAGGGCACGCTGAGCTGCGCGCCACGCTCGAAGCGGAGATCGGCAGCGAGGTAGCTGCCAACGTTCCGGAAGGCTACACCCTCATCCCGGGCGGCATCTTCGTGACCTACGCTCCTCTTCCGGAGACTGCCGACGGCTCGGGAGGCGTACTCGTGCGCTCTCAGGCGAACGCGGTTGCCGTGGTGTTCCCGTCCGAGGCAATCGCCGCGGCGGTAGCCAACTCCATCGGCGGCAGCCAGTACAACAGCGGCCAGCCGGTGATGCTCGCTAATCCCGAGGACCTGCGCCTTTCCACCGGCACGGAAACCCCTACGGGAGCAGAGGACCTTACCTTCGAGCTCTCGGGGAACGCCTCTATCGTTTGGAAGGTGGATACGGCCAAGATTGCCGGAGCGGTAGCGGGGAAGTCCCGGGCGGCAGCGGAGCCTATCCTTACCGGGTACCCGGAGATCGCCCGGGCGTCACTCACCCTTCGCCCCTTCTGGCGTAACTCCTTCCCAGACGACCCATCCGAGATAGAGGTCTCGGTGGAGGCCTCGGGAACGGCCAACTAGGCCCCCGTTTGACGCTTATAGGGTATACTGATACTATGATGAAGCATTCACATGGAGGATAGCGAATCGAAGGACAAGACGACGGGAGTCGTTGAGGAAGTTCTGCCTAATTCGCTTTTCCGCGTTCGTATGCCGGCAACTGAAGGCGAGGAACAGGGCAAGCTATTGCTCGCGTACCTCGCCGGTAAGATGCGCTTACACCGCATTCGCGTGCTCGTAGGTGATCAGGTCGAACTGGTCATCGACCCTTACGGAGGTAAGGCACGCATCGTGCGACGTCTAAGCTAAAATTTATTAACGTCAGCCCCTCGGGGCTGGTTAGAAATGATCTGAGAAATACGATGAAAGTCCGTGCATCCATCAAAGCACAGCAGCCTGGAGATATTCTCGTACGCCGTGGCGGACGCCTTTACCGTATCAATAAGCTCAAGCCCCGCCGCAAGGCGCGCCAGGGCTAATCCTTTCCTATGCGTATTTCCGGCGTAACCATCCCAGACAACAAGCAGCTCCTCTACGCGCTGCCGCAGATCTACGGCATCGGCCCGACCCGTGCACGCGACATCCTCAAGGCTGCCGGCGTTCCTGAGAACAAGAAGGGCTCCGAGCTCTCTTCCGACGAGGAGCAGAAGATCCGCTCCCTCGCCGAGGCGTACACCATCGAGGGCGAGCTCCGCCGCCAGATCGGCCAGGACATCAAGCGCCTCAAGGACATCAAGTCATACCGCGGCTCCCGCCATGAGCGCCACCTCCCGGTCCGCGGAGGCCGCACCAAGACCAACTCCCGCACCATGCGCGGAAACGTCCGCAAGACCATGGGCTCAGGCCGCCGCACGCTCGAGAAGACATAATCCTGCATTTACTAATACTTTCCTATGGGTAAGAAACGAATCATCAAGAAGTCAGGCCGTGGCCTCGATCAGGGACGCAAGGAGCGCGCCCTGGCGAAGACCGCCAAGAAGCGCGTCGAGCGCGGCATCCTCCATATCGAGGCTACCTTCAACAACACGAAGGCAGTGCTCACCGATGAGAAGGGCAACGCCATCATGTCTTCTTCAGCCGGCGCACTCGGGTTCACCGGCGCACGCAAGTCGACTCCGTACGCAGCCGCAAAGGTCGGGGAGCTCCTCGGCGAGAAGGGTGCGATCGTCGGCCTCAAGGAAGCGTCGGTCATCATCCGCGGCGTCGGTGCCGGACGCGAGTCCGCGCTCCGCGCATTCGCCGGAAAGGGCATCCAGATCCGCGCTATCAAGGACGCGACCCCGATCCCGCACAACGGACCGCGCCCACCTAAGCCTCGTCGCGTATAACCCAGTATGAAAATCGGACCAAAATACAAGATCGCTAAGCGTCTCGGAGCCTCAGTCTTCGAGAAGACCCAGAGCCAGAAGTTCGCGCTCGCCGCTGAGCGTTCCCAGAAGAACAACAAGAAGCGCCCGCCGCGCCAGAGCGAGTTCGGCAAGCAGCTCCTCGAGAAGCAGAAGGTGCGCATCACCTACGGCCTCGCTGAGAAGCAGTTCGCTAACTACGTGAAGCGCGCCATGGAAGAGCACGGATCCAATCCGGCCGAGCTCCTCCACAGCTACCTCGAGACCCGTCTCGACTCCATCGTCTACCGCCTCGGCCTCGCGAAGACCCGCCGTGCCGCTCGCCAGATGGTGTCCCATGGCCACATCACGGTGAACGGCGTGAAATCCACCATCCCGTCCCGCGAGATCTTCGTCGGGGACAAGATCGCCATCCGCGACGGCAGCAAGGCGAGCGTCATGTTCGAGGGCTTCGCAGACCGCTTCGCCGAGCGTCCGCTCCCGTCCTGGCTCGTCTGGGACGTGAAGGAGATGGCGGGCGGCATCAGCACGACGCCGAATCAGGCGTCGGCGAGCGCCGCGGGCGACCTCGGTGCCGTGCTCTCGTTCTACAGCCGCTAATTTACTAATACTAGGTAACACTGATTGAGTTATGGAATACCACATCACGCTTCCGTCAAAGCCCCGCATCGTCAACGAAGAAGGCTTCCAGGGCATCTATGAGATCGACTCCCTCTATCCGGGATACGGCCAGACCTTGGGCAACAGCCTCCGCCGCATCATCCTTTCCTCGCTTCCGGGCGCGGCAGTGACTTCGGTGAAGATCGAGGGCGTATCGCACGAGTTCGCTACTATGGAAGGCCTCCGCGAGACCGTCATGGAAGTCATCCTGAACCTGAAGCGCGTCAACTTCGTGCTTCATGGCGACGAGTCCCAGACCATCCGCTTGAACGTGAAGGGTCCGAAGGCCATCACGGCGGCTGATTTCCAGCTCCCGTCCCAGGTGGAGATCAAGAACCCGGAGCAGCACATCGCTGACCTTTCCGGCAAGGTGCCGTTCGAGCTCGAAGCAGTCATCGAACGCGGCCTCGGCTACGTGCCGCGCGAGCTCCTCACCAAGGAGAAGGTAGACATCGGCACTATGGCGCTCGATGCGACCTTCACCCCTATCCGCCGCGTGAACTACGAAGTAGAGAACATGCGCGTCGGAGACCGCACGGACTTCAACCGCCTCCGCATCCTCATCGAGACCAACGGTGCGATCGCTCCCCGCGAAGCGCTCGAGAAGTCCATCGAGACCATGATCCACCAGCTCAAGGCGGTGGTCGGGTTCCAGGAAGAGGAGACCGCAGCATCCGAACCGGCCGCTGCTCCGGCAGCTGAGGACAAGGACACCGCCAAGGTGAAGATCGAGGATCTCGACCTTCCGGCGCGCGTAGCTACCGCGCTCACTGACGCCGGCATCAAGTCGGTGGCCGGCCTCGCTCGAAAGTCCGCAAGCACCCTCAAGGAGCTCGACGGCATCGGCGACAAGGCGATCGGCGAGATCGAAGCGGCGCTTAAGAGCCTCGGCCTCTCCCTCAAGGGCGAATAAGAATTAGGTAATCATTACTGGTATGCGACATCACCACAAAGGACGGACGTTCGGACGACCGAAGAACCAGCGCGAGGCGCTGCTCCGATCGCTTGCGCGTTCGCTCGTCATCCACGAGCGCATCTCGACCACCGAGGCGAAGGCCAAGGAGCTCCGCCCGTTCGTCGAGAAGCTCGTCACGCGCGCGATGACTGACACGGTGGCCAACCGCCGCCTCGTCTCGAGCCGCACCCATGACGCTATGGTGACGAAGAAGCTCTTCACGGAGATCGGCCCCCGCTACAAGGGGCGCACCGGCGGCTACACCCGCATCGTGAAGCGCACCATGCGCGGCGCCAACGACGCCCGCAAGCTTGCGTACATCGCCTTCGTATAACAGTATGAGCAACACCACTATGAAGCCGACCGTATACACCATCGACGCAGCAGGACGCACCCTCGGGCGCGTCGCGTCTGACGCCGCCCACGCGCTGCTCGGCAAGCGTTCCGTCCACTTCATCAAGCACGAGGTCCTGCCGATCAAGGTGGTCATCGTGAACGCGAAGAAGATGGTCGTCAGCGAGCGCCGCAAGGCCGGCAAGGTGTACACCCGCTACACGGGATACCCGGGCGGGCTCAAGGAGACGAGCATGAAGGAGATGGTCGAGAAGAAGGGCATCGAGGAGGTCCTTAAGAAGACCATCGACGGCATGATCCCGCGCAACAAGCTCCGCGCCCCGCGTATGAAGCTTTTGGAAATCACCGCATAAGTATGGCCGACACTAAATACATCCCAGCTGTAGGACGCCGCAAGACCGCGATCGCTCGCGTGCGCCTCACGCCGGCCAAGGAGCAGAGCCTCGTCGTGAACGGAAAGACCGCGAAGGAGTACTTCGGCACTGACGAGCGCGCGCTCATCGCTATCGAGGCGCTCGACCTCGCCGAGCTCAACGAGACCTATGCTGTTTCAGCTAAGGTCACCGGCGGCGGCATCAACGCGCAGGCGGAGGCTATCCGCATGGGCATCGCCCGCGCAGCCACGAAGATCAACCTCGGCACCCGCACGACCCTCAAGAAGGCGGGCTACCTGAAGCGCGATCCGCGCGCCAAGGAGCGCAAGAAGCCGGGTCTCAAGAAGGCCCGCAAGGCACCGCAGTGGAGCAAGCGTTAAGCTTCTCCCGAAACCGCCCGGAAGGGCGGTTTCGACTTATGTGCATCTTCAGATAGGATGCGTGCGGTCTCAGAAGGGGTATTTGGATGGCTATTCAAGTGTGGACCATCCTCTTCCTGCTTGCATGCATTCTCTGGCTAGGAGCCGATCGGTATGCTGATTACCTCTATGAAAGATCAGTCGATCTCTTTTATGCAGGATACTTTCAGGGGAACACTCTGGATGGATGTGAGTTGAAGCAGGAGTCGGATGAACTTGTCGCGCGAGCTAATCGCTGGGTGGATATTGCTGAAACAGTACAGAAAATTCTCGTTCTTCTCATTGCAGCTGCTCTTGTGGCCCATGGATAAGCCCTCGGAATTCGCCGAGGGCTTTCGCTTTTGACTATGCTCTCCGCTTTCGGCATACTGCACTCATGCAGGACGACGAATTCGAGGTAGACGCTGAAGCAGCAGAGAACCGCGCACGCCAGGCGGCAGGAGAGGACGATGCCCTCGATATTTCCGCGAAGGCGGACTCCAAGCTCGAGAAGCTCAAGAAGGAGCTTGAGACAGCCAAGCAGGAGAAGCAGGAGAACCTGGATGGCTGGCAGCGCGCGAAGGCTGACTACGTGAATGTCCTCAAGCGCCTCGATGACGAGAAGAAGCTCGAGCGAATCCGCGGCATCGAGAAGGCGGTAGAAGTGCTGCTTCCCGCGTTCGATGCGCTCGAGCGCGCGAAGGAGCACGGGGAAGTGCCTCCCGGCTTTCAGGCTATCGCGAAGCAGATGGAAGCGGCGTTCGCTTCCTTGGGCCTCGAGCCGATCGGGAAGGTGGGAGAGCCTTTCGATCCAAGCCTTCACGAGGCCTTCGGCCAGGATGCCGCAGAATCAGAAGCGTCAGATGGCTCCATTACTGCGGTGCTTGAGCAGGGCTACCGGCTCGGAGACCGGGTGGTGCGTGCGGCAAAGGTCCGCGTGGCGCACTGGGGCTAGAGTTGCGCAACAGACATCCTTTTTTGTAAAATAGCTTACCTAATAACACTTAAACGATATGGCTAAAATCCTCGGAATCGACCTCGGAACCACCAACTCGGCGATGGCAATCGTCGAAGGCGGCGAGCCGCGCGTCCTTGAGAACGCTGAGGGCGCGCGTACGACGCCGTCCATCGTCGCCATGGGCAAGACCAATGAGCGCATCGTGGGCACCCTCGCCAAGCGCCAGTCGGTGACGAACCCTACCAATACGGTCTACCAGATCAAGCGTTTCATCGGGCACACCTTCGACGAGCCGGGAGTGCAGAAGGACAAGGAGAGCGTGCCGTTCGAGATGAAGAAGGCGGACAACGGCGGCATCGAGGTGAAGATGGGAGACAAGTGGTACCGCCCGGAAGAGATCTCCGCGATGATCCTCGCGAAGATGAAGGCGGATGCGGAAGCGAAGACCGGTGAGAAGATCACCGAGGCGGTCATCACGGTGCCGGCGTACTTCAACGATGCTCAGCGCAACGCGACCAAGGACGCGGGCAAGATCGCGGGGCTCGACGTGAAGCGCATCATCAATGAGCCGACCGCAGCAGCGCTCGCGTACGGTTTCAATAAAAAGAAGGAGGAGAAGATCGTCGTGTTCGACTTCGGCGGCGGTACTTTCGACATCTCCATCCTCGAAGTGGGAGATGATGTCGTTGAAGTCCGCGCTACGGATGGAGACGCGCACTTGGGCGGTAAGGACCTCGACCAGAAGATCATCAATTGGATCGCCGAGGAGTTCAAGAAGGAATCCGGCATCGACGTGCGCACGGACGCGCTCGCGCGCCAGCGCCTCGACGAGGCGGCTGAGAAGGCGAAGATCGAGCTCTCGACGAGCATGGAGACCGAGATCAACATCCCGTTCATCACGTCGGACGCGAACGGCCCGCGCCACCTCCTCATCAAGATGACCCGCGCGAAGCTCGAGGAGCTCACCGCGGAGTTCGTGGATCGCGCGATCGCCATCACCAAGCGCGCGATGGAAGCGTCCCCGTTCAAGGTCGGCGATATCAACGAGGTCATCCTCGTGGGCGGCCAGACCCGCATGCCGGCCATCCAAGCAGCAGTGGAGAAGTTCTTCAATAAGAAGCCGAACCTGTCCGTGAACCCGGACGAGGTGGTGGCCATCGGCGCAGCCATCCAGGCCGGCATCCTCCAGGGCGACGTGAAGGATATCCTCCTTGTCGACGTCATCCCGCTCTCGCTCTCCATCGAGACCATGGGCGGCGTAGCGACCAAGCTCATCGAGCGCAACACCGCCATCCCGACCTCCCGCTCCCAGATCTTCTCCACCGCAGCAGATAACCAGCCGAGCGTGGAGATCCATGTGACCCAGGGAGAGCGCGCCATGTCCGCGGACAATAAGTCCCTCGGACGCTTCATGCTGGACGGCATCCCGCCGGCTCCGCGCGGCATGCCGCAGGTCGAAGTCACCTTTGACGTGGACTCTAACGGTATCCTTACCGTGAAGGCGAAGGAGAAGACCACCGGCAAGGAGCAGAGCATCCGTATCGAGGGCTCCACCGGCCTCTCGAAGGAGGACATCGACCGCATGCAGAAGGATGCGGAGGCGCACGCCGCGGACGACGTGAAGCGCAAGGAGGTCGCTGAGGCCCGCAACATCGCGGACCAGATGATTTACGCCGCCGAGAAGGCGATCAAGGATAACGGCGAGAAGGCTGGGGCTGAAGTTGTCGCTGAGGTGCAGACCAAGATCGGAGACCTCAAAGCCGTGAAGGATGGAGACAACGCCGAGGGCATTAAGTCCGCTACTGAGGCGCTCTCCTCATCGCTCTCGAAGATTGGCGAGGCCATGATGAAGGACCAGCCGAAAGAAGGGGAGCAGCCTCCTCCAGCAGGCCCGACCGACGCCGAATTCAAGGAGAAGGAGTAGAGGAAAGACCCGCCCATCTGGCGGGTCTTGACTTTTACCATATCTAGTGCTACTATAGTAGACAGGAAACTCATATTGCCAAAGGGGCAAAAAATGAATTCGATCATTCAATATCTGATGGACTTCTTCCTCGCGGCAGGTGTCTTGAGCGTGCTATTTTCCGCCATCCACAGAAGGGTTCTACCCCAGCAGCTGAAGACACGCTGGTTCACAAATTTGCGCGGCGCCCTTGCGATGCTTGCGGGGCTCACCCTCGCTTTCATTGCCTATCGGGAATGGAGTGAGGCTGAGCATGTCTCTGCCATACTGATAGCGCTTGTCGCTCTCGCCTATCCCTTCTTCAGCTTCCTGATTCTGAAGGGAAGGGAGTATTCACAGGATGCGGACGCCAACCGTAGGTCGCTTGCCCGCTATGCGGCAGGCTGCATGGCGGCAACGGTCCTGATCGGCCTCTTCTTCGCTGCGGCGAAGCAAGGTGACTACTGCATCGTCGGCGGGGATATCATCCCCTTCTGCGTGCAGTAACTACTATCCCTAACAGAGGAGTGCGCGATGGGGAAGAGAATTGTCCTGTGCCTCTGGTTCATGGGGTGGCTCGGAACGGGGATTTGGGTAGCGTATGCATCTCCTCCGGGAAGCTGCATGTATCAGACCCACATCCTGAATCCGTGCCCCTGGCTATAGCCACAAGCACTATAACGGCGCTGAGATTTCTCTCGGCGCCGTTTTTGCATACCAAAACCGACACGCGTATACTGATTTTATGGCGAAGAACTACTACGAGACGCTCGGCGTCGACAAGAAAGCGAGCAAAGACGACGTCAAGAAGGCGTTCCGCAAGCTCGCGCACAAGTACCACCCGGACAAGGGCGGCGGGGACGAGGCTAAGTTCAAGGAGATTACTGAGGCGTACTCGGTACTCTCGGACGATAAGCGCCGCCGCGAATACGATACCTACGGCCAGGCGTTCCAGGGCGGCGGAGGTCAGGGAGGCTTCGGCGGTTTCGATCCGAGCCAGTTCGGCGGGTTCGGGCAGGGGGGCGTGGAGTTCGATTTCGGAGACATCTTCGGCGGCTTCGGCGATATCTTCAGCGGAGGCAGGGGCGGCAGCCGCACCCCGCGCGGCCGGGATATCTCCATAGACATCGAGATCTCCTTCAAGGATTCCGTATTCGGCGTGAAGCGCTCGGTGCTCATCGCGAAGATCGCGGAGTGCGACACCTGCAAGGGCTCGGGTGCTAAGCCCGGCACCGACCTCGACACCTGCAAGACCTGCAACGGCGCCGGCAAGGTGCACGAGACGAGGAACTCCATCCTCGGCCAGTTCACCAGCGTCCGTAACTGCGTCACCTGCGCGGGCACGGGCAAGGTCCCTAAGGAGCCGTGCGTAAAATGCAGCGGGAAGGGCGTTGCGCGCCGGGAGGAGGAGATCCAGCTCTCCATACCGGAGGGCATCGACAACGGCGAGATGATCCGCATGCCGCAGCAAGGAGAGGCCGTGAAGGGCGGCATCCCGGGAGACCTCTACGTGAAGGTCCACGTGAAGCCGCACGCGGTGTTCAGGAAGGAGGGGAACAACCTCGTCATGAGCATGCCGCTCAAGCTCACCGACGCGCTCCTCGGCCAGACCGCGACCATCGAGACGCTCGAAGGGAAATCGCTCGAAGTGAAGGTCCCGCCGATGACGGCTACCGAAGAGACGCTCCGCATCCGCGGCAAAGGCGTTCCGAGCGGCAATTCCCGCGGCGACCTGCTCATCCACGTTTCCGCCACGCTCCCAAAGAAGCTCTCCGGAAAGGCGAAGAAGGCTATCGAAGAATTGAAGAGCGAGGGCCTCTAATACACAGCGTGATTCCTCATTAGGGAATCGGACGCGCTATAGTCTCTATATATGGAAGCTCTCACTGATGCCCAGATGCTCGCGTCCGCCGGAGCGGCGGAAGCCTGGTCCTTCGTGCTCAACTTCCTCGTGTTCATCATCCTCGCAGCGGTGCTTTTCGTATTCGCGTATCGGTACGGCAAGGGGGCGCTCCTCTCGCTCATCGCCTCTTTCTATGTCGGCTTCGCCGTCTTCACCGTATTCCCGTACAAAGAGGCGGTTGCAGGCGCTGCGGGAGGCATAGCAGGGCATACTATCGCCTCGGTCGTCCTCTTCCTCGTATTCACCTTCTTCTCGTACTACATCATCCGGAAGTTCTCGGACGGGGTGTTCATCCTCTTCGGCAATGCAGGCGTCTTCGTCCTCGCCCTGCTTGCCTCGGGCTTCTTGATCGCGCTCTCGTATCACACCTTTGCGATTCAGGATCTCTACCGCTATACGCCGGCCATCGAGACGTACTTCACGCCGGCCAAGTACTTCTTCTGGTGGTTCATCGCGCCGCTTTTGGGGCTCATCGGGCTTGCTCGGTAATAGAGAAGCATAGGGGTATACTTCCGTAATGACAGAGGAGAAGAAGCCCCGATTCACCTGGGAGCAGAAGAAATCAGCGCTCGTGCGGCAGCTACGCCCGCACCGCGCCTCGCTTCTCGCCCTTGGAGTTCTCGAGATTGCCGCCGCTATCTCGAACGGCGTCGTACCGTACCTTACGGGTAAGTTCTTCGACACGCTGATCACGCCGAGAGCGATAGCGCTCCCGCCGCTCGGCGAGTACCCGGCATGGCTGGTCGTACTCGCTGCCTGGGCAGCAGTACAAGTACTCGCAAATGCGGTTTCTTGGGTCATCGACCGCAGGACGCGCAGTTTGACGACGAACATAGAGGCAAGCGTCCAAGCGAATGCCTACATCCACCTTCTCACGTTACCCACATCCTTCCACAAGACGCATCGCACGGGCGAGATCACGGATAACTTGAGCAGGGCAGGCTGGATGCTCCAGGGGCTCGTGAACACGACGCTTTCCATAGGCCCTCAGTTTCTCACCGTGATCATCGGCGTAGTTATCTGCTTTGCCATATATCCGCTGCTTGCGCTTCTGCTGCTCGCCGGCGTCGGACTATATGCAATCGTCCTCATTCGCATCCTTCCTGAGACGGCACGGTATCAGGAGGAGGGATTCAAGGTATGGAACAGGGCGGTCGGAGACGCGCAGGATGCGTATACGAATGTTTCTACGGTGAAGCAGGCAGGCGCCGAACAGCATGAGAAGGAACGTATACTCTCTTCTTTCTATGAGAAGGCAGTGCCGCTATGGTCCCGCATGGAGCGGGCATGGAGCAATCTCAACTCGTCCCAGCGCATCATCGTTACCCTGACGCAAGGAGGCATCCTCCTCGCCTCCGTATATCTAGTCGGGAAGGGCGCGATCACCATCGGCGATCTTATCGCCTTCAATGCATATGCTGGCATGATCATGGGGCCGTTCGCGCAGCTCGGGCACTCGTGGCAAACGGCGCAAAACGGCCTGGTTGCCGTAACTCGAGCGGAGACGGTCTTCGGAGCCGTACCGGAGATCTACGAACCCGAGAACGCAGCGCCGCTTTCTGATCTGCGCGGCGAGGTTGCGTTCAAGGATGTGCGTTTCTCGTATGAGAGCGATCAGCCAGAGGTACTCAAGGGAGTGAGCTTTACCGCCGCGGCCGGACAGGTAGTGGCGCTCGTCGGCGAGACAGGCGCTGGGAAGTCGACTATTGCCGACCTCGTCTCGGGATACTATTTCCCGACCGCAGGCAGCATCCATATAGACGGACACGATATCAGGACCGTGAGCCTCTCCAAACTGCGCAGCCAAATCGGCATCGTGCCGCAGGAGGTAGTCCTGTTCAATGCGAGCATCAAGGAGAACATCGGCTACGGAATGCCAGGTGCTACCGATGAGGAGATCAAAGTTGCAGCGGTTCAAGCCAAGGCCGATGAGTTCATCGAACGTTTCCCTCAGAAGTACGAGCAAGAGGTGGGAGAGCGCGGCATCAAGCTTTCCGTGGGCCAGAAGCAGCGCATCGCCATAGCGCGAGCGATGCTGAGGAACCCTCGAATCCTGATCCTCGACGAGCCCACGTCTGCGCTCGATTCAGAGACGGAGAAATATATCACAACCTCATTCGAGAAGCTCATGCAGGGGCGCACGACCTTCGTCGTTGCGCACCGACTCTCCACCGTCCGCAAGGCGGATAAGATCATCCTCCTCAAGGAGGGCGTAGTCGCCGAAGAGGGAACGCATGCCGAGCTCATGAGCCTCGAGAACGGCTCATACCGCCGCATGTACGAGCTCCATATCGGTCTCCACGAGTAGGAAGCCTCCATGCTATATTTCGCCTATGCAACCTGAAGACCTGAAGGCACGAGGGCTGGTGGAGCACAGTTCAGCGGATCTGGGCCAGATACTCGGCACCCCGCGCACCGTCTACATCGGCGTCGACCCGACGGCCGACTCGCTCCATGTCGGCCACCTCGCGTGGGTGCTCTTTATGAAGCGCCTCGGCGCCTCCGGCCACAAGCTCATCTTCCTCGTCGGCGGCGGCACCGGCATGATCGGGGACCCAAAGGAGAAAGGGGAGCGTCCCATGCTCGACGAGAAGACCGTGTACCAGAATACGAAGGCACTGAAGCGCCAGCTCAAAGGCATCCTCGGCCGCCTGTCGTTCCGCCTCGTGGACAACGCGGACTGGCTCTCGAAGGTCCGCCTCATCCCGTTCCTGCGCGACATCGGCAAGCACTTCACCGTGAACGACCTCATGAAGCGCGATGTCATCAAGCGCCGCCTTGAGACGCCGGATGAGAGCATCTCCTATACCGAATTTACGTACTCACTCCTCCAAGGCTACGACTACCTCGAGCTGAATCAGCGCTACGGCTGTGACCTCCAGATAGGAGGGTCGGACCAGTGGACCAATGTCCTTTCCGGAGTGGATTTGATCCGCAAGCGCACAGGGAAGCAGGTGTTCGCGCTCTCCATCCCGCTTGTCACGGATTCCGCCGGCAAGAAGTTCGGGAAGTCGGAAGGGAACGCCATCTGGCTCGATGCCCGCAAGACCTCGCCGTTCAAGTTCTACCAGTTCTGGATCAATCTCCCGGACGACAACCTCGAGACCTATCTCAAGACCTACACCTTCATGTCTTCGGAGGATATCTCCGCACTCATGGAGAAGCATCGAGGGGCTCCGCAAGACCGCGAGGCACAGGAGACGCTCGCGCGCGTAGTGACCGAGCTCGTACATGGCCCGGCTGCCGTTGCGCAGGCTGCAGCAGCAACTGACGCGCTCTTCGGCGGACGCCCGTTCGCTGAGCTTTCGCGCATAGAGCGGGCAGTAGCGCTCGCAGAGGCACCGACCGTGACCGTATCAAAGCGAGAACTCGAAGAGGGTGTCTCATTCGCGGACATCCTCGCGAACGGCGGCCTCGCGTCGTCGAAGGGAGACGCCCGCCGTCTCATCCAGGGCAAGGGAATCAGCCTCAACGGCATGGTGATCGAGAACCCAGAGCAGAAGCTCTATCCGGGGGATGTGTCCGGAGGGGTTGCGCTGGTCCGGAAGGGGAAGCGGGACGTGCTTGCGGTGGTTTTGAAATAAGGCCCGTTCTCGCGTATACTAGCCGCTATTGCGTCGGTGGTAGAGTGGTCAATTACAAC
>CAZMTN010000002.1:0-200990 GCA_964569655.1 uncultured Candidatus Saccharibacteria bacterium
GTGATCTTCGAGATACCCTTGTCGAGCGCGCCGCGGAAGATGCCCGGATACACGAGCGCGTTGTTGAGCTGATTCGGGAAATCGGAGCGTCCGGTGGCGATGACGGCCGCGCCTCCCTGCTTCGCCTCTTCCGGCATGATCTCCGGCACCGGGTTCGCGAGCGCGAACACGATCGCCTTGTCCGCCATGCGGCGGATGTCCACCTTGCTGAGCTTATCCGGGCCCGAGACGCCCACCACCGCGTCCGCGCCGCTCATGGCGACCTCGAGGTCCCCGGAGAGGTCTCGCGGATTCGTGAACGCCGCGATAGCGCGCTTCTCGTCGGAAAGGTCCGCCCGCGTGCGCACGATGATGCCCGCGCGATCGAGGAGGACGATGTCGCTCACGCCGTATTCCTTCAAAAGGCGAGCGATAGCGGCGCCGGCCGCTCCCGCGCCGACGATTACCACCTTCAATTTCTTTATGTCCTTCCGTACCACCTTCGCCGCGTTGATGAGTCCCGCGAGGACCACCACCGCGGTGCCGTGCTGGTCGTCGTGCATCACCGGGATATCGAGCTCCTCCTTCAATCGCTCTTCGATATGGAAGCAGCGCGGCGCGGAGATATCCTCGAGGTTGATGCCGCCGAAGTTCGGGGCGATCGCCTTCACGATGCGGATGATCTCCTCGCTGTCCTGGGTGTCGAGGACGAGCGGCCACGCGTCGATGCCCGCCATCTCCTTGAAGATGAGCGCCTTCCCTTCCATCACCGGCAACGCGCCATAGGGGCCGATATTGCCGAGACCGAGCACCGCGGATCCGTCCGACACTACCGCGATGGAATTCTTCTTCACTGACATCTGGCGCGCGGCTTCCGGATGCTCCGCGAGGTACGTCGACGCGGCGCCGACTCCGGGCGTGTACCAGAGCGAGAAATCCTTCTTTCCCTTGAGGCGCGTGCGCGCCTTCGTCTCGATGCGGGGACCGAGCTTCTTGTACGCGGCGACGATCTTCTTTCCTTTTGCGTCCATAGTGGAAGGAGTATACCACTCGGGTTTTCGCGGTTTTATGAAGGAAATAAAGCGCTATCCTGATTTACGGTACGTCATTGACGGCATGTCCAATACGTTATAAACATGACCCGGGTAGGCTTCAGGCCTAAAATGAAATCTTTGCCAACAGAAGGGAATTATCCCATGTTCATTACGCGTCCCATCCTTGTCCTTGTGCTGACCTCCTCCATGGCTTCCCTCGCCTCCGGGCAGGAGATCAGGGAGATCAAGGGTCCGAACGGGTCTTCCATGACCATCTTCTCGCTCCCCGGCGGCGCCAGTTTCGTGAAGACGAAGACAGCGACCGACGCAGGCTTCTTCAACAGCGGCCTGCTCGAGCACGATTCGTTCCTGTGCTCGAAGGACGGCTCCTGCGCCGATAACGGCTCGGGCAGCGTCGCCAGCCGCAGCGTATCGGGCTCCGTGGCGGATCTCGCGGGCAGCATCAGCTTCCCGCTGGGCATGCTCGCGCGTCGTCCGGACAACTACCAGACGACGGTCTCCGGCGGCACGGTCTCGAACAACTCGAGCGCCTCGTCGGCAGGCGGTGCAGGCGGCCAAGGCGGGTCGGTTTCGGGCAGCACCGCGACCTCGGCGTCCGGCAACGGCATGGCGACGGTGATGCAGAATTCCGGCAACACCTCGGACTCGTTCAATTCGAGCAACTCGAACAACGATAGCTCGACCCGGGACAACAGCTTCCGGGACAACTCGACGTTCGTCGATGCTTCGGTCCGCGATAACAGCTACCGCGATAACTCGACGTTCGTCGATTCGTCGATCGACAATTCGACGAACACCAATAATTCCACCAACACCGATAACTCGTCCACCATCATCAACTGATGGCGGCCGGATCTGGCCCCGCTTTCTCACGAGAGCGGGGCCTTTCCTTTTTCTATATACTGTATCCATGCATCCCTCGGATCTCCTCGAGACGCATTTCACCCGGCTGAAGCCGGACCAGAAGAAGGCGCTCCATCGTCTCAGCATCCGCACCATTGAGGACCTGCTCTATCACGTCCCGGCCCGCTACGAGGCCGCGGGACCGACGGGCACCATCTCCGGCGTCACCAGCGGCGCCGAGGTGACGCTGTACGGCACCATCCGGAAGCCGGATGTCCGCAAGACCTGGAAGAGCCGGCGCCCCATCGCCGAGGCATATCTTGAAGACGCGTCCGGGAAGATAAAGATGATGTGGTTCAACCAGCCGTACATCGCGAAGACGCTGCGCGACGGCATGGTGGTGAAGGCCACCGGGAAAGTGAGCGGTACCGGCTCGAAAGCATACCTCGCGAACCCGGACATAGACCGCGCGCCGGTGGACCCCGAGAGCGTGCACGACAACCTCTTCAACGAAGGCAGCATGCCCGAAGGCAGCGCGCTCTTCCCCATCTATCCCGAGAGCCGCGGCGTCTCATCGCTCTGGCTCACGCACGCGATGAAGCGCGCGTTCGACACGGGCATCCACGAGCGCATGCCTGACCCGATCCCGAAGGAGCTCCTCGAGAAATATCATCTTCCCTCCCTTTCCACCGCGCTCGTGTGGATACACCTGCCGAAGAAGCAGGCGGACGCGGACGCGGCGAAGAAACGCTTCGCATTCGAGGAGGTGTTCGGCATCCAGCTCGGCCTCACGCGCCGGAAGATGCAGGCCATGGAAGCGCAGGCGCTTCCCGTGCTCGTGAACCGGGATGTCCTCAACGATTTCATCAAGACCTTCCCCTTCCCGCCGACGAACGCGCAGAAGAAGGCGATCGAATCCATCGTGTCCGACTTCGAGCGCTCGCACCCGATGACGCGCCTCCTCGAAGGTGACGTGGGAAGCGGCAAGACGGCGGTGGCCGCCGCGACCGCCTATCTCGTCGCGAACTCGCGACCCGCAGCTAAAGGCGCGGTCGGCGCGGCCGCCATCATCAAGCGCCGCGAAGGCGGGCACCTCCAGGTCGCGTACATGTGCCCGACCGAGATCCTCGCGAAGCAGCATTTCAGCACCTTCATCTCGTACTTCAAGGACCACCCGATCCCGATCGGGCTCATCACGGGGAGCGAGTGCCGGAAGTTCCCCTCGAAGGTGAACCGCGAGGAATCCACGCATATCTCGAAGGCGCAGTTCAAGAAATGGGTGGCTAACGGCGAGATCCCGATCGTCATCGGGACGCACGCGCTCATCCAGAAGTCGCTCCAGTTCCAGAATCTGGCGTACGCCATCATCGACGAGCAGCACCGCTTCGGGAAGATCCACCGCCAGAGCCTGGTGCGCAAGGACAATATCGCGCCGCACCTCCTCTCCATGACCGCGACCCCTATCCCCCGCACGCTCGCGCTCACCATCTACGGAGACCTCGACATCTCCCTCCTCGATGAGATGCCGGCAGGAAGAAAGCCCATCCTTACGAAGGTGCTCGGCCCTGAGAAGCGCGAGGAAGGATACGAGCGCATCCGGTCCCAGATGAAGGAGGGGCATCAGGCGTACGTGATCTGTCCGCGCATCAATGAGCCCGATCCCACGAAGGAGCTCGCGCTCCAGGCGAAGTCCGTGAAAGCGGAAGCGGAGCGCTTGAAACGCGAGGTGTTCCCGGAGGCCGAGATCGGCATCCTCCACAGCAAAATGAAGCCGGCGGACAAGGAGGACGTGATGAATCGTTTCGCGAAAGGAAGCATCGATATACTCGTCGCGACGTCGGTGGTCGAAGTCGGCGTGAACGTGCCGAACGCGACCGTCATCCTCATCGAAGGGGCGGAGCGCTTCGGGCTCTCTCAATTGCATCAGCTCAGGGGGCGCGTCATCCGCTCCACGCACCAGGCGTACTGCTACGTGCTCCCGGAGTCGTACGGCGAAGCGACGAAGAACCGCTTGAACGCGCTCGTGTCCGCGAAAGACGGCTTCGAGCTCTCCGAATACGACCTCGCGCTGCGCGGCGCGGGAGAACTGTATGGCGCCCGCCAGTGGGGCGTCTCGGACATCGCCATGGAGGCGATCCGGAACATCAAGCTCGTGGAAGCGGCACGCAACGAGGCGCAAAAACTCATACAAAAGGATCCGGACCTGAAGAAGCACCCGCTCCTCAAGGAGCTCGCTGCCCGTGCGGAGGCCGAGATCCATCCCGAGTGACGCTATACTTCACCGCATGAAAGGACTGCTCATATTCTGCCTTGTCGCCTTAATCGGAATCGTCGTACTCTCTACGGCAGCTGTACGTACCGGCAGCAGCGAGGTGAGCCAGGAATTCGGCATGGATGAAGTCAGGGACGTGGTCCGGCGAAACCGTATCAACGCGGGGACATCGGCCATCTCCCTCTGGCACCAGACAAAGGTCAGCACGCTCCTCGATTCTTTCGAGCGGAGCCTTAACGCGGATCCGGAAACGGGAAAGCCATACGCATACACCGAAGACGCTGGCGGCTCATGGAAGCTCTGCGCCACCCTGAGCACAGGACAGCGATACTGCGGCACGCAGGAGACAGTGGAAGACATGGCCTATGAACTAGACTCGGGACTGATCGAGATTCAAGGCCTCCTAGCCTTATACCTCGTGAAGCATAAGACATATCCCGCAGCACTTACGGATCTTGATGAGGTATTCACCTTCATGGATGAAGAATTAGATGCGGCGGTCGCATTCAGCAGCTTTTCCGAGCTCCTGCGCGCGCCTCTCACGTACCAGGTCTTCGAGAACGGGTCCTGGTACGAGCTTTGCCACGCGGATTCCTATTGCGTCCACCCCACCGACCCTACAGAATAGCCATTCATTTGCGTCCCACCCCCCTTCCGGTATAGTCGGAAGGAAATGCTCAAGCAGATTTTCGAAATCCTCGTCTACATCTTCGCCGCGATCGGCTTCCTCCTCGTCGCCGGGTACTTCGCCGTCCGCCTCGGCATCACCAACACCGAAGGTATCGTGGACCTCCAGCAGGAAAGCTTCCTCGCGGGCGCCGGGAGCGCGGGAGACGTCGCCTGGAGCCATACCGAGGAATGGGCGGTGCTCGAAGCGGCCATCCGGAAGGACACCGCGGCCATCAACCGGGCGGCCGGAGGACGCGGACGTTGAGCCTCGCGTCATCGTCGCGAATCTCGTCACCGAGCAGCTGCGCCTCTTCTTCACCGACCGCGAGAACTACAAGCAGTTCTTCTATCCCTTAAAGATCCTCGGTCCCCAGACCCAGTTCTCCTGGGGCGTGATGGGCATGAAGGAGGACACGGCCATCCAGGTGGAGAGTCATCTCACCAATCCTTCCTCCCCGTTCTACCCGGGAGCGCAGTATGAAAATCTCCTCGATTTCCCGACAGGTACGACGGATCTGAAGACCGCGCGCTTCACCCGCATGACCGACCAGCACAACCACTACTGGAGCTACCTCTACGCCGGGCTTTTCCTTAAGGAGATCGAAGCGCAGTGGGAAAGGGCAGGCTTCCCTATCGAGGACCAGCCAGCCATCCTCTCGACGCTCTTCAATATCGGCTTCGCGCATTCTGAACCTAAGGAAAATCCCCAGGTTGGCGGCGCGGAGATCGAGATCGGCGGGAAGAAGTACAGCTTCGGCGGGCTCGCCGCGGAATTCTACAATTCGGACCTCCTTATCGATCTCTTCCCGCGGCAATAGCTCCGTGGTATAAGGCTCTCGGAAACCAACCAGGAGCGGAGCTATGGACGACAAGCGCATCGCCGACTTCCTGTGTCGGCTATCTGAAAAGCATTTCGTACTGCATGGATCACCGACGCTCTGTACCGCTCTCGAGCCGAGGCAAGCGAGCGGATACAGCGACGAGCTGAAGCAGAACCTGTGCGCGATATACGCCACGACCATCATCGAGATCGCGCTCCTGAAGTCTATGGTCGTCGATCCCTCGGGCACCTGGGGCTGGCAGCACGATTACGGCTGGTTCTCGTGGCGGCGGACGCCGATCCTGAACGTGTACGGAGCGCGTCGGTTGAAGCCGGGATACATCTATATCCTCGACCAAGACCTGTTCGAGCCGATCACAGAGTTCACCTATGTATCCTTCGCACCCGTAGTGCCGCTCATGGTGCTCGAAACCCGCATGAGCATGCTCGATCAGTTCGACCGGATTAGCTTCAAATGAAGGCCTGCGCATGCGCAGGCCTTTTCATTAGCAAAAGAAGAGGCGCAGCGGTGTGAATGTCCCGCTGCGCCCTGGCCTTCTTAGTCGCCGCCACGCGGCTTCGGCTGAATCCCGTCAAAGGGATCGCCGCGGATGAATTCAGGCTTCATCGAAAGCATCTTTTCCTCCTTCCACCGCCCATGTGCGGCCTACCCGGGACTATAGCACTTTCTTGTCCTTCCGCTTGGACTCGAACCAAGAACCGCCAAGGTATAAGCTTGGTGCTCTAACCATTGAGCTACGGAAGGCTTCTTTCTACTGGGCGGATATGTCTCCCTTCTCGCCCGGAGCAATGATAATACCTTCTTCGTCTTTCGCCTTAGGGGTGATGCCGTTCAGCACGAGGAGCTTCTCGAATTCCTCGCGTTCTATGGTCTCTACCTCGATGAGCTTCTTCGCGATGGAGTCGAGGGCTTTGCGGTGGTCCTGGAGCACGACCTTCGCGCGCTCGCGGCCCTCCTCAAGGATACGGGTGACTTCCCCGTCTATCTTGGCGGCGACTTCCTGGGAGTAGTGCGGGCCGAACTCGGAGTCTCCGGCGAAGGCGACCGGGCCGACCTTATCCGACATGCCGAAGCGGGCGACCATGTTGCGCGCGAGGTTGGTGATGACGGCGAGATCGTTAGACGGGCCCGTGGTGAGGTCGTCGAAGACCATCTCCTCCGCTACGTAGCCGCCCAAGGTAGCGGCGATGTCGTCGAGGAACTGCTTGCGGCTCTGCATCTTCTTGTCCTCGAACGGGAGCTTGAGCGTGTAGCCGGCGGCGCGCCCGCGGGAGATGATGGAAATCTTGTGGACCGGGTCCGCGAACGGGAGCACCGAGGATACGAGCGCGTGTCCCGCCTCATGGTACGCGGTGAGCTCCTTCTCTTTCTTCGAGAGGAGGTGGGACTTTCGCTCCGGACCGAGCATGACCTTCTCGATGGAGCGGATGAGGTCGTACTGGGTGAGCTCCTTGCGGTTCTCGCGCGCGGCGAGGATGGCGCCCTCGTTCATGAGGGAGGCGAGATCCGCTCCGGAGAATCCCGGCGTGCGTTCTGCGATTACGGAAAGATTGACGTCAGGACCGAGCGGCTTCTTGCGCGAATGCACCTTCAGGATGTCCTCGCGGTCCTTCCTATCCGGAAGGTCGATGACGACGCGGCGGTCGAAGCGGCCTGGGCGCACGAGGGCTGGGTCGAGGATGTCCGGGCGGTTGGTCGCTGCCATCACCACTACCTTCTCCGCCTGCTCGAAGCCGTCCATCTCGACGAGGATCTGGTTCAGAGTCTGCTCGCGCTCGTCGTTGCCACCACCGACGCCTGAACCGCGAACGCGGCCGATGGCGTCGATCTCATCGATGAAGATGATGGCCGGGGCGGACTTCTTCGCGAGCTGGAAGAGGTCGCGGACGCGGGAGGAGCCTACGCCGACGAACATCTCGATGAACTCGGAGCCCGAGACCGAGAAGAACGGCACGCCTGCCTCCCCCGCTACCGCGCGGGCGAGCATGGTCTTGCCGGTGCCCGCGGCTCCCATGAGGAGCACGCCCTTCGGGATGCGCGCGCCGATGTCGAGGAACTTCTTCGGGTTCTTGAGGAAGTCCACGATCTCAAGGAGCTCTTCCTTCGCTTCCTTCGCTCCCGCGACGTCCGCGAACGTGACGCGCTGCGTGGAATCGGTCGGGTCGATCATGCGGGCTTTGGACTGCCCGAAGGTGAACGCCTGCATGCCCGCGCCGCGCACCTGGCGCGTGAGGAACCAGAAGAGGATGCCGAGGAAGATAATCGGGAGCACGAACGGCGCGACGGTGGCGAGCCAGAATTTCCAGCCGCTCTCGTTCGCGATGGTGATTTCGACCGCGGAGAGCTGCTCCGGCGTGACGCCGTAGGTCGCGAGCGTCTCCGGGATGCCGGCGGACGGGTCCTTCATGGAGGTCTTCTCCACGTCCCCGGCGTATGAGAGCGAGAGCGTGTCCCCCGCTACCTCGATCGACTCAACCTGGCCGGCCTTCACGTCCGCCGCGACCTGTGACAATGGGATCTCCTCCTTCTTCTCCGCGTTCCCCGCGATGAGCGAGTATGCGCTCATGAGGATGAGGAGGATCAATACCGTCGAGATGAGGTTGCCCATGAAGCCCGAAGTGCCCTTCGGGAGGAAGCGGCGGGGGTCGCGGCTGGAGCGCTTCCGCCCTTTCTTGTCGGGGGAAGGCTTCTGGGGGGCAGGTGCCATACTTGCTATACAACATACAATATATCGAGTAACCTCTCAATCATGGCGACGCTGATCGAATACAAGAAGGCGGGTCTCCGATTCGAACGCCTCGAGGAATTCGAGGCGGGCATGGAGCTCTACGGGCACGAAGTGAAGGCGCTCCGCGCGAAGCACGGCTCCTTGGACGGCTCTCGCATCATCGTGCGCGGCGGCGAGGCGTACCTCTCGGGCGCCACCATCCCTCCCTACCAAGCGACCAACACGCCGAAGGAATACGATCCCGCGCGTGTACGCACGCTCCTCCTTTCTAAGGCGCAGATCCGCGCGCTCGGCGACGCGGAGCAGAAGAAAGGGTTGACAATCGTCCCGATTGAGGTGTATACTAAAGGAAGGCTCATCAAAGTACGCATCGCGATCGTACGCGGAAAGCACAAGGCGGACAGGCGAGAAGACCTGAAGCGCAAGGATGCGGACCGCGAACGGGAGCGAGCACTGAAAAACCGATAGATCAGAGGAGTGCGTCATGAACGGACCGAAGAAACGCCTTGCGGATCAGGAAGATCAGCACGACCTGCGCGAGTTCTCCGTCGAAAGCTTCGGCGGAGGCGCCGATAAGCACCCGAACGACCGGGACGACGAGGCTCGCTCCGATAACGCGGACAAGCACGGCAAGTACAATGACTGAGGACAGGGGCCGGCATCCGCCGGTCCCGCCCTCCCCTCTCGATCATTCGCTTTGAGCACGGAAGATATTCTGTCTTCAGAGGGAGTGACCGGCTTCGACGGTCTGTTCCTTGAAATCGCGCAACGCAGTGCACGCCCGGATGCCACTTGAATCCATCGGGCACCAAACTTGCAGACAATACCTTTGCAAGCGTGAAGTCTCCTTACTTCGGTAAGAGCTTCGCGTTCGCTTACGCGTAAAAGCTTCGCGCTTTCGCCTGAGCGACGTCCTCCTTTCCCGGCTCTCATAGCGGAAAGGACGGGCGGAATATCCTATGAGATCGCGTACGGCACTTCTCCCGCCGTCCGTTAAACCCTGAGATCAGGCAGCGACGCTTTCGCCGGCGTTCTTATGTCGCTGCTGAACCCCCAACACCGGCTATGCGTTGTAGAAGCGTTTCATGTAAACGGATTCGGACGCGGGTTCGATTCCCGCCACTTCCACCGATAAGGAAAACCGCCCTCACGGGCGGTTTTCTCCTTTCCCGATTCCCATTCTGGCTACTGAACGATGTAGAACCCGCTGGTCGGGGCGCGGTCAGTCGCAAGCAGGCGCGCTGCATCTAGCGTCGCCGCCTGCACGTACGCGTTCGTCCCGTAGATCGTACGGTACTGATACGTCTGCCCGTAATTCTCTCCAGGCTCCAGGATTCCCATGTCGAGCGCGACACCGCTGTGGATGGTGTTCGGCAAGGCGTTGACGAAGTTCAGCGCCTGCGTTGCGGACGCTGCCTCAACGGTGTGCGCGGTACCTGTCACGTCGAGATAGTGATATGTCGCTGCAAGAGAGCTGAGCGGAAACCCCAATACTCCAATGAACGACAGCGCAAGAAGTTTTTTCATAGGCTGTAGCGTTACTGGTTTGTAATTTGTCGCGGACAAGCAACACTATTAACCCTACCCGATACCCCATGAAGCTTTGATTAGCGCTACGACGCGAGCCGGAATACATTCCAGACCTGGAGCGTGAAAAAGGCGACATAAAATAGGAGGAGCACGGCCCCTTCCATGCGGGAGATGGTCGATTGCGACCGGGCGAATAGCCACAGCATCCCAAGCCCTGACACGAGCAGAACGGTGGTCATCACGAATTCCGACGCTTCGACGAAGAACGGGCCGGACGCGACGGCGAGCCCGCCGAAGATGAGCGTGTTCATCGCTGCCGAGCCGAGATAATCCCCGAACGCGATATCGCTGCGACCCCGGAGTATTGATCGGAAGGCGATGACGATCTCGGGAACATTAGTTCCTATCGAGAGCATGAGCAGGCCGATGAGCGAATTGGGCACGCTGAGCGCGGCTGCGAAATAGACCGCTTCGCCTACGAGGAAATGCGCAGCCGCGAATATGGCGGCTCCCCCTATCGCTACGCGCATGAGGTCTGCTGCCATACGCCGCGTCCTGCCGCCCTCCTCTTCCTCGAAGGGGTCGCACGCGCGTATGGGCGCGCGCCTGCGGTAGAGCGCGTACGCCACGGTCCCGTACGCGAGGATCGCGAGCAATCCCTCGGTGCGCGTGATGTTGCCGTCCATGACGAGGAGCGCCGGGAGCCCGACCGCGCCGAGCATGAGGGCAAGCGCCCTGCTCGATATCGCCTCGTTGAGGCGTATGCCCTTCCCGAAGAGGGCGAACAGCGGGGTGATGAAGAGGAGCAGGACGAACGACGCGCCGATAAGGTTCCCTGCAGACACCCCGGGGACTGCCGCGAGGCTCGAGTTCACCGCTACCGATATCTCGCTTATCGAGGTGAGGAACCCAAGGATGAAGAACGCGGTGAAGAACCCGCTCCTGCAATAGCGCCGCGAGATGCGATTCACCGCCTCTATGAGCACGTCGACGAAGAACCAGACGATGCCTATCGAGGCGAGGAAGATGAGTATGTGCACGAGCATGTCCATACCTGAGACAATACCATCACCGCGTCAGCGCTTCTTCGGGCGCTTTTTTCTTTTCTCGAACTCTCGCACGTACTCGTGATACTGCCCGTAGTCGGCCGTAAGCTCTTCGCCCTTCTTAACGGGGCGGGCAGTGATGAACCGCTCTCCCTTCTCGCGCGTGATCATATTGGGTGTCCTGGAATGGTTCAGGAAATAGGACTTGTCTAGCGCGTCGATGCCGTAATCCGGAACGAAATACGCGCCATCCTGGAGCGCGCAGAAGTCGCGTACCAGCTGCTTGGCTTCTTCCGGCGCCGGACTCGCATCCAGTTCCTTCTCGGACACCTCAAGTACGTCGCCGAACGGGTCGCAGTTCTTGAATGGATCGATGCCTTTGGGGATGTTCCGTATGGCCACGACGCCGACGCCGTGCTTCGTAACCGCGAGCCGGCACCACACGTCGTTGAGCGATTGTAAAAACTGGCGCTTGTTCATGCCCTGCGTCCCATGAGCGCGATATCGTACCGCTGTGCCGGCATATCTTCCTTCTCTATCCCGAGTGATAGCAGGAACTCCACCATCCCCTTCTGGGCAGCCTCCGCCTCTTCGAGCGCTGCCATCTGCTCTATCTCGATGAACGTGCCGAGGCCTTCGACCTCGTCCAGGCAGATCTCCCACTCCTGGTATCTGCACTTCCGGCGTGTCTTCTTCACGCGCACCGCTTCCCTGAAGCCGAGCACGGTAAGGATCTGCTGCATCGTATCGCGCGAGCTTATCTCGAGCTCGTACTCGACCGGCACTCCGGTCGGGTCGTTGGCATCGCGGCCTTCGTGGTGCTTCACCGTGAAGATGGTCTTGCTGCTCCCCTGGACGCGGATGCGCAGGAAGGCCGAGTTCCGGACGAACTCCGCGACCGAGCCGACGTTCTTCGCATAGACGGTATCGTCCTGGGTTACAGGGTCAGAAAGCGCGCAGCCGAGCGAACCGAGCTTCGCGAGCAATGCTTCCCTATCACGCACCTGGGCCTTTATCTCGATCTCATGCATGTCGTACGTACAGTATAAGCCTGAGGCACGTACTATCCTCCCCTCATGAACGAAGGCCCTCCGAAACCTGCGGGAGAGAACGAGACCGAACGAAGCGGAAACGAGGCAGAGGCGCTCGGCCGATGGCTCGATGTCCTGCACCTCATCGAGAGCCAGGAAGTGCTTCCCTTCCCAGGGCTTAAGCCTGAGTCATACGCGAAACTTAAGGCGGACGAGGAGAAGTATCCGGGTTTCGTCACGCCCATAGATGATCTCCTCGAGCGAATGAAGAACGAAGGCATGAAAGTGGTGCTCGGGAAGCACCCGGAAAGCAAGAATATCTTCATTCTCCCTGCAGGGAGCAGGGATGTCGAGAATGATTCGGTACTCCCGAAGGATCTCGATACCGCAGGGCTGCATAGCGCATTGCGAGGGTTCATCGAAGCGAAGTAAACAGAAAACCCGCCAAGCAGTGCGGCCCAGCGGGCATCTGCTTCACGGGTTACGCTGCTTCTTTATCACGCATCGGCGTCGCGGGCACATAGTCCTTCTTTGTCTCAGGGACCAAGTCGCCGCTCCAGCCATCGAGCTTCGCATGCTCTGTGCACCAGTCGCGCTCGAACACTGAACCCCAGCAATTGAATACGCACCGCTTCACCGCATGTGCGGTACAGCCTTCGCGCATGCACGGGTTCTTCGGGCTGAAGTCGAAGCAAAGCGAGTAGGTCGTGTGGTACATCCGCCCGTACACGCGGAGCGCGCGACTCTCGACGTTCCAGTCCTGGTCGATCTGGAGCTCGTTGCGCCGATGCCGGACGATGCAGTCTTCCGGCGAGCTGACGTGGTTCAGCATCTGGCTCCGATGGAACCGGACCCCGAACGCGCCGTCCTCGTTCTTATCGTCGTGATTTATCTCCACAACTTCTCCTTGCTTGCCGTTGTACTGCGAGAACCTAGAGACAATCGTGACGATGTTCCCGTGCCTCACCTTCTCTTTCTTAGCCATGAGCTTTCTCCTTCCGCGGGCACTATATGCCTCACAAGGGCCAACGTCCAGCGAAAAACCGCCCTCTCGGGCGGTTTTTCCTCTTCCCTTCCTTTACGCCCTGCGGATCATCTTCACGATCCACAGGAGCACCACGGCTCCGAGGATAGCTACGAGCAGGCTGTAGATGTTGAATCCGTCGACGCCCTGCGCGCCGAGCATGCTCATGATCCATCCGCCGAGCACGGCGCCCACGATACCGACGACGATATCGATGAGGAGGCCCTGCTGGTTGTTCGTATTCATGATCATCGACGCGATCCAGCCTGCGAGCGCGCCGAAGATGATCCAGATGATGAATTCCATAGTGGTGAGTTGAGGTTAGGCTATTCGTTAGTAGTGGTCGAGTAGTTGTTGGTGGTCGTCGCGTTGATCGTCGTATTGAGGATCGGCGCCGGCATGGTGTCGTCCTCGTCCGTGTCTACCGGCACGTACTGCACGGTATTCGTGTCGCCGGTCGCGGCATACCCGGGCCACACGAAGAGCGCGATGAGAGCGATGACGACGATGAGCGCCGCAGCGATCACCCAGCCGGCGACGCCGTCGCTCGAGCCGTTCGGGTTATTAACGATAGTTGCCATACAGATTGGTTAGCTGGTACCTCCCTAAGTATAGGGAGACCGCGTGAATAAGCCGTTAACGAGCATGAAATCTCCTTCATGAAGCCTTCACGGCCCGAGGAGCAAGGTGTAGCGACGCCCCGCCTAGCGGAGCCTTATATCCCTAATCATTCTGTATGGACACCCGCGAAAGCAATCTCGCATGGATTATTGCAGGCATTCTCTTCGTTCTTCTCATCGTCGTCGGGTATCTCTGGTACTCGAACACCCAGGACCTCGACAACGTCCTTCAGGACGGGCGCGAGGACATCGGCTACTACCGCGACCAGATCGCCGAACACTGCCGCGGCCCTGAGGCAGACGAGAAGCAGTGCGCCGAGGACATGGAGGACCTCTCCGACCTCCTCCGCGAGTTCAGCGAGGACATCGACGCTGCGGCGACGAGCACGCTTGACGCGAACGCCGAGGCCAACTAATACCTCCCCACCCACGCGATACCAGCCCCGCCCACGCGGGGCTGGTTCGCTAAAAGGCGCTCCGCGTGGTACAGTCCATCTACTTTTGGCCAACGAACCCGTCCGCATCAATCGTGAGATCCGATCGAAAGAACTACGCGTCATCGGCGCGGAGGGCGAGAACCTAGGCGTCATCAGCCTCGCCGAGGCCCTGAAGGCCGCCGAGACGGCCGGGATGGACCTCATCGAGATCAGCCCGAGCGCCACCCCGCCGGTTGCGAAAGTGATGGATTATGGTAAATTTGAGTACGAACGGAGCAAGAAGGAGAAGGCCGTGAAGGCCAAGGCTAAAGTCTCGGAAACCAAGGAAGTCCAGATCAAAGTGGGCACCGGGGAGCACGATATGCAGCTCAAGGCCCGGAAGGCAGCCGAGTGGCTCGCCGAAGGACATCGCGTCCGCGCCGAACTCTTCCTCAAGGGCCGTTACAAGGGCATGGAGGAGGTATTCCTCAAGGCCCGCCTCGAGAAGTTCCTCCAGCTCGTCCCGTACGCCTTCAAGATGGCCGAGCCGGTGACGAGGAGCCCGAAGGGCTTCGCCGGAGTGATCGAGCGGGACATGCAGGCGCAGGCGAAGCGGGAGAAAGGAGACAAACCAACCGAAACACCATGAAAACCAACAAGTCATACTCGAAGCGGATCCGCGTCACCAAGACCGGCAAGCTCGTCGCGCGCAAGTCCGGCCAGAACCATTTCAATGCGAAGGAACGCGGCAATACCAAGGGCACCAAGCGCCGCTCGGTAGCCTTCAACCTTTCGAACAAGTCTCGCGCGCGCTTCTTCCCGGGGACGGCGAAGAAGGCCCGTTAATCAGGTAATCTTTTACGTATGCCACGAGTCAAAGGAGGAGTCATCGCCGCTAAGCGCCGCCGCTCAGTATTGAAGCGCGCCAAGGGCTACCGCGGTATCCGCTCGAAGAAGGAGCGCTTCGCGAAGGAGGCGCTCGTCCACGCGGGCAAGTACCAGTTCAACGACCGCCGCGAGAAGAAGAACGAGTTCCGCCAGCTCTGGATCGTCCGCGTGAACGCGGCAGTCCGCGAGAACGGCCTCAAGTCATACAGCTCGTTCATCGACAAGCTCAAGAAGGGCGGCATCGAGCTCGACCGCAAGGTCCTCGCCACCCTCGCGAAGGACCACCCTGAGGTATTCGCCCGCATCGCGAAGAAGGTAGCGTAAGGAAGGACCGCCCTTAGGGCGGTTTTTTCTTTATCTATTCGACAGCGCTCCCCTCTTTTGCTACGATAGCCGCTTAGTTCTTTATAGGGAGAGTGTAGTGTTACGTAGAATTACGAGAAATTCGATTCATGATTTCTTGAACGGTGATTTCATGAAGTCTCAGAAGGGGGCGATGCAGGACGGAAGGCCTGCGGACATGAGACCGGTCAAGAGCTCGAAAATCGCTGCCGCGATCGTCGGCGCCGGGTATCCCCCGCGCGTCGAAGCCTATGTCTTCATCAGCGGCCACGAAGCCGCGTGTGTGATCATGGATCGCGAGTTACGCGATCATACCAAGATTCCGCTCACGCTCGAGGCTGCGCAGGAGCTGAAGAAGAACGGGTGGTTCGGGGTCTGCGAGTACGGATCCCGCGCCTTCCTCTATCTGAACGATCGGGGACGTTGCGAGGTCGACAAGATGCTGGAACCAAGGCTCAAAGCCATAGCAGCGTAATCGAAGGGCGAAGATACGGGCCGTCCGCATGCTGCGGGCGGCCTTTTCTTTTTGTATATGTATTGCCTAATCTTGACTTCTATGTTACCCTGCTTCCTGAAACAGAAACGAGGTGTACCTTGCGATTCACTCCTGAAGTAACCAACCTGCTCAACCTGCTGGAAGGCAGATTCGGCGACATGCGGATGTCTCCAATCTCGCTTCCCATGCATGTGGACACAGGTCTCTTGCTCCAGTGCCTGTTCGAACCCCGGAAGGATCCGTCCGTCACGAGGACATTGCGCATCAACAACGATGCAGTCGGACCGGTATGCGAAATCAATCTGCACAACGGCGGCCATGTCTACCGCTTCCGCATCCCCAATAAGGTTGCGCTGACTGCGCAGAAGCGCAAATGGCTCAAGCCGCAGCAACCGAATTCGCAACGCCGCATCTTCGTCCTTTCAAAGAAAGGGATGGCGAAGGCCGCCTGAACCAGGTATCGACTAAAAACCGCTCGGAGAAATCCGGGCGGTTTATACTTTCTTGCTTCCCTCCTTCCGTATCTCCCACGTCTCCCCCTTCACCGGCACCACGGCTTTCACGCCCAAGTAGTCATGGATGCGCTGCGCGAAGAAGCGCGCGGCAGACGGCTCGCCGAGTCCGACGAAGAACAGCTTCGCGCGCGGCAGCGACCCTTCCGCGAACGCGATGAGCCCGTCCCGGTCCGCATGCGCGGACCACGATCCGAGCGTCTCCACTGAGGCGCGTATCGGCACGAACTTCCCGTTAATGCGCACCTTCTTCACGCCCTCCTGGAGCATGCGCCCCGGACTTCCGGGCGCCTGGTATCCCACGATGAAGAGCGTGGAATTGGGGTCCGGGAGGTACTTCTCTTCCCACCCGCCGATGCGGCCGCCATGGCTCATGCCCGCGCCCGCCATGATGAGCTTCGGGTTCGGGGTCTTCCCGATCTCGAAGGATTCCTCCCGGGTCTCGGTCTTCGTGAGGAACGGGAAGCCGAAGATATCGTGCTCGCGGGAGAGCTCGTCCTGCACTGCGTCCTTGAAGTACTTCTCCGCCCATTTCTTGTATACGTCGGTCACCTTGATGGCGAGCGGCGAATCCAGGAACACCGGGATCTTCGGGAGCTCGCCGGCATCGAACATATTGGAAAGCTCGTAGAGGAGGAGCTGCGTGCGCTCTATGGAGAACGCGGGCATCAGTATCGCGCCTCCCTTCCGTATCGCGCGGTCCATGGCGTCTCGGAGCTCCTTGGAGCGGTTCTCGCGGTGATTATGGACCCGGTCCCCGTACACGCTCTCGATGAACACCGCGTCGGCGTCCGGGATGAATTCAGGGTCCGGCAGGAACGGCGAGGGCTTGTTGCCGATGTCTCCCGTGAAGGCCATGGTGGTGCCGTCCGCAGCCTTCACTCGCACGCTCGCGGAGCCGAGGATGTGCCCGGTCTCGCGCAGGTATATGGAAAGTCCCGGAGCTGCCTGGTGTTCGGTGCGCAGCGGCACCGTCTCGATAAGCGAGAGGAAGGTATCGACATCCTCGCGCCCGAAGATCGGCTCCTTCCCGAGCTTCTGCGCCTCCATGCGCAGGATGTTGACGCTGTCCCGGAGGATGAGCTCGGCCAGGTCCCGGGTGGGCTCGGTCATGAAGACCTTGCCGCGGAAGCCGTCGCGCACCAGCTTCGGGGAGCGGCCCACGTGGTCGAGATGCGCGTGCGTGATCACGAGCGCGTCGATGGCAGCGGGATCGAACGAGAACGCGTCGTACGTGCAGGATTCGCAGTAGTCGCGGCCCTGCTCGATGCCGCAGTCGATGAGGAGCTTCCCCTCCCCGCTCTCGACGAGGAAGTTCGAGCCGGTGACGGTCTCCGCTCCGCCGACGAAGGTTACGCGGAGTCCTTCCATGTAGTGAATCGGGCGATGACGTAGACGAGCACGGCGCCGATGGAGTCGTCGAGGATGTCGAGGGCGGTGTCCCAGACGTAGTTGTCGCCCACGACCCCGGCAACGCCCGCTACGGCCTCAAACACCTCCCAGGCGACCGCGGCACCCGCGATGATGAGGAGATATCCTACAGGGCGGTAGGAGCCGAGGAACGCGATAGCGCAGGCTCCGATAGCCGCTCCGCCGAGCATATGCATCGGGACGTCGGACCAGGGGTAGAGCCAGTACCAGAAGTGGTCGATCGCAAGGAGATGGAACGCCGCAAGGAGCGCGCAGAGGGCGAAGGCGATAAGGAGCCAGCGGGACGGCATGGATACCTGAACTTTATCATGCAAAAGACCCGCCGGAGCGGGTCTTTTGTACGGAGTCATTCCTAATTCAAGCAACTGGTATGCCAAGTGGGTATCCGCATCGGGTTTCGTCGGATTCCTTACGGATTCGCCAGAAGCCCGATATGGTGGATTCCCGTGAGTAGGCAATTGCGTTTTTAAGGAATGCCTCCGTCCCTCAGTATATCAACCCTCCATGAAGAGCCTGTGGATTATTCGAGGATGCCGTCGAGGTTCACGTCGTAGAGGATGGCCTCCTGGACGCTCTTGTAGGTAGTGAGGTCTTCCGGGGCGAACCACATGGCGAGCTCCTTGTTGGCGTTCTCCACCTCGTCCGAGCAGTGGATGAGGTTACGGACCGCGCGGTCGTCCACCGAGCAGATGTCGTAGGAGTCGAGGGTGAGGTCCCCGCGGATGGTTCCGACGTCGGACGTCGCCGGCTCGGTCTCGCCGACCAGCTTCTTCACCACGGCTACCGCCTGGTTGCCTTCGAGCGCCATCATCACTACCGGGCCTGCGGTCATGTACTTCACGAGGACGCGGATGATGTCCTTGCCGTACTCGATCGGCTCCTTGTCGATCTTGATGCCTGCCGCGGTCTTCCCTTCCACGATCTTGTTCCCCTTCTTGAGGAACCACTCGTCGTCCTTGTCGTAGTGCTTCCAGAGCTTCTCCTCCGGGAGGATGCACATCTTCATGCCCACGATCTTGAGGCCCGTGTTCTCGAAGCGGCGGGTGATCTCGCCCACGAGGCCGCGCTGCACGCCGTCCGGCTTCACGATCACGAACGTGCGTTCCTTCTTCGGGTGGTTGATTTCCATAAAAATAAATCGCCTAGGGCGTTGTAATGCCCGCAGTATACGGAAGAACGGCCCTAAACGCAAAACGCCCCCGGAGGGGCGTTTTCGCTTCTCTCCTTATTCCGCCGGGCCCGCTTCCTGGCCCGAGCCTGCCGGGACCGTGACATTGATGTCGAGGCCTCCGGTGTCTTCTGCCGGCGCAGCGCCGTACTGCATCCAGAGGAAGATGCCGGCGATGACGATGACCAGGATGACCACCGCTACCGCCCATCCTCCGTTCCCGCTCGCGCGGTCCACTACTACGGTTTCGTTGTTGTCGCTCATATGCAAAGAGTTAAGGGTAACCGCACTCCTATAGTATAGCTCTGGCTGATAAAGGGTTTTGCGTGCCTTCGTTGTTGACTTTTTATGTAAAGCATGTGATACTCACATCTAGCAATTCAGGAGTTCCCCTAATGGAAAGTGAGTCGAGTTTCGGCAAGAGTTTCGGTAACGGCTTCAGAAAGGGCCTGGGCAAAGCTGCCCAAACCGTCATCAGCATCATTCTCTTCCTTATCCTGGTCATCGTGATATTGCAGTTCATGCCGCAGGACGGGAAGAGCGAGTTCGGCCAGTGGCTCCAGAAGCCTATCACCGAGCTCAAGATATGGCAGCTTGCTGCCCTCGTCTGGTTCGCTTCGATCCTTAGCAAATAATCGCTCAACGGAAGTCTCTCGACTCTGTTGGGCGATTTCTGTTTATTACGCCTCGCTCGGCCTCCTCGTAACCACCGTCGTCCCGCTCTCCTCTATCAAAATGGTGTGCTCGAAGTGGGCGCTCCTACTCCCATCCTTGGTCTTGTAGGTATATCCGTCTGCGGCCATCATGACGCCGCCCTTCCCGATGTTTGCGATAGGCTCGAGGGCGAGCACCAGGCCCGGCTCGATCTCGGGCCCCGTGCCCGGGTGGCCGTAGTTCGAGATGAACGGCTCCTCGTGGACCTTGTCCCCGACGCCGTGCCCGCCGAGCACCTTCACGATAGAGAACTTAGTGCCCGCGTACGCGGTCTCGATTGCGTGCGAGATGTCTCCGGTGCGGTTCCCTACCTTCGCAGCTGCGATGCCCGCCTCGAGCGCTGCCTTCGTGGCGTCCATGAGGGCGTATGAGGCCTCATCGGTCTGGCCGACGGCTACGGTTACCGCAGAGTCCACCACGATGCCGTTATGGATGAGGCCGAGGTCCAAGGCGACGATGTCCCCTTCCTCGAGCACGCGGGCGCTATCGGTCGAGATGCCGTGGACCACTTCGTCGTTCACGGACACGCACAGGGTGGACGGGTACGGGCGCCCGGCGCCTTCTGGCGTGTACCCCTTGAACGCCGGCACGTCTCCGTTATCGCGGATCAATTTCTCAGAGAGCGCGTCGAGGTCGTGCACGGTGATGCCCGGCTTCACCGCATCCGCGACGGCTTCAAGCACTACGCCGAGGCGCTTGCCGGCTTCGATGAGGTCAGCACGCTGTTCCGAAGTGCGTACGATCATGCGAGTACCTTCAGGATGTCCTCGTGGATGGCTTCGCGGCTCTGCTCGCCGTTCACCTCGATGAGCTTCCCGTGCTTCCTGAAGAAGTCGAGCACCGGCTCGGTCTGGGTGCGATACGTATCGAAACGAGCGCGGACCTTCGCTTCGTCATCGGAATCCGGGCGATGCTCCTCCTTAGCGCGCTCGAGCATGCGGTTCAATGCCTCCTCTTCCCCTACTGAGAGATGGAGCACCGCGTACGGCCGGTTCATCCACGAGAGGACGCTGTCCGCGAGCTCCGCCTGCGCCACCGTGCGCGGGAATCCTTCGCACACTACTCCTTCGGACTGCCCCATGCCGAGCATAGCCTCCTCAAAGAGATAGGATGGGAACCAGTCCGGGATGAGGCCGCCGGCGTCATAGGTCTCGCGGACCCGCTCCCCGATCGGGCTCACCTCCTCGCGGATCTTCCGGAACACCTCGCCCGTGGAGAAATTCTTCCAGCCCCGTTTCTCGGCGAGGAGCTTTGCCTGGGTCCCCTTCCCGGAGCCGGGGCGTCCGAAGAGGAAGATGGTCTTGGTCTCGTTCATGTATTAAATCTATATCTTCCCTTCCCGTATGGAAAGGAGTGCGGCGGTGAGCGCCTCCTTCGCTTCCTCGAGCTTGCCCGGGAGATTCTCCACGACCACGTCGGCCTGCGGCTTGAAGGGCAGCTCGTTATCATGGCGCTCCTTGCGCTTGGCGAGCTCGTCCTCGGAAATCTCCGCGCGAGCGCGTACGCGGCGCTCGTGTTCCTCCCATGAGCCGGCGTCCACGTAGACGATCTTCACGTCCTCGCGCGGCAGCTTCGCGAGTACCTGCCGGATGCCCTGCACTTCCATCTCCTTTATGATCAGGCGCCCGGCCGCCAGGCCATCCTCGACGTCTTTCTTCGGCGTCCCGTAGGAGCCCTTCTCCAGATGCGCATATTCGATAAGCTCCCCGCCCTCCGCCATGGCGTCGAATGCCGGCTGGTCGATGAATGCATAGTCGGCATTCTCAAGCGCGGAGCGACGCGGGCGCGTGGTGTACGTCCGGAGGTAGGAGATGTCCGGGAATGTCGCGCGGACATGCTCCATGAGCACGCTCTTGCCGCTCCCGGTGGGACCCATCAGGAGTATGAGCTTGCCGCGAGTCATATATGCGTGAACTCTAGCACGCGCTGATTAGTATTCGCGGAGCGAGACCTGCGCGTCGATCTTGCGCACGAGGTCGAGGACTACCTGGACGGCGATGAGGAGCGCGGTACCGCCGACGAGGATTGCCGTGATGCCGGTGATGCCCTGGACGATGAACGGCACGACCGCGACGAATCCGAGGAAGAGCGCGCCCGGCAGCGTGATGCGGTTCACGACGTTGCCGATGTAGCGCTCGGTCTCAGGACCCGGGCGGACGCCGAGCACGAAGGCGCCGGACTTCTGGAGATTGTCCGCGACGCGGTGCGGCTCGAAGGTGATCTGCGTGTAGAAGTACGTAAACATGACCACGAGCAGGAAGTAGACGGCCCCGTAGGCGTAGAGGTTGGCCGTGAAGGCCACGTACCACGCCTCAGCCGGCACGGCCCACCAGAAGCCGAACGAGGAGAGCGCCGCGAGGACCATCTGCGGGAGAAGGAGGAGCGAGAGCGCGAAGATGAGCGGGATCACGCCGGTCTGGAGGAGGCGGATCGGGAGGTAGGTAGCGCCTGATGCGGCGCCTCCGCCGCGCACCTGGCGGGCGTACGCGATCGGGATGGAGCGCTCAGCCTCGGACACGACCACCACCGCGTAGATGACCGCGAGGGCAAGCGCGAAGAAGCCGAGGTATGCCGGGATATCGGCTGCGGTCGCGCTGAAGAGCATCTGCGAGATAGCGCTCGGGATGCTTGCCGCGATACCGGCGAAGATGATGAGCGAGACGCCGTTGCCGATGCCGAACTCGGTAATGAGCTCGCCGATCCACATGAGGAGGATGGAGCCCGCAGCCACGATGAGGATGCTCGTGATGAGCTCGACGGAGGTCATCGGGAGGAGCACGCCTTGGGCGCGCAGGAACGAGAGGAACGCCGCCGCCTGGATGAGCGCGATCGGGATGGTGAGCTGGCGGCCCCAGTTCACGAACTTGGCGCGGCCGGCTTCCCCGTCCTCGCTCTGCATGCGCTTAACGGCCGGGAAGATGATGGTAGAGAGCTGCATCATGATGGATGCGGTGATATACGGACCCACGCCGAGCATCACGATGGAGAGGCTCGAGAAGCCGCCGCCGGAGAAGATGTTGAGGAGGCCGAAGAACTGATTATTCAAAAAGAAGGACTCGAGCGCGAAGCGGTCGACGCCCGGGATCGGCACGGCGGCGAGGAAGCGGAATACGGCGAACGCACCCAGGATGAAGAGGATGCGGTTGCGGATAGCGGAGTCGGAGAGGGCGGTGCCGAGCTTGTGGAAGAATGAGCTAAGCATAGAGGACCGAGCCGCCGGCCTTCTCGATAGCGGCCTTGGCGGATGCGGAAACGACGCAGTCTGAGACGGCGAGTGACTTGGTGAGCTCCCCGGTGCCGAGGATCTTCGCCTTTACCGAGCGGCCGCGGATGAGGCCCTTCCTGGCGAGAGTGACCGTGTTCACGGTGTCCCCGGAAACGAAGGATGCCTCGAGCGCGGTGAGGTTCACCGGCATGTAGGAGATGCGGCTGGTGCGCACCGTGCGTGCGCGGTTCTTGCCGTGTCCGCGGCGCTTCGGGAGCTTCTTGATGCGGTCGCGGATCTCCGGGCGGATCTTGTGTCCCGCGCGGGCGGTCTGGCCCTTGCCGCCGCGTCCGGAAGTCTTGCCGCGCTTGCCGCCGCGTCCGACGCGCATGCTGGTGACGCGCTTGGATTTTGCCTTGAGAGTGTTGAGCTGCATACGAAAATGATTAGCCGCGCTTGTTGAGGGACTTCAGCGCTTCGACCGTAGCGCGGGCGATGGTGAGCTTGTTCTTGGTGCGGGTATGGATCTTGGTGACCACGTCGGTGACGCCCGCGAGCTCGAGCACGGTGCGGACCGAGGAGCCGGCCACGAGGCCGCGGCCGCGGGACGGCATGATCTCCACCTCCGAAGACGCGTACTTCATGCGCACGTCGTGCGGGATGGAGTTGGTGTCGGTGCGGAGCACGGTGATCATGTGCTTCTTCGCGTCGCGAGTAGCCTTGTCGATAGCAAGCGCGGTATCAGCCGCCTTGCCGAGGCCGACGCCCACGCGCCCCTTCTTGTCGCCGATGATGATCGCGACAGAGAAGTTGAAGCGGCGTCCGCCGGCCATCACGCGGGCCACGCGGCGCACGGCGATGTTCACCGAGTCGAACTCCGAGCGCTCGCGCGGAGAGCGCTCGCGTCCTCGTCCGCGGTTCCCTCCCGGGCGTCCGCTATCGCGGCGGCCGCCGCGCGGCGGGCGGGTGTCGGTAGCCGGAGCCGCAGGGGTTGCGGTTGCTGGGACGTTCGCGAGGATGAGTGAGTCAGAGGCCATAATGTATTAGAAAGTGAGTCCGCCCTCGCGCGCCGCGTCGGCGAGCGCCTTGATCTGCGCGCCGTAGAGGTAGCCGCCGCGATCAAAGACGACCGCCGTGACGCCCTTCTCCTTCGCGCGCTTCGCTACTGCTGCGCCGACAGCCACCGCCTGGGTGCCAAGCGACCCCTTGAACTCGCGGCCGTGTGCAGACGCGAGGGTGGTGCCCTTGGTGTCGTCGATCACCTGCACCGAGATGAACTTGTTGGACTTGAAGACGGCGAGGCGCGGGCGGGCTTCGGTGCCGCTGATGCGCGCGCGAACACGCGCGTGGCGGCGCTCGCGAGCTGACTTGGTTCCGGTGGATGCGTTTTTCATAGATGTTATACGGCCTTCTTACCCTGCTTGCGGAGGATGGTCTCGTCCGAGTAGCGGATGCCCTTGCCGAGGTACGGCTCAGGCTCCTTCACGGAACGGACGTTGGCGGCGAACTGCCCGACCATCGCCTTGTCCGGACCCTCGATGGTGATGACGTTCTTCTCGACGGTGGCGGTGAGGCCTTCAGGCACCTGGAGCTTCACCTGGTGCGAGAAGCCGACGGTGAAGACGAGCTCCTTGCCCTTGAGCTCCACGCGGTAGCCGACGCCTTCGAGGATGAGCCCCTTCTTGAACGGAGTCTCGACGCCCTTCACCATGGAGCGGATGTGGGATGCGTAGGTGCCGGTGAGGGCCTTCGCGAGCTTCGAGGAGTTCTTCGGGGTGATGACCACGCCCTCCGGGGTGACCTCGATCTGGACGTAGTGGTGGACCGGCTTCGAGAGGGTCGCCTTCGCGCCCTTCACGGATACGGAGTCAGCCGTCGCGGTCACTTCGACCTTAGCGGGGATGATGATGGGCTTCTTAGCAAGGCGGCTCATACGTACAAAAATGATTTACCAGACCTCGAAGAGGTTCTCGCCGCCGGCGCGGACCTTGCGAGCCTCGCGATCGGAGAGGATGCCCTTCGGGGTAGAGATGATGCGGGCGCCGACGCCGTTCTTCACGCCGTGCGCTTCGCGGGCGTTCACGTAGAGGCGGCGGCCGGGCTTCGACACGCGCTTCACACCCTTGATGCGATGAGCCCCGTTCGCGTCGTACGCGAGGGTGACCTCGAGCATCTTCTTGTCTCCGGACTTGGTGGCGACGTCAGCGACGTAGCCGAGCTCGCGGAGCTTCTTCGCGATAGCCTCGAGGTATGCGGAGTGCGGGAGGGATACTACTTCCTTCCCCACCGCTCCGGCGTTCTGAAGGCGGATGATGAAATCTCCGACGCGGTCGTTTACCATGATGCTTTCTTAACGCCCGGGATCTTGCCCTCGCGGGCGAGGTTGCGGAACTCGATGCGGGACAGGCCGAACGGGCGCATGTATCCGCGCGGGCGGCCGGAGATCGCGCAGCGATTCTTGAGGCGGACCGGGCTCGAGTTGCGAGGGAGCTTCTGGAGGCCTTCCCAGTCTCCGGCAGCCTTAAGAGCCGCACGCTTTACAGCGTACTTCTCGACGAGCTTTGCCTTCTTGGCATTGCGGGCGATCTGTGAGGTTTTGGCCATACAAAAAAAGCTCCGGGGAGCGTCAACCCAATGTATCATCTGGGTTCTAGGGCGTCAAACGGGGCTAAGATGAAGGGCGCAGCCGGGGGTGTACCCTGCTGCGCCCTGTGCTGTTTTGGCCCCCTATAAGAGGGCGAACGAGATGGCGGTGTCCTCCTCGTAGGGAGGCTCGGCCTCCTGGACCCGGATAGTCCGCTCGTTCTGCTCGCTCCACTGCACCGTGATGTCGAGCACGGAAAGCTTGTGCCATTTCAGCAGTTTCCTCACCTGGTCGAGGAGGTGCTGCTGCCCCTCGACGCTCAGATATCCGAAACGGCGGGAGATCTCAGCGGCCTTGAACTGGATATAGTTCACGTTCTCGTTCCTCGTAGAGAACGTGACCGAGCGATCCTGCCTGTTCGCCGGCCGCTTGCCGAGGAATGCTTCCACGGCCTCCTTGCGCAGCTCCGGCTTCGCAGCGAACAGGTCATTCAAGTGGCATTCGCCGATCCGTTCCCGGATCCTGAACGCAGGCGAGTTTAGTCCGTCTACTAACGTGTCCATGCTTACTCCTTACCCTGGGATGCTGCGACGCGGACGCACATACGTCATGATCCTGGGTGTTTAAGCGTCCGGAGGCACCATAACAGAGCGTATTAGCAAAGTAAAAGGCGCGGCAGGATTTCTCCGCCGCGCCCATTGTTCTCAGATAAGAAAGAACCGCAGATCCCCTTCCCCGTGCTGCAGATTGGTCCTGTTGCCCGCTTCTTGCGCTCGGATGCGGCGCTTCGACTCCGGACCCCATTCCACCTCAACATCCAGCGTCTGGGATCGCTGGTCCTTCATGGCCGTCCGGACTCTGTACAAGAAGGCCTGCTGCGCGTCGATCGGCATCTTGAGATAGCGAAGCAGCAGCTTGGCATCCTTGAAATAGATATGCACTACTCCTCGGGTCTCGCTCCACCAAGGGTCAGCGACGCAGAAGAGGTCCTCTGAACGTTCGCCTTTGAAGGCCGCCTCGATATTCCGGCGGTTTTCCCCATCTCCGATGATGTCGTGGAGATGGCATTCAGTCACTGAAAGCGTCTTCATTGCAGTTCTCCGGCTACGGGCTCTACACATGGACGCACATTGTGCATACCCGAGCGATAACGCGTCCGCCCGCACCATAGCAAAACGCCCCGGCGTTAGCCAGGGCGCTCTGTCTTCTTGTGAAATCTACTTGCGGAACGGCACGCCGAGGTGCTTGAAGAACGCCATAGCATCCTTCTTGCTCTTCGCGCTCGTGACGATGGTCACGGCGAGGCCGAAGACGTCCTTCACCTCCTCATCTGAGGTCTCCGGGAAGATGGTGTTCTCCTTGATGCCGATGGTGAGGTTGCCCATCTCGTCTACCGCCGACGCATTGATGCCGCGGAAGTCGCGGGTACGCGGGAGGGCGACGTGGATGAGGCGGTCGAGGAAGTCATACATGCGGGCGCCGCGAAGCGTGGTCTGGAAGCCGACGGTGTCTCCCTCGCGGACCTTGAAGGACGCGATCGAGATGCGGGCGGCGCGGCGAGCGGCCTTCTGGCCGGTGATGCGCGCGAGCTTGCCCTCGATGAGCTCGAGGACCTTCTTGTCGCGCTTCTTGCCCACGCCGGTCGAGACGATGACCTTCTCGATGCGGGGAGCCGCCATGCGGTTCTTGTAGCCGGACTCCTCCTTGAGGATGTCGTAGGCGGCCTGAGTACGTTCTTTGGTAAGCATCATACGCGTATTAGTTAAGGGTGGTGCCGCTCTTCGTGACGCGGACGCGCTTGCCGTCCTTCATGACGCGCTTCACGCGGGTCGGCTTGTCCCCTTTCGGGTCCATGACCATCACGTTAGAAGCGTGGATCGGCATCGCGCGGTCGACGATGGTGCCGGACTGGCCGCGCAGGCGGGAGCGGGTGTGGCGCTTGTGCATGGACACGCCGTCCACGATGACCTTGTTGGTCATCGGGAAGGCCTGGAGGACGGTTCCCGTCTTCCCCTTGTCCTTGCCGGTCATGACCTTGACCGTGTCTCCCTTCTTGACCTTCATCTTGAAGACCTCGACCTTGCGGGCGACCGGGAACTTCTTGTGGCGGATGTTGAGCTGAGTGTACTTTTTCATATATAGGTTATACGACCTCAGCGGCTACGCCGGCAATGCTGCCCCAGCCCTTCTCGGTGAGCTCGCGAGGCACCGGGCCGAAGACGCGGTTACCCTTCGGGCCCATCTCCTTTCCCTGCTTCTCGATGATGACGATCGCATTGTCGTCGAAGGAGACGTAGGATCCGTCCTTGCGGCGGAACGGCTTCTTGGTGCGCACCACGACGGCCTTGTAGATGTCCTTCTTCTTCACGAGCTTGCGCGGCTCTGCGGTCTGGACGGAGATGACGACCACGTCGCCGATGGAGGCGTAGCGGCGCTTCGAGCCTCCGAGCACCTTGAAGATGCGCGCGACCTTCGCGCCTGAGTTGTCGGTTACCGTGACGATGGTTTGTGCCTGCAACATAAGATTATTCGGCGTCTGCCGCGATTGCGGCCTTATCGATGGACTTGAGCGCGAAGCGCTTCAGCTTGGACATCGGGCGGCAGGACACGATGGTGACCTGGTCGCCGACCTTCGCCGTGTTCCCTGCGTCGTGGACGAGGTACTTCTTGGTGCGGGTCTGGAACTTCTTGTACTTCGCGTGCTTCACGTAGCGGTCCACGGCCACGGTCATCGTGTCCTTCATGGCCGTCTTCACGACGGTGCCGGTGAACGTCTGGGGCTTTGGGGTGGTTGTTTCCATAAAAGTTATGCGTTCTTCGCGAGGGCGGTGTTGATACGGGCGATGTCCTTGCGGAGCTTCGAGATCGCGGACGGATCCTTGGCGCGGGCGCCAGCGGCGTTGAAGCGCAGCGTGCGCATCTCGTCGCGGATCTCGGCGAGCTTCTTCTTAAGCTCGGCCGGGGCCATGGTGCTGATAGGGTTGGTTTTCATAGTTATGCGCGGGCGATGACGGTGGTGTTCATCGGGAGCTTCATGCCGGCCTGGCGGAGTGACGCGCGAGCGGCTGCCTCCTCGACGCCGTCGAGCTCAAACAGCACGCGGCCCGGCTGGACCTCGAAGACGAAGCCCTTCGGGTCTCCTTTACCGGAACCCATGCCCACTTCGGCCGGCTTCGCGGTGACCGGTCGATCCGGGAAGACGCGGATCCAGAGCTTGCCTCCCTTTCCGGTCGCGCGGGTGAGCACCTTGCGGGCTGCCTCGATCTGGTTAGACGTGAGGCGGGAGCCCGAGGTTGCCTTCAATGCGAAGGAGCCGAACGCGACGGTGGTGCCGCGGGTGTCAGGGCGCTCGCGGCGGGCCGGAGACTTTCGTCCGGTCTGCCACTTTCGATGTTTAACTTTCTTAGGGAAAAGCATACGTAAATTTATGCGCGCGGCTGGGCCTGCTTATCTGCCTCAAAGGTCTCGCCCTGGTAGATCCAGACCTTGATGCCGATGACGCCGTACGGGAGGTTGGCGCGCTCCTGCGCGTAGTCGATGTTCGCGCGGAAGGTCTGGAGCGGGATGCGGCCCTTCTTGATCTGCTCGATGCGGCTCATGTCCGCTCCCCCGAGGCGGCCGGAGATGACGATGCGGGCGCCGCGGACTTCGCGGACGGCCATCACTTTCTCCACGGTGGACTTGAGGACACGGCGGAACGGCATGCGCTTCTCGAGGCCCTCGGCGACCATCTGGCCGACGACGGATGCATTGAGCTCCGGCTGGCGGATCTCGACGATGTCGATCTTCACGGTCTGGCTGTGGTTTGCGGCTGCCTTCTTGATGGCTGCGGCGAGCTCGTTCTTGAGCTTGGTCGCGTTCTCTCCCGAGCGGCCGATGACGAGACCCGGGCGGGCGGTGTGGATGATGACGCGCAGCTCGTTAGCCGAGCGCTCGATCTCGACGTCAGCGACGTACATGCCCTTCAGGCGCTTGAAGAGGAAGGCGCGGATAGCGGCATCCACCTTCAGGTTCTCGCGGAAGGTCTTCTTGTCGCCAGCGAACCAGCGGCTCTTCCAGTCGCGGATGATGCCGAGGCGGTGTGCGTAAGGATGTACGGTGTGGGTCATATCAAAATTATGCGAGCGTCACGTTGATGCGGCTCTTCTTCTTGCGGATCGGCGTAGCACGGCCCATGGCGCGGGGCATGTAGCGCACCGTCATGCCGTCGGAGTCGACGGTGATGTTCTTCACCTTGAGGTCCTCGAGCTTCTCGCCCTTGGCCTTCGCGTTCGCGATAGCGCTCTCAAGGAGCTTCTTGATGGGAGCCGCAGCGCGCTTCGGGAGGAAGGCGAGGGCCTTGAGGGCCTCCCCTACCGGCTTCCCCTTAACGAGGTCAGTCACAAGGCGAACCTTGCGAGGGGGCTGGTTGTAGTTGCGGAGTTCAGCCTTCATACCTTATTTCTTAGCGGCCGGAGACGCAGCCTTAGCGGCCGCGATCTCGGACTCGGTCTTCTTCTGCTCGATCTCCTTCTGCATCTTTCCGCCGTGGCGGATGAACTTCTTGGTCGGGGAGAATTCGCCGAGGTAGTGGCCGACCATCTCCTCGGAGACGAGGACGTCTACGTGGGTCTTGCCGTTATGCACGGCAAAGGTGAAACCGACCATCTCAGGCGCGATCTGGGAGCGGCGGGACCAGGTCTTGATTGCCGAAGACGCAGACGGCTTCTTGCCGCTGATCTTCTTCAAAAGTTTCTGGTCCACGTATGGGCCTTTCTTGACTGATCGTGACATGGTAATTAAAAGCCCGCCGAAGGCGAGATATAGCCAAGATACAGGATGGCGGGAGGGACGTCAAATCGGGCCTCCCTCCTGGCCCGGAGGAGGTGGACGGGATACGGGTTCATGGTATAATCACGGGCAGAAGTTGCAATTTGGAGAGTACATACATGGGCTCGAAGAGCACAGATATCGCGCAGCTGATCATCGACTGCCTGAGGATGAAGCCGTCCTTCACCCCCTGGGAAACCTTGAAGGAGGACATCGAGGACAAGATCCTCGAACGCCACGGGCTGACCGTACGGATCACCGTGGTCCGCTTCGACAACCAGGTCCGCATCGTCACCATCGTGCACGATCGGAAGTCCGGGACCATCCGCCTCGAGAAGGAGAAGGACGGGTGGAAACGCAAGCTCCGCATGGGGCTCTATGCGAATCCTTTCGAACCGGATCCCCTCCTGCTTGGCGGGAGTCTGGGAACCGCCGAGGACCCGGGAGCGGACAAGCCCATCCCTTGGCCGAGCATCAAGAAACGATCCGCAGCGTAATCTGCGGATAAGAGGGTCGGAACGAAAGTTCCGACCCTTTTTCTTTGCGGTACACTAGGAGCATATGACCTTCAACCGCGACGCCTTCATCGGACTCTTCGTTCTCGGGCTGGTGCTCCTCGGGCTCTTCTGGTACGTAGCGACCCACCCCGCCCCCACCCCAGGGACGGGATTCCTCCCGCAGGGGCAGAACAACGTAGTGGACCGGGGTCCCCAGCAGATTACCGAGACCGCCGACTGGTACGCCATAGACGCCAAGTACCCGGGCACTACGCCCCTCTCCGTGACCGCAGGAGCCGAAGCTGAGGCTAATGCCGTCCTCCTCATGAAGACCTTCGAGGAGGGGCAGATAGAGCGCTTCAAGGGGGATCTAGCTGGCTATGACGCGGAATATCGGCAGTTCCTCGCTGCAGAGGGCCGCAAAGCGAGCCTTTCCATCGATTACGTGGGCTTCGCTTCCCCGAAGACCCTCTCCTACGTCTACGGCATGGTCGAGGACACTCTTGGCGCGCACCCGAATAGCTATTACCGCACCTTCACCTTTGATCTCGCTACCGGCGAAGTCCTCCACCTCGGGGACCTCTTCGAGGACCCCAACTACCTCCAGACGCTGAGTACCCTCTCCCGCGAGCGCCTTCCGGCAGACCTGGCTAGCCGTGCGCAGATAACCGTGGACCAGGTGGATATGGATATGCTCAACGCCGGCACCGCGCCCTACGAGGACAATTTCATCAACTTCTACATAGACGGCGAGGAGTTCGTGCTCCTCTTCCCGCCGTATCAGATCGCTGCGTACGTGTACGGGTCTTCCGAGCTCCGGTTCCCTAAGGCGGAGCTCCCGGGATTCAGCGCCGAGTACCGATAGAGAAAGCCGCGCGCGGGGCTTTCTTATTTAAAGGCCGGGTGTAGTATCACGGATGAAACAACGAAGGAGGATTCCTTGTTACGATCTTTACCGGCCTATGACACCTTAGGCATGCACGCCTCGTACGAAACGCTCTGCGAGACACTCGCCTCCCGGGAACCAGGCGAGGAGCAGATGAACCGGGACTTCGTCCGGAACTCGATACTCCGGGCGCGCGAAGAGCGTCAGCAACGGTTCGAGGGCGCGATCATCACGGCGCGACACCACGCCCCCTCTTCCGAAACTACCGGCTTCTGGAAGCGAGTTTGGAACCACATCATCCATACATGAGAAAAAGGCCCGCGAGTAAGCACTCGCGGGCCTTTCATCTAGCTGATATCGAACGTCAGGCGCTTCGGGAACCGTAGCTCGTGCTTGTCGCCGAGCATCTGGATCTCCTTCTTGTGCAGCCCGCGTGCGGACACGGACATGCATCTACGATCGCCGCCCAGAGGCTTAGGGGAATACCCGGGGGAGATCCACCGCTTCCCCGCGGAGAAACCGCGTCCGTCGAGCAGTATGCGGATCCGGTGCCCCGAGATGGAGACGTCGAGGATCTTCAGTCCTTGCTCGGCCCAGAGGCTTTCCGTGCTCCTCTGGTAGAAGATCTTCGACCATTCGTTCTTCTCGATCTCCTGGCCGTAGTGATACACGCTGCAGGTGAACTGGACGACGAAATAGGTCTCGGCGAACGTCCCTTCCCACTCCCAGCGACCCCCCTTCCAGGAAGCTGTCTGGTCCAGCCTGGTTTTCGGGATCAGGGCTGCGCGGACCGCGACCATGACGCCGTTCTCAAGCGCCTCCTTATGTGAGGCTGAAACCAAAGGCCCGCCTTCGAAGCGACTCTTCGCGAAGATACTGCTATGCTGCATAGGCTTCCCCTTTCAAGAAAAGCGTCTTTCCGCTCACTGTATACGCCTCATCCGGGAGTACCGCAACCGGCGCCTAATCCACGAACATCTTGTCGAACTCCTCGAAAGGCATGTCGTAGAAGGAACCGGGCGGCCACTTCTGCTGCGCGCCGAACTTGGTCTTATCGAAATAGCGGGCATTCCTGAAGTTGAAGAAGCAGACCGCGGAGAAGCGTCCGTTCTTCGCGGTATCCTCGTTCGCGACCACGCGGTGCGAGAGCGCCCGGAGCTGGCAACGTGAGCGATTTTGGAGACCGTTCCCCGCGATGATGACGGTCTGGTCATGCGAGAGCGGCATGCTCACCCATTCGCGCGTCTTGAAGTCGAGGCGCTCTACGCCCGAGTCGCTCTCGTAGAGGTGGAGGGTGAATCCTCCCTTGTCGTTATGCGGGGTGGCTATCTCCTCCCCTGGCGCGCGGGTGCCGAAGTAATGGAGGAAGCGGATGAGCCAGTCCGGCTGCTTGGCGAGGACATCGTCCGCGAAGTCGGGGATGTCATAAGTCTTCTCGATGGATTCGGCGAAGCTCCTGATCGTCGGGACCATGAGCTCGTTCAACGCGAGCGCCTTCTCGACGAAAGCTGGTGCTATCACTGGGTCAACCTTCCGCGCATGCTCCATAAGCCGCTCTCGCGCCTCTGTACGCAGATGCATGTTCTCCTTGAGGTCGAAGGTATTCCCTTCCTTGAGCTCGTACCCGTTTCCGCTGGTCTTCGTGTCTGGGTCATACGGGAAGTTGAGTTTCTGCTCTCGAGGGAGCTCGCAGAATGCTTTCCAAGCAGCTACCGCTTCCTCGACGCCCTTACGGAGATCTTCGGGATAGGAGACGTAGAGGCGGCCGAGGGTTTGGAGGTCGTCAAAGTTTTGCATGACAATAGTATATATGGTTCGAACTTGATCATCAGGCGGAACCGATCTCCCCTCGTTTGAACCACTGTTTGCAATCATCGACCCTAAAATTGAGAAACTCCGGGCGATGCATAAGACCAGTCCGAGGAGATTTGAGCTAGATGTATTTGGACCGTTAGATATTTAACACTCCTTCGTTCGCACGAAGCCATGTTTTTGCTTTTTCAAAGGATGGATACATGATCTTTACTCTCGACCAAAAAGAGTCGGAATGATTCTTGTGTTCTAAGTGAGCAAGCTCGTGGACGACCACATAGTCAATGACCCAAAGAGGAGCCATGATGAGCCGCCAACTAAAGTTAAGGTTGCTGGTAGTGCTGCATGAACCCCAACGCCTGTTAGCGGTCGTTATCTTTATTGAGGAGTAGGAAAGGCCAGAACGACGAGCGTACAACTCCACACGCTCAGTAATCTGCTTCTTGGCCTCTGTCTTGTACCAAGAAATGAGAACAGCCCGAGCGTTCTTCTTTTCCCTTGAGCTGAGAATGAAAGCACTCTTGAAGTCGAGCTTCTTCGTTGTCTTCTTATCGAAACGAAGTTTGTAGGTCTTACCGAGGTAGAGGAAGCTCTCTCCTTCCACGTATTCATGTGCAACGGCTCGTGGTTGTGAGCTTATCTTCGCTGCGGCCTGCCGTATCCAGTTCAGCTTCGACTCTATGAGCCGTTCGATGTAGGAGACCGGCGTATTCATCGGTGCGCGAACAATAAGAGACGCATCAGCAGTTATGGCCAATGCGATGGTACGCCGCTTGGAACGTATGAGCTTGTACTTCTTAGAAGTTGCCATAGATGTGATACGCCAGCTCAGTTATCTTCTGACTGAGAATAAGGCGCTTGCTGAACATTGTCTCATTGCTCTTGAACTCAGTTAAGAGGTGTGAAGCGATAAAGCCCTTGAGACGGCGCTGTGCAGGAACATTGTTCCAGAAATCGACCATCTCCGTCTCTGTCTTGATGCGCTCCAAGATGTCCTTTGTAATGCGCACCAGGTTCTCTTTTTGGTCAGCACTTAGGTCTGCCAGGTCAGCAACGCCGTAGACTTCTTTCTTAAGAAGACCGAGGAATGGAAGTTCTTTCCGACGGTCCAGGCCATAGCTCTCTTCTCCTTCACGGCCCTGTCGCATTTCAATGCGCAGCATCTCAAGCTCACGGGCAAGCTGCTCCCAGTTCTGGTGATACTGCTGGAGCACTTTCTCAAGCTTCTCACTGAACCGAGCATAGAGTTCCGGGTCTTCGTCCGCATGCTTCTCAATGTAGTCGCCTATGGCGTGCTTCAGCTCGTCAGAGCGAGCCTTCGGTGGCTTTACCTTGGCTTTGAGCTCGAACTTCTCATCGAAGATAGGGGTCGGAGGAATCTTCGGGTCAACGCCCTTGGATACCAGGTACTCGTCGAGGATGTCGCGCACCTTCTTACTTACATCACGAAGGTTAAGCTTCTCGTCGCGGTAGCGATTCCGGGCGACTTGGGCGATAAATCCGAACTGTTTAAGGTCGCGGCTGTACTTGAGTGCCTCCGGTTTCGGCAGCGCTTTATCCATAGCGTTCGAGAACTTCCTAAAGAGCGTAAGGAAGTCATTGCGCGTCTCGTCGTCAGCAAGCAGGTCAACGCATACATCTATATCGTCGAGGTCATGCACTTCGTACTTACGGAAGAACTCGGTAATTTCCGCCCGAGCGTGTTCCAGCTCGTCCATGTCCCGACCTTCATCCTTAAGGACTTCGAGCGCCTCATCAATATCCTCATCGTTGAAATTAGAGAGGGCTTTGCGCAGATGATTGACCACACCCACGTAATCGACGATAAAGCCTGCGTTCTTATTCTTCTCGATACGATTCACGCGAGCGATAGTTTGCAAAAGGTTATGCTCCTTTATCACGTTATCGAGGTACATCACCTGCTCTATAGGCGCATCAAAGCCGGTAAGGAGCATGCCTTGCACCACAAGAATACCGACATCACCTTCAAGCCCGTCCTCGTTCTTCTTTCCGTATGGAAGCTTGAATCGAGCGATAGCATCCTCATGCTTCCTGCCGTCTGTATACGGTCGCATTGAAGGGTCGTCATTGTTGCTTCCTGAAATAACAACTTCCACTTTCATACGAGAGAACTGTTCTGGGTCTACTGAAATCTCAGACTTCGACTTAAGCGAAGTGATAAGGCCTTGAATCCACGCATCGTTCTGCAAGAGCGTATCGAAAGCTTGCTTGTACTTGATGGCTGCATGACGAGAGGTGGCGACTACCTGAGCTTTGAATCCGTTCGGATAAATCTGGCTCGCGTAATGCGTGAGCATATCCTCTGCTTTCTCTCGTATGGTTTCATCGGCCTCAAGATACGCCTTCCAAGTGTAGCGGCCCTGGATAAGCGCCTTAGTATCCTCGTCCGCTCCTTCAAATACGTCCTCGAAACGCTTGTTCATCGCATCCGTATCGCTGACTTCCGCTTTGTGCGTACGTCCTTCGTAGATGATTTCAACCGTAACCCCGTCCTCGACCGCTTCGCGTATCGTGTACTTGTCGATGTAGCTACCGAACGTCTCTTCCACCTTATCTATAGGCGTGCCGGTGAAGGCGATCTTTACTGAGTTCGGAAGGGACCGGTGCAGGTTTGCTCCAAGCAGCGAAAACTGACTGCGGTGCGCTTCGTCAATAAGAACGAGTACCTGCTCACTCTCGTTAAGGACCGGGAACTCCTGCATGAGGTCATGCTCTTGGAACTTATGAATCATGCCCATGATGAGGTCAGGGGTCGTTGTAGAAAGGCAGTCCTTAAGCTGGCTGATGCTTCTCGCTACTTTAAGCGTATAACCAACTCCTTTGGCTGTTTCGCCGAGCTGCTTCTCAAGGTCTGTACGGTCCGTGATGAATACGGTTTTGAAACCGGTTAGCACTGGGTCGTGGTACATCTTGCGCACCACCATCATCATCGTGAGCGACTTACCTGAACCCTGGGTGTGCCACACGATACCGCCCTTCTTCGCAGGCGATTCACCCGAGCGCAAACGTTCGATGATTTTATGAACCGTACGGAACTGCTGATAGCGTGGAGCAACCTTAATGACGCGACCCTTGCTGCCATCTTGGAACACCATGAAGGACTGAATGATGTCGAGCAGGTTCTTTCGGTCGAGAACGCCCCGTACAAAAATATGCTGGCTCGTGATGGATTCGCTTCCTTCTGTATCGATTTCAGCAATGGTGGCCGGGTACGGGTCCTTCCACTCGATGAAGTGCTCGTACTCTCCGGTTATGGAAGCATAGCGGCATATCTGTTTGCTTGTTGCGACTAGAAGCTGGTTGTACCAGAACAGCTTGGCGTTTCCTTCGGGCTCTTCGCCGCGACGGTTCTGATACCGCATGAGTTGCTCGACCGCTTCGCCCATAGGGTCGGGGAGGTATGCAGACTTACATTCGATAACAACGAGCGGAAGACCGTTCACGAAGAGCACGATGTCAGGGATGATGTGTTTCTCGGTGCCAGGGATATTTACCTTGAGCTGAGAAATCGCCAGAAACTCGTTGTCCTCAGACTTACTGAAATCAATGAACCTCACGGCTTCAGTTTTGCCAGTGCTCCTATTCTCGGCAGAAGAACACTGAAGGAGCTTCTCGAAGATATAGCGGTTGTTCTCAACAAGGCCACCAACGATGCCTAGCGTAGTGATTTCTCGTACGAGAGACGGAAGCTGGTCCTGCTCAAGCCATGGGTTAAGGCGCATGAGGGCAGCCTCAAGCTTCTGTGTAAGGACCACATCCGAAAAGGCCTCACGGAAGGTTATGGTAGGGTCGCCCTTTCCTGCTTCGCCAGCACGCAGAATAGACCAGCCAAGGCCTTCGAGCTGCCGAAGCAGGGGCTCCTCGACGTATTGTATTTCGTTCAGGATGAGGCGTTTCTTGTCCATGTTAATTTTTACGTCCGCCCATAGGATGGACAGTACCAACGAGAAGTGCCTTTATCAAACCAAGTCTTATTCGCTGGAATTTGTTTAAAACTAACAGGCTTGAACTTATATCTTCTGCGGCAGTTCTAAATGTAGTTAGTATTCTCTTTTGTTCTGCCAAGTCTGGGACAGCAAGAGGCAAAGCATTCAATGCTTGTTGATTTATACTGCTTTGATTTGATGAGTTAATTTGTGCAACGATTTTTTTCCTTACCGCATATGATTTCAAGCAACGAAAAAGTACCTCAGGAAACATTAACGAGGTATCTACAGAGAGTTTCAGCATATTTGATTCGTATACTGCCTCTTCTGGTAAGTCGCTTATTAAAACAGGCCTACCTACACCTTCCACGGTTGCAAAGACTCTAGAAACCAGAATATCGCCCTCTTTGAGGGAAAAGGTCTCGAGCTCGTTCTTTGAAAGATTTGCTCTACGCGCTAGCGAATAGTCTAGCGTTCCATGCCTGGTAAAGCTTGTTTGTCCTACCAACAATGTTCCTGTTCCTATCTCACTAGCGGGCTTGTAGATACCGTTTCGAGGGTTGGCGATAAGCAATTCGCGAAGAGGTCTAACCTTCCATTCCGAAGGAACTCTCCCTAATGGTGAAGCCTTAAACTTATGTGTTTTCTCGTTGCGAATTACCCCGTTTTCATCCACACCATATTCAAACAACTCTCGTAGCACGCCGTCCAAAATTCTCTCCTTCTTTTCTACTCTGTTCTCAAGACTGGTAATTGTTCTTTTAACGTCCTCGAGAATGGCTACGATTTGACTCTGTTGTTCAACAGACGGTACGCGGACAAGAAGTTTACGGATATGTCTTCCGTAAAGATGAACAATGGTTGAGCCTTGCGCAAACCGTGCCAGATTTCTTTTCTCTTCGTGAGTTAGTAGATACGCGATGAAACGTGAGTCAATTTCGCTTCCTGATTTTTTACGAAGAATGTTTATATCTCCACCAAGAAAGACACGACTCTGCTCGATTGCTGCTGCAGTTGCAACATCAAGAGCTGATGTAGTTGTTGATGCCGGAATAAGAACATCTCCCACAACAGAAGGAATTCCTTCGTGCGCGTCAGTGTAGCTCAGAGCTTCCTTTATGACTTCGGAATACGTTGTGTAGAGCTCTCCATAGAGAAGGCAGGGGTTCTTACCATCTCGGTCTAACTTTTCTTTCGATAAACCTTGACCTTTTTTGAAGTCAAAAACTTCCTCTAGCGCTATTTCTTTCCATCCATCTACCATGGTCGTCTTGCTCATAGGTATCCTAACTGGCTAAGAGTTTTGTCGAGTTCTCGAGCACTTTTCTCTGCGGTTTTCTTAAGCACGTCGAGTGAAAGGTGATATTTGTCCCATAATCCTTCGAGCGCCGTTCTTACTTCCTGCTCTTCAGAGGACAGGTAGCGCATGAGTTGGGAGAGAATTCCGTCATGGAATTTCTGCAGGATAAGCGTTCGAGCTTCGGCTTCAGTAAAGGAACCCTTCTTCGCCTCTACCTTACGCTCAAGGTCTTCGCCTCTATCTTTCAGAATGCGCTTTGCATCCTTGAGCTTAGACTCCTTATCCTTAATATCCGCAAGCGCTGTTTCTAGGTTCTTCAATTCCTTTTCAGAAACCTTTGCATCTAGGTAAGCGAGGTTCGCTATTTGGGTATTGAGGTAGTCCTTTACCGATTTCAACGTCTTGTCTTCTTCGTCGGTATCAACCTCATCAACTAACGTCAGAAGCGCTGCTTGAATGTTATCTATACTGATTTCTATACTCTCTATCTCGATTAGCTCCTTCTCAAAGAAAGCTTTGCGAATGTATTCGTCTGGAATAAGGCTGGGACTCCAGCCTACGGTTACGATGGCCTTAAGGTCGTAGCGAACGTCCTCCCACCAGTTCACGAAAACACCAGCCTTCTGGAAGTCATCGAGCGTCTTGATGCCTGATAGCGCCTCCTTGAAAGATACAATTTCTTCGCGTCGGAAATCAGCGACATGGTTATTCTTAGGGAACTTCACAACCTTCTTTTGTGCTTCGCTCCACCACTCATCAAGGGCTTTCTTTGCTTGTCGCTTAACAGTAAGTACCCCTTCAAGCGTTGCCACTAGGTCGCGTATGTCTTTCCTCTCGGTAATATCCGTCTTGAACTGAGCGTATTGCTCATCGACATCATTAAAAAAGTCCGAGGCCTTCGCCTTATATTTCTTGAATTGAGGTTCGTGCAGTACTATTTCTCGCTTAGGGATACCGCCTTCAAGATGCGCTCTGACATCCTGTATTTCAGGCTCAGGTGAGTTATCGACATAACGGCGTATGTTGAGATTGTATTCATTCTCTTGTATTTCAGGCAGGTCAACGAGGCGTGAGTAGTTAGGGACCTGAAGCTTGTGTGCGAATACGTGGTCGATTTTTTCTATATCTTCAGGACGGAGGAAGTTCTGGTTCCTGCTCTCGCCATACTCCGCGTCAGCATTGATGAAAAAGATTTTTCCCTTAGTGTCCTTTGATTTCTGCTTATTGATAACGATGATGCAAGCAGGGATACCGGTCCCGTAAAAAAGATGCTGCGGTAGAGAGATTATGGCCTCGATGAGGTCGTCGTTCACGATACCTTCGCGAATAGCTTTCTCTACACCACCACGGAAGAGCACGCCGTGCGGCATGACAGTCGCCATCATTCCATCATCCTTCAAGGAGGCAATCATATGCTGTACGAACATAAGGTCTGCCTTCTTGCCGGTTTCAGGCGCAAAGCCGTAGCGGAATCGCTGCGGATACTCGAGCGCTGCGCGTGAGTAATTTTGTGAGAATGGTGGGTTCGCTATCACGCGGTCGAACTTCTTTATGTAGCCACGCTCAACGAATTTCGGAGTCTGGAGGGTGTCTTCGTACTCAACATGAGCAACGTTGATGTTGTGCAGGAACATATTCATCTTGCAGATGGCCCAGACCGTACCGTTATTGTCCTGACCGTAGAGCGCTATGTTCTTTGAGTTCTGTCCGGTCTCGTCGAGATACTGCTTCGATTGAATGAGCATGCCGCCTGAACCGCATGTTGGGTCGTACACGAACATGCCTGACTGCGGCTTCAAGAGACGCACCAAAAGGCGCACAACATGAGCTGGAGTATAGAACTCGCCGCCCTTCTTTCCTGCGCTGTCCGCGAATTCCTTGATGAGGTATTCGTATGCGGCTCCCAGGAGGTCCGGGAACTCGAAGTCGTCGTTCGTAAGTGGGAGTGTATCGAAATGATGGATGAGATCGATGAGTTGCGGGTCTTTCACCTTGCGCTTAGTACCGATTTGAGCGAGAAAGTCGATGTGATTCAACACCCCGCTCAGCTCACTGTTGTGCTTCTCAAGTTCACCAAGAGCCTTGTTCAGTTTGTTTCCAACATCGTCATGCAAGACGCGAATCTTCTCCCATCGCGCACCAGGAGGAATAAAAAATGTGTCACCGTACTGCGTAGAGTCATCGAGAAGTTCATCGATTTGCGATTCCGATAGCCCTTGCTTGGTCCACTTTCTTCGTATCTCTTCTCGCTCGACGTCGAACTGGTCAGAGACACGCTTAAGGAAGAGCATCCCGAAGATATACTCTTTGAATTCCGACGCATCCATCTTGCCGCGCAAAATATCTGCGGCAGCGAGAAGATGACGTTCTAGATGTTGGAGAGTAATTTTTTGCATTTATTTAAAAGTGCATTTCTTGGTTCAAACTTGGAAATCGTCTGGTGAAAATAGGGTTCGAACCTCTCCAGCCTACTTCATTTAAACGAAGAAAGCACCCATCTGGGTGCTTTCTCTCTATCCCTTCTTCCTCTTCCCGACCTTTCGGCGGGACACGATGAAGACGTTGGAGTACTTCTTCGGCGTGCGGGTCTTCTGGCCCTTGCCGGTCGGCTTGCCCCACATGGACTTGGCGCGCTTGAGGCCTCGTCCCTGGCGTCCCTCGCCGCCTCCGTGCGGATGGTCTACCGGGTTCATCGCGGTACCGCGGACGGTAGGGCGGATGCCGAGCCAGCGGCTCCTACCTGCCTTGCCGAGGTGCACGAGGTTGTATTCCTCGTTGCCTACGGAACCGATGGATGCCCAGCAGAGGTCCGATACGCGGCGGATCTCGGTCGAAGGAAGCTTCACCTGCGCATAGCCTGCGTCATGGGCGACGACCTCGGCGTAGTTGCCGGCGGAGCGAGCCAAAATCGCACCTGCTCCTGGCTTGAGCTCGATGCCGTAGATGAAGGTACCTACCGGGATCTTGCCGAGCGGCATGCGGTTGCCGAGCTTGATCGGCGCGTCCTCAGCCACCATGAACGTGTCGCCTACCTTCATGCCCTTAGGCGCGATGACGTAGCGGCGGGCGCCGTCCGCGTAGAGGGTGCGGGCGATGAACGCCGAGCGGAACGGATCGTACTCGATGGTCTCCACCTTAGCCGGGATGCCCTTCTTGTTGTATGCGAAATCGATATCGCGGAGCTTCTGCTTGTGCCCGCCGCCCTGGTGGCGGGTGGTGATGCGGCCGAAGCCGTTGCGGCCCGCCTGGACCTTCTTGCCCTTCATGAGCTGCTTCATCGGGCGGTCGCCGGAAAGAAGCTCACGGTACGGGAGCGTGGTCATGTTGCGGCGGCTTGGCGATGTTGGGCGGTAGGATTTCATATGTAGTTTATGCGAACTGGATGGTGTCCCCCTTCTTGAGGGTGACGTACGCCTTGCGGCGGCCCGACTTCATGCCGAACCCGCGGCGGGTGCGGAGGTTCACCTTCTTTCCCGGGAGGTTCACCATGCGGACCTGCTTCGGGGAGACCTTGTAGAACTTCTCCACGGCGAGCGCGACGTCGTGCTTGGTGACCTCAGGCCCCACCTCGAAGGTGTATACGCCCTTCTCGGTAGCGATGAGCGCCTTCTCGGAGAGCCATGGGCCCTTGAGGATGGTAGAGAGCTTGCCGCTCGCGTCAGCGATCTTAGCCTTGGGAGCGAATCCCTTGGTGCGCGTCTTCTGCTTCTTGGTTCGGAAGATAGACATAGAGGTTTAGCCGAGGCGGGTGGTGAGGAGCTCGATAGCCTTCGCCGGGTTCTCGATGACGAGGTAGCGGCTGGTCATCACGTCGACCGGGTTGATGTTGCGGATCTCCTCGATCGCGAGGTTCCCGATGTTGCGGAAGCTCTTCTTCATAGCCTCCGTAGGCTCGGCGAATACCACGAGGCCGGCGTTGCGGGCCTTGGTGATGAGGGAGCCGGCTCCCGCAGCCTTCGAGACGGCGCGGAGCATGGTCACCGCGTCCTTGGTCTTCGGTGCCGAGTACCCGAGCTTCTCGATGAAGATGATCTCGCCGTCCTTCGCCTTCTTGGAAAGCACGGCAACGAGGGCTGCCTTGCGCATCTTCTTGTTGAGCTTCACGGTGTAGTCGCGTTCTGCGCGCGGACCATGGGTCACGCCGCCGCCCTTCCAGATCGGAGAACGGGAAGAACCATGGCGAGCGCGGCCGGTACCCTTCTGCTTCCACGGCTTCTTACCGCCACCGCGTACTTCGCCGCGATGCTTGGTGTTCGCCGTTACCGGGCGGGCGTTAGCCTGCATGCCGGTAACGACCTGGTGCACGAGGTCCGCGTTCCAGCGAGCGGCGAAGATCGCATCCGGGAGCGCGATGACGCCAGCCGAGGTGCCGTCCGCCTTGTACACCGGCAGCTCTCCCACCTTGCCGGTGAGGACCTTCTGCTGCGCCTTAGGCGTGGTAGCGGCCTTGGGAGCGCGCTTGTTGCCGGTAGCCTTCTTAGTCTTGGTAGTAGCCATACGAAAATGATTATGCGGAGACGATCTCGACCAGCGAGCCGCGGGCTCCCGGGATAGCCCCGGAAACGATGATCTGATCCCCGTCGACGGCGAGGATGCGGAGGTTCTTCACGGTGACGCGGTCCGAGCCCATGCGCCCGCCCATGCGCATGCCCTTGGCCACGCGTCCGCCGGCGCGTCCGCCGGAGCCGCCGATGGAGCCCGGCTCGCGCTCCGAGTGCTTCTGGCCGTGCGAGCGCGGGCCTCCCTTGAAGTTGTAGCGCTTCACGACGCCCGCGAAGCCCTTGCCCTTCGAGGTGCCGGATACGGCGACCTCATCGCCTACCGCGAAGATGTCCGCCTTGATCTCTCCCCCTACGGTGAAGTCTCCCGCGGTGCGGAACTCCTTGATGGCCTTGTATGCCTTGCCCTTCCCGTGGCCGAGGACGGCCTTCGAGACGGTAGACGCGCGGCGGGTGCCCTCGGCCACCTGGACAGCCTCGTAGCCATCCTTGGTGTCCTTGGTCTTCACCTGGGTGACGACCACAGGCGCAGCCTTAAGGAGGGTGCCGGCGATAGCCACACCGTCCTCGGTGAATACCTGGGTCATGCGCTCTTTGCGAGCAAGGATGAATTTCATGAAAAAAATTAGCGCCACGAGGGGCGCGAGGGCCGAAGCCCCTTGCACCTTGGTCCGGCCGTCAGCCGTACTTGTGACCTAGGGACTATACAGGGGTCTCCCTGAAGATGCAAGAAAAGGTAACGCCCGGCCTCCAAGAAGGAAGCCGGGCGCAGTTTGCAGTTTTAGCGACGCCTCTTTGCCGGTTTCGCCTCAGTGACGAAGCCGTACACAGGCCAGCTGGCGACGATCACGGTGAGCACCACCGGGAGAGCCGGGCTGACATCCCAGATCTGCCCCAGGCCGAGCGAAACCCGCAAGAGGTTGAGCTGGGCGAGGAAGACCGCGCCGGCGATCAGTGACGAGAGGATGCGGACCAGGTTCCCCCGGACACGCTCCGCCACGCGGCTGAGCAGGAAATTCGAGGCCAGGAAGGAAATCCCGGCATCGATCCCAACGACAACGCAGACCAACGCCGCGAGCTGCGGGTCCTGCAGGAGGGCTGACGCGTAGTCATCCCCCATGAAGGAGGCCAGCACGATGTGCAGCATGCCCGCGATGAGCACGAGGAACATCGCTCGCCGTGCCAAAAGGCTCGAGGGCTGATACCCGGCAGGAGGCTTGATGGCCTCGAACACGAGCATGCCCACGCCCACCGCGAAGACCATGGAGATCACCTGAGTGACCATATAGCCCGCGACGAAGTCGAAGGGCATGGGCGTCTTCTTGTTGACCAGGAAGACCACCACGCCTTTCACCAGAAGTTCGGTGAGGCCGGCGACCCCGCTGGCGACGCCAGCGCGCGCCCACACGGGCCCCTTGTAAAGGCTGCCAATGAGGTAGCCGTTACTGCAGACGAACCAGGCGCCGAGGAAGAGAGGGGCGAGCAGCATCGGCTGCCTCCCCACCGTTCCCACAGAGACCGGGTCGAGAAACATCACCAGGATGCAGAACAGCGTGGTCATGATGACGCCCGCGACCAGCGACCGTAAGATGTAATCGGTTTTCTCGTTGCCCATCAGTTTTCTCCCTTCGATGGAATGTAATTGGAACTAACCGTGTACTATTTTAGCACATGAATCTGGTATGTCAAATATGCAAAGAGCCGCCCTCGTAGAGCGGCTCTTCCCTTCTATCTTCGCCTTCTAGGATACCCGGTATCCGGAGGATCGAGGTGGGCGCAGGTATCGCATGCGATAGCGCCTCCGAGGAGTTCCACCAGATCCCTCTTCTCGTAGATGTAGCAGCCCTTGATGCTGCACACCGCGATCGGCGACGGCAGTGCCGGCGGCGCGAACGTCGGATCCCGATCCATCTGGCGAAGCACGTCCTCTCTCTTGAATCCGCCCATGGGAACTCCTTTCTGCCGAGACGATAGCACGGGACGCATGGTATGCACGTGAAAAGCCGCGAGCAAGGGATGCCCGCGGCTTTCTTCGATGCTCACGAGAGGGTTGGGGTGATATCCATGCCCAGGAGCTCCTGTCGGAACGTCCTCCGCAGGTGACCATACTCCCGCATGAGAGCGCGTCCATTCCACGCCTGGGCTTGTGCCTCGGTAAGCTGGAGCGACCTTTTGCATTTCGTCTTCAAGCGCAATGCCCTCAGCTTCAGCGACTCGTAGTACCAGATGCGCCGCCGGATAGAGCGATCGATTGCATCGTATTCGCTCCTATTCACCAATTGGCTCTCCAGGTCCTGGACATGCTTGTCCACCTTATCCAGGATCTCGTTCGCGATCGCGAGCTTGTAGCGGCGCGAGTCGGTCAGCCGTGCGTTGATGGCGTCACGCCACCGTTTGAGGAATGACATGCTGTTCTCCTGTACTTGCCTGGCGGGGACTATAGCACAAAAGCCGCGGAGTATTTCATCCGCGGCCTTCTACGTAGTTCGCCTAGTGCGTGAGCAAGAAAAGATTATGTCTGGCCTCGGCCTCGACGCTGTTGTTGTGTTCGCACATCTCGACGTTGAGGTTCGGGTTCGCCCGGTCTCGCTCGACCTCTTTGAGAAGACCTTCCTCGATGGAGATCAGGTCCTTCATCGTCTTGCGCGCAGGGGCACTGAATAGTCCGCTGAAAATACTCATGGGCACCTCCTCTGCGCAGGATGGTATCACGGAAAAAGGGCCGGCAATCGCTTGCCGGCCCTGGTCTGTGTCTAACCTGCTAAAGATCGAGCGCCCAGAGAATCTCCGCGAACGGATTCGGGAATAGCCGCAGCAGCTTAGTCACCTGCTGGCGGTTGAGGTCGCCCATCGAGAGCAGGAACGCGTACGCGAAGATCTCGTCCGCCTGCTCGGGAAGCCCGGAGAGCGACACGATGAGCTTATCGCCCCGGACCGCGCCTCCGTACTTCTCGTTGCCGTTCTCGACGTCCCGGCTCTGCCAGCTGAGCGAATGCTCCGGATGGGCGATCAAGCGTTCCACTTTCTCGCGGCAGAACTCCGCCTGCTTCATCGCCTTCTCCGGATTCGGCGTGCCGACCGGATAGGTATGAGGCCCGGTGAGATCATTAGCGATCGCGAGGCAGAAATAGCCGCCGGTGCGGGCCTTCTTGGCGCAATCATCCGCGAGGAGCGGGTGCTGCACCATCCCGGAGAAAATCATCCCGGCTAGTTTGATGAGTGACGCTGAACCCGACAAATCTCCTCTTCTCGAACATGCAGGCATCTGTGTATCCCTTGTACTGGTTTCCTGCGCGGATTACAGCACGGGCGGGCATATAACGCAAAAAGCCGCCCTCTCGGGCGGCTTTTGCTTTTCGTGAGTCTGGTTAGACCATCTTCACGTCGATCGTGACTCCGGACGGGAGGTTGAGGTTCGTGAGAGCCTCGATCACCTTCGCGTTCGGGGACATGATGTCGATCACGCGCTTGTGGATGCGCATCTCGAACTGCTCGCGGGCATCCTTGTGGACGAACGTCGAGCGGTTCACGGTCCAGCGCTTGATCTCCGTCGGGAGCGGGATCGGGCCTACCACCTTCGCGTCGAAGCGAGCGGCGGTGTCCATGATCTGCTTCACCGACATGTCGAGAATCTTGTGCTCGTACGCACGGACGCGGATGCGAAGCTTGGGGTCAACGGCAGGACCGGCCGCAGTGGCCTTCTTTGAGGTCTTCTTGGTCTTGGTTGCCGTTGTCATAGAACGTACCCAGGAGTATGCACTAAAGCCTTGAGGAATGCAATATCCGCGCTATAGTCTCGATGGATCAGCAACGAGGAGGGACCCGATGATTCCGTACCTGATCGGCGCTCTCATCCTGGGGGCGCTATGTATCGCATGGAGGTTCTTGAAGCCGTCCATAGCCGTAGAGATGCTCGACAATCTGCCGCGCAAGTGGCTCACGCTTACTGACCTGTACGACATGGGGTACTCCTATTTCGATTGCGGGCCGAGCCTCATGGCACTCTATGAGTCAAAGCTGCTCCAGGTAGCGGTCCTGCCACCCGGGAAGATCGATGTGAAGGATTCATTCTTCGATACGGTGGAAGCGGCGGAGGCCTTCGCGATAGAGGAAGGATTCTGCTACGGGACTATCCGTTTCCACGAATTCCGCATCCTCGACGACGACTGGACGATCCGGCGCCGGCGGAAGAAAAAGAAGATCGAGTTCAAGCCGATCCTCTTCCCCGGTCTCGTACCGGTGCGCGCATAAAGAAAAGGCCCCTCACGGTGAGGGGCCTTTTAAATAACTAACCTTTCCTTGGGAGCTCGAATGCCCATAGCTGGTCAGGATCACAGGACGTGTTCAGCATTCCCCTAGATGGAAGGATGTCGACCGTACTATTGAGCTTTCCAATCAACAGGATCTCGCCGTTGATAGGCTCCATAGCGAAGTAGGTGGCCCTGTCCTCGAGCTCCTTGAGCTTCAATATGAATGTCCACACCGCGGCGTCGGCGTTGCGAAAGATGTGCAGGCCAAGCTCTTCTGCCCGCACGTAAACGTGCCGCAGCTTGACTACATCGTCAAACCCCAGCTGTCGCGCCGTAAGCAGAACGACGTCGTAGGTATGCGGTTCGCGCGCGGCATAGTTCTTGAGCACCTCCCGCGTTTCAGGGTAGAGACCGAACCTCTTCTCGATTTCGCCGAGAACGTCGGGATGTTCCTGCGTTTCGAGCCGGAACGTAGGCTTGAATTTCATGAACGGGAGCGCGAAGGGATTCTGGCGGCGCAACGTGCGCCGCAGTATTTCTGCCCATTCGTCTCCGTTCTTTCCGGAGAGATTGGACAGGAGATTGGAAAGCAGTCCGCTGACGTCGCAGAGAGCGATCTTCGACATGACAAGGTTCCTTTTCTTCCTTGCGCTAGAGGGCCGCCCCAATGGCAGTCATAGCTGAAAGCGATTATATATCGAAAATCGAATATGTCAAAAGAGCAAAGCCCCGATTACTCGGGGCTTTGCTGCTTTCGAAACGGCTTTGGCTTATGCGACGATCTTCGTCACCACGCCTGCGCCGACGGTCTTGCCTCCCTCGCGGATCGCGAAGCGGGTGTTGTCCTCGAGCGCTACCGGAGCGACGAGCTTCACCTTGAAGGTGACGGTGTCTCCCGGCATGACCATCTCCTTGCCCTCGGCGAGCGTAACCTCTCCGGTCACGTCCGTCGTGCGGACATAGAACTGCGGCTTGTAGCCTGAGAAGAACGGCGTGTGGCGTCCACCCTCGTCCTTCGAGAGGATGTAGACCTCAGCCTCGAAGTCGGTGCGCGGAGAAACCGAGCCTGACTTCGCGAGGACCTGTCCGCGATGGACGTCCTCCTTCTTCGTTCCGCGCAGAAGGATACCTGCGTTATCGCCGGCCATACCTTCCGAGAGCTGCTTGTTGAACATCTCGATGCCGGTGATGGTGGTCTTGGTCGTCGGCTTGATGCCCACGATCTCAACTTCCTCTCCGACCTTCACCACGCCGCGCTCGATGCGGCCCGTGACCACGGTTCCGCGGCCTTCGATCGAGAAGATGTCCTCGATAGGCATGAGGAACGGCTTGTCGGTCTGGCGCTCCGGCACCTCGAAGTATGAGTCCATGGTGTCGGCGAGCTCCTTGACCTTGAGCGCCCACTCGTTGTTCGCGTCCGTCGCCTCAAGCGCCTTGAGGCCCGAGCCGCGGATGATCGGCGTGTTTGCGCCGTCGAAGCCCTGCTTCGTGAGGAGCTCGCGGATCTCCTCCTCGACGAGGTCGATGAGGTCAGCCTCCTCGACCATATCTACCTTGTTGAGGAAGACGATGAGCTTCTTGAGTCCCACCTGCTTAGCAAGGAGGATGTGCTCGCGCGTCTGCGGCATCACGCCGTCGGTCGCGGCTACCACGAGTACCGCGCCGTCCATCTGGGCGGCACCGGTGATCATGTTCTTGATGTAGTCGGCGTGGCCCGGAGCGTCGATGTGCGCGTAGTGGCGGTTCGGGGTCTCGTACTCCGAGTGGTGGAGCGCGATGGTAATGCCGCGCGCCTTCTCTTCCGGCGCGTTGTCGATGTTCTCGACCTTCTCCATGCGGGCCTTGTAGCCTGCTGCTGAGTTGAGTCCGAGGACGTTAAGGATACCCGCGGTGAGCGTAGTCTTACCATGGTCGACGTGACCGATGGTACCCACGTTCATATGCGGCTTGCTTCGGTCGAATGCGTCTGCCATATGATTGTAAAGTTACGTAAACGGTTTACTGCCCGCGCCTGCCTGTTAGGACAGGCGACCAAGGCGACGGAGCAACCTGGATAATTGCCGCGGTTCGGCTCCTTGCCGTTATAGCAAAAAGCCGCAGAACTGCGTTACTTCGAGAATACACGCATGCGGAGAGTCGGTCAAGAAAAAGGCGAAGGATTAGGCGCCACCGGAGTGGCGCCTAATTGTTCAGTGGAACGTCTCCTGGCTGATGAGCATGCTGATCTCCCAGGATATCTCCCCTATCGTGCAGAAGGCTGGGCCGAGGACGATCTCGGCCGCCTCGAGAGTCTCAGGCATGATCCCGAGCGGGAGCCGCCAGATGACGCTGAAGCCGAGGTCGCTCGGCTTGAACTCGAGCTCGGCGCGCGGCAGCCGGGGCGAGAGCTCGAACAGGCGCCAGCGGCTGTAGGTACCGATGTCCCCGAGCAGGAAGGAGAGCTCCCCTTCATAGCGGTCGGGGAACCGGATCACGCCCCGCACCTCGTCGCAGGAAGCCGTGCACGGGAGCAAGAACGCGACGCACGGAGGCACGTAGGCGTATACGCCGGCATCCTTCTTCCGAAGGAACGAAAGCAACGCGGTATTGACCGTCATGGCAGTTCCTTTCTGTGAAAGACCTCTTCGCTGTCCATGGTACACCCGCGCACAAGAGTGTGGTAATCTCGTCAGGTGCTTAACAGAGGGGGATAAAGCATGAAACGTCCGAGTCTCGGATTTCTTACGTTCGGAGCGGCCATCATCATTTTTTTGGGATGGGTCCCGCTCAGCGTCGAAGGCAGCAAACCTGGGTCCACCATCCCGGGGATGCTCATCGACGCGATGATGGTGATCTGGATCGTCCTGCTGATCCATGCCGTCGTCTGGTTCGCGGTCACGGCCCGCAGGAAGCCGAAAGAAGAAGCAGCTCTTTAAAGGGCGCAGGGGTATACAAGGAAGATAAGGCTCCGCCACGCGTGGAGCCTTTCTTTATGCGAAAACCGCCCTTTCGGGCGGCTTTCGGGAGAATCTCACTCGAGACTACATCCGCCCCTGGAGATCGCTCATGAGCTTCAAGGCGCGCTCGATGCGAGCCTTGTTCTCCGCTTCAGTCTGCTCAGTTCCTGGACTCACGATCACTTCCGCGACCTGGCCGCTCCTCCCCGCAAGATCCTCGTACTGCCGCTCGAGCGCGTCCGCCTGACGCGCGAGCGCCTCGGACCCTGTCTCGCCGGTCGCGTCGATGACCGTCGGCTGGCGCAGGTCGGTGTCTCCCCGAGGAGCCATGGTGACGACCGCCTGGTCGCCATTAAGCTCGACCGCGGCCCCGTTGCCCATCTGCATCGGCGCACCCATCTCCTCGGCGGTTATCTCCTGTATGAGGACCGGCCTCTCCTTCGCCTTCGGCATGGAATCTTTGATGACCTCTCCAGTCGCGCCTCCGGCTAAGGCGCCGCCAACGAGTACCGTTGCGCCGACGACCCCAGCTCCCTTATTGATATCCTCCTCGGATGCTGCCTTCTTCTTGAACGGGTTCTCGAAAAATCCCATGGATGGTGATGTAAGTGGTACCGCCTAAGGATAGCAAGACAGGCGCCACGAGGGCGCCTGTCTGTGCATAACGTCGTTCGCGAAATTATTTGCGAGCCGCGATGATCTCCTGCGCGACGTTCCCCGGCACCACCTCGTACTTCTCGAACTCCATGGTCATGGAGCCGCGTCCTTCCGTCATGGAGCGGAGCGTGGTGGTGTAGCCGAACATCTCGGAGAGCGGCACATGAGCGTGGATGGCCTTGTTCATGCCGCGGTCCTCCATGCCTTCGATAGCGCCGCGCTTACCCGAGAGGGAGCCGGTGATGTCGCCCATGAACTTCTCCGGCACGACCACCTCGACGCGCATGATCGGCTCGAGGATGACCGGCTTCGCCTTCTCGGCCGCTTCCTTGAACGCCATGGATGCGGCGATCTTGAAGGCGATCTCCGAGGAGTCCACATCGTGGTACGAGCCGTCGTAGAGCTCGATCGAGAGATCCACCACCGGGAAGCCGGCGAGGATACCGCGGGCCATAGACTCGCGGAGACCCTTCTCCACCGGCGCGATGAACTCGGCCGGGACCACGCCTCCCTTGATGTTGTTGATGAACTCGAAGTGGTCCTCGCGGGTGACGTTCTTCGGGATCTTCGCGCCCTCCTCAAGCGGCTCGAGGTGCTTCATCTTGATCTTCACGTGGCCGTACTGACCCTTACCGCCGGTCTGCTTGATGTACTTACCTTCGGCATCTGAGGCACCCATGATGGTCTCGCGGTACGCCACCTGCGGCTTGCCCACGTTCGCGGTCACGTTGAACTCGCGCTTCAGGCGGTCCACGAGGATCTCGAGGTGGAGCTCGCCCATGCCCGAGATGATGGTCTCGTTGGTCTCGTCATCCGAGGTGACGCGGAAGGTCGGGTCCTCGTCGGAGAGCTTCTTCAATGCCATGCCCATCTTCTCCTGGTCGGCCTTGGTGGCCGGCTCGATGCGGAGCGACACCACCGGCTCCGGGAACTTGATGGACTCGAGGATGATCGGATGGTTCTCGTCGCAGAGGGTGTGGGAGGTCTTCGTGTCCTTGAGGCCCACCGCTGCGGCGATCTCTCCGGCGAACACCTTCTTCACCTCTTCGCGCTTGTCTGCCTGGAGGCGCACGATGCGTCCCACGCGCTCCTTGGTGCCCGTAGCGGAGTTGTATACGTACGAGCCGGCCTCGATGCTTCCTGAGTACACGCGGAAGAACGTGAGGGCTCCGACGAACGGGTCGGTCTGGAGCTTGAACGCGAGCGCGGTGAACGGCTCCTCGTCTGACGCCTTGCGCACGAGCTCCGCTCCGGTCTTCGGATCGGTGCCGGTGACGGGCGGCATGTCGAGCGGGGACGGGAGGTACTCCACGACGGCGTCCAGCACCAGCTGCACGCCCTTGTTCTTGAGCGCTGAACCCGTGAATACCGGGAAGATCTTGTTCGCGATCACCGCCTTGCGGAGGATCTTCTTGAGCTCCTCGACCGAAGGCTCCTTGCCCTCGAGGTACGCGCTCATGGCGGCGTCATCGTGCTCCACGATGCGCTCGACGAGCTCCGCGCGGTACTTCTTCGCCTCCTCGACGAGCTCCGCCGGGATCTCTCCCTCCACCACTTCCTCGCCCATGTTCCCGACGAAGGAGTACGCCTTCATCTTGAGGAGGTCTACGACGCCCTCGTGGTTGCCCTCTTCCCCGATCGGGATCTGCATGCGAACGGCCTTCTTAGAAAGGCGGTCGAGGATGGATGCGTAGGAGCGCTCGAAGGATGCTCCGGTGCGGTCCAATTTATTGATGAAACAGAGGCGCGGGACGTTAGCCTCGTCCGCGTAGCGCCAGTTGGTCTCCGACTGCGGCTCCACTCCGGCGACGCCGTCGAACACGACGACCGCGCCGTCGAGCACGCGCATGGAGCGCTTCACCTCCACGGTGAAGTCGATGTGGCCCGGGGTGTCGATCACGTTGAAACGGGTCTTCTTGGACGGATCCTTCTTGTCCGCCTCGGTCGACTGCGTCCAGAAGCAGGTGATGGCCGCTGCAGTGATGGTGATGCCGCGCTCGCGCTCCTGCTCCATCCAGTCGGTGGTGGTCTCTCCTTCGTGCACCTCGCCGATCTTGTGCTGGGAGCCCGTGTAGAAGAGCACGCGCTCGGACGTGGTGGTCTTGCCCGCATCGATGTGGGCGATGATACCGAAGTTGCGCACTCGATCCAATGGATAATCGCGGTTCATAGAGAGAATATAAAAATAAAGGCGCCGAGGCGTTATCCGTAGAATAGCGGAAAGGAGGAGAAAAGTAAAAGGGCGGCTTTTGAGGGGCCGCCCTTCTATCTATGGACTCTCCCTGCGATAGACCGGGAACTCGCGCCAGTGGCTCGCCACGACCTGCCTGCGCTCGAACGCCTCCTTGAAGCGCTTGCTGAGGCGGCCGAAAAGCTCGTCCGACTCAGTCCAGACATACGCTTCATAGGGGTCTCCGAATTCGCCCCCTACCGCGGTCGTGGCGATGACCTTCCCGTCCTGGACGAACTCGACGAGACGTCCTTTAGGGTTGCCCCGGGTAGTGACCGGATTGCGGGGCGACGAGATCTCTTCGGCGAGCATTTCGAGATCTTCCCGGAAGCAGCGGTTGTACGGGCCGGCGCCGTACCAGGGATCTTCAGGAACCTGCGCTGGTCTCGGCAACCTTGGGCGTAACATCCTGCCTAGCAATGCGAACATGCGTATCTCCAAATCTTGATCCGAGGGCACTATAGGCCGCTTATATATAAAAGCAAAGAGGCCCCCTTTCGGAGACCCCCTCGTAGTGCTTTTAGTATTTTACCTGTCCTAACGGCGGGATGCGTTCGAAGCGGCGCTCGTCCATGGGGTCATCGAAGACCTTCTCGGCCTTCGGGCAACCGGCGTCCGTGATGGGAACGACACATACGTGCTTCCAGCCCGGAACGAAGAAGTGCCAGACCCCGTCGAACCAGGTGATTCGGGGACTGTAGGGATCATCGGCGATCACATACCCGCAGAAAAGACCGAAGGCAATCACCGATGCGATCACTATCCGGCGTACCCAGACCCAGACCCGGCACAGGAAGGACCAGAGCCTACGCAATGCCGCTTCTGACTGATACGTGAGCGCTGGTCCGCGGGTATCAACCTCGAACGCGCGCCCTCCGTAAAGAACATCTACATCTACTGATGACACGGGAACCTCTACTTCGATAATCAGTTTCAGGCAACATAATGACACGGTAATTCAAATAAGGCAAGTTCCTGTCCTTCCTGCCCTGCAAACGATGTATAGTGCGCATATGGATTACATCCCGACCCGCGTCCAGGATCTCCTGACCTCGCTCAGCGCCTGGTGGGTGCTGGTGCTCATCGGGGCGTTCCTCATCTCGGTCTCCTTGGGCTTCTCCATCCCGCTCGCCTACCCCGTCGCGATAGCGCTCTCCTTCTTCGGGGGCCCGGCGTACGCCATCGTCATGTTCGTGCTCTCTCTGAGCTACGGCATCTGGTCCGGCTGGTCCGTGACCGCGCTCCTCCTCGTACCGGCGGCACAGGCCGTTTCCGTCGCCGGCGCCGCGTACGCCCTCCGGAGGCTCCAGGTAGACCCGCTCTTCCGAAAGCGCCATGACACGCTCTATACCATCGGCGTCCTTGCTGCAGCGACGCTCCTCGTCTCTGCCGCCCGCTCGTTCGCCTTCGCCATGCCGTGGCTCACTCTCTACAGCGCCATCTTCATGGCCTCGATCGCCATCGTGCCGTTCGGCATGCGCTGGGTCGGCAAGCCGCACTTCAGCCGCTCGTGGATCGAGATCATGGAGATCGTGGCCGTCTTCTTCATACTCACCGCCTCCGTGTGGAGCATCGCGACGTACGGGTTCGATATCGCGGGCGCGGCGGCGATTCTGCTCGCTCTCTCGTGGATCGCGCTCGAGCTGCGCCCGCGCTTCACCACGCTCGCGGTGCTCATCCTCGCGTTCGCTGTATCGGTCGCACGTCCCCATGACCCCATCGCGGACTTTTTCGTCTCCGCGCTCGGCTGTCTCTTCCTCCTGTTCTCCTCGCTCGAGGAGCAGCGCCGCGTGAGCGTGAACCTGGCCAAGAGCCAGATGGGTGCCTTGGAGAACGCCATGGCGCGCATGTCGTCCGAGGCCCAGGGCAAGAATGATTTCATCGCCATGCTCGCGCATGAGCTCAGGAATCCGCTCGCGCCCATCGCTTCGAGCATCGAGCTCATGCAGCTCAAGGAGCGCGACGAGGAGGAGAAAGGCATGCTCTCCATGATGAACGACCGCGTGCAGACCATCCGCCGGCTGCTTGAGGACCTACTCGACACCTCGCGCATCAGCGAAGGCAAGTTCGCCATCCGGAAGGAGGTGGTGGAGCTGCGTGCGGTCATCGAGCGCGCGATCGCCTCCACCGAGCACTACTTCAAAGAGAGCCATCAGACCCTCCGTACGGACCTCCCGGGCGACGCGGTCTACGTGCGCGGGGACGCCGTCCGCCTCGAGCAGGTGGTGGGCAATCTCCTCGCGAACGCGTCCAAGTATTCAAATAGCGGCGGCACTGTCTCGATCGCGCTCAAGAAGAAAGAAGACGACGCCGAGATCTCCGTGCGGGATAACGGCGTCGGCATCCCGGCAGACGCCCTCGAGGACATCTTCATTCCGTTCCACCAGGCCGGGCACGAATCGCGCACGAAGAAGGGCCTCGGCATCGGACTCGCGCTCGTCCGCGGCTTCGTCACCATGCACGGCGGGTCCATACGCGTGGAGAGCGAGGGCGAGGGCAAAGGCAGCACGTTCACCGTGCGATTCCCCCGCATCGAGCCGCTCACGTCGGCGAGCGAAGAGGAGGCATCGGACGCGCCGGCGACGTTCGCGCCCGGCTTCCGCGTGCTCGTGGTGGACGACAACGACGCCGCAGCGGGCGTGCTCGGGAAGCTCCTCATACTCCGCGGCGCGGAAGTGGACTACGCCTACGACGGCAAGCAGGGCATCGACCGCGCCAAGCGCTTCTTCAAGCCGGACCTCATCCTCCTCGACATCGGCCTCCCGGACATGGAGGGATACGAGGCGGCCAAGCGCATCCGCAAGAACGGATACGAGGGCCGTCTCATCGCGCTTACGGGCTACGACTCCGAGGAATCACGCCAGAAAAGTAAGGACGCCGGCTTCGACGCCCACCTCGTGAAGCCCATCGGTCTCGCCGAGCTCCAGGCCGCGGTGCCGGAGCTCCGCTAGACGCCCCCCTCTTTTAGTGGTACATCGATACAGAAGGGCGCGTGTTCTTAACGCAAAGGATCGACCATGAACCTGTTACCGGAACAGGTCGCTGGCCTGTTCCTCAAACGTAATGTCACCATAGAGCAGTTCAACGAGGAGAGCGACAAGCCGTTCTCGTCGCTTCAGAAGGAGCACGATACCGGCGAAGCCCGCATCTTTCGCCAACGGAACGGCCGTTTCCTCCGCTTCTCGCATGCTGCCCGCATCTTCACTGCGGACAAGCGCTTCGAATACCGCGAAGTGGGCCATCGCCGGCTCCGCTCCGCTAACGCGAAGACGCGATACGAGACGAAGCCGCACGTGATCAGCGAGACCATCCATTGGTGGTCACCGGTGCACGAGCGGGAACGGAAGGCTGCGATCTTCGGCATCCAGGAAGAGCTCGGCACGTTCGTGAGCGAGAAGGCCCTGGTCTTCCTCGGTTGCGACCTCAGGTGGCCGGCTCCTCATGTATCGAGCGCGTACTTCGAGTTCGACAGCTCGACGAAGGGGTACAACTTCTTCGTCCCGCCTGAACTGCTCGGACTGCATGAGCGCGACTGGGAGAACAACCGCACGTTCACGAGCGAATACATCGCAGACGGGACGATGAAGGAGTCGATAAGCATCATCGAGCGGTTCCCGATCACCGACACCGGAAGGAAACTTCTGGAGAGAGTGAAGCAGCTCCGCGCCGCATGAATGCACACTGAACGCCCCGCGCCTAAAAACGCGGGGCCTTTTTTATAGGATGTTGAAGAGGTAGAGGAGGATGATAAGCGAGAGCGGCACGCCGAGGATCCAGAGTACGAGTCCTTTCATACGGATGAATTATGCGGATATGCAGGTATGTATAGCCCCTCCCCTATGAAGGGAGCGTGATATGAAAAACCGCCCTCTCGGGCGGCTTTCCTTTTCGTATTACCAGGCGAAGTGGGCGAAGGCCTTGTTGGAGTCCGCCATGCGGTGCATGTCGTCCTTCTTCTTGATGGCGTTGCCTTCGTTCTTGGCCGCGAGGATGAGCTCGTTGGCGAGCTTGTCCGCCATAGGCTTGCCCTTGGTGGCGCGGGCGCCGCCGATGATCCAGCGGAACGAGAGCGCGAGGCGGCGTGCCTGCGGGACCTCGCGCGGAACCTGGTAGTTCGCGCCTCCGACGCGGCGGGAGCGGACTTCCATGAGCGGAGAGACATTGCGGATCGCGGTCTCGAAAGTCTCGAGGGGATCCTGGCCGTCCGCCTTGATCTTCTCGAGGGCGTCGTACACGATGGTGCGCGCCGTATCCTTCTTGCCGTCCCACATCACCGCGTTGATGAAGCGGGTGAGCATCTCGGACTTGTATTTGAGGTCTGGGCGCCAGGTGCGCTGCTTCTTGAGTGGACGTCGCATAATAATTATTTAGGCTTCTTGCCGCCGTAACGGGAGCGGGAGACGCGGCGCTTCTCGAGGCCGGCGGTGTCGAGCTTGCCGCGGACGACGGTGTACTGGACGCCGATGTCCTTCACGCGGCCGCCGCGCACGAGGACGACGGAGTGCTCCTGGAGGTTGTGGCCCTCTCCCGGGATGTACGCGGTGATCTCCATGCCGTTGGTGAGGCGGACGCGGGCGATCTTACGGATAGCGGAGTTAGGCTTGCGCGGGGTCTTGGTGGTCACCTTGGTGCAGACGCCACGCTTGAACGGAGACGGGTAGAACGTCGGGTGGTTCTCAAGCGTGTTGAAGCCGCGGCCAAGAGCCAAGACCTTCGTCTTGCGAGGCTTGTCCTTGCGGCGCTTCTTCGTGAGCTGGTTGATGGTTGCCATGCAATAAATAAGACCCGCGCTGGGTCAGAAGCACTATATATAAATGCGGGAGGAAATGCAAATAGAGTAAGGGCGGCCGGGACATGTAAGTCCGGTCGCCCTTTGGTTTCCCCGGCCCTGAGGTCAGGGGGTGGTGCTTGTGGTGGTCGGGACCAGGACGGCTGTGGGCTCATGCGGCATGACCAGGGGTCCGAGCCCGGCAACCACGAGGGCGACGACGGCGATGACGATGACAACCGGAAAGCCGGCGGCCTGAATCGGGGAATCGCTCTGCACGGGGTCTCCTCCCCAAGATGTACTACGCATGCTTCTCTCCCTTTTTATCTCGGCATCCGGAAAGGTGCCGATCGAGCAAGACTACGCCCGCGCGGACGCGCCGGCAAGCGAGTTATGCACTCCCCTACCGTCCGCGGTATCCGATGAGGAACTTGCGGGGATCGTCGCACATGTCGGTGAACGCGTGCGCGGCTTCCTTGAGCTTCGCGGACGAGGACTTCCCGAAGGAGATGACCTCCACCTGGGTGCCCTGCATCTCTAGGTATTCGATGAGCGGCACGAAGTCGCCGTCCCCGGACGCGATGATGACGGTGTCGAGCTTCGGAGCGAGCTTCACGGCGTCGATGGCGAGGCCGACGTCCCAGTCCGCCTTCTTGGCGCCATCTGAGAAGACCTGGAGGCCCTTCACCTTGGTCTCGATACCGATCTTAGTGAGCGCCTCGAAGAAGTTCGATTCTTCGCCGCCCTCGGTCGAGATGACGTAGGCGATGGCGCGGACGAGGGTACGGGTCCCGAGGGCTTCCTCGAGTACTTTCGCGAAGTTCACGCGGGTCTTATATAGGTGTTTGGCGCTGTGGTAGAGGTTCTGCGTATCGATGAACACGCCTACGCGCTGCGCCGGATGCTTGATGACTGGCATAAAAAAGAAATAGAGAGACGAACGTTATTAAAACCGTAGCGAGACGCTACGCGTACATGATACCACTAGGAAAGCGGGAGAAAAGCTACTTCTTGAGCCCGAGCTTCTTGATGAGCGCGTTGTAGCGGCGCTTGTTGCTGTTCTCGAGGTAGCGGAGGTGGGAGCGGCGGTCCGCGACCATCTGGAGAAGCCCGCGGCGCGAGTGGATATCCTTGGCGTTCTTCTTAAGATGGCGCGTAAGGTCCTCGATGCGACGGGTAAGGATGGCGACCTGGACGTCGGCTGAACCGTTGTCCGTCTCATGGCGCGCAGCAGTCTTGATGACAGCCGCCTTTTTCTTCGTGGTAAGCATGTACATGCACTGTACCACGCCTTGATTATTTCCGCAAGGGTTGCCTAGTGAGAACGTTGTGCGACGGCACGCTATACTTTGGGCATGAATGCGGAGTCCCTTAAGCGCGAATTCCTCGAATATATAGAAATCGAACGCGGCCGCGCAGTGAAAACCATCGAGAACTACGACCGCTACCTCACCCGCTACTTCACGCAGATGAAGATCAAGGATGTCTCGGACATCACGGAGCCCTCCATCCGCGAATTCCGCATGTGGCTCAACCGCCAGCCGGGCACCGGGAAGGATTCCATGAAGCGACGCACGCAGAACTACTACCTCATCGCGATGCGCGCCTTCCTGAAATTCCTCCGGAAGCGCGATATCGAATGCATCTCTCCGGAACGCATCGAGCTCGCGAAGCTCCCGGAGCGCCATCTCGATCTCATCACGACAGCCGAGCTTAATCGCCTCATGGAAGCCCCAGAACTGAAGGATGAGCGCGGGCTCCGCGATAAGGCCATCCTCGAGCTCCTCTTCTCCACGGGACTCCGCGTCTCCGAGCTCTGCGGACTCGATTCCGACCTCGATCTCACCCGGGACGAGTTCTCCGTACGCGGCAAGGGGGAGAAGGTGCGCGTGGTATTCCTCTCCCCTTCTGCGAAGGACGCCGTGAAGGCGTATCTCAAAGCCCGCAAGGACATGAGCGATGCGCTATTTGTTACGACGAGCACTATCGGGACGAAGAAGGGAGAGAAAGTGCGCGAAGCGACAAGGCTCACGCCGCGCTCTGTAGAAAGGATGATCAAGACCTACGCGGCTAAGGCCGGCATCACGAAGAAGGTGACGCCGCACGTGCTCCGCCACTCCTTCGCTACGGATCTTCTGAACAACGGCGCGGACATCCGCTCGGTGCAGCAGCTCCTCGGCCACGCCTCCATCATGACCACGCAGATCTATACGCACGTGACCGACTCCCACCTCCGAGACGTACATAAGAAGTTCCATTCCAAGGGGCGCTAGGAGTTCGCGGTGAGGAAGATTTCAGCCTCAGATCGTACCTCTTTCTTCGCAGAGAGCAGCTTCTTCAGTGTCGCGGCTACTCCCTCTGAATCTCTGGTTTCGATCTGTTTGGTCTTGTAGTTATAGAGGCCGTTAACGATCTTTCCCTTCACCAAGTAGCCGTTAGGTACCGACACGACGATCTTCCCTTTCGTGACCCGCTTCGCCTCGGAGACAGCCCGCTTAAGATCAACGCCGGAAGACTGGATAGAGCGGCAGCTGAGATACGCATCGAATGCAGCATCCTTGAACGGGAGGTCATCCATGCTCGCGTGGACTCGTGAGACCTCAGGAGGGAGCTTCATGAGGGCCTTCAGCGATATATCTACTGCCACGAAGCGTGCGGCAGGATACCTCTTACGGAGCAACCTGATCTCATGCCCGGAATTACTCCCGCACACGAGGACGCACTTCCCTGCCAGGTTTCCCATAGCAGCAAGGAGCGTCCGCTCGAATGTGGCGTCCTTCGCGCGGGAATCCTTGGAGTAATCGTAATCACCGTACTTAATATCGTACGTCTTTGTAAGCTCTGTGAAGTTGTTTGTTTTCTTTGGTTTAGTTTCGTACCAGTTCATGCTCGATGAATCTTCGATCAGTCCGAGGACTCAATAGAGCGGAGGAATCTTGTGGATTCCTCCGGTGATAGTTGCTTCTGGCGGGATATCAGCCCACCCCCGACTGCTCATCGGTGCCGCGTAGCTTGCCGCAGGCTCCTGTCGACAGCTTTGATATCCTCCCCGGCAAGTATGCGCTCAAGGTAAGGAACCAAAGGGACTGGGACTTCTGTCCTCGCCTCACTCCGGAGCGCTTCCCTCAGGAAAGGGAGCACTTCAGGGGTCAGCGGATGCCTTTCGACAAAGCCGGTCTGACTGAAGAGGCTGCCGATGCAGTGCTTGTCGTCGCAGGGCCAGAAGGTGCTAGTGAATTCGTTGTAATCGAGGGTGCCAGCCTGGTGATGAAGCGAGGAACTCATCCAGACCCCATATTTCATATGCACCTTCGAATCCAGGCACAAGCAGAACGAATCGGAATCGTAATACTTGTTCGAAGCGTGGCTCGAATAGATAAGGTAAGCCTTCATGACTTTCTCCTGCCCCAGAGCCCCGAGGTGCGGGTGCGCGGAATCGCGCGTTCAAAGGTCTTTACTTCTGCTATAAATATAGCTTAATAATACTATGTTGTCAAATAGTCTGTATGATATTAAATTGACGTTGCTTATATATAAATCAATGATATTATCTATATATGTCAAAAAAGACTGATGAAACTATTGATGCATCATTGCTGAAGAAGCTTGAAAGTCTTGGTCTCACGGATAAGGAGTCCCGGGTGTATTTGGCGCTCCTTCCCCGCAGGGACACGGGAACATCCAAGCTCATCAGGGCTACGGGGCTCCACGGGCAGTTTGTCTATGACGCCCTGGAGCGTCTTGAAGAGCTCGGGCTCGCCAAGCACGTCACCCAGAACGGGAGGAAGAAGTTCAGCGCCAATACGCCGAACCGCCTCGTCGCCCTTATCGACGAGAAGAAGCTAGCTGCGCATTCCATCGCTCGGGACCTCCAGAGCCGGTTCCAGGGCGCGCACGAGCAGGACTTCGAGGTATACCAGGGCCATGACGCCTTCATTGCGCACGAGTTCCAGCTCATGGAGGAAATGCCGGAAGGGTGCACGATAGACATCCTCGGTGGAGGCGGGAGCAGCTATATAGGAATCCTCGGAGAGCAGATGCAGGAGCTCGAGAACATCCGCAACCGGCGCGGCATCAAGATCCGCTACATCAGCGCCGCGGAACAGGGCGATTCGCTCCGGACCATGGCCGCTACGCGTAAGAACTTCGAGTACCGGGTGTTCCCCCACCTCGAGAATGGCTTGGTGGACACCGACATCTGGCCGGACAAGGTGATTCTCGACTTCTTCGGGGATCCGGTTCTCTCTTTCACCATCACGAGCAAGGAAATCTCGAACAGCTACCGCCAATTCTTCGAGGCGCTCTGGAAGGCATCCACGAAATAGACGCCGCTTGTGCTATATTGCCTCCCTCGGATCTTTACAGGAGGAAGCAATGTAGAAGCGCCAGTGCGCGGAACCGCCGGACCATATCACCGACGTGGATGACCGGCACCGCAGAGCACGCATCAAGCTGCGGCGATGTACGCAGTGCCGCTAAGAAAAGGCGCCCATCGGGCGCCTTTTTGCTACCATAGGGTTATGCGCATCATGTCTTGGAACGTGAACGGGATCCGTGCGGTGCACAACAAGGGCGTATTCGCTCCGTTCATGAAGGAATTCAAGCCGGACGTCCTCTGCCTCCAGGAGACTAAGGCGGAGCAGAGCCAGTCCCCCGTAGACCTGGAGGGATACGAGGAGTTCTGGAGCTCCGCGAAGAAGAAGGGGTACAGCGGTACGGCCATCTTCACGAAACGTACCCCGGAGAACGTGCTCTACGGCATCCCGGACGACATCGTGGAAGAGTATGGGCTCTCCGAAGACAGCTACGGCAACCCGAACGAGGAGGGACGCGTCATCGCGGCGGATATCGGGAAGTTCTACGTCGTGAGCGTGTATACCCCGAACGCCAAAGGGGACCTTTCCCGCCTCCCGCTCCGCCATAAGCAGTGGGACCCGGCGTTCCTGAGCTACATGCAGCGCCTCGAGAAGAAGAAGCCGGTCATCTTCTGCGGAGACTTGAACGTCGCCCACCAGCCGATAGACCTCGAGCACCCGAAGGCGAACGAAGGAGAGCACGGGTACACCCTCGAGGAGCGCGAAGGGATCGATCAGATCATCAAGGCCGGGTATATCGATACGTTCAGGAAGTTCAATCAGGAGCCGAAGCAGTACACCTGGTGGAGCCACTGGAGGAATGCCCGGGCACGGAACGTCGGCTGGCGCATCGACTACATCTTCGCGAGCAAAAAGCTCGAGAAGCACCTCGAAAACGCGGAGATACATCCTCAGGTGATGGGGTCGGACCACTGCCCTGTTTCGCTTACGCTCTCATAAAGGACATTATCCCCACCCGATGTCCTTTACGTTGTCCTTAAAGGACATATACTCAATCCTAGGAGGACAGTTCTTTGCGAGCACCTTTCATCAATCAAGCGCAAGAGACGTGAAGGCAAAGCTACGATACGGAGCGTATCTCCGATAAAACAACAGGCTTTCGCCCGCCCACAATGCAGTCGGTACCAGAGAGCACCTAATAGGTCAGGAACTATTGGATCTTCCCTGGTGCCGGCTGAACGCGCCAAACATTAAGAAAGCCGCCCAACAGCGACGCTACCGGCCAAAAAGGCCGGACTATTGAGGATCCATCCAAATCGCCCCTGCTCCTTTTAGGATCCTCGCCAGCGTCATCGGGCGGCTTTTCTATTTCCATACTCCCCTCCCCTTTCACGTGGAACGTTACACGTGAAAGCTAGCAGACATGGTGCCTATCCATGATCCGCTTCACCTCAGCCTCCTCCTCTAGCTCCCGGCGCTTCTTACCGGACTCCCCTAGTGCCCGTAGCTCATCGTCTGAGAGCCGCAGGAGCTCCTCTGTGCGCTTATCCAGGTACTCCCGGGAGTTGTTCTTAGAGTCCTCAAGGACTTCCTCCAGGAGGGCGTTCAGGGTCCAGCCGATGCGGGGGCCGGCTTTCACGTGGAACACCTCCATGAGGCGGGTACCGTCCGTCTTGAGCATGGTTACGGAGATAGGGTCCCGGAGAGCCTGCTCCACCATGGCCTTGTACTTACGGAACCTGAAGGGCTGCTCCTTGGGGCGGCCGGTGCCGATGCGGTCGCAGATGCGGAGGTTCAGGAGGTCCCATATATGCTCCTCCCCTACGTTCACGATCATGCGGCGTACGGCGGACAGGGTTATCTGGTCCGGGTCTGAGAAGAACATGTGCCAGCGGACCAGCTTTACCACCTTATCTATGGTTTCACGTGAAAATTTGAGGTCCTCCAGGGCCTTCTTCGTTACACGTGAACCCACTACCTCGTGCCCGTGGAAGGTCCAGTCCTTCTTGTCGTCTGACCAGCGACGCGTTTCAGGCTTAGAGATGTCGTGGAACAAGGCCGCGAGGCGCACGTCGAACGGCCAGTCCTTATCTGCCGCGTGCTGCATGCTGCGCATAAGGTGCCCGAAGACATCGTAGCTATGGGCCTGGTTCTGTTCCACATTGATGCCGCGCACCAGATCAGGGGCTATGTACTGGAGGATTCCCAGTTGCTGGGCTAGGACCAGGGCCATCATAGGCTGGGAGGAGTTGAGGATGCGCACCAGCTCTTCCCTCACCCGTTCGCGTGAAATATGGCCTAGATTATAGGCTTTCCCGTGGATTGCTGAAGCAGTGTCCGAATCAAGGGCGAACCCCAGCTCCGCGACCAGGCGGATAGCGCGCATGAGGCGAAGGCCGTCCTCCTCGAATCGGACATTCGGGTCCCCTACTGCCTTCAATACCCTAGCTTCTATGTCCTTTTGTCCTTTATACGGGTCTACCAGATGTCCTTTAGACTCATCCAGGGCTATGGCGTTACACGTGAAATCCCTCCGGGCAAGGTCGTCCTCGAGAGAATCGCCGAACTGGACCTGATCCGGGCGGCGCTTGTCGGAGTATCCGGACTCGGTGCGGTACGGGGTCACCTCGACGATCTCCGTGGTCGGGTCGCCGGATCCGGTCTTGACCCCGACGGTCCCGAAATTGTTCTCATAGAAGGATTCCGGAAAGACCTTCTGGACGTCCTCCGGGAGGGCATTGGTGGTGATGTCCCAGTCCTTGGGCTTCCGGCCGATGAGGAGATCCCGGACGCATCCGCCGACCAGGTAGGACTCGTAGCCGGCATCCCGGAGACCCTGGGAGACTGCCTCGACCTCTTTGGGAACGGGGAAGTGCATACCCCGATACTCTAGCACGGGTATGGAGGGCAAAACTTCCGAACCATGTTAGTATGGTACATACATGAAACGAAAGGTTCTGGAAAAAGCCTATGCTTTAGGCCTCAGAAAGAAGGGGCAGAGCTACAACGAAATCCTAAAGCGGGTGCCTGCATCTAAGAGCACCCTGTCTCGCTGGCTCCGGGGTGCGGAGCTTTCCGGGGCGGAGCAAGAGCAGGTGAGGGCCCATACCGGCGGCAACCGCGCCGCTGGAAAGGGGAAGGCTGCCGCAACCATCCGCGCGAACCGGGATGCCCGCGAAGCGGATTTGCGGACCTCCATGGAACAGGTCTATGCCGCATCGAAAGGGGAGCCGCTATTCCAGACCGGCCTGGCCCTCTACTGGGCGAGCGGCTCGAAGACCGGCACGGCGTTCCAGATCACGAGCCAGGACCCAGACCTCCTCAGGCTCATGCTGGAATGGGTACAGCGGTACCTCAAGGTTCCACGGGAGCACGTCCAGGTACGCCTCTATATAGCCAAGGATGCGCCTGAAGAGCGGTGCAGGGAGGCTTGGGCGGGGGCACTAAGCGTTTCACCGCAGGCTTTCCGCAAATCGGTCCGTACGAAAGGGAAGAAGGCGGCCGCAGACCCGGCATATAGAGGGTCCGCGCGCATTGAGATCACCAAAGATATGCCCGTCCGGAAAATCAAGGTTCTGAACGGTCTTTTCCTTGATGAATACAAGAAACACAGTACAGTCTAGAGATGCGCCCGTAGCTCAATGGATAGAGCACTTGACTTCGGATCAAGGGGTTGTGGGTTCAAGTCCTGCCGGGCGCACAAGTAACCGATTGTATAGACCGCATGAGTGTGCGAATATGTGCAGCAAGCGGGTATGGTTCAGTGGTAGAACGCGTCCTTGCCAAGGACGAGGCAGGAGTCCGATTCTCCTTACCCGCACCAACAGCAAAAACGGCCATAATTGGCCGTTTTTGCTTTATCAGTATTCTGTTGAGAAGTGTTCATAACCTTGGGGACAGTGGGGATAAAAGACAGCGGGAAAATGAAGATTCTTGAGTTGGTCCGTAGAAAACCTATAGAATACGCCATTCTTATTAAAGCCGGCCTTCATGTTCGATAAGGACGCAGCAGCTTCGCTATCCTAAAGCCATAAACCTGTTAGGATGAACGGAATCGGGCCGTAGTATACCGGTAGTACATCTGCTTTGGGAGCAGCGAGACCGGGTTCGATTCCCGGCGGCCCGACTACCTGAAGGTGCTCGTGATAGTTTTCCTCAATTCCGACGCGGTCGGGGCGAATTCCCGTATGAGCTCCTCTATGGAGCGGGAGGAGAAATAGCGGTCGAAGTCGGTGCGCATGTCCGCCCTGAAACTAGAACGTATGTGGGCAGCGGTGATGGCATTGAGCTCCATGTCGCCGACCGATGCGTTCGCGATGAGCCCTAGAAGCTCGCTGTCCGGGGAGGCGACCCCGCCTCCGGAAGCGCCGCCCTGGGCTGCGGCCGTGCCCGAGATGGAAAGCACGTCTACGGACTGCTTTCCGAAGGTGTACTGGTCCTCGATATCGCCGAATACGACGATAGGGTAGAGCGTGGAGCGGATCTGCTCGGCGCCGAGGAACTGTGCCGCGTATCCGCCGATCGCTACCCGGTCTCCGACCTTGAATCCGGCCTCGGAGAGGGATATGGAAGGGAACTTCGCTGGGAGCGGGAAGGCGTTCGCGCTCCCCGTGATCGCGAGCACGGCGAAATCGTGCTGGCCGTTGCCCTTGGGATTCATCTGGGACAGGGTGCGGGCGTTGTCCTTTACCCAGGAAGGGGAGAGGTACACGACCTCAGCCGTATAGGCGTCCTGCGCGGGGCCTCCCGTGCGAATGACGCACCGGACGGTGTCCCGTTTCGGGTAATCCTCAAGGAGGAAGAGCTGGGCCACATGGGACGCGGTAAGGATGAGGCCGCGCTCGTCAAAGAGGACGCCGCTGCCGGACGTGCCCCGGAAGGGAGCGGATGGGTCCGCGACGCAGTAGATGTTCACCACGGCCTTGAGGAGGTCCCCGCCGGCTGCCGTAAGCTTGGCGCGCTCGGACAGCTTCGGCTTCTCCGGAACCTTGGGGGTCTCGGGCGTGCTCGTCGCCATCTGTCCGAGCGGGGCGATTCCCTCCGGGAGGGTAGGGGTGGTCGACGCGTTATCGTTAATCGTGGTCACGAGCCCGGCCAGCATGAGCGCCGAGATGATAGGCGCGAGAGAGCGTAGCAGCATGGGGCGTATGCTAGCAGATACGGGAGAAATGCCTATCGGTTATCAGTGTGGTATGCTTCCGAGCACAAAAGCGGGGTTAGTTTAATGGTAGAACTGCAGTTTTCCAAACTGCTAGCAGGAGTTCGATTCTCCTACCCCGCACCCATTTGGACGGCACGCAGTATATAATCCCTGCATGAGAGAACGTACGCCCTCGCCGCGCATCGAGAAATCGATCGATACGTCTGAGATCGCCGATTGGCTCGAGACCGAGGCGGACGAGGTGCAGGCGCTATTCAAGAAGATCCCGCGACCGCTCTGGAAGCGGCATTACGAGAAGATCGCGGAGCGGCTAGCAGCTGCGCCGGAGTCCGACCCGATATCACAAGTACGGAGCAAGGTCGAATACCTCTCGAGGATAGTTGATGCGCGAAAGGCGGGCCTCGAGGAGTTCAAATCAGAGGATGTGAATTTCAAGGAGCTTATATCAGACCCTAGGCTCGGCGAGCGCCTCCAGGGCCTGCTCGAATCCCCAGACGATATGCTCGGCGCTGGCATGACCGCGCAAGTGAAGCGGCTCAGCCTTGCCGAAAAGGACGTGGCGGTGAAGTACCTCCTCACGCCGACCGAGAAGACCCTCTCGGCAGAAGGGGAGCATGACATGCTCTGGGAAGTCGAGACCGTGACGCATATCGAGGAGGAGGAACGCCGGGCAGGCGTCGGCCAGCGCATCCGCGTACCGCATCCGTATTTTTTCTACAAGAACGAGAAGCTCCAATGCTACGGCATGGAGGAGGTGAAGGGTAGGAACATCGAGCAGCTCGCGAGAGGAGGTGCGTCCAGCATGTCTGAGGAAGGCGCGCGACCCGAGGCGATCTGGAACGCGCTTCGCCGAAAGTACGCAGATCCGAAAGAGCAGGAAGCGCTCTTCGAGGAGCTCGATCGCTTCGCTACGGCGATGCACGCGGTCTGTATCCACGGAGACATCAAGCTCGCCAACATGATGGTGAATGAAGACGGCACCATCTTCCTCATCGACTTCGGGCAGTCGATTGACGCGAACTCCATGAGCGACAAGACGCGTGAGCAATTCGACGAATTGCAGGCCCTGGAACGCAGCCAGCTCAAGCATTGCGTCCGCTCGCTCCTCGCCGGCATCGAAGACGAGAAGATTGCTGCCTAGAGCACCTACTCACGCAGCCTTCATTCCTTTGTGATAGGGTAGGGGTGTTACCAATTTCAGAAGCTATTCATGCATATCGCTACTAAGTTCATCGGCGCAGCGATCATCGCTTTCGCCGCGTTCGGCATCGCGTCCGCCGCGAGCGCCCAGACCGTTTACACCTGTTCCTTCACCCGCGACCTCGGCATGGGTACCGTCGGCGAGGACGTGCGCTGCCTCCAGCGCTTCCTCAACGGGAACGGCTACGTGATCACGAGCTACGGACCGGGAGCTCCGGGACTGGAGTCCACGTACTACGGCACGCTCACCCAGTCCGCGGTGTACCGCTGGCAGGTCGCGAACGGCCTTCCGGCCACCGGTTACTTCAGCGTCGCGGCAACCCGCTCGCCGTCCACGCCGGTATTCGTTCCAGACACTAGCCGCAACCATAACGATGATGACTACGAAGATGCGCGCGACGCGCTCATGGACGCGCGCGACGCGTACCGCGACGCCCTCGACGAAGTAGAGGAGGCCGATGATGACGGCGATGATGTCGACGAGGCGGAAGATCTCCTCGACGATGCCGAGGAAGATCTCTGGGATGCGTTCGACGCGTTCCTCGACGAGGACTACGATGAGGCGATCGATCTCGCCAACGACTCGGAAGACGCATCGAACGATGCCATCGACGAGGTCGACGGCAGCCGCAACGACAATGACGATGATGATGACGAAGACGATGCCGACGAGGCCCTCGACGATGCATGGGATTACTTCAACGACGCCTGGGATGAGGTCGAAGAAGCGATCGATGACGACGAGGACACCGACGAGGCAGAGGACCTTCTCGACGAAGCTGAGGATCTCCTCAACGACGCGGAAGACGAGTGGGATGACGGTGACTACGACGAAGTGCTCGACCTCGTAGACGAGGCTGAGGAGCTCATCGACGACGCGCTCGACTCAATCTAATCGGTTCCACGGAAAGAAACGCCCCCGCTCTGGGGGCGTTTCGTATTCATGCTGGAATCATGCAAAAGCGTACAATGGAGGGATGGAACCGCTCGCATCACGGCTTCGCCCCGGGACCCTCGAGGAGGTGGTGGGGCAGGAGCATCTCATCGGGGCCGGAAAGCCGCTGCGTACGGCTATCGAGAAGAAGCACCTCTTCTCGTTCCTCCTCTGGGGACCGCCTGGAACCGGGAAGACTACTATCGCGCGCATCTATGCACGCGCCCTCGACGCGGAACTCCACGAGCTCTCCGCGGTCTCTGCCGGCAAGGACGACATACGTTCCATCGTTGAGGATCCGCAAACGGCGGCATTGAAGAAGCGCGGGCAGGTTTCACTCATGCCGTTCCGACCGAAAGTGCTCTTCCTCGACGAGATCCACCGCTTCAACAAGTCGCAGCAGGACTTCCTCCTCCCGTACGTGGAGAGCGGGGAGCTCACCCTCATCGGTGCCACGACGGAGAATCCGTCATTCGAAGTCATCCCGGCGCTGCTTTCGCGCTGCCGCGTGTTCGTGCTCGAACAATTGTCGGAGGAATCGCTGAGAGAGATCGTTTCACGATCGAAGATCGAGCTCGACGACGAAGCGTTCCAGTGGCTCCTCGGCTACGCGAACGGGGATGCGCGGCGCGCGCTCGGCATGATCGACGGCGCCATCGCGCTCTACGGGGAAGTGACGATGGAGACTTTGAATAAGGCGCTCGAGTCGCCGCACCTGCGCTACGACAAGAAGGGCGAGGAGCACTACGACACTATCAGCGCGTTCATAAAATCCATGCGCGCATCGCAGCCGGATGCCGCGCTCTACTATCTCGCCCGCATGGTGGAAGCGGGGGAGGACCCGCTCTTCATCGCGCGCAGGATGGTCGTGTTCGCGTCGGAGGATATCGGCGTCGCGGACGTAAACGCGCTCCCGCTCGCGAACGCGGTCTTCCGCGCCTGCGAGACCATCGGCTACCCGGAGTGCGCCATCAACCTCGCGCACGGCGTCGCGTATCTCGCGGAGGCGCCGAAGGGCCGCAAGTCATACGACGCATATTTCGAAGCCGTCGATGACGTCACCGGATACGGCAACCTCCCGGTACCCAAGAAGCTCCGCAACGCACCCACCAAGCTCATGAAGAATCTCGGCTATAAGAAGGGGTACGAGATGTACGACAAAGAATCGTACCTGCCGGATACATTGAAAGATAAGAAGTACTACAAGGACTAGCGGATTCCGCGGCCCTCGGGTAAGGTTCAGAGCATCATGCGTATCGGCATCTCAGGCGCCCGCGGCAGCTTCTCCGAGGAAGCGGCGCGCATCTATGTGCGGGAAGGGAAGATAGAGGATCACGAGCTGGTGTATCTCACGTTCGTGGAGCAGGTGCTCGAGGCGCTCGAGAACGGCGAGATAGACACCGGCATCTTCGCCATCGAGAACAGCAACGGCGGCGTCGTGACCGAATACCTGCCGGCCATCGGGAAGCACCGCTTCGGCATAGAGAAGATCTTCGAAATGAAGGTAGACCATATGCTGCTCGCGAAGAAAGACGCGAAGCGCGAAGACGTGAAGAAGATCGTCTCGCAGAACCAAGCGCTCCGGCAGTGCCGCGCATACCTGCGCCGCGTGTGGCCAACGGCTGAAGTCATCGAATACATCGACACCGCGACTGCGGCGAAGGATCTCCACGAAGGGAAGCTCGGAAATGATGCAGCGGTGATCGCATCGCGCGCGACCGCAGAGCTCTACGATCTCCAAATCATGGAGGAAGGCGTGCAGGATATGAAATTCAACTTCACTACGTTCATCGTCGGGAAGAAGCTCCCAGATTGAGAAACTGATTCCGTTCAGGTAGGGTAGGTGAGGACCAGCACAGGAGATACGCATGGGCTTCCGCCTGCACGACCGGCTGACGCTCGCATCGAGCCAGTTCGAGATACATCACTTCGATACCGTTTCGCTCGAATACACAGACCAGCGCGCAGTCTACCGCGCGTACCGCATGCTCTCGAGGCTTCCGGAGAATTCGGTGGTCTGCGCGAGCAAGGACCTGATCGTCGGGTTCGCGGCCGGAGCCAACAATCCGTACGCGGCATGCGAGGAGGCATGGGACTCCGTCTTCGATTCGCTGAGGACCTGGGGCGAATCCGTCCCGTACCGGATGGCTGCGGCGGTGAACTTCTCCGCGCATCGGGGGAACACCCAGGCGCTCGGAGCAATCGGGGCGCATGTGCTCATCTCCAGCGAGAACCTGGACGGCGTGTGGAGGGACCAGTTCCTCAGAGACTGGCTCGGGAAGCAGCACGAGCCCCAGGCCCACCCGCGCATCTATATCGAGCGCAAGTGGAATCTCAATCGGGCGAAGGAAAGGAAAGACCAAGAAAAGCGCGGCACTCTGTGAGGGGTGCCGTTTCCTTATTTGACGTGCCCCTCCGCACCTGATTAGATGGCCGCAGCTCTTTACAGGAGGAAGTAATGCAGATGAAGCGAGGGCGGCCGAGACTGCCGAGACCCGAAAAGCCGACGCCAGCCCCGGCCTTCACGAATAAGGAGCTGGACCTGACGCGCCCGAAGGGCTTCAAGCCGAAGCCGATACACCCAGGCATCGGTCCTATGTTCTACGAGATCCTGCATCGGAAGCGCGCGGAGCAGGCGAGAGCAAAAGCGGAACTGGACGCTCAGCCGAAGGACGACTCTGGTTCGTTCCGGAAGCGGGAGATCGTGGTCACGTACTGGGATGAGTATGTGAGGCGCCTCTGTTCGACTGCCGTCCGACCCGACCTCTTCGTGAGGCTGTGGCAGGAAGGGCGGCTCGAGCATCAGCTCACGGGCAAGTCTCCTCCCGAAACCTACCCGAGTCTGGCAGAAGCCCAGGCAAGCGCCTGGGAAGAACGCACGTCCCGCGGCAACCACTGGTAGATCAAGCAAAAGAAAAGCGGCGCCCCTCACGGAGCGCCGCTTTTTCCTTTGTCTACACTATTTAACCGCGTCTTTGAGCGCCTTTGCCGGGCGGAACTTCGGGGTGCGGGTAGCCGCGATGCGGATGGACTCGCCGGTGCGCGGGTTGCGTCCCTGGCGTGCCGGGCGGGCCTTCGCGACGAAGATGCCGAGGCCGGCTACGGATACCTCCTCTCCCTTCGAGAGAGCGTCGGTAACCGAGGAAATAAAGGTCTCTACGGCACGTTCCGCGTCTGCTTTGGTTGAGCCGAGGACGCCGTGCACTTTCTCTACGATATCTGCCTTGTTCATAGATAGGTTCGTTAGGGCTAATCTCCCAACCGAGGTGACGGGTGTGGGTATGTAAAAAGTATAGAAAACCAGGGTTTTTGCGCAATAGCCCTGGACAAAGGGGAGAGGATAGGGCGAAATCACGATTTCCTGCAATAAAAAGAAAAAGCCCGCTGTAAAGCGAGCTTTTATAATGAACAGAAAGATCGGAGCTAGGTAGCGATGCGGGGCTTGAGCCGCACATCGCGCACCTGCTTCGAGCCTGAGGCGATATCCTTGCGGATCTGGCTTACCAGATGTTCGCCGAGTGCCAGCAGGTCTTCGATCGAAGCCCTTCGGGTATTAGTACGCATACCGTTCTCCTGGTGGGAGGGCGGCGGAAGCTTTCGCTCCCGCCGCCCCACGGTTAGTTGAGGACGTCCTGCACCTTGCGGGACTGATCGCCGGCTTTCACGTCGGAAATGACCGCCGTGAGGATGCGCGACGTCTCCGGACCCGCCGCCTTGACCAGCTGCTGCAGCTTCTGCAGCTTGGCCTCGGTGGTGACGTCGCCCTTCGGCGCCTGCGGCTTCGCAGACGGGGCGGACGCGGACGTCTTCGCCTTGCTGCGACGCTTGCGACGCGCCTTCTTGCGCTTCGGCGCCGGGGGACGTTCGCGCTTGGTGCCGTCGGGCGACATGGTGACCACCCAGCGACGGCCGGTGGTCTGAGCGACGACGCCCAGGCGGGACAGGTTCTGGAGGATGCGCTTCAGCATGCCCATGCTGCCGACTCCGAGCGTCGTCTTGAGGAACTTGTAGGAAGCGTCCTGGGATTTCAGGACCGCCTCCTTCGCCTTCCGGATCAGCTCTGCATTCAGGCGCTTCTTGCTATTGCGTTTCTTGGCCATGGGCCCTTTTCCTTTGCTTCTGTTGCTTCGGTTGCTTGGATGGCTCGTCTGACGGTTGCCAGAATCGAGTATTGAAGGCACGCCACCCATTTCTGGTCTGGCGCAGGTCTGAAAGAAACACGCGGTCCTTTTTGGCCGGGTGCGCTTTCTCTTTCCATACGTCTGGCGAGAGAGAGAAGGTGATTGAACCTTCGACCCCTACGGCAGTCGCGATGGCATAGTCGCCGCGGTGTCCTTTGAGGACCTCGCTGACAACTCCTTTCAGGCTTTGGGTCACATAGCTCCTCCTTATGCGTACTGGGTGAGGATCTTCTGATCCAGGAGCAGTATAATATACTTATTCGTATATGTCAATAAAAACAGGCCCTACGCGTTAGCGCAGGGCCTGGTCTCTAGATAATGTACAGGAGGTGCAACTAGCTCTTACGCGGCCCGAAGCCCTGGGTGAACGCGGGGCTTTCCTTCAAGATCAGCACGGTCGGATCGATCAGCTTCTTCAGGAACGGGCGCACATACGTACGCTCCGCTTCCGGCATCAGCTCGATCGTGATCGCATGCGTCGCAATGACTTCCTGCAGACGCATAATGTCGCGATCATTCCGGTCGCACGCAACCCACTTGGGATGCGTGATGTTGAAGAACAGCGTCACGGTCTTCAGGTCGAACCGCCAGAGGTCTTCGCTGTCCATCTCCACGTGGGAGAAGTTCAGCCCCTGGTTGCCGCTCCGCACCATGGTCCGCTGCCGGCCGTTCTCCGGTGGAGCAGGCGGCACCGGGCGTACTTTCGGAGTAGGCGGCACCGGCTCCGGACGCACTTTGGGAGTGGACGGCTCCGGACGCACCTTCGGAGACGCGTCATTGGAGTCATCGTCCGCATCACTGCGGCCGGCGTCACCATGACGGAGGATGCCGGCAAGCTCGGGGTCGCCCTCGAAGAGCTTTTTCAAGTTCTCGAGAGAACGGCGGCCCAGATCCTGCAGGCGCTCTGCGGCGTTCGAGTTCTGAGCGCGTTCGATATGTTCGCGCCCCGTCTTCTCGAACCATGCGGTCAGCTGTACGCACAGGTCGATCAGCCGGTCATCCTCGGCGAAGGTCTTCCGGTTCGCTTCCAAGGTGATCTTCGAATGGAGGATCTCTCCTTCGAAGGTTCCCGACAGGAAAGCTTCCTTCACTTCCTTCTCCAAGAAATCCAGGCTCTCGAGCTGCTTCGCGAACTGCTTGAACGGCACGCGGAAGGCGTTATTTTCAACGCCGACCAGCACCTCGCCTTTGCGCTTGTCGGAACGCGGAACGACGAACAGACGGATCGTCGTCGTTCCCATGCCGCTTGCGACCTTCTCTTCCGGCATGCGTTTCCCGGCGAAGTCACTCGCCCGGATCTGCACCGCCTCGAGCAAAGCCCCCGTCGCGTCGATCTCGTCGACCCACACGACCGCCTTCCGCTCGCGCATCGCAACCGCGAAGTTCGAGAGGATTTCCTGGCGCAGCTCGGCCACATCGAACCGGCCGATCTGACGATCGTCCGTGTACTTGATGATGCGAAGCTCGGACATCCATTGCTGGACGCCGTGCTCCTGGCCTTTCTTGGGAATGAGCACGTCCCGCACCACCTTCTCGAACGGCACTTCCACGTCGGACATCTTCTTGATGTCCTCGCAGATGAACCGCCACCGCCATACCTGCTTTTCCCCCTTCTCGAGGGCGCAGGTGGTGAAGGTGAACTCCCGGCACTTGCCGAGCGCCGCGATAAGGCCGATGCCGAACTGGCCCAGCTTGTCGCGGCTCTTGGTGGAGTGGCACACGCTCTGCAGCGCGTTCTCGAACTTGGCATGCGTAACGCCCGAGCCGTTGTCGCGGATGAAGATCTCACGCTTCTTGCGGTTAATCTCGATCCCGATGACGGTGGCGCCGGCATCAAGCCCGTTCTGGACCGCCTCTTTCACGACCTGCAAAAGACGCGGGTACTGTTGGGCAGCGAGGCCGAGTGCCGCGCCAGCCATTAACCTGACTTTCGATCCCATGTTGGGTCTCTCCTGCTAATGCTATAGGGGATGATTACAGATTGTTACGCGCTCGTTCGCCGCACAGGCGCGCGAGCGAGTTCTTCAGGTTGAAGATGCCGTCGCCGCCGGACATTTTGCGGATCTCGTCGCGATCGTCAGCGGTAAACGCATCGGATAGCACGAGCTCCACGAGCGGAGCGAGGGCACTGATTTGCGCGACGAGTGATTGCTTCACCACGGTCGCGCTCTTCACTACAGGCAGCACATCCGCCTGAAGCTTCATTTCCGGCAAGTTCGCGGCCAATCGATCGAAGATTTGCATCTTTTCCTCGAGAGGCCGAACCTTGCCATGCAGGACCACGAGGGCCTGATGGTCTTGCGTATAGCCAACAGCGCTGTTGATTGCGCTGAGGGTCGTACGACCATCCGCGACCGCCCGACGAAGAGTCCGGACGGAAGGATGGATCATCGTCGGCACGTCGGATAACGTATAGCCGGCACTTTCGAGGAAACATTGCAGCTGGATCAGATTCGTTCCAGTCGGCAATGTGTCCTTCTTGAACCACCGCGACACGGTTGTGTCGAAGCTGTTCGGGTATTTCTCCCGGAAGGCAGCGACGGCTGCTCCGACAGTTGCCTTGCTTGAGACGAAGTGCCTCACGCAGGCGGCGGTTGTCCCTTTGAAGTTCATGGTCAGCTCCTTGCTGAAACAGAGATGATTGACAGTTCTTGCGCACGCCAGCCTTTGTCGTGCTTCACGATTTCGGAAAGATAGACGATTTGTCCAGTCTCGATAGCCTTGTGATCTTCCTTCTTGCGGACAGTGATCGAGGTGTCGACGGTAAGGTCGAACAGCTCAGCATCAGCCTCCGAAAGGGGATAGGTCACGAAGTACCCAGGTGGGTCGACGATCTTTGCGATTCGAGCACGAAGAAGTCTCTCTTTCGTACTCATTTCTACTCCTTTCTACTATTGAGCTTTCAAAAGACGCTGCCCCGACATGGGGCAGACTGTCTATCATTATAATCAATATGTATACAAATGTCAAGTCCTCTAGCGAGCGAACTCTACCACGCGGTTCTCGCGGATCATGTTCACCTTGATCTCGCCCGGATACTTGAGCTCGTCCTGGATGCGCTCCGCGATCTCGCGGGCCATCTTGTGCATGGCGAGGTCCGAGACCTTGCCCGGATTGATGAACACGCGGATCTCGCGGCCCGCCTGGATGGCGTACGCCTTCTCGACGCCCTCGAAGGAGGACGCGATGCGTTCGAGGTCCGAGAGGCGCTCGAGGTAGCGCTCGACGGTGTCGCGGCGCGCGCCCGGGCGTCCGCCTGAGATAGCGTCCGCGGTCTGCACGATGACCGACTCCGGCGTCTCGTACGGGTATTCCTCGTGATGGGACTGCATCGCGTGGATGACGCGGACATCGATGCCGAACTTCTCGAGGATGCGGCGGCCGATCTCCACGTGGGTTCCGGATACTTCATGATCCACGGCCTTGCCGATGTCATGGAGGAGGGCGCCGGCGCGGGCGACGTCCGCATCCGCGCCGAGCTCGGTCGCGAGCATGCCGGCGATGTGCGCCATCTCCACCGAATGCTGGAGCACGTTCTGGCCGTAGCTGGTACGGAAATTGAGGCGGCCGAGGAGCGCGATGAGCTTCGGGTCGAGCCCGACGACCCCCGCCTCGTAGCAGGCTTCTTCGCCCTTCTGCTTGATGAGGTCGTTCATCTCCTTCTTCGTCTTCTCGATGATCTCCTCGATCTTTGCCGGCTGGATGCGGCCGTCCGCGATGAGCTTCTCGAGCGCTACCTTCGCCACATGGCGGCGCAGCGGATCGAAGGAGGAGAGAGTGATCTTGTCCGGGACGTCGTCGATGAGGACGTCGACGCCCGTCGCGCGCTCGAAGGCCTTGATGTTGCGGCCTTCCTTTCCGATGATCTTTCCTTTGACCTCTTCGGACGGGATGGTAACCGAGAGGGTAGTGACCTCCGCGTTCACCGCGTTCCCGAGGCGATGGATGACGGCGGTCAGGATATTGCGGGCCTTCTCCTCGAAGCGCTCGCGGCCGGTAGCCTCGAGCTTCTGGATGCGGGTGAGGATGGCTTCCTCATGCGCCTTCTCGATGTCCTGCATGAGCGCGTCCTTTGCAGCAGCCTCTGAGAGACGGCCTACCTTCGCAAGCTCCGCGCGGCGTTCCTTCGCGAGCTCCTCGGCTTCCTTCTTCATGCGGCCGGCCTCGTTCTCCCGGGCCTTTACATCATCCCCGCGCTGCACGAGGCTGCGCTCGCGCTCGTCGAGGAATTCCTCCTTCTTCGCGAGGCGCTCTTCGAGCTTCCCGAGCTTCTCTACGCGCTCTTCGATAGGGGCAAGCTGCTCCGCCTCGATCTCTTCCGCCTTAGCCTGCGCCTCCTGGAGGAGCTTGTTCGCGCGCTCCTTCGCCTCGAGCATCTTCTGCTTGATCTCGATTTCCAAAGACCCGCGCTGGCCGAGCGCGATAAGAAGACGGAGCACGTATCCGAGCGCGATGCCGGCAACGCCGGACACCGCAAGCAAGATGAGTACCAGTTTGATTGACATAGGCGGGTTTAGTAATAAACCCGCTCTCCCAAGGCACGGAATTTCAGAATATCGAAGTTCGGAAGGGAAGAGCGGAAGGCGGAAAGTCCTGTCGGGCAGCCGTTACTGAATACGCTGACTTTATCACTTCTCACCGCTTTTTTCCATTGACACTGATCTGTTTTTTATAGTATAAATTCCATAGACGAATTGCTCCCACGACCGCAGGGTGATGCGGCCTGTTCCCTTCAGGGAGGAACGGATGCGAACTTCGCTTAAGCTCGTCTACGCACTGCTGATGGCTATCATGCCTCCAATGAAAAAACAAAAGGACTTCATTGTGGTGTTGGTGACCATCGCCCTCGTACTTCCGCTCGTAACCATTGCGATCGTCACGACACTTCCGTGCGGAACGTCAGGACAGCAAGCGTGCCAAGAACAGACCGTCGCCCGCTGAAATGCAAAAGGCGCCCGAGACAACCCGGGCGCCTTTTTTCTTTTGTCTGCTTATTTCGCCTTGAACACCTGATCGATGAGGCCGTACTTCTTGGCTTCCTCTGAGGTCATGAAGTAGTCGCGCTCGACATCCTTCTCGATGCGGTCGAGCGGCTGGCCGGTCGCCTTCGAGAGGATCTTGTTGAGGCGGTCGCGCGTCGCGAGGATGTGCTTCGCGGTGATCTCGATGTCGGTCGCCTGGCCCTGCGCGCCGCCCCAGGGCTGGTGGATCATGACTTCCGCGTTCGGGAGCGCGTAGCGCTTTCCTTTGGCGCCCGAAGCGAGGATGACCGCCGCCGCAGATGCCGCCATGCCCACGCAGACGGTGGAGACGTCCGGCTTGATGTGGTTCATCGCGTCGAGGATGGCGAGGCCGGCCGTGACGGAGCCTCCCGGGGAGTTCACGTAGAGGGAGATGTCCTTCTTCGGATCCTCCGCCTCGAGGAAGAGGAGTTGCGCGATGACGAGGTTCGCGGTGTCATCATCGACGCCGCCGGTGAGGAACACGATGCGCTCCTTGAGGAGGCGGGAGTAGATGTCGTACGCGCGCTCGCCGAACTGCGACTTCTCGACCACCATCGGGATAAGCATAGAGTTTTTCATATATGAATAAGGTAGGGCCATCGTATCCCAAACGGGGAAGGGGCGCAAAACTACGGCGTCGTGGTGGCAGTCACGCCCGGGACCTCGTTTATGACCGGCGGGACGTTGTTCTTCTCGATGCGCTCGCCCCAGGAATAGAAGGCGCCGACGACCACGATCGCGAGGATGATGATGATAGAGATGAGCGCCCCGTACGAAGCGTTCTTCTTACCGAGCTCGTGCTGCGGAGGGAGGGCGAAGTCGTGCACTTGGGGAAGGGCGGTGGGGGGCGCTACGGGAGGAGCCGGCGGCACGTAGGCCTCGGTTCCGACCGGCACGCTACTGTCTCCTGCTGAGGGCGTCGAAGATGCGGTATCCATATATAGGGAGTATATCAAACGAAAAGGCCCCGCTCTCGCGGGGCCTTTCCTTAGGTATTATTTCTTCTCTTCGTACGCTTTCCGCGCCTTCTCGAAGGCAGCGATAGCGTCGGCTTTGCCCTTGAAGCCGTGGACGGTCACCTCGTTCTCCTTGCCCTTCAGCGCCTTGTAGGTCTCGAAGAAATGCTGGATCTCCTTGAGGGTGTGCTGATTGAGGTCCTTCAAGTCCTGGACGTCGTTCCAGCGCTTGTCGTTCACCGGCACGCCGATGACCTTGTGGTCGCTCTCGCCGGAATCGGTCATCTCCATGATGCCGACCGGACGCACCTCGACGAGGATGCCGGACGGTACCGGGAAGGTAGCGAGGACGATCACGTCGAGCGCATCGCCGTCATCCCAGAGCGTCTGCGGCACGAAGCCGTATTCGCACGGGTAGGCGGCTGCGGAGAAATTGGCGCGGTCGAGCTTGATGAGGCCCGTGTCCTTGTCGATCTCGTACTTATTCGAGGATCCCTTCGGGATCTCGACGATCACGTTCATCTCTTCTGCTGAACCTGCGGGTACGTCGTGAAGTAGATTCATATGCCTACTAGAGTACTACGCCTCCTCCTTGATCTCCCCAGCGTCGGTGTCGCGGTTCTCGCGCTCATCCGCGACGGAAGCGTTCTCGGTCTTGGTGAGCTCCTCTTCCGCAGTCTTCGCGGATGACTCCTCAGCCTCGGTGACGACCTCCTCCGCTTCGGTCGGTGACACGCCTGCCTCTTCTGCCGGATCGGCAGCGTCGAGAGATGCTTCCGCTGCCTCGATCGCTTCGCTTGCAGCCTCGACGCGCGCGGCGCTCGAAGGCACGTCAGCTTCAGCGACCTCGGTGCCGCCGACGGATACGATGTCGATGTTCCAGCCGGTGAGCTTCGCAGCAAGGCGGACGTTCTGTCCGCCGCGGCCGATGGCGAGCGACTGCTGGTCATCCGATACCTTCACTTCGGCGCGGTGATTCTCCTCGTCGAGGGTGATGTCGAGGACGGTGGCAGGGGAGAGAGCCTCCTTGATGAACGCCGCAGTGTCTTCCGACCACTCGATGATGTCGATGCGCTCGCCGCCGAGGGCCGCCATGACGGTAGAGACGCGCACGCCGCGCTGACCGACAAGCGAACCTACCGGGTCGACGTGAGAGTCGACGGACGCGACCGCGATCTTGGTGCGGCTGCCCGGCTCGCGGGCAACGCCCTTCACTTCAATGGCTCCAGAGGCAAGCTCCGGAACCTCCATCTCGAAGAGCTGGATCAGGAAGCGCGGGTGGGAGCGGGAAAGGCGGAGGTATACGCCGCGGAATCCTTCATCCACCGCGTAGAGGTACGCGCGGATGCGCTCTCCGGGACGGTAGCGCTCTCCGGGGATCTGCTCCTCGTACGGGATGATGCCCGTCGCGCGGCCGAGGTCGATGAACAGCGCGCCGCGCTCCATGCGCTGCACGATGCCCGATACGATCTCGCCCTTCTTGTGGCCGAATTCCTCGAGGATGGAGAGCTTCTCCGCCTCGCGGATCTTCTGGATCACCACCTGCTTCGCGGTCTGCGCGGCGATACGGCCGAAATCCTCCTGGGGCTCGAGCGGGAAGACGATCTCCTCGCCGACCTCCGCGGTGCGCTTGATGCGCTTCGCGTCCTCGACGAGCATGTGCTTCTCCGCGTCATAGCGGGGAAGCTCGCCCTCGGCAAGCTCTACCTCGTGATGGCGGCCGTGGCCGTGCTCCGGCTCGGGCGCGAACTCCTCTCCTTCTTCAGGGAAACGGACCATGGTCCCGTCCACGACGGTCTTCACCTGCTCGAAGGACACGGTACCCGTGTTCATGTCGAGCTTCGCCCGCACGATCTGTCCGCGCTTGCCGTATTCCTTCTTGTACGCGGTGGCCATCGCGTTCTCGATCGCGTCGACCATCACTTCCTTCGTGATGCCGCGCTCCTGGAATTCGCCGAGCACCGAGTTGATTGTTTTGAGATCCAACATACTTCCGTTATTTAGTTGTACGCACGTATTAAATTGGCTTCCTAAAAAGAAATGCCCGCGGCGCGGACATTTCAGGTACCAATAGGATACCTCTGTTGGAGGGGAAAGTCAATGTATCCCCAGGGTTTGCGCGGCACCGTGCATGGGATAAGGTGGCCCCGGAGCCGACCCTATCGGCACTCGCGAAAGCGCCCCTGAACCTTAGAAAGGAATAGCCCATGAAGAACCTCATCATCCCGCGGCCAGGGGATAGCCTCCTGGACCTCAGCAAACGTTGCGACGCCCTGTATATCTGCCCAAAGGAGGGCGACAGACGCCTTGGTCTACTGGTCCCGTATGCAGGAAAGGACAAGAAGGACCGGAACCTCGTCGGTGACTTCTACTTCAACTTCCGCAGGATCGAACGGCAGCCGCTGGTGGTCGAAGCGTTCGCCGTGGCTGCCTTCAAGAAGCTCGGCAGTCTGATCGAAACCTTCGATACCGTCTGCGGCATACCGAACGGCGGCAGGTCGTTCGGCCAGACGTTCGCGCGCATCGCCGGCAAGCAGTTCGTGTATCCGGAGAAGAAAGCGATACCCACCGAGCCGGGCAAGAAGCAGGAATACGAATGGGACCTCAGCCAATTCGATTTCGACAAGAACGAGCGTGTGGCGGTAGCGGAAGACGTCTTCAACAACTTCCAGAACACCGACAGCACGCTGGAGCAGGTCGCAAGGACCGGCGCCAAAGTCACGCTCCTGGTCGGCGCGCTCAACCGCTCGCCGACGTACGAGATGACCTACACGCCGAAAAAGGGCCTGCTCGCGGGAACGGCGCTGCCTATCGTCGCTTCCATCCGCGAAGCTTACCCGGAGTACACCCAGGACGATCCTGCCGTCGCGGCCGATGTCGCGGCCGGCAATATCGAGTGGGAAGTGAAGAAGAACTGGGCGCGCTTGTGCGCCCTCATGCAATAGCAAGGAGAAGGAAGCATGCGAAAAGCACTCACGCCGGCGAAACGCCTCATCGTTGCCGCCGATTTCAAGCCAGGATTCGGACAGGGGAGGGACTGGGTCCGAGGCCAGGTCCTCTCTCTTGCCGAGGAGCTTCACGGGACGGGGGTCTACCTCAAAGTGAACTCCGCCTTGCGCGCCTGCGGATACGGTCTCATCCCCGAGATCCATGCGAGGGACTTGAAGGTCTTCGCGGACCTGAAGCTCTATGACATCGGCGAGACGCTATCCACGGACGGCGTCCTGCTGAAGGAAGCGAGGCCCGAACTGCTCACCACGGTGTGCAGCGCTGGCGTCGTCGCCCTGAAGTACCTCAAGGAGGAACTGCCGAGTACGGAAGTGCTCGGCGTCACGGTCCTCACGAGCCTGAATGACGAGGACGCCCAAGCGATGTTCACCTGCTCGACCGAGGAGGCCGTGATGCGGCTCGCCGATGTCGCAAAGGATGCCGGCATCGACGGGCTCATCTCGTCCGGAAGGGAGCTGGCAGTGCTCCGACCGAAGTTCGGCGAGCTGTTCACGTACAACACGCCGGCCATCAGGCCGACGTGGGCCATCGTTCCGGGAGACGACCAGAACCCGGAACGCATCATGACGCCCGCGAAGGCGATCAAAGCCGGAGCGGACCGTATCGTCGTAGGTCGGCCGATCACGAAGGCCGCCAACCGCCGAGAAGCCGTCATGCGTACCATCGAAGAGATCGCTTCGGTCATGTAACCGAAGCAGCAGCCCCCGCACCTAACCAGTGCGAGGGCTGTTTTTTATACAAAAAAGGCGGCAAGGATAACTCCTCGCCGCCCGTATGCTTTTATGTGCGCCGGTTGAGGACGCTCAGGAGAGTGCTGTGCACGCCCGGAGCGCCGAACACGTGGCCGAACACGTTCTTCTTGCTGTAGTCGAGAGGCTTGCCTGCGAGGTCGGTGGCGATGCCGCCGGCTTCGCGGACGAGGAGATCCCCGGCGATGGTGTCGTGATGGAGCCCGCCCGGGAAGATGGACCCGCAGAACTCGCCGGACGCGACGCGAGCGTCGAAGTAGCCGATAGAGCCTAGCTGATAAATCCGGTAGCCCTGGTCCTGAAGGTACTTGCCGACGCCGCCCGGGCCGAGATACATGTTCTCGACCAGGTTCGGGTTCTTCTCGCGATCCGGCCACGACGAGATGGCGACGGCTTTCCGATGCGGCGGCGCTTGCTGCACCGAGAGCTTCTTTCCATCCCGGTATGCGCCCTTGCCCTTAGCGGCGAGGAACGGCTTGCCGCTGCCAGGATCGCTTATCGCCGCGAGCACCGGCTCGTGCCGGACCTCGAGCGCGAACATGGAAGCGAAGACCGGGACGCGGAGCAGGAACGCTCCGGACCCGTCCATCTCGTCCATTCGGATCTTCGGTAGGTCGGGGTCGTCGCAGTCCCCGATGCACCCTTCTTCCCCGATGATGGGGATCTCCGGGAAGCGCCCCTGGAAATACGCGACCGCGTAGTGATGGACGGCCTTGTCCGCACTGGTCACGGGCGATCCGTCCTCTTTCCATTCGGTCACCGCATCTTCTGCTTCGTAATGCGTCCGCGTGATTCTTCCTGCAGTAATCGCTACTTCTTCGAAATCGTCTATCGTGGGAATCTTCATGCCCTGTCCCGCCTTCCTTCTATATGTGCTTTGAACAACGTACACCCTATAGAGGTTATACGTTTCCAATCATGAACGCTTGATGAGGGGCTGTTTTCCCCGCGTCTATCCGGGAAGAGCATACGCGCACGCTATACTTAGGTAAAACATGCAGGTCTCCGAGTCAGAACTGAAAGAATTCATCCTCGATTCGGGACTGGTGTCCCGGAAGGAGGTCGAGGACGCCGCAGCGAAGGCCGCGGAAGGGAAGCAGTCAGTAGGCGACGTGCTCGTATCCAACGGCCAGCTCACGGCTGATGCTTTGCGCCGCATCAAGGCATACGTGCTCGGCATCCCGTACGTGAACCTGAAGGACCGGAAGATCCCGCTCGACGTGCTCTCCATGATCCCGGAGCCGATCGCGCGCACGCACTCCATCATCGCGTTCAAGAAGACCGAGACCGAGCTCGAGGTCGCGATGCTCGATACCGAGGACCTGCCCGCGATCGACTCGGTGCGCAAGAAGACCGGCCTCAAGATCCTCCCGCGCCTCACCGATGACGCGTCCGTCAAGGAGGGGCTCATCCAATACCAGAAGTCGCTGAAAGAGGAGTTCGGCGATCTCATCTCGACCGAAGCCGGGAAGCTGAACCTCGTGAAGGACACAGACGGGGAAGAGGTGTCCGGCGACGAGCTCAAGAAGATGGCGGAGGACCTGCCGATCGTGCGCATCGTGGACACGCTGCTCCGCCACGCCATCATCCAGAAGGCGTCCGACATCCACATCGAGACCATGGAGACGGAAGTGGTGGTGCGCTACCGCATCGACGGCGTGCTCCACGACGCCATGACGCTCCCGCGCGCGGCGTCTGCCGGCATCATCGCCCGCATCAAGGTGCTTTCCTCCTTGAAGCTCGACGAGAAGCGCCTCCCGCAGGACGGGCGCTTCAAGATGGAGACCGAGACCGACAAGGTCTCCTTCCGCGTGTCGCTCTTGCCGACCTACTACGGCGAGAAGGTGGTCATGCGCCTCCTTCGCGAGAGCGGGGAAGGGTTCACGCTTGACGCCTTGGGCTTCCACGGCGAATCCCGGGAGCGCATCCACGACGCCACCCGCCAGACCACGGGCCTCATCCTCATCTCCGGCCCTACCGGTTCCGGTAAGACGACGACGCTCTACACCGTGCTCGATATCCTGAACACGCCGGACGTGAACATCTCCACCATCGAGGACCCGATCGAGTACCAGATGAAGCGCGTGAACCAGACGCAGGTGAATCCCGCGATCGGCTTCTCGTTCGTGAACGGCCTGCGCGCCCTCGTGCGCCAGGACCCGGACATCATCATGGTGGGAGAGATCCGCGACGGCGAGACAGCATCGCTCGCGATCAACGCGGCGCTCACCGGCCACTTGGTGCTCTCCACCATCCATACGAATTCCGCCGCCGGCGCCATCCCGCGCCTCATGGACATGGGCGTGGAGCCGTTCCTCCTCGTCTCGACCCTGAAGGTGATCATCGGCCAGCGCCTCGTGCGCCAGCTGTGCCCGGACAAGGAGGCATACACGCTCACGAAGGAGATGCGCGACAAGGTGATGGCGAGCGATAAGTTCGACGCCGTCATGAAGGCCTTGGTCGACGAGAAGCTGGTGAAGGCGGGCACCTCGCTCGACGAGCTCCCGTTCTACCGCCCGAAGCCGAACGCGGAATGCGAGGACGGCTACTCGGGACGCATCGGCATCCACGAGGTGCTGAAAGTCTCTTCCGCCCAGCGCGACCTCATCCTCAAGGGCGCCACCATGGACCAGATCGAAGAGCAGGCCCGCAAGGAGAAGATGCTCACCATGCTCGAGGACGGCATCTACAAGGCGGCGAAGGGGACGACCTCCATCGAGGAGGTGCTGCGCGCCGTCACCGAATAACCCGGTTGTCTTTATATATAAGAGGAGTAGGGTGAGGCCAGAAGAACCACTTGGGAGGTACGTATGAAGACGGAGTTACTGCTGTACCCGATCGTTTCGGCCCTGCTCGTGACCGTGGTGAACCTCGCATCCCTCTTGTTCAGCGGCGAACACGCGACGCTCGAACGTTTCTTCGGGATGGCGGTGCTCTTCGCGGGCATCGGCATCCTGGCCGCGCATCCAGCGGCATTCCTGTTCGCGCTCGTCACCGGCATCGTCTTCGTCCTCGGCGTGATCGGCATGATCGGCGGCGGATGGTTCCCGGAGAGCCTGTACCTGTGCGTTCTCGCGCTCCTTGCAAGCGTCATCCTTTTCGTCGGCAGCATCAAGCGAGAACGGTACCCCTGGATCACTGCCTAGCGAAGCGCCCCCGTCTCAACACGAGACCGCGGGGCGCTTTTCTTTGCATGCTACAGTTAAACGCATGAAATTCCGCGTCACGTTCCGCAGCAATGACGGCGCCAAAGCTACGCGCATCGTCTCCGCAGAGTCCCGCTTCGAGATCTACGAGCAGGCGAAGAAGGAAGGCGCGACGGTAGTGAACGTGCGCGAGAATAACAGCCTTTCGGACAAGCTGAAGTCTCTGAACATAAGCTTCGGCTCGGGCGTGAAGCAGACGCAGGTCATGCAGCTTGTGAAGAACCTCTCGGCCATGCTCAAGGCCGGCCTCTCCCTCTCCCGCGCCATGTCGGTGGTAGAGCGCCAGTCCCGGGGCGCGCTCAAGGAGATCTCGCATGACCTCTCCGCGCGCATCACCGCGGGCGCTTCCTTCCACGAAGCCCTCGGCGCGCACCCCGACGTATTCTCCCCGCTCCTCATCGCCATGGCCCGCTCGGGAGAGGAGTCCGGCACCCTCTCCGAGTCGCTCGCGAACGTGGGGTACCAGATGGAGCGCACGCAGGAGCTCATCCGGAAGGTGCGCGGCGCCATGATCTACCCGGTCGTGATCCTCGTCGCGATCGTCATCGTCGCGGTGCTCATGCTCATCTACGTGGTGCCCACCCTCACCCAGACCTTCGACGAGCTCGGCGTGGAGGTCCCGACGGCGACGAAGGTCATCACTGCGATCTCCGACTTCATGGCCGCCAATTCCATACTGGTGCTCATCCTCATGGGCATATTCTTCCTCGGCGCGTACCTGTTCGCACGGTCGAAGGCCGGGAGCTCGCTCATCCTCGCGGCCGCGCTCAAGCTGCCGGTCATCGGGGAACTCGTGCGCGAGACGTATGCGGCGCGCGCTGCCCGCACGCTCGCCTCCCTCATGACGAGCGGCGTGCCGCTCGTATCAGGACTCGCCATCGCGGAGCAGGTGGTAGGCGCGCCGCCGTTCGCGAAGGTGATCGCCGACGCGCGCGAAGGCGTGCGCAAGGGCGAGGCGCTCTCGGCCGCGTTCGCCGCGAATCCGAAGCTCTATCCCATCCTCATGAGCGACATGCTCGCGGTCGGCGAGGAAACGGGGAACACCGCGCAGATGCTCGAGCAGGTGGCGACCTTCTATGAGACCGACGTGGAGCAGCGCACCAAGGACCTCTCGACCATCATCGAGCCGGTGCTCATGCTCGTCATCGGCGCCGCGGTGGGCGTGTTCGCCGTCGCCATGATCGCGCCGATCTACTCCATCTCCGATGCGATATAACGGCAGCAAGCGGGGATTCACGCTCATCGAAGCGGTCATCGCGCTCTTCCTCCTCGGGCTCATCCTCCTCATCTTCCAGGGGACGCTCCGGAACATGCCGCTCATCAAGTACGCGAAGAACCAGGATATCGCGCTCAAGATCGCGAGCAGCGAGCTCGAATCGCTCCGCGCCGGCGGCTACGCGGCGCTCCCGGTGAGCGGCTCGTTCTCTGATCCGCTCATCGCAACGCTCCCGTCGGGCGCCGGAGGCGTCTCGGTGACAACGTATAACGCGGAGACCAAGCAGGTGACCGTGACCGTGACCTGGCGCGAAGCGGGGAAGGAGACCGACTCCTCGGTAACGCTCACGACGCTCATGACGGAGATCGGAGGGTTATAGTAGAGCTATGCGCGGATTCACCCTCCTCGAGACCCTCATCGTCATAGCGCTCACGGTCGCCATACTCGTCGCGATCACCAATTTCTACAGCGGCTTCAACCGCTTCTATGCATACCAGAACCTCTCGGCGAACAATGCCACGCTCACCGGCCGCGCTATCGCGGAGATAGACTCCACCGTGCTCCCGGCGTCGAGCGTGCTCTCGTCCCGCACGTTCACCATCGGGACCTATGCTTCGGGCGCGTCCGTGCTGGTGCTCGAGCTCCCCTCGACGACGAGCTCAGGCGGCATCATAAGCGGCACCTATGACTACGCCGTCTTCTACGTGAGCAACGGCACGCTCTACAAGCGCCTCGAGGCCGCCGGGTCGAGCAGCCGGACCACCGCCACCGAGCAGCTCGTCTCGGGCGTGACCTCGCTCACGTTCTCGTATGACTCCGGGGATTTCGGGAGCGTGACCAGAGTGAACACCGACCTCACGACGCAGAGCACGCACCGCGGCGGCACCGTGAATTCGCACCTCACGAGCGAAGCGTACCTCCGCAACTGATATGGATACCCGACCCAACGGCTACGTGCTGCTGCTCGGGATGATCTTCTTCGGCGTGTTCCTCAGCATGAGCGCCGGGCTCACGAGCTACATCACGCTCAACGCGCGGGCAGAGCGCTCGGCAGTGGCGTCGAAGCAGGCGCTCGCTTTGGCCGAGGCCGGCATCGATAAGGCGGCGTACGAGCTCAATCACAACAGCAATTACTCGGGAGAATCGAACACCGCGCTCGGCGCCGGCAGAGTGACCATCGCCGTCACCACCATCGACGCGAGCACCAAGCGCATCAGCGCGACGGCGTACGTGCCGAACGCAAGCAATCCGATCGCCATGAAGACCGCGCGCGCCAATATCTCGATCAGCGCGGAGAATATCTCCTTCAATTACGGCGTCCAGGCAGGCGCGGGCGGATTCTTGATGACCGGCGGGTCGACTATCAACGGCAACGTCTACTCGAACGGCGACATCAATGCGACCACCGGCGTGCGCATCACCGGCTCCGCGACCGCGGCGAACCCGCCGGCGGTTGCCGCGGATCAATCCAATAATTCGCCGACGCCCATCGGCACCTGCACCGGCTCCACCTGCCAGCACTTCGGCAATGCCGCAGCTTCGCAGGACTTCGCCCAGAGCTTCCAGATCTCTTCCGCGACCGCCTTCGATAGCGTGCGCTTCTATATAAAGAAGACCGGCTCTCCTTCGAACGCCACCGTGCGCATCGTCGCGGACAACGCCGGCTCCCCGAGCAACACCACGCTCCTCTCGGCGACGCTCCCGGCGTCTTCCGTCACGACGAGCTTCGGCTGGGTGAGCGTCGCGCTCCCGTCGACGCCCGTCCTCTCCGACGGCACCACGTACTGGCTGGTCATCGACGCGGGGACAAGCACGAATAACTACTATTCCATCGGCACCAATACGGCATACGGCAGCGGCGTGGGGAAGATCGGGCAGTACAACGGCACCTGGAACAATACTTCTCCGTCCCGCGACGGCTATTTCCAGATCTATCTCGGCGGCGGGACATCCATGATCGGCGGCAACAATTACACGACGGGCGTCTACGTAGGCACGAACGCTTCCGATCTCGCATGGGCCAATCACGTGCAGGGCGCCACCGTCTCGGGTCCGCTCTACTGCAAGACCGGATCGTACACGAACAAGTCCTGCGACACTTCGAGACCGGACCCGTCACCGGCAGCCATGCCGATATCCGACAGCAACATCGACGAGTGGAAGGCAGATGCGGAAGCAGGGAGCATCCACAACGGCGACTACGCCGTAGGCTGGCAGGGCGCGACCATCGGCCCCATGAAGATCAACGGCAACCTCACGATCGGCGGCGGGGGCATACTCACCGTATCCGGCACCCTCTGGGTGACCGGGAACATCACGGTCGGCGGCGGGGGCCAGGTGCGCCTCGCGTCAAGCTACGGCACCAACGACGGCGCTATCATCACGGACGGCATCGTGACCGTCGGCGGCGGCGCGAACTTCGCCGGGTCCGGACAAGCGGGCAGCTACCCGTTCCTCATCTCGACGAGCGCCTGCCCGAACGCGGCCGGCTGCAGCGGCAACGAGGCGATAGACCTCTCGGGCGGCGCCGGGACCGTGGCGCTCGTGGCGCAGGACGGCACCGTCCGCATCAACGGCGGATCGAGCCTCAAGGCCGTGACCGGGCGGCAGATCGTCATGGAGGGCGGCGCCACCCTCTACTACGACAGCGGGCTCATCAGCACCAATTTCTCCTCGGGACCGGGCGGCTCATGGGAATTCGTCCCGGGCACATACGTCATCGACTAGCGGGGAACTGGTATCATTAGGGATATGCTCATTGTCGCCAACTGGAAGGCGTACGTCGAAGACGTCGCCAAGGCTAAGAAGCTGTTCTCGCTCTCGAAGCGGCTCTCAAAGAACACGAAGCACAAGCTGGTGCTCTGCCCGGCCGCACCCCATCTCGGCATCCTCGCCGCAAACAACACGTCGAAGGTAGCTCTCGGGGCGCAGGACGTGTCGCTCTCGACCGGCGGCGCCGCGACCGGAGAGGTCACGGCGAAGATGCTCGGGAAGCTCGAGGTCTCGTATGCGCTCGTCGGGCACTCGGAGCGCCGCGCGAAGGGAGAGACGGACGCTGAGGTCTCGGAGAAGATCCAGCACCTCCTGGCCCAGGACGTGACGCCCATCCTCTGCATCGGGGAGCGGGAACGGGATGCGGGCGCAGAATACCTCTCTTTCGTACGGGCGCAAATCGCGGCCGCGCTTACGCCGCTCACGCAGAAGGAGCGCATGGAGCTCGTCATCGCGTACGAGCCCGTCTGGGCGATAGGGAAGAGCGCAGCGGACGCGCTCCCCGAGCATGAGCTCATGGAGATGGTGCTGTACATACGCAAAGTGCTCGGCGAGTATCTGCCTGGGAAGGCGCCGCTCAAGACCTCGATCCTCTACGGCGGATCCGCGGAACCCGGCAACGCGCGCAGCCTTGCGGGCGGCACGGGCATCGACGGATTCCTCATCGGGCACGCGTCGGTCGACGCGATGATGTTCGAAGAGCTCGTCGAAGCCGTCTCATAGATGAGAAGCGTACGGGACATCAAGATACTCGAGGATATCCCGGTGCTGGTCCGCGCCTCGCTCAATGTGGAGATAGCGGACGGGAAGGTGACCAACGCCTTCCGCATGAAGGAGGCGCTCCCGACCATCGAGTACCTCCGGAGCCGGCGCGCGCGCATCATCCTTATCGGGCACATCACGGGCACGGGAACCGAGACCTTGAGGCCGGTCGCGGAAGCGATGAAGCAGTTCATCCCGGATATCTCGTTCTGTCCCGTGCATACGGGGGCCGAAGCGCGCGCAGCCGTGCGCGGCCTCATGCCGGGGCAGGTGGTGATGCTCGAGAACCTGCGGCGCAGCAAGGGGGAAGGGCAGAACGACAGTGCCTTCGCGCATGCGGTGGCCGAGCTCGCGGACGTGTTCGTGCAGGACTGCTTCGACGTCCTCCACCGCGAGCACGCGTCGGTGGTGGGCATCCCGCAGATACTCCCGTCCTATGCGGGGCTCCTCGTCGAGAAGGAAGTCGCAGCGCTCACGAAGGCGCTCTCGCCTAAGGCGCCGTCCCTCGCCATCGTCGGCGGGGCGAAATTCTCCACCAAGGAGCCAGTGCTCCGGAAGCTCCTCTCTTTATATACGAACGTGTACGTGGGCGGGGCGCTCGGGAACGATTTCGTGAAGGCGCGCGGGTACGACGTAGGGAAATCATTGGTATCGAGCGCGGATCCGAAGAAAATCAAGGAGATGGCGGGGAATCCGCGCATCGTCCTCTCAGTGGACGCGCATGTGGCGGCGCCTGGAGCGAAGAGAGATGAATCGAGAATTGCCGCGATCGATGACGTGCACCCGGATGAAGCCATTCTCGATGACGGCCCCGAGAGCGTGGAGAAGATCGCTGCGCTCCTGAAGAGCGCGAAGTCCGTGCTCTGGAACGGTCCGCTCGGGAATTACGAGAACGGATTCGTGGACGGCACCGAGGGCGTCGCACGTGCTATCGCCGCATCAGGCGCCTATGCGACCGTAGGAGGCGGGGACACCGTCGCCGCGATCGAGAAGCTCGGCGTCGCACATAAGTTCGCCTTCATCTCCACCGCCGGAGGCGCCATGCTCGAGTTCCTCTCGAAGGGAACGCTGCCGGGACTGCGCGCGCTCGGCTAGCGTATGAACGCTTCGCCCAAAAGGATACTGGTTGCGGGCGCGCTCCTGTGTGCTGTCCTGCTCGTTTTCGGTTGGCTGAGCGGCATAGAGCCGCGCGAGACGGATCCCGCTCTCATGCGGTTCTCGAACACCCAGGACTGGGACCCGACACTGCTCAGGCACCTTCCCGGATCACGTACGCCCGAGAAGCGTGCGGTGACCGATGCGTACGTGAGCGCGATCGAGCTTCCGCCGCCGCCCGCAAATATGTCCGAGACGACCGCCGCTGAGTTGCAGACGCTTCATGCATACATAGAGCTGCGCGATGAGACGCGCGCAGATATCGAAGCGGAGCATCGTGGATTCGACGGCTTCCGGTTCGGCACCTATCGCCCATGGGCAGGGGAGGCGACGCAGACACGTACATTGCTTGATCACGCGCTCGGTGAGTATGCGCCGGTGATCTTCGCGTTCAAGGAACGGTTCGACCGCGTGCGCCCAAGCTATCTCGATCAGACGATCACCACTATGTTCCCTATACCGGGGCATCCAGCCTATCCGAGCGGGCACGCGGCGCAGGTGTATCTCATCGCCGGAATCCTCGCAGAGCTCGATCCTGAGAACGCGCAGGCATACTTCGCGGATGCCGTGCGTATTGCGCGCAATCGGGAGATCGCGGGAGTGCATTACCCGAGCGATAGCAGCGCGGGGGCCACGCTCGCCGCGCAATTTCTCCCGCTCTATCTTGAGACCGAGGAAGCGAGGATGCTGCTAGAGGCAGCGCGCACTGAGTGGGAGCGCCACCGGAATTAGAACGCCGTGTTAGTTTTTCGTATTTTCGGCTATTAAGTCCCGTAGTAATTCGTTCACATCGATAGCTCTTGAGTTCTCCTGCATGAACTCAAACATCTTGAGAATCATTCTTTGGATTCCAGAGTTCTGAATCTCCAGGATCAGCTCTTCCTTAAGCGCCATCAGGTACAAGGAGTCCTTGAATACCCAGACTTGGCCGCCATGCTGAAAATATTTCTTATCCAATACGTTTACGCGTGCGGTCCGTCCCTCGAAATCACGAGCCCAGTCTACGCCGAGCAGCCTGGTCTGTTCCTCGAACCAGCCTTCCGATGATACCGTCTCGGCGATGATGCGGTTCTTCTTTATGTCACGGTTTACCTTGTTGGTCTCAGTCGGGGAGAACATGGCGTTCCACCCGGCTGTCGAGTTTCCTCCTTGGAAACTGTAGAAACGCTCATACTTATGCTCCGCGAACAGGTTGAGCATAAGCTTCTTGATAGCTTCAGCGCCTCGATGGATAGTCACTATCGAATCTGAGCGACCGTGAATGACTTCGCTGCCTTCGGGAATCTTAAGGAGTGAGCGCTTGAGATCGTATACAGAGCGGTCGATATCCTGTTCGTCGTTCAGGCGCCAGTGCTTGCGTCCATTGGTAATGTGCGAGGCCGCCAAACCGCGCTTCCGGAAGTTCTGGAGGGTAGCATAGACGGCCGAGCGGGAGACTCCCGTCTCCCGGGCTATCTTGAGAGGCGTATCTGCGCCATCCCGGAGGGCTAAAAGCGCCTTCTTCTCCTTGTTTGATAGCCCGAGCACCTGGAGGTCATCGTGTAGGGCCATGAGGCTAGACTAGCAGAAACAGTCCTGTTTGTCCAGTTTTATAGACATAGTATGTGGATAAAAATACCCTTTATTTACTTTATATTATAGCCCTTGTTAGGTTTATGAAATACTAAAATATACTGTCAATGGTTCTAGGCGTATAGTTATTGCAGATCAAGCGCACATTGATAGGGCATCCCGCCCATCAAACCAACCTGAGGAGAAGTATCATGGAAAGCATCGAAAAGCGGATTATCTCGGCTCATGACTGGGTCAGGACTGACGGCCGGGACTTTACGCCTCGCGGGCATAAGCCGGTGGGCGAAAGCTCAACCAGCGTAGATAAGATCTACGTCCCGTTCCTCAATACCACCTATGTGCTCGTGTTCGAAAGTTCATGGGCAACCATAGGCGGAACGAGGCAAGATGCCGTGCTCTATGCTTATGACCATCGCAGTGGCAACCGCCGTAAGGTGGATAGCCATACGATCCTCAACGGTCGTGATCCGCTGTCGAGTTTTTACCCGACAAAGATCCGAGCGGTCATAAGCTTTGTGACGAAAGACGTACCCGCCTTTGACCACCCGTGTCCAACGGGTGAGGGGGAAATCTTTCGAGGTTGCTCTTTTGAAAGGAAGAGCAACGTACGTGTCCGTATCTCCATGTGCAGGGAGCAGGAGGCTTCTTGCGAGATACGGGGCACGTATGCGATAGCCCACTTCAAGTCCGTCCGCCGGGGGTACTACGCGCCAGGATGGGAAGAAGAGAGCGTCGCCTCACAGCAATGGGAAACTGGTAAAGTCGAGAGCTCTGTTCTCACGAAGAGAAACATCTGTCGATTCTACAAGAAGTACCATGCGGAGCTCCCGGCAATCGCGGGTGAGATCGGAGCGGGATGAAAACCCGCTTGGCAACAGAACCAAAAATCAAACTGCCGCGCTGGGCAGGATAAAGATAGGGCGCAAACTGACCGCCGGCATGAAAATGCTGGCGGTTTTCTTATTTCGATTCACCGCGGATTTGCTCTGCAAGAGCCGCGAGTACGGCATCGTCCGCGCGGGCGCCGTCATGCGAGGAGATATAGCCCTCGTACTGGGTGAAGTACTTGTCGCTCTTTGATTCGATCGGGCGCCATTGCTCCATATTCGCCGTGCCGTGCATCGGGAAGAGTTTCGCGTGCACGTGGTCCACGCCGAAGCCCTCGAACACCATCGCGCACCTGCCGACGTCCGGGAGCGCCTTGTCGAGGAGATTCGCCACCTGCTTGGTCGCGAGCATGAGGCTCGTGAGGACCTCGTCCGGGAGCGCGAAGGCGTAGCTCGGGTGGTGCTCCTTAGGGATGACTACCGTCACGCCCTCGGTATTCGGGAATATGGAGAGGAATGCGAGGTGATTATCGTCTTCCCAGACCGTATGAGACGGGCTCTCCTTCGAGACAATTGCGCAGAAAATGCAGTCTTTCATAGGGAAAGCATACCGTAATGGCGCATTTTGATACAATCGATAGATGCCTGAGTTCCATGACCCCCTAGATACGGAGATCCGTACCGCGCTCGCGGAATACGACGATCTCACGGCGGCGCTCCTGGCGCGCCGGGGCATCACCACGCGCGAAGCGGCAGCCGCATTCCTCGATCCTTCCTATGAGGAGCACATCCACGACCCGCTCCTCCTCAAGAACATGCCCGAGGCGGCAGAACGCCTCGCGAAGGCTATTCGCGAGCAGGAGCACATCGCGGTTTGGAGCGACTACGACTGCGACGGCATCCCGGGCGGCGTCATCCTGCATGACTTCTTGAAGAAAGCCGGAGCGAATTTCGAGAACTACATCCCGCACCGCCACGAGGAAGGATACGGCGTGAACGAGATGGGCATCGAGAAGCTGGCCAAAGGAGGCGCGACGCTGGTTATCACGGTGGATTCGGGCATCACGGACATCGAGGCGGTCGCGCACGCGAGGAAGCTCGGCATGGACGTGATCGTCACCGATCACCACCTTCCAGGGAAAGAGCTGCCGGACGCCATCGTCGTCGATCACAAGCAGGAAGGGGAGACGTACCCGTTCCGGGAGCTCTGCGGCGCAGCCATGGCGTGGAAGCTCGTGTGCGCGACGCTCGCCGTAGACCCCACACTCCGCGAGAAGGTGCCCGTCGGCTGGGAGAAGTGGCTCCTTGATATGGCCGGCCTCGCGACCATCGCCGACATGATGCCGCTCACCGGCGAGAACCGCGTCATCGTGAAGTACGGCCTCATGGTGCTGCGCAAATCCCCGCGCGTCGGGCTCCAGAAGCTCTGCAAGGTCATGCGGGTAAACCAGCGGTTCATCAAGGAGGACGATGTCGCGTTCATGCTCGCGCCCCGCGTGAACGCGGCAAGCCGCATGGGAGACCCGCGCGACGCGTTCACGCTCTTCACGACTTCCGACGAAGCAGAGGCGGAAGCCCTCGCGAAGAAGCTCGAAGCCGCCAACCGCGGACGACGCTCCGCAGCTGCCGCTATCACGCGAGGCGTGCACGAGAAGATCGAAGAGCGCCTCGAGCGAGGACCTCTGTCTTCGGTCATCGCGGTGGGGGACCCGGACTGGAAGCCCGCGCTTTTGGGCCTTGTCGCGAGCAACATCGCGGAGGAGTACGAGCGCCCGGTGTTCCTCTGGGGGCGCGAGGCTAACCAGACCGTGAAGGGATCCTGCCGTTCGTACGGGAACGTGCACATGGTGGAGCTCATGACCGCGGCGAAGGAGGCGTTCGTCGAATTCGGCGGGCACGCCTATTCGGGCGGCTACACGCTGCACGACGATAAGGTCTTCTTCCTCGAGGAGCACCTTTCGAACGCGCTCGCCTCGATGCCTGCACAGGAAGCGGACGAGATGGCCAAGGCGGACGTGGAGATCAGCTGCGATGAGGCGACCCTCGCGCTACTCGCGAAGCTCTCCCGCCTCGAGCCCTTCGGCATGAATAATCCGAAGCCCGTCGTGCTGCTGCGGAGCGTCTTGCTGGACGACGTATCCTGGTTCGGGAAGAGCAGCGAGCATCTGAAGCTTTCCATACATCGCTCCTTCGATACCATCGAAGCGATCGCGTTCTTCGCGAAGCGCGAGCTCGGGAAGAAGCTCCACCTCCTCGAGAAGGGAAAGGAGGTGCATCTGCTCGTAAACCTCGAGCGGGACCAGTTCTCTAAGAAGCGCGTGCCGCGCCTGCGCATCCTCTCGATCGCCTAGGGTATACTCCGCGTATGAAATATCTGATCCAAGGCGACGGCGGCGCTCGAGGCAACCCGGGTCCCGCCGGCTCAGGCGCCGTGATCTACGACGAGACGGGCCAGGTCGTGGGGGAGGTCTCGAAGTTCCTCGGCCACGCGACCAATAACGTCGCGGAATACACCGCGGTCCTCTCCGCGCTCGAGCTCCTCCTCTCCATGATAGGGAATGAAGCGAAATCAACGCACGTCGCGGTCGAGATGGACAGCAAGCTCGTCGTCGAGCAGATGTCCGGGAAGTGGAAGATAAAGCACCCGGGACTGAAGCCGCTCGCCGCTCGCACCGGAGAACTCTCGCGCTCCTTCGCCTCGGTTTCATACAAGCACATCCCCCGCGAGAAGAACGGCGTCGCGGACGCGCTCGCCAACCAGGCGATGGACCGAGGAGCGTAGCCGATGGACTATTTTTACGCCGCTGCGTTCGGATTCGCTTCCGGAGTCATGGCGCGGTCGCTCATACTGTTCGGGTGGCCAACAATACTGTTTCCGCTCCTTATCGCCATCGTGTGCTTCATCCTCTACCGCCTCGAGCGGCATTCTTTTTATGCGTTCGCTTCGGCGTTCCTCATAGCAGCGAGCATCGGTTCCGCGCGCACGCATCTGGCGCCGCAGCAATTGCCCGAAGCGTTCGTGCCGTACGTGGACACGGCAGTCTCCTTCGAAGGGAAGATCGTGCGCGACCCCGACATCCGAGACACCAACCAGCACGTCGCGGTACGGATCGAAGAGGGAGGAGAAGAGACCATCGTGCTCGCGTATGCGCCCCTGTTTCCCGAGCTCGAATACGGAGAGACGGTCATTGTGTCGGGAACGTTATTGAGGCCCGAACCCTTCGATACGGACGGAGGCCGCGTCTTCCGCTACGACCGCTTCCTCGCGAAGGACGGCATCTTCGCGGTGGTCCCGCGGGCGCAGGTGGATTCGATGGCGCCGCCGGAAGGGTTAGGTTCCTGGGTATTCGGAACGTTGTACGCTGCGAAGCACCGGTTCACGGATGGCTTGCGCGCCGCGCTACCGGAGCCTTCCTCCGCGCTCGCCGAGGGGCTCCTCACGGGAGGGAAGCAAGGGCTCGGGGAAGAACTCATCGACGCGTTCACGATCGCGGGGCTCATCCAGATTGTGGTCCTGTCCGGGTACAACGTGATGATCGTCGCGGAGGCGATACTGCGGTCCCTCTCATTCCTGCCGAAGCGCTTGGCGCTTTCTGCGGCGGGCGTGGGCATCATCGCGTTCGTGGTAGCCGCAGGATCGGGTTCCGCTGCCGTACGCGCAGGCGCCATGGCGTGCATCGCGCTCTTCGCGCGCGCCACCGGCCGCACCTACGACGCCCTGCGCGGACTCCTCCTCGCCTTGGTGCTGCTTGCGCTCTGGAATCCGCTCCTTCTCGCGTACGATCCCGGGTTCCAGCTCTCCTTCGCGGCGACACTGGGCCTCATCCTTGGTACGCCGATCGTGGAGCCGTGGTTGAAGTTCATAAGAAACGACTTGTTGCGCGACGTGACGGCGACCACCATCGCGGCGCAAATTGCGGTATTGCCGCTACTCCTCTATCTGACGGGAAACCTGTCGCTCGTATCCGTACTCGCGAACGTACTCGTGCTCCCCATGATCCCGCTCGCGATGGCGCTCGGCTTCATTGCCGGGCTCGCCGGGATGGCGTCAGCGATGATGGCGCCTCTCATAGGACTGCCGGCGCACCTCGTGCTCGCGTATATCGTATTAGTAGGGAAGTACGCGGCGTCCGTACCGCTCGCGCATGTCATCATCCCCGCGTTCCCGTTCGGAGCGGTTATCGTCGCGTACGCGCTTATGTGGAGAGCGGCAGCGCTTTCTGGAAGCGGGCTTCGCACACGCTCCAGTTGAGGTTCTCGAAGAACGCATCGATGTAAGCTTTCTTCTCAGCCGGCAGGTAGTCGACCATGTAGGCGTGCTCCCACAGGTCGAGGGCGAGGATGACCGGGAGCGTCGCGAGCTGGCCGAGTTCATGATCCCCGACGAACGTGGTGTGGATCTGCTCGCCGATCGGATCGAAGTAGACGACGACCCAGCCGATGCCGCGGGTTCCTGCGACTTCCTTCACGTGCGCGACAAGCCCTGCGCGATCGCCGTACTTCTCATTGGATGCTTTCGAGAGGGCGCTCCCTTCGTCACGATCCTTAAAGCCGCCCTCGAACTGCTCGAAGTAGTACTCATGCATGCGCATGCCGTCGAACTCGAAGCCGAGGCGGCGGCGCGTCTCCGCTATGGCGTAGGCATTGCCTTCCGCGTCCTTCTCGCGCATCTCTGCGATCTTCTCGACGATAAGATTCACGTGCTTCACGTAGCCCTGGTAGAGCCCGAGGTGGGCGTCCACCTGTTCCTTCGAGAGCCCCTTCAGTTCCGGCAGATTGAATGTCCGCGCTTCGTATTTTTTCATGCCCGAAGTGTACCACTCCTGTTTCGTACTTTCCCGTGAAGACGGGAGGCTAGAATGGAGGCATGTACCGGTACCTGCCGCACGCGGTCTTCTGCCTCCTCCTGCTCCTCAACCTATACGTATATGCCGTACCTGCTAAACCCGAAGGGGAGCTGCGGGTCTCGGTCCTCGATATCGGGCAGGGAGACGCCATCCTCGTCGAAGGGCCCACCGGCACGCAGATGCTCGTGGACGGCGGGCTCGGCCACGCGGTGCTCCGAGAGCTCGCGGCGGTCATGGGACCCGTGGACCGTTCCATAGATGTCGTCGTGGAATCGCATCCTGATGCCGACCACATCGGCGGATTGCCGGCCGTCTTCGATCGCTACCAGGTCTCGTACTTCCTTGAGCCGGGCGTCCATGCGGAAACGCCAGCATACGCGGCGCTCGAAGCGGCCGTGGATCATGAGCCCGGCGTGCACTGGCTCGCGGCCAGGCGCGGGATGCGCATCGATCTTGGCGGCGGAGCGCATGCGGACATACTCTTCCCTGACCGCGACCCGAGCGGCTTGGAGACGAACGACGGCTCCATCGCGATGCGCATCGAGTACGGAGAAACCTCGTTCATGCTGACCGGAGACATGCCGACGGATATAGAAGAGTGGCTAGTAGCGCTCGACGGCGAGAATCTCGAGAGCGATGTACTCAAAGCAGGGCACCATGGATCAAAGACGTCGACCGGAGCAGCATGGCTCGCGGCGGTCTCGCCGAGCGTGGTCGCGATATCCGCAGGGGAGGGGAACTCGTACGGGCATCCGCATCCGGAGGTGGTGGAACGGATTGAAGGTAAGGGAATTGAAGTCTTGTCGACCATCGAAGAAGGGACTATCACCTTCGTGAGCGATGGGAAGAGAGTGCACCTGGAATAAAGAAAAGGCCCCAGCGATGGGGCCTTTAAGTTGCTTTCTCCACCGCACGAGGGTTCATAAGCCTGAATTCCTCGATGAGGTCCTCGAACTCGAGGAAGAGTATACGATTATTCTCTGCTATGTCGCGATAGTGCCTGAAGTACGTCCGGAGCACGGCTGACGCCCGCTCTTCGCGCATATCGTCGAGCTCGAGGAGTTTGGCGTACATGTAAGACAGGCGTGCATGCACGACGTCCCAGAACTGACTGTGCTTGAAGCGTTCGTGGAACTCATCCTCCTGCAGGTCGCTGAGTGGCCAGAGACTGAGCATGTCGAGGGCGTTCTCGATATTCTCGCCGTATTCCTGGATGACCATGTCTTGATCCCAGGTATCGTAGCCGCGCCTATGTGCTACATCGCGGTTGCGCTGGCCGATCGTAAAAGCGACCGACTCCGCTTTGCGCATGCCGACGCCTCGGTTCATGAACTTCGGGTCCACCACGCCGCGACGGATCGCGAGGATGGCGGACCGTCGGACGCGCTCGATGAGTCCGGGGCGTACGGACAGCAGCCGTTCGGTGCTGTCATGCATCCGCTCGATGAGCTGATAATCGGGCGAATGCTCGCCGTATATTCGCGCCATCTCCTTGAGGAAGAGGTGGCGCGTCGATGCTATGTCGAGAAACCCTAGGGTGGTTCTCAGCATGAGTGCCTCCTTCTCCATGGGAACAGTCCCGCCGTGATATTGCATCACGAGAGGGCATATGTCAAAAAACCGCCCTTTCGGGCGGTTTCTCGATTAGATGACTCCAGCTTTCTTCAGGGTGGCGAAGGCGCCGTTCTTCTTGATGGAGCGGAGGCCCTTCACGGATACGTCCACGATGACCGTCTTATTGATCTCCGGGACGAAGATGCGGCGCTTCTGGAGGTTGGCCTTGCGGCGGACCTTCCCGGTAGGGTTGAACTGGGTAGCGCGGGTACGGTTAGAGTACCGCCCGCCGATCTGGGTCGTCTTTCCGGTCACGATGCATTCCCTTGCCATAGTTCCGCTATCCTAGCATGATAGGCAGTATCGATGCAATCAGACCCTCTTTTCATCGCATTCCAGCTCGCTATCCTCGTCTTTTCCATCGTCATCCACGAGGTGGCCCACGGCTTCGCCGCGAATGCGCTGGGAGACCCTACCGCCAAGCTCCAGGGTCGCTTGACCCTCAATCCGGTGAAGCATATCGACCCCGTGGGCTCGATACTCATCCCGGCGTTCCTCGTGCTCTCGAGCGCCGGCATCCTCTTCGGCTGGGCAAAGCCGGTGCCGTACAACCCGTACAACCTCCGGAACCAGCGCTGGGGCGAGGCCATCGTGGCTTCTGCCGGCGGTCTCACCAACATCTTCCTCGCGGTCGTATTCGGTCTTATCGCCCGCTTCGGGGTAGGGGAGCTGCCGGATCCGTTCGTCGCTATCGCCGCCATGACCGCGTTCGTGAATCTCTTCCTCGGCCTCTTCAACCTAATCCCGATCCCGCCCCTCGACGGATACACCGTGCTGCGCGGCCTCCTCCCGTACTCCATCGGCCAGAAGCTCTATGACTTCGAGAATCGCATGCGCGGGCTCGGCATTGCGGGACTCGTTCTCATTCTTTTCGTATTCTCGTTCGTGTTCGCTGCGCCGTTCTCCTACTTCGTGCAGTATCTGTTCGCGCTGCTGGTGGGATAGGGTTCGAATCCAAGTACGCCAGCTCGATATATACTCTTCTCATGAGCATGGTTAATCTGTCCAGGCCACTAGAGGCATTTGGATTTGTTGAACGCGAATCAAAGAACGGGAAGCAGTTGTCCTTTAAATGTGGCCGAGATTTTCTCTATTACGCTCTCAATTTTTACTTTCCTGAGAAATTCAACGCGACGGCCATCAGCCCTAGCGAAATTGATCGCAGGAAGCTCTTTGGAATAGTAGTTCCTAAATATCTTGCGTGGACCCAGCTGCAATTTCTGCGCATGCCGTACCTTCTTAAAAAGAATGGGTTAGCGCTTTCTATCAATAATAGGAAGATATCCTCATATCTGCGCTTTGTTTTTTGGAATCTGTTTTCTCGTATTTCATACGAAGACGCTATGCAACAGATAGAACAGTGCGTTCGAGAGAACAAGGCATGCGCCATTGATGTGCCCGTTAGTAAGAAACTGCTCAACCTGCTTGATCACGTCATGTTTGTATATGGGTACGATGATGAATATCTATACGTATTCGACACTCTCACCGTGCCCTACGTGCGCTATGAACGTCTACGCCATGATGTTCACTATTACCGCCTCTCAAAGAAAATAATTGAGGGAAACTGGTCTATTTTCGGAAGAGTCTGGAAGGTCAGTAGGACTTAATAGCGGTTCCCACGTCGTACCACAGCCCCAGCTAACAAAAAGCTCCCACCCCAACTAAGAGGTGAGAGCTTGCAAGTGTGCTATCCGCTTTTTATCATGTTGCCGATTCGTCCGATAAAGCCCTGCTTCTTACCGCGGCTTTGAGAGACTTTCAAATCGGTTCGTGGGACGCGGTATTCGTATTTTTGATGCAGCATGGCGATTTCCACGTCGGGGTAAACACGAACCCACGTTCTTCGCTGAATCTTCCGCTCTCTTTCGAAGCAGGTTTTCCCGTCTTCCACAGACCCCATTGGAAGAAAGTCGGATTCGGTCAGGACGAGGTTGTGCGTGATTGTTTCCTTGCCAAGGTCTTCATCGAAATACAACTTTCCTAACTCCATGGTGGTGTCCCAATCATAGAATTTATCAACAGATGTTGGCGGGAGAGCCGGCATGAGCGCCAACATGAATTCTTGAAGTTTGGGGGCCGCATAGATGCCGGTGTTTGGCGCGACGATGAAATCAACGGTGTGCGTCCAGTAGCCGTGGGGCTCCGGGAAATACGTCCGCTCATCAACGGCAACGATTTGAATATTTGTATTGACTTGTAATGAACTGCGCACGATAGCGAGTTTGGACATTTCCTATGTCTCCTCTGGTTTCAGCTGAAAAAACTATAGCACGTGCAGTCAGATTTTCAATGCTTCAGAAGGAGTCCCGTGTCGTACCGCAGCCCCAGCACTCATGCTCGGCGGTCATCGGAAACGACACATTAAGTAAACAAAAGGTATGTGAAAGCGTTGGAATAGCGTCTAAACGGGTCAATTCGGGCTTTATAGTTTATGCCGTGAAATCGCTTCAAGTCTCAGAGAGATTTTTCCGCTATACTAGATAGATGCTTAAAAGGTACGTAGAGTATTTCAGGAATAACCCGAACCACTACTGGTTCAAGCGAAAGATTTGGGGATGGGGTTGGACGCCAGTTACGTGGCAGGGGTGGCTGACTACTTTCATGTACATCGCGTTCGTTCTGCTGCTCGCACTTAACCGTGAAGAACCAATTCCCGGAAATCCCGACTCAGGAAGCAACTTCTTGATGCTTGGACTGCCAATCATTCTCCTGACCGCTGCTTTCATTTTTATCGCTTACAAGAAGGGAGAGAAGCCAAAGTGGCAGTGGGGATTGCCTGACAAGAAAGACTAGAAGAATGGCTCTGGACTCGAGCCAAGGTAAGGCCTCTCGATTCTCATTGAGTATCTAGTTGCCAGCTGCTGTCATGGAGCAGCACTTTTCTGCGCCAGCCCACGTCCTGAGCGTATTCAGATTAGGCAGCTCGTCATTTTCCGGGCCTTTGATAAGGTACTGCCATGAACAGCCGACAGGCAGCGAACGTCTATAACTCAGCAGCGCCTGAATATCAGGGAAGGGTAAGGAAGCTTAAGCAGATCAAGAAAGATACGACCAAGATGCTTCTCGATCTCCTTAAGCCAGGCGATCACGTACTTGATGTCGGTTGCGCCGTAGGCTACGACACTTTAATGCTGAGCAAGAAATGCAAGACATACGGTATCGAAGTCTCACCAGAGATGGTAAGAAGAGCACGGCAAAGAAACCAGGAGGCTACTATTCTTGCGGGAGATTTTCTACAATACCCGTTCAAGCAGCAATTTAACGGCATCTTCGCAAATGCGTTCATCCATCTGTTCCCATCAGGCACTGATAAATTGGTTTTAAGGAAAATGCATCGAATCCTGAAATCTGGAGGCGCTGCGTATATCTCTACGACACGTGCCAATAGGTCCAAGGAGGGATGGTATCGGAAGAAGGATTATCTTAGCGAGGAGAAGAGATTTCGAAAATATTGGACTAAGCGCGGACTCGCTCAAGCTCTGAAGGAAACTGGCTTCAGCACGGTGCAATACTCTGAAGTCACTGACCCTTTTAATAAGCGGTTCATGATTTACCTTGTTCGTAAGAATTAATGGCGAATTGGGTTCCCACGTCATACCACAGCCCATAACTTAATAGCGGCTCCTGTCGTATCGCTTCCGTTTCATACACACGGAACCAGCCGCTACGAAGACACGTGGGGTAGAATGAGAGGGAATTGCACATGGAAGACCAGGTACCAGCAACTAATCCGCCGCAGCCCACTCCGAATCCCGCGGATCCGCCTCCTGCGCCTCCGCCGCAGACATCCGGAGACGCGCCTCCGCAGCGCGTGTTCCGCACCTACGCCTCCGACATGGCCGCGCTCGGGCAGAAACCCGCGATGCCGACGCCGAAAACGCCAGTGCCTGCTCCAGCTCCCGTGAGCGGGCCCGCATACAATCCGAGCGAAGCGCCGCGCATCGTGCTGCCCCCGAAGCCCGCGCCGTCCTCCGGATTCCTGTCCGGCGTGTTCGGCAGGAAGGATGCAGACCTGAAGGTGACCGTCCTCCCTTCATCCGCTCCTTCCGCGTGGGCGTCCGCCCCTGCATACGCGCCACCTTCGCCGAAGCCCGAGGCCGAGGACCGCGATTCGATCCTCGCGCGGCTGAAGGCGCGCGCGCCAGAACCGCTCCCGCCCCTGCCGCCCGTGTTCCCGGCGCCGAAGGTCGAAGCAGCCCCGCCGCCGCCTCCGGCCGCCGCGCCGCAAGCGGACGAGCGCCTGCGCACCTATAGCGGAGACTTCTCGACGCGCGTGGATACGCAGCAGGCTTCCGCGTTCTCGGTGCTTGCGGCGCAGTCTGACGCGCAGCCGACCCCGGCGGCAACGCTGCCGCCGAAGAAGACGGACCACACCCTCATATTCATCATCGCCGGCACGGTCCTCATCGCCGGCGGCTCGCTCGCGCTTTATTACGCCTACTCCTTCCTCAAGAGCGAAGCGCCGGTAGAGATATTCACAACGGAACCACCGTCCCTCCTCTCAGGCGAAGAGACGTTCGCGCTCTCGGGATCGGGTCCCGCGCTCATCGATGCGCTCGCGGCAGAAGTCTCAGAGCCGCTCACCATCGGCAACGTGCGCGTCGCATTCCTCGAGGTCTCAAGCACGACACCGACAGGCGTGGTCACGGAGAAGCAGCCGGGCGGAGCGCTCATCCGCGCGATGGAGCTCCATGCCCCGGACATCCTCCTGCGCAATATCACCGACAACAGCACAGTGGGCATCATCCGAGCAGGGGAGGACACCCGAGTGTTCTTCGTGCTCGGGACGAACTCGTACGAGCGTACCTTCGCAGGCATGCTCTCCTGGGAAGCCACCATAGAGGAAGACCTCGCCGCTTTCTACCCGGCGCATCCGGAGCCGCTGCCGGTCATCGTCGCGACGACCACCGCAAGCAGCACCGCGTCTGCCACCACCACGCCCCCGGCGCCGGCGTTCGTCCCCGGCTTCGTAGATGCGGTCGTGGGAAGCCATGACGTCCGCCTCCTCCAGGACGCGCACGGCAGGACAGTCCTCATCTACGGCTATCGGGACCAGCGCACCCTCATCATCGCCCGGGACGAGACCGCGTTCTCGGTGCTGCTCGCCCGCGTCGGGGCACAGTAGCGCGCAGGCAGGCAGGTGCTACGATAAGGCCCATGAATACTGACGAACAAAAGGCACGGCTTACCGAGGAGAAGGCCCGGCTCGAGGGCGAGCTTTCGAGCATCGGGCGCAGGAACCCATCGAACCCGAACGATTGGGAAGCGGTCCCGCAGGAGACCGGGCACGAGACTGACCCGAACGACGTCGCGGACAAGATCGAGGGGTACGAGGAGAACACCGCCATCCTCAAGGACCTGGAGATCCGCTACAACGACGTGAAGGCGGCGCTCGAGCGCATCGAGGCCGGCACGTACGGCACCTGTGCCGTGAGCGGGGAAGCGATCGAGGAGGACCGCCTCGCCGCGGACCCGGCAGCGAAGACTTGCAAGACTCACATGAACTAAGTATGGAAACCCTTTCGATAAAAGAGACGCTCAGGTTCGGCTGGAAGACCTTCAAGTCCCGTCCGTGGTTCTTCGCCGGTACCACGCTCGCCATCATCGTTGCGTACGAGGTGGTGCGGGCCGTCATCAACCTGGTGGGAGGCGCTGTCACCGAGTCCAATCCGGTCATCGGCTTCATCGTCATCGTCGCGGCCTCGGTAGCCTTCTACTCCCTCTACAGCATGTGCGTCATGTGGTTCAACCTCGTCGCCCATGACCACCCGCAGACGGTGAGCTTCAAGGACCTCTGGCACCCGCAGCCGTTCGTGAGCTACCTCGTCGTCTACCTTCTCGTCACCGCAGCGGTGCTCGGCGGGCTCATCCTGCTCATCATCCCGGGCATCATAGCCTCGATCATGTTCCTCTTCTCGCAGTACATCATCCTCGAGAAGGACCTGAAGCCGGTGGACGCCATGAAGGAGAGCATGCGCATCACCAAGGGCCGCCGCTGGAAGCTCCTCGGCCTCCTCGTTGTGTACACGCTCCTCAATATCGCAGGCGCCATTGCGCTTCTGGTCGGCCTCCTCGTCACCATCCCGGTCACCATGCTCGGCCTCGCGCATGCGTACCGTACGCTGAGCGACACCGCAGAGAAGGCAGAGCCGACCCCGGCTCCCGCGCTCCCGCCGGTATCGAGCACGGTGCTCTCATAAGGCAGGACAAAAGGAAAAGCAGCGGAAGAACATTCCGCTGCTTTTTTCGTATTCAAGAATTGGTATCAGGCAGTCTTCAGCGTCTTGGCGTCGGTCACGTTGGTGCCGACGAGCTTCATCAGGATCTCCTGAAGCCGCGCCAGATGGCCTTCGATGACTTCGGCGAGCCTAGTTGCCAAAGCCTTCAGGGCACGACGCTTCTGGACAATGGCTTCCAGAATGCTTTTGCGTTCGCCCGGGGCGATACGACCGGCGCCCATCAGGAACTGGTGCGCCAGCTGCCGCTCCTTCTTGTCCTTGCCCGTGAACTGCGAGATTTGCGTGGCGATGTCAGCACTCTTCTGACCCTTCGACGACATGCGTATTTCCTCCCTTGAATCGAATGTGAAAAATAACAAAGCGCTGTGTTCTACAGCGCTCTCGAAGATAGCACGCCCCAGGGAAGGGTCAATCTAGTGAGGTGCGCAAGCCTTGCCGACCGCGCAAGCTGCGAACGGGTTCTTCGCGCCACGTACCTCGAAGTGGAGGTGGAAGCCCGTCGCCTCGCCGGTCTTGCCGACGTAGCCGATGAGTTCGCCCTTGCTGACGGAAGCGCCCATGGAGGCGGTGACGCCGCTCATGTGGGAGTAGAGGGTCTGGGTGCCGTTGTCGTGGGTGATGACCACGTAGTTGCCGTAGCCGCCGTTCCAGCCGCCCGTACGGGATACGATCACCTTGCCGCTTGCTGACGCGTAGATCGGCGTGCCGGACTTCGCGCCGATGTCGATGCCGTTCCAGCCATGGACGCCCTGGGTGATGAGGCCGCCTGGGACCGGATTCGCGAAGTAGCCGTCGAGCTCGATACCCGAGCCGCCTTTGTACGGGTTCTTCTTCACGCTCGCGAGGCCGCCACCCTGCTTCGAAGAGGAGCTCGGCGCTGCCTTCACTTCGCCGCCCGGGATGATGAGCGTGGAACCGGCCGCAAGCGTCGCAGTCACGTCGGCGCCGTTGAAGGAGGCGATCTCTTCCGCATCCGCGCCGTACTTCTTCGCGAGGCTCGCGAAGGTCTCGCCCTTCTGGACCTTATGCTGGATGCCCGAGACCGGGAGGATGAGGAGCGTGTCTCCGGGATGGATGTCCTTCGAGGACTTGAGATCGTTCGCCCAGAGGATGGTGTTCGAGGAGACCCCGAACATGCTGGCGATATCGGAAAGGGTATCGCCTGAGCGGACGGTATAGAGGGAGATCTTGCCGCTTCCGGACGGATGCTCGTCCGGCGGCGTGCCCTCGGGACCGGCTTCCGAGATAAGGGCCGAGCCCTCGCTCATGGCGATGCCGCGGCTTCCCTTATGCGGGTTCGGGTCGATATTGGTGGCTGCCTGAGCGAGGCGGAGGTTCGCATCCGGGATGACGACCGTGCCCTGAGCGGCTGCGGGGGTGGTCAAGCATGAAAACACGCAGAAGGCGCGGAGTTCCTGAGGTATGGCGAAAACGGCAGTGCCGAGGACAAGCGCGGTCGCGAATGAGGCACCCCAAACCAAGTATGCATTCCGATGATGGCTCACAGTGGCGCTATCGGAAGGATGTATGTCGGATTCGATGGAAAAGGTAGGTACTTCAGTCGTTCTTCATAGTACAAAATGGCTCTACTAAGCCATTCTTTCGTGCTTCCGTATCAGTCGATTCATCCAGTATACATGCCCCGGAAGGGGGGTCAATTAGGGGTCTAGGGGCGTGGGGAGAACATGAAATCGGCTTCATGAACCCTGATTTCGGGTATTTCGCGGCCGCGCGGTATAGTTCATCTACGATGCAGTACCTCGATGGACTCAATGACCGCCAGAAGGAGGCGGTCCTCACCACCCGCGGCCCGGTTTCGGTACTCGCGGGGGCCGGATCCGGCAAGACCCGGGTGCTCACCACCCGCATCTACCACCTCATCCGGGAAGGGGTGCCGGGGAACAAGATCCTGGCCGTTACGTTCACCAACAAGGCAGCCCGCGAGATGCGGGAGCGCGTGAATGGCCTCCTCGGCGAGGGATTCGGGAGCGGTCCGTTCGTCGCGACCTTCCACGGACTGGGGAGAGAGATCCTCCAGGAGTACGGCCGCGCCATCGGCATCCCGCGCTTCTTCAGCATCTACGACCGTGACGATTCCGAGCGCGCCGTGAAGGAAGCACTGAAGAAGCTCGGCATCGATCCGAAGGAAGTGCCGCCGCGCGCCATCCTCTCGCGCATCTCGAAGGCGAAAGGGGACGGGGTCACGCTCGACGAGTTCCTCTCGAAGTTCTCGAGCGAGAGCTTCCGGTCCCGCGTCGCGGGCGACGTGTGGAAGATGTACGACGAGACGCTCAAGAAGGAGAAGGCGGTCGACTTCGACGACCTCATGGTGCTGCCGGTGCGCCTGCTCCGCGACCACGCGGACGTGCGCGAGCTCGTGCAGGCACGCTGGGAATACATGCATGTGGACGAGTATCAGGACACCAACGTGCTCCAGAGCGAGCTCGCGTCCTTGCTGTGCGCCAAGCACCAGAACCTGCTCGTCGTCGGCGATATCGACCAGACCATCTACACCTGGCGCGGCGCGGTCATCGACAACCTCCTCTCGTTCGAGACCGCGTACCCGTCCGCGAAGACCATCGTGCTCGAGCACAACTACCGCTCGACGCAGACCATCGTCGCCGCGGCGAACCAGATCATCGAGAAGAACCGCAAGCGCAAGGAGAAGCGCTCCGTGACCGACAACGCGGACGGCGAGCCGATTACCATCCACGTGGAAGACAACGCGGAGCGCGAAGCCGCGTGGATCGCGCGCAGGATACGGCAGCTCATCCGCGAAGGGCATCCGGCAGAAGAGATCGCGGTGCTGTTCCGCACCAACTTCCAGTCCCGCGGGCTCGAGGAGGCATTGCTCCATGCCGGCGTCCCGTACAAACTGCTCGGCACCCGCTTCTTCGATCGCAAGGAGGTGAAGGACGTGCTCGCCTGGATCCGCCTCGTGCTCGAGCCATCCCGCGAATCAGACCGCATGCGCGCGGTGCAGACGCCGCCGCGCGGCATCGGGAAGGTGCTGCTCGGGAAGATGCTCGCGGGGAAGTACGAAGACATGAAGCCCGCGGAGCGCGCGAAGGCGGACGCGTTCGAGGAGATCATCCAGAACCTCGCGCAGTCCATCGAGAGCTACGTGCCCTCCACGTTCGTGCGCGCCGTCATCGAGAAGAGCGGCCTTGCCGACCTGTTCCGGAAGGGCGGGGAAGACGACCAGGAGCGCCTCGAGAACATCAAGGAGCTGGCCACGCTCGCGTCCCGCTACGACCACTTGAGCGGACGCGAGGGCGTCTCCGCCTTCCTCGCGGACGCGGCGCTCGCGAGCGACCAGGACGAGCTCGACCGCAAGGACGAGAAGCGGGGCGTCACCCTCATGACCGTGCACGCGGCCAAGGGGCTCGAGTTCGATGCCGTGTTCATCACGGGCCTCGAGGAAGGGCTCTTCCCGCACGAAGGCATGAACGACGAGGACCGGGACGAGGAAGAGGAGCGCCGCCTCTTCTACGTCGCCGTGACGCGCGCGCGGAAGCGCCTGTTCCTCACGCTCGCGCGCGTGCGCCGCATCTACGGCACGGACTACATGTCCGAGGCGTCCTCGTTCCTGCGCGACATCGACCCGGCGCTCACCCAGATCTCCGAGAACGACGACGGGCTGCCGGTAATCGACCTCCTCTCATGAGAGCCAAGAAATCGCTCGGGCAGAATTTCCTCATGCACGCGAAGACCGCGGAGCGCATCGCGGATGGTGCGCTAGTGACGAAAGAGGATGTGGTGCTCGAGATCGGTCCGGGCACCGGCATGCTCACGAAGCCCCTCCTTACCCGCGCGAAGAAAGTAATCGCCGTGGAAGCGGATAGGGAACTAGCGGAGCAGCTTAAGGAAACATTCGCGAGCGAGATCTCTGAGGGCTCGTTCGAGCTCATCGAGTCAGATATCCGCGCATTCGACCCGGCCTCCATCGGGGTCCCGTACAAGCTCGTCGCGAACATCCCGTACTACATCACGGGCGAGATCATCCGCACCTTCCTCACCACTGCTCGCAAGCCGTCCTCTATGACGCTCCTCGTGCAGAAGGAAGTCGCGGAGCGCATCTCCCGAGCGGAGAAGGGAAGCCTGCTCTCCATCGCGGTTAAGACGTACGGCACGCCGAAGTACCTCTTCACCGTGCCCCGCGGCGCCTTCGTGCCGGCCCCGAACGTCGATTCCGCGGTCATTTCCATAACCGATATCCATGCGCCATTCGAGACAAGTACTGAAGAAGAGCGATTTTTCGAGCTGCTGCGCGCCGGATTCGCGCACAAGCGCAAGTTCCTCGCGAATAACCTGTCTGAAACGGCCGAGAAAGGCGCGATCGAGGCCGCATTCGCCGCCGAGAACGTGTCGCCGAAGGCTCGAGCGGAAGATCTCGACCTCGAAACCTGGAAAAAGCTCGCAAAACGGCTCGGATAGGCTTCATGTAATGCACACACGGGGCGTACGAGCCTCCGTTTGGTGATACTATTCATAGGTATCCTTCACATTCTCTACCGTGGCCTTACTCGATTCACGTAATCTCGTCATCTCAGGCTCGATCGTCATCGCGATGATCCTGGTTTTGGGCGCCTACATCGCTTCGGGACGCCATGTGCCGGTGCTCACCGTGAGCGCGGAATCCACCGAAGAAATCCTTAAGGAATACGCAGCGAAGGACTCCGACAAGGACGGCCTCCCGGACTGGCAGGAAGCGCTCTACGGCACCGATCCCGAGAATCCGAATTCGGTCCGTGCGGATATCACAGACAGCCAGGCGGTTGCCCAAGGTCTCGCCACCCCTCGCTACGCGGGGCAGAGCATCCCGATCACCGCAGGAGGGGAGCCGATTTCGGTACCAGGCATCGTGGCGGCTCCTGATTCGCTCACCGAGCAGTTCTCGCGTCTTTTCTTCGAGAACTACCTCAGCACCCGCGGCAGCGAGGTGCCGTCCGCACAGGCGAGCCAGCAGTTCGTCACGAGCGCCGTGAGCGAGCTCGTCGCATCGCGCTCGCAGGTGAACGCGTACTCCGCGGAGGACATCAAGGTCAGCGGTTCGGGCGCAGGCGCGCTCCGCGCGTACGCGGCCGTTGCCGAGTCCACTATCCTGAGCCGCAATCCGGGACACGATGCCGGTACCGTAGCGTACTTCCAGGACGCGGTGCAGAAGGACGACAAAGAGGCACTCAAGAAAGTAGGGGAGATTGGCAGGGCAGTGGAGAGCGCGGCCAAAGCACTTACCCTGATCAACGTGCCGAGCGAAGCTGCTGCCGCTCACCTCACGTTCGTGAACGCGATGGCCGGGCTCGCGAAGAGCACGCTCGACCTCGCCGCGTTCGACACCGATCCGCTGCGCGCCATGGTCGGCCTCGGGCTTTACGAGCAGAGCGTCCAGGAATACGGCGCGGCATACAAGGCCGTGTACCAGGTATTCGCGAGCGCGGGCGTGACGCTCAGTGCCGGGGAGCCGGGCTATGAGTTTTATACGTTCGCCCAATCAGCCGCTAACCTCTATTAGCCATGAACCGCACCATCTCATTCGCGTTCGGCCTCCTGCTCATCCTCCCGATAGCGGTAACTTCCGTTCCGCGCCCGGCGCACGCCTTCATGGACGGCGGCGGATCCCTCATGCTCGTCGCGAAGGAGTACGGCCTCGACTCGGTCGCGTGGATCGTCGCGAAGCAGGCGGTGAGCGCCATGACGAGGAGCACGGTCAACTGGATCAATTCCGGATTCAACGGCTCTCCGGCGTTCATCACCAACCTCGACGAATTCCTTATGCACGTCGGCGACGTAGCAGCGATGGCGTACATCGACGAGCTCCAGAACAATCCGTCTCTCAAATCACCCTTCCAGAACAAGATCGCTCAGACGGCGTACACGGGCTATCTCCTCGCGACGTCCGAGGACGCCTATGTGCGTCTCAATGGCTACGACCTCAACCAGGTAACCTACTACGACGAGGAATTCCTCAGAGGGAATTTCGGTCGCGGCGGATGGGACGCATGGTTCGCAGCCGCGATGCGTCCGCAGAATAATCCGTATGGCGCGCAGATGCTCGCCATGAACGGCCTCGAGGTGGCGGTGAGCGGATCGAGGAACAACCGTTTGATCGAGCTTAACTGGGGCGGGGGATTCATGTCGTGGTGCGATAACGTAGGCGCGGGCGAGACGTACGAGGACGCGGAAGGCGGAGCCATGATCGACAACAACGGCAATTTCGTCGGCACGCCGGGCTCTCCGGAGCTCGATGCGGAGGCGCAGGTGGCGGCAGGAAATTTCGTAAACACCAGCCAGCCGAATCCGGCGGAGACCTGCACGGACCAGCACGGCAACAAGGGGCAGATCAAGACGCCGGGTTCGGTGATCCGCGACCAGATCAACCATACCCTCGGCCTTTCGGGAGACCAGCTCGTCTCCGCGGACGAGCTCAATGAGATCGTCTCGGCGCTCATGTCGCAGCTCACGCAGCAGGTGATGGGCGCAGGCGGCCTCTCGGGAGTGTCGCGTTCCTCGAGCGGCGGACGATCGTATCTCGACAGGGCGGCGTCTGATCCTGCTGGAGCGCAGGCAGCAGCGGGCACCCTGGATACCGCCATCATCTCGTACCGGACGCAGCTCCAGGGATATGAGAGGGATTGGGAGACGCTCAATACGCAGATCGAGGCCGCATCATGCTCTAACGATCCGGTTGTGACCGGCGCGAGAGCGGATTACGCCCGCGCCCAGGCACAGATCTCGACTGCCTTCACCAGGCTCGACGAGGTTCAGAACCTCATGAGCTCCGTGAATTCAGGGGCAGGGGGCGGGGGCGAAGCGATCGGCGTGATTGAGAGCGCAAGCAGCAAATTCCAGAGCATCATCTCGTCCCCGCCGACCGCAGCGGAGATGGCGAGGATCAACGCAGAGGCCGTTGATAATTCCAGCAGCGAGAACGGCCAGGAAACGCTCTACGTGAAGCTCGAGGAAGAGGCGCGAAGATGCAGGTAATACGCTATGGGAATCTGGAACACACTACAAACTTTCACTAAGAAGATGATGTCGGACGCCAAAGCGCGCCCGCTGTCGTTCCTTATCTTCGTAGCGGTGTTCCTTCTTTCCCCAGCAATCGCATTCGCTCAGGTAAAAACTGGCGATGCCGCGGCGTCAAACCCTTTCTCGGTCTTGGGCGACTGGACCGTAGGTGCCGCGTTCGCCGGCATCAGCTACTCCATCCTCACATTCTCGAACTTCATCCTTTACATGGCGGGGTCTCTTTTCAATTGGGTAGTGGAGTACACCGTCTTCGGGTTTGCGAACATCATCGGCGGGACCGTGGGACTCATCGCGGCATGGAGCGTACTCAGGGATATCGCTAATATCGCGCTCCTTTTCGGATTCATCTTCATCGGCGTAGCGACCATATTGGACATCCACGGATACGAGGCGAAGAAGACGCTCCCGAGACTTATCATCTTCGCCGTGCTCCTGAACTTCAGCCTCCTCGCATCGCAGATGGTCATAGATACGTCGAACATCTTTAGCGCGGCCATCTATCAGCAGGCAGGCGGGCAGGAGTGCAACGCTATAGATAAGAAAGCGTGCGCGAATAACGGCATCTCGGGGAAGATAGCGCAGATGTCGGGGATTACTACGCTGTTCGATTTCAGCCAGAAGAGCGCTGAAACCGACGCTTCTTTCACGCGGTGGGGCATTACCTATCTCATGATGTCCGTGTTCGTAACCATCACGGCCGTGGTGCTCCTTGCAGGAGCCATCATGCTCATCATCCGAGCGGTGGTCCTGATCTTCCTCATGGTCTTGTCTCCGATAGGCTTCGCGGGCCTCGCTATCCCGCCCCTCGAGCAGCATGCGCGCACCTGGTGGAGCAAGCTCATATCCCAATCCTTCTTCGCGCCGGTTTTCCTGCTGCTGATCCTGGTAAGCATCAAGATAGCAGAGGGGATCCAGACGTCGCTCAAGGCACCGACGCTCGTGCATGCGCTCACAAGCGGGGACGTGAACACGGTCCAGGCCGTCGTCCTGTTCGCGATCTTCATCGGGTTCATGATCATGTCCTTGGTCGCGGCGCAGCGCATCGGCGCTATCGGCGCTGGATTCGCCGCGAACGCTTCGTCGGCACTCGTATACGGTTCGATGGCGTACGGCGCCAATACCGTGGTCGGCGGCGGCTCATACCTCGCTCGCAAGACCATAGAGAGAAAGAGCAAGGGCGGGAAAGTAGCGCGCGCGGTGGTGAACTATGGATTCCGTCCGCTCGAGAACGCGAATCTCGACATGCGCAGGATGCCGGGCATGGCGGCTGCGCTCGGCGTGGGCGGAATCACGACCGGCGCGAAACCGGTAGAGCATGGCACGTTTAAGGACGTCAAGCATATATATGATGGCTTCAGGAACATGGAGACCAATAAGAGGCTGAACGCGCAGTATGACGACGAAAGGGATGCGCTTAGGCTCGAGAAGGAGGCGCATGGCCCGGGAGCGCTTTCTGCGGCCAGCCTCAAATACCTGAGCGGCCTGAGTGCGAAGGAGCTCGAAGCGCTCCACGGCATCCAGGAGGGCCTCGAGAAGCTCGCATACAACCTCTCACCTGAGCAATTCGAGGCGCTCATGAAGAGCGAGAAGCTCAGCGACATGCAGAAGGGCAAGCTGAAGGAAGGCCGCTTCGCGAAGCTCACTGGCCACGCGCAGGACGCTGCGAACGCTGCGAATCCGACAGCGAAGGCGACTGAGGTCGCGAAGGTGAAAGCTGAGCTTAAGAAGCTGAACAAGAGCGACCTCGAGAATCTCCCTGCGGCCCTCCTTGAGAAGCAAGGGGCGGGCGAGATCGTGCTCGCAGAGCTCTCCGAGAAGCAGCGCGAGGACCTCGCGGGGAGCAAGAAGCGAACTGGCGGGGAGCGGGATAACGTGCGCACCAGCAGCCCGATCGGGCTATTGGAAGAGAAGTTCAATAACGCTCCTACTCTGTCAGCTGGGGCTCGAGCGGTACGAAGTGAGATCGGCAACCTGACGCCTGCCCAGGTGGGCCAGCTGGATTCGAAGATCCTGATCCAGCCGGAAGTTTCTGAGGCGCTGACGCAACCGATCCTTACGGAACTCCAGGAGAAGAAGAAGCTGAAGGTCAAAGAGATGAAGGCTATCGGCGACAATATTCGCAAGAGTTCCGCTGTCGCGCCGAAGCTTAAGGAGTTCGTAACTACCGGCCCAGGCGCAGCTATGTGGTCATAAGGTATGAATAACGAGATTCCTACAGAGCGCGTCCTAGAGGCATACGGAGCCGCACCGAGCTTCGTTCGCGAAGCGTTCAATGCCGAGAAGACCACCACATTCCTCGTATATCTCCGCGAGAAGTACGGGTTCCATATTGATACCGCAGGCATGCTAGGGAAGCAGGTGGGCTACCTCTTGCTCGGCCTCGTAAACCCTTCCGATTTCTACCGCGCCATCGTCGCGGCCGGCATGAGCGAGGATATCGCTAAGAAGGTGACTGAGGAGATCAACCAGAACATCTTCATGCCGCTCAATCAGGGGCTGCGCGCAAGCAACATGGAGGTAGTCCGCACTCCGCCTCCGCCTCCGCCGGCTGTTGCCCGGCCTATGCCAGCTTCCGAGCCTCCGATGGTGGTGCGTACGTTGCCTCCCCTCCAGGCGGCTCCGCCTATACCGGTGAAAGCTCCTCAGCCTGCTTCCGTACCGCCTCCGCCTCCAACGCCGCGTCCCGTTCCTCCAGTACCCGCGAATCTTCCCGGGGTGGCACCGGAGCCTAAGACGGCCATTCCGGCTCCTCGTCCGGCAAGCAAGTACGGCGCAGATCCATACCGAGAGAGCTTTGATTAGCCTTGTCTTGCGCGAGGGCCTTGGTACCATTCATATATATATGAGCGAATCGCCCCCGAGCAGAGAGAGCGTCTCACGGCCAGAAAGAGGAGTAGAGGGCACGCCATACACGGCACCTGTAGACGTGGCTTCGGACTCCGATAGCTCAGAACTCAGCCAAGTGCGCGCGAATCTCGAGAAGCATAAGGAGCAGCCAGCTTCGGCGAGCGGCAGTCACGGTCATGGCCACGAGAGTCCCGTGACGAAGGTCGGCATGGTCGGATACGGCATCGTCGCCACCATGTTCTATCTCTTCTGGCAGGAGCTCAAGAAGACCAAGGGCCTGTTCGAAGGAGGCGGCGGGGGAGGCCACGGCGGAGGCGGGCACGCGAAGAAAGAAGACCACGGACACGGCGGAGGCGGGCACGGGCACTAGTTATTACCTTTTTCAATACGCACTCCTGCTATACTTATAGCTAATGGAGTATCAGGTTCCTCAATTCATCGAGGTAGAGGACAAGATCTTTGGCCCATTCACGCTGAAGCAATTCATTTATATCGCCGGCGGCGCGGGCGTCACCGCCATCGCGTTCATCTACCTCCCGATGATCTTCGCGCTCCTCGTAGCGCTTCCGGTCGCGGGACTCGCCGGCGCGCTTGCGTTCTACCGGATGAACAACAAGCCGTTCATCAACGTCATGGAGGCGTGGTTCACCTACTTCACCGGCGGGAAGCTCTATATCTGGAAGAAGGGGGACAAGGTGGCGGAAGCGACGCCGACGGTCCAGCCCCAGGTAGAGGAGGCGCGGGCGAAGCTGAAGCTCACGCCGAACAAGCTGCATGACATCGCGTGGTCGCTCGACGTGAAGAATAGCGAGCCACAACCGTAATATGGCTACTGCAAGCGCAACCCAGTCATTCGTGCCGGTAAAGGAAGTACGCAACGGCGTCATCATCCTCAAGAACGGGGAATACCGGGGCATCCTCATGTGCTCCTCGCTCAACTTCGCGCTCAAGTCGGAGACGGAGCAGCGCGCCATCATCGGCGGCTTCCAGAATTTCCTCAATACCCTCGACTTCTCCGTGCAGATCAACGTGCATTCTCGCAAGATGGATCTGCGCCCGTACCTCGAACTCCTTTCCGCGCGCACGGACGCGCAACAGAGCGAGCTCATGAAGATCCAGGTACGGGAATACATGCAGTTCGTCCGCAGCTTCTCGGACAACGCGAACATCATGACCAAGATGTTCTACATCGTCGTGCCGTACACGCCGGCGGTAGCGTCCCAGGTGAAAAGCGCGCTCCCGTTCTTCCAGAAGGAGACTTCGGCGACGCAAGGAACCACGAGCTCCTTCGACGAATACCGCGTCCAGCTCGAGCAGCGAATGTCTTTGGTCGCGAGCGGGCTCTCTTCTACGGGGCTCCGCGCGGTGATGCTCGGCACCGAGGAGGTGATCGAGCTCCTGTACCGCTCGTTCAACATCGGCGAGCTCGAGAGCCCGATCAGGCTCACCCAATAACCTATGTCCTTGCTTGATTTCATAAACCGAAAAAAGAAAGAGGAAGTACAGGTCACTCCTGTGCTCCCCAAGGACATCTACGCGCAAGGTACCCTCGACCTCGCGGACACGATTGCGCCGGCGGCGCTCAAGGTTGGCGCTCGCGAGATCGAGCTCGGCCAGAAGTTCGCTCGCTCGTTCTATACGATTTCATACCCCCGCTTCCTCGCGGACAGCTGGTTCACACCGATCATCAATCTCGACAAGGTGCTCGACATCAGCATCTTCATCCACCCGATTGAGACCGGCATGGTGCTCCGCCAGTTCCAGAAGAAGGTGGCCGAGGTACAGAGCCAGATCTCGGAGAGGGAACAGAAGGGCTTGGTCCGCGACCCGGTCCTCGATACGGCATACCAGGACCTCGAGGGGCTCCGGGACAACCTCCAGCAGGCGCAGGAGAAGCTCTTCGAAGTAGGCCTCTACCTCACGCTCTACGCGGACTCCAAGGAGGAGCTCGACAAGACGGAAGGGGAGGTGCGCGGCATCCTCGACGCCAAGCTCGTGTACACCAAGCCGGCCGTCTTCCAGCAGGAGCAGGGCTTCCGCTCCACGCTCCCGCTCGAGCTCGACGAGCTCGCGGTGCGCTCGAAGCTGAATTCCTCTCCGCTCTCGTCCATGTTCCCGTTCGTCTCCTTCGACCTTACGAGCGACCGAGGCATCCTCTTCGGCATCAACCGCCATAACTCATCTCTCATCCTCTTCGACCGGTTCTCGCTCGAGAACTACAACTCGGTGGTCTTCGCGAAGTCCGGTTCCGGAAAGTCCTACGCGATGAAGCTCGAGATCCTACGCTCCCTCATGTTCGATACGGACGTGATCGTCATCGACCCGGAACGCGAATACGAATACCTCGCCGAAGCGACGGGCGGGCGCATGTTCAATATCTCGCTCTCGAGCGAGCACCATATCAACCCGTTCGACCTGCCTGCGGTCCGCGAGGACGAGGAGCCGGCCGATATCCTGCGCAGCAACATCATCAACCTCGTCGGGCTCTTCCGTATCATGCTCGGCGGCCTCACGCCCGAAGAGGATGCCATCGTCGACCGCGCCATCACGGAGACCTATGCCCTCAAGGACATCACGGGGGAGAGGGACTTCACCGGCGTCCAGCCGCCGCTCCTCTCGGACTTCGAGGCGGTACTCGCCGGCATGGAGGGAAGCCAGTCCCTGGTCCAGCGCCTTTCTAAATACACCCGCGGCACCTGGTCCGGCTTCATGAACCAGCCGACCAATATCGACATCAACAAGCAGTTCATCGTCTTCTCCGTCCGCGATATGGAGGATGAATTGAAGCCGGTGGCGATGTACATCATCTCCCACTTCATCTGGAACGCGGTGCGCCGCGAACTGAAGAAGCGCCTCCTCGTGATCGATGAGGCATGGTGGATGATGAAGTCTGAGGACACGGCGTCTTTCCTGTACTCCCTCGCGAAGCGCGGACGCAAGTACTATCTTGGCGTTGCGACCGTCACCCAGGACGTGGAGGACTTCCTCGCATCCCCGTACGGCAGGCCGATCCTCACGAACTCCTCCATCCAGATGCTCCTCAAGCAATCCCCGACGACCATCGACGTCCTCCAGAAAACGTTCAACCTCACGGAAGAGGAGAAATACCTTCTCCTCGAATCAGGAGTAGGGGAGGGCCTCTTCTTTGCTGGCCTCAAGCACGTCGCCATCAAGGTCGTCGCTTCCTACACGGAGGATCAGATCATCACGTCGGATCCGTCCCAGCTCCTCCAGATCAAGCGCGAGAAGAGCCGGCTGGATGGCGCCGCCTAATCCTCTATGGAACAGCAGGCAAAGGACAACGGCGCTTCGCAAGAGAAAAAGAAGCGCATCGGAAACGTTACTGCCGTCCTGATGATCTTCACGGCGGTCTTGTTCGACCTCGCGCAGGGGCTATTGTTCTTCCTGAATCCTATCCCCGTCCTCGGGTTCATGCTCGACCTGGTAGCATCTTATTTCATCACGTTCGTCTCCGGAGCCGTATTCCTCCTCTGGTTCATGCTGTGTCGCGTGAACTACTTCGATTCCCGGTCCGCGAAGAAGTTCTTCATCGTGCTCATTGCCGGTATCGTCGAGCTCACGCCCTTCATAGACACGCTGCCCGGCATAAGCCTGGGCGTCATCGCCCTCGTCGTCCAGGTGCGTCTCGAGGACCGGAGCTCGAAGAAGGCCGTGCAGAAGCTGGCAGGACGCAAGCTCCGTCCGATGCGCGGCATTAATCCGCAGGCCCACCGTCCGTAGCAGGGAACAGGGCGGTATACTACAGTCATGCGAAAAGCCCTGGCCTTCCTCATCATCCTTGGAGCCACCGCCATCCTTCCCTCCTTTGCCCACGCGCAGAACCTGGGAGCTGAGCCGCTCACCATCTCGGTCAGCCCTGAATTCCCTGAGCCGTATCAGACGGTGACGGTGACGCCACGCAGTACTCTCCTGAACCTCGCGGCGAGCGCGGTAACGGTCTCCGTCAACGGGAAGGTAGTTAGCACCGGCTCTGGAGGAGCATCGACTTCGTTCCAGATGGGAGGTCCCGGCCAGACGGCTGTCGTGACGGTATCTGCGACCGGTCCGGACGGTTCTTACCAGGCATCCGTGACGCTCCGCCCTTCGAATATATCCCTTATCGTGGAGCCGATGTCCGTGACGCACCCCCTTTATGAGGGAGGTAGCCTCCTCGCTGCCGAGGGACGCGTCCGCCTCATTGCGCTCGCCGATATGCGTTCTAGCGCCGGAACGCCAATAGCAGCCGCAAATCTCGTATATAACTGGCAGCTCGGCAACCAGCAGCTTGCCGCGCAATCCGGTATCGGCAGGTCGGTACTCACCGCCACCGGACCCCTCCTGTACCGCGATGCGACCGTCACAGTGACTGTTTCCACGCCGGACGGCAGCGCTTCAGGGCAATCGAGGACGGTTCTCGAGCCGGTAGAGCAGCAGGTCCTCGTATACCGCAACAATCCGCTCCTCGGGCCGGACTTCAGCAAGACAATCACCGGCGAGACGAGCCTTTCGGAAGGGGAGGACTCTTTCCGCGCGGTCCCGTATTTCTTCCCGACCATGCCAAACTTCTCCTGGAGCGTAAATGGCGCGCCGAGCGGATCCGAGCAAGTGATCACTGTCCGCTCTAACGGGGACGGCGCGGGCAGCGCCCTCTTGTCTGTGGAGGCTTCACAGCCAGGCACCTATCTGGCCGCGAGCAATTCGTTCACGGTCAGGTTCGGTGAGGACACCGGCTTATTCGATTTCTTTGGCTTATGATGAAAGGCATGATTCCGCACGTCGCCGCCCTTACCGTGCTCTTGTTGCCGAGCGTCGCATTCGGGCAGGAGAACCTCGTCACGCTGACCAATATCCCCGGCCTCACCCAGGATATGGGCGGCGCTTCGAAGCTTCCCGAGTTCCTCAACGGCCTCTACAACTTCTGTATCGGCATCGCGGTGGTGCTCGCCGTGATCCAGCTCATCCGCGCCGGCATCGAGTACATGACGGCAGGGGGGAGCATCGGCAGCACCGAACACGCGAAGCACCTCATCACCACCTCAATCCTCGGCCTGGTGCTCGTCCTCTCTCCTTATATAGTTTTCAGCATCGTGAACCCGAGGATCCTGGACCTCGAGATCAGCGCCGACAAGCTCGAGACGACGCTGCCGACCGGGACACCGGGTGCAGCCGGGAACAATGGCGCAGAAACTACTACCGAGACGAAGGACGGCTGTAAAATTTCCACAAACGACACGACGCAGGCCAAGACGGTGACGTGCACGGGAAAGACTCCGCAGGAAGCAACGTCAAAGGCGGCGAACACCGTGAGAGGGGCGTGCGGAGCGGGAGCCCATGTCCAGGTAGGTGAAGAAGGCGATGCAAAGGGCACGAATCCGTCCAAGGATGCCGTCGGCGCGAACGGCCAGACGGTCAAAGGCACCAATACTCAGTTCGAAGCGACGGGATACTGCAGCCCGAAGAAAGGCGTGTCGCTGGTCTATTTCGGGGTGAGCACCCGCCCTTCGGTCACGGAGGGGATAGCGATCGGGGGAGACGATCAGTACTATGCCGCTATTATCTACGGGGCAGAAGAGAATGAGAAGTGGGCCTCCGCATGCGGCAAAAAACTGCGCACTGACAGGGGAATGATATTCGATGTCAACCAGCCGAAGAACATGATCCAAGGCGGATTCCAGTGCCCGATGCAAGATGAGAAGTTCAAGCAGATGGTCCAAGGCCAGATACAGGGCAAGGGGACGGTCGGCGTCTGGTGCGCGAACGTACAGACGTACTGCGCCCAGTAACGTATGCAGAAAGCCCTTACCATCGCCGCAATCGTCATCGTGATGCTCGGCCTCGCGGTCGGCATCTACTTCCTGTTCTTCAGCACGGACTCGGGTCTTGTCACCGAGGACGGGCTCCCGGGAAACAACCCCTTCGGCGGAGCGGGCGGGGAAGTGACCCCTGACGTGCTCCCGGACACGGTCACCGATACCCCTGAAGACAGCGCGGAGCAGATCGCGCCGCGCCTCGTGAAGATCGCCGCGAAGCCGGTAGCCAGGGGAGCGGTCGCGATCATCGCCACCACGACGCAGACGGTCTCCCTCGCGACCACCACAGCCACGTCTACGCCCGAGTACCTCACCACGGTCGAGGTGCGCTACATAGACCGCGCCACGGGCAACATGTACAGCTACGCGGCTCTGGACGGCGAGACCACCCGCCTCACCAACCGCACCATCCCGGGCATCCAGGAAGCCTCATGGCTCCCGAATGGCTCCCTCGCGTATGCGCGCTACATCTCCGCGGATACGGGCAGCGAGCACATAGAGACTTACGCGCTCCCGGCGGACGGCAGCGACGGCCGCTTCCTTGCGCGCGACCTCGGCACCATCATCCCGCGCACGGACGGCAGCGTCTTCACCTTCACCCCGAGCTCGAGCGGCTCGGTAGGCACGGTCGAGGACCCGGACGGCTCCGGCGCCGCCACGCTCTTCTCCTCCGCACTCTCTTCTATCGTACTCAAAGGCGACACGAACTTTTCCGCGCACACGAAGCCCTCTATCGAGCTCCCGGGCTACGCGTTCGTCGTAAACGGAGAGACCGGAGCATTCACCAAAGTCGTGGGGCCTATGGCAGGGCTCTCCGCTCTCATCGATCCCGCAGGGAAGCAGGTCCTCTACAGCGGCTTCACCAATGGCGCGCTGCGCCTCGCGCTCGTGAACGCGTCCACGCGCGAAGTCATCGCGCTCCCGGTGCAGACGCTCGCGGAGAAATGCGTGTGGACCCGGGACAGCCTCTCCGCGTACTGCGCGGTGCCGGTCTCGTTCCCGATCGCGAACCTTCCCGATGCCTGGTACCAGGGCACGGTGTCCTTCACGGACCGCATCTGGCGCATCGACCTTACCGCCCGCGTCGCGACGCTGGTCGCGGACCTGCCGGACCTCATCGAGGACGAGCAGATAGACGCGGTGGCGCTCACCCTCGACCCGAACGAAGGCACCCTCGTCTTCCAGAACAAGCGGGACGGCTCCCTCTGGGCCTACTCCCTTTAGATAATTAGGCAGCCGCAGCCTTAGGGATGAGCGGCGTTCGTCGTACGAAAAGCTCCTGCACGATGGTGACGATGTTGGTGGTGATGAAATAGAGCCCGACCGCTCCGGAGAGCTGGTACGCGACGATCGCGATGATGAACGGGATCACGTAGCGCGCCTGCATGGCCATCGCGCGGCCGAAGTCCTCGGACATGGTGCTCTTCTCGGACTTTGCGGGCGTCGGCATGGAGAAGTATGCCGCCAGGTACTGCGTACCGCCGGCCAGCACCGCGAGCACGATGCTCTTCCCGGTGATCGGGAAGATGCCGAGGAAGTCGGTGGAGATCACCGCCGGGATGGAGACGAAGGAGTAGAGGATATCCATGTTCACGCTCGGGAGCGCCTCGCCCATGAACACCCAGTAGAGGGCGAAGAGGACAGGCAGCTGGATGAGGAGCGTGAGGAAGCTCGCGAACGGGTTGATCTGGTACTTCTTGTAGAGAGCGAACATCTCCTTCGCCTGCTTCTCCTTATTATCCTTATGCTTCTCGCGGATCTCGCGCAGCTCCGGCTCCACTACCTTCATTGCGCGCTGGGTGCGCACCGCTGACAGAGAGAGCGGCAGGATGATGACCTTCACGGCCACCGTGACCGCGATGACGGCCAATCCCACGTCTCCGCCCGGCACCACCCCCACGAAGAAGATGAGGAGGTTGTAGATCGGGTTGTAGAGGTACGTGTAGAAGAGGGAGACCATGCGTGATTCCTATTGTATGCGCTTTAGCCGAGCGCGTGAAGGAGCTTCTCCAGTTCCTGCCTGAGGACAGGGAAGGGGAGCTTCGGGCTTCCGGCCTTAGCAAAGACTACGAGCGCAATATGGGGGTAGTCGTGGCGCGCGAGCACGCTCATGATGCGACGCTTCAGAAGATGCCGGTCCACGGCCCTGGCCGCCACCTTCTTGGACACCACCACGGCCATACCGGTCCCGGTAGACCAGGAAAGGCTCAGATGGGGACTCTGAGCCTTGCGCGCCCTCTGGAGAGCGCTGAAACCTGCCCTAGACAGCCTGCGCCGCCTGGGAAGCATAGGATTAGACGACCGAGAGCTTGGCTCGGCCCTTGCGGCGGCGCTTAGCAATGATCTTCTTGCCGGAAGCGGTCTTCGTGCGGGCACGGAAGCCGTGGGTGCGGGCGCGCTTTCGCTTCTTCGGCTGGTAGGTTCGCTTCGTGGACATAGTCGGTTCGTTTAGGTGTTTTCCACAGGATACTAACAGTTTCTGCACGGAAGCACAACGCTTCCCATGCCTGGCCAGGCACGTATAATGACTCGGCATGAACCGGTCCGACCCTCGTGAGCTCTGGGAACACACGCTGACGCAGGTCGAACTCTCCGTATCCCCAGCCAACTTCAACACCTGGTTCAAGGACAGCTCCATCGTGAAGATAGAGGACGGCATCGTCTACATCGGCGTGCCGAGCCAGTTCTTCCGGGACTGGTACCTGAAGAAATTCCATACGCTCCTCCTCAAGATCATCCGCCAGGTCTCCTTCGAGTACCGCAACATCGAGTACCTCATCGTGAAGGACGACCGCCGGAAGCCCCGAGAAGCCAAGCAGACCCGCGAGGACAACCGCCTCCCGCTCGACGAGTTCTATATAAATAAGAGCGATAACCTCAACCCGCGCTACACCTTCGACACCTTCGTCGTGGGCGCCTTCAACGAGATGGCGTTCGCCGCGGCCCAAGCCATCATCCAGCGCCCTGGCATCTCCTACAACCCGCTCTTCATCTACGGGGACACCGGGAGAGGGAAGACCCACCTCACCCAGGCCATCGGGAACCAGTTCAAGAAGCAGTACCCGAACCGGAAGGTCTACTACCTGACCTCCGAGCGCTTCGTCGCCGACTGCATCGACGCCATCTCTTCAGGCGGCGCGAGCCGCTTCAAGGAGAAGTACCGCCAGTACGACCTCCTCATCATGGACGACGTCCAGTTCCTCTCGAAGAAGGAGCGCTCCGAGGAAGAGCTCTTCCACCTCTTCAATCATTTCCACGACAACAACAAGCCGATCATCTTCTCCTCGGATCGTCCGCCTGCAGCCATCCCGGACATCGCGGACAGGCTCCGGAGCCGCCTCTCGAGCGGCATGACGGTAGATATCTCGGAGCCGGATTCCGAGTCCCGCATGGCTATCGTGAGGAAGAAGGTGGCCGCCCACGGCATCACACTCTCTCCCGAGGTGATCGAATACGTCGCCACGTCGGTCTCGGGCTCCATCCGGGACCTCGAGGGCGTCATCAACTCCATCGTCTGCCACGCGCAGGTACGAGGGACCCCGCCGGACCTCGCGGAGATCCGCCAGTCGCTCCGTTCCTTCTCTCGCCCTACGAAGACCGTCTCCATCAAGAACGTAGTCTCGAAGATCGCGGAGTTCTACGGCATCGATGAGGAATCCATCTACGAGAAGACCCGCCGCAAGGAGGTGGTGCGCCCGCGCCAGGTGATCATGTACATCCTCCGCGAAGACTTCAGCGTCTCGTACCCGACCATCGGCTCTAAGCTCGGGGGAAGGGACCACACCACCGTCATCCACTCATGCGAGAAGATAAAGCGCGAGATCACGGGAGACACCGTACTCGCGAAGGAGGTCTCAGATGTCCGCAGCCTGCTCACCTAGCCTGTGGAAACCGTATGGATAACGCTGTAAAACTGGGTGCGCGGAGCTGGGGAGAAACCAACGTTTTCCACAGCACCCGCGAAACCCTCGGATTCTTATCCTTCCTTGTTGGTGCGCTCTCCACAGGTTTTCAAAAAGTAGGTGCCGAAAGCAGGGCGTATGTAAGCGATGCGGGGGACTTTTCCTCATATACACAGAGCTCATCATGCGTACATGCATTTTTATTAAATAGAATAAGAGAATCCTATGGTCATCACTGTTGAGAAGAATATCTTCAGGGAAGCTGTGCATACCGCATCCCGATTCGCTGAGCGGAAGTCAGCGACTCTTCCGGCATTGTCTGGCATCGCCATCATCGCGGGAGACGACGGCATCAAGCTCCGCGCCACCAATCTCGAGACCGGCATCGACCTCAAGGTGGACGGCTCTATCCGGAGCCAGGGCGTGGTCGTAGTCTCCGCCGCACTCCTGCGCGACATCACAAGCTCCTTCTCCGGATCCGGCTCCATTACGCTCGAGCACGCGGGGGATACGGCGGTCATAACCTCAGGCATGGGAAAGAGCACCTTGAAGACGCTCCCTTCCGAGGATTTCCCCGTCATCCCGCTCCCGCAGTCTTCCGAGACTACGCTCTCCATCGCGGGGAATCTCCTCTCCGCGCTTCTCAATAGTGTCGTCGCCTGCGCATCAACATCCTCCGTACGCCCAGAGCTCGCGAGCGTGCTCCTCGCAGGTGAGAGCGGGACCTTGAAGGCAGTCGCCTCGGACTCCTTCCGTCTCGCGGAGAAGAAGGTGACGCTCGAGAAGGCGGGGAAGCCGTTCTCTATCCTCATCCCGGCAAAGAACGCGGCAGATATCCTCCAGACGATTCCGGAGAGCGAACTCACCCTCACCATGGACGAGCACCAGTGCGCATTCTCCTGGAGCGGCGGCGTGGTCACGACCCGCCTTGTAGCCGCAAGCTATCCGGACTACACCCAGATCATCCCGAAGACCTTCGCTGCGGAGGGTACCGTGCTCAAGAAGGATTTCGAATCGGTACTGAAGCGTACCGCGGTATTCTCTGACACCTTCCAGAAGGTCCGCATCGCTTTCGACGTGAAAGCGAAGCAGATCGTCTTCGCCTCCCGCAACGCGGACGTCGGCGAGACCTCAGAAACCATCCCCGGAGCGCTGTCAGGGGAGTCTCTGGAGCTTTCCTTCAATCACCGGTACCTCGCCGCGCCACTGCCCCTAATTTCGGCAGAGAACGTCACCATCTCGCTCTCCGGCATAGGGAGGCCGCTCGTCATGCGCGGCACGGGGGACGCGTCCTTCCTCTACCTCGTGATGCCGATGAACCAATAGTCCTATGCGCGCTATCGGCGACCTCCTCAAGGACCATAAGATACCCGGGACGGAACTCTCCGAACTGCGGCGCACGGCAGCGGGAGCGGCGAGCGTATTTTTAAAGCATAAGATCACCGCGAAGCAGGTTTCGTACAAGAACAGCACGCTCTTCTTCGCCATCCCCTCGATACTGAAAATGGAGCTCATGCTCCGGCAAGCGGATCTCATCCGCGTGCTCAAGGATGCGGGCTTCGCGGTAGGGAAAATAAAATAGGGCTACTGGCCGCCGTTGATGGCTGCCCACGCCTGCACGGCGTACTCCCAGCGCACGTATTGCGGGTCATTCGCCGGATTGCGAGGCTGTCCCGCGAGCGGATTCTCCTTGCTTACCCAGTGGAGGATATCGTGGATGCCGTCCCGGCCTGAGTAGTTGCCGAAGAGCGCCGGCGGCGCGTCCTCGGACATCGTGCGGCCCTCGCCGAAGTACTCCTGCGGGTACTTAGGGAGTATCTGCTCCATGACCGAATGCCACATCGGCGCGACGATATATCCTGCGGTCTCTTTGACCATCGGGGTAGCATCGTTATTGCCGGCCCAGACACCGAGCGCGATAGACGGCGTGTATCCGACCGTCCAAGTGTCCTTGTAGTCGTTCGTGGTACCGGTCTTCGCGGCGACGTCGTATGCGGCGAACGTCAGCGGGTTGTTGGGCGCGTAGCTCGGGATGCGCGCGCTGTTATCCGAAAGCATGTTCGAGAGGTCGTTCGCGACGCCGGCGTCGAGCACCTGGCTCTGGCGGGAAGTGAACTCCTCGAGCACATTGCCGCTCGAGTCGGTGACCGAGAGGATCCCTACCGGCGGATTGTATACGCCCTGGTTCGCGAAGGTCGCGTAGCCGGCGACGAGATCGAGGAGGCGCACCTCAGCCGCACCGAGCGCGAGCGTGAGGCCGTAGTGGCTCGGCGTGTCGAGTGTGGTCATGCCGGCGGCGGTCGCGAGATTGATCACGTTCTGGATGCCCGCGAGGTAGAGCACCTTCACCGCGGGGACGTTGATGGACTGCGCGAGCGCCGTCGTGAAGGTCATCGGGCCGCGGAACTTATCATCGTAGTTGCTCGGGGCGTAGCAAGGAGACACCTTGTTGTAGTTGTCCGCCGGAGAGCAGGACGTAGAGAACTGGGTAGGGAGGTCGAAGATGACCGTCTGCGGGGTGAAGCCCTTGGCGAGCGCCGCCGCGTACACGAACGGCTTGAAGGCTGAGCCCGGCTGGCGGAGTGCGAGCGACGCATTGTAGTTGCCGTCGATGGTTGGGTCGAAGTAATCCTTCGAGCCGACCATGGAGAGGATCTGGCCGGTCTTCGGGTCGAGCGCGATAAGCGCCGCGTTCGTGGCGTTGAATTTGGAAAGGTTGGCGGCGGCGTACTCGGCGACGGTGGTCTCCGCGATGTGCTGGATATCGGTGTCGAGCGTGGTGACCACCTTGAAGCCGCGGCCGACGACGCCCGTGCCGTACTTCTCCTCCAGGTACTGCTCGATGAAGAAGACGAAGTGCGGCGCGATGATGCTCGACGAGCGCTGCGGGCTGAACTTCACCTCCTCGGCCTTCGCGGATGCGTGCTCGCTCTCGGTGATGTATCCGAGCTCCAGCATGCGGTTAAGTACGACATTCTTTCGGTTATCGAGCGCGGCCCGGTTGTTGCCGTACGGAGAGAAATAGGTCGGCGCCTGGGGGAGAGCGGCCAGGTACGCCGCTTCCGCGGTGGTGACCTCCTTCGCGGACTTGCCGAAGAACGCGACGCTCGCCGTCTCGACGCCGTAGTACGGGCCGCCGTACGGCGTTTCGTTGAGGTAGAACTCGAGGATCTCGTCCTTCGAGTAGCGATGCTCGAGCTTGATGGCGAGGATCATCTCGTGCACCTTGCGCACCGGCGTCTTCTTGCCGGTGAGGATGGTGTTCTTCAGTACCTGCTGGGTGATGGTGGAGCCGCCCTGGGTGTAGCCGTCCGACAGCTGGAGCACGATGAGGATGTCTTTGAGGATGGATCGGATGATGCCGCGGATGCTGATGCCGCCGTGGGTGTAGAAGCTCGCGTCCTCGATGGCGATGGTGGCATTCCTGATCTGGGGCGAGATCTCGGAGAGCGGCACTGAGTCGCGCTTCGAATCGCGGTCGAGGTCGTAGAGCACGGTCTTACCCGTGCGGTCGTAGATCTTCGTGGATTCGCTGATCTTCCGGTTCTCGAAGGCGGAGAGGTCCGGGGTCGGCGTCACGGCGATCCAGAGGAAAACCACGCCCGCGAACACGAAGATGACGCCCGCAAGCAGGAAGGCGAGCCGGAGCAGCGGGTGCGGGTTGTGGATAGGGTGGTGCCTGCGCGACATATGGAGAGAATCGTAACACAAAAGCCCCTTTCGGGGCCTTCGGGCTACATCGTCTCCTCGGTTTCCTCCTCGTCCGCCGCGGTCTCGTCTAGGTCGTCGATGCCGATTTCGACTTCTTCATCCATGTCATTTATAAAAAGGGTTTCGTCGATAAGCATAGCGGAAATATAGTTAGCGCTCCTGCGGAGCAGTCCCTAGTTTCTCCAAAACATTCGGACTTGGCAAGCTACCCCGCCTTTTTGTGTGGATAGCGGTGGGGCAGGGCGCAGATCGCGAGCGCGATAGCGTCGAATTCGTCGTCGAGGCGCTTCTTCTCGGGCAGGGCCACGAGCTTCGGAACCATGGACTCGACGGCCTTCTTATCTGCCGCGCCGTATCCGGTGACCGCCATCTTCACCTCCTGCGGAGAGAACTCGAGGACCGGGAGCCGTGCATTGCCGGCTGCAGCGAGGACCGCGCCGCGCGCCTCCGCCACGCCGAGCGCCGAGGTAACGCTCTTCGCGAAGAACAGTTTCTCTATGGCGAGCACGTCCGGCTGGTAAGCTTGGATGGCTTCCCAGGTCGCGCGCGAGACTACGGCGAGGCGGGAAGCCGCGTCTCCTTTCGGCGGAATGACGCAATCGCTCCAGACGTGGGTCGGGCGGGAGGGGTCTCCCTCGAGCACCGCGATGCCCAGGCGGTCGAACCCGGGGTCAATCGCGAGTACTCTCATAGCCGCGCGCGTTGGTGTAGACGGCCTGCACGTCGTCGTGCTCATCGAAGAGCGAGAGCAGGGCGCCGAGCTTCTCTTCCTCTTCTCCGGATACTTCCGTGAGCGGCTCCTTCGGCACGAAGCCGCCTTCCGGGAGGCGGGTGAACGCCCAGGCGGCGCTCCCCGGGGACGCGAGCTCGATCTCGTTCTTCGTCATGATGAGCTTTATCTCTTGCGTCGTGCGGTTCCTGCTGTCGCTGAGCGCCTCGATAATGATGGCGACGCCGCTCGGGCCGTAGCATTCGTAGAGCACCTCCTCGAGGTCTCCTGCGTCCTTAGACACGCCCTTCGCGATCGCGCGCTCGATGTTGTCCTTCGGCATGTTCGCCGCCTTCGCGCGGTCGATGACGGCCTTGAGGCTCGGCGCGCTCACCGAGCCGCCGTTCTTCTTCGATTCGAGGGTGAGGAGGCGCGCGAAGCGGGAGAAGACGCGGCTACGCGCTGCGTCCGTGACGCCCTTCGCTCGCTTTATCTGCGCCCATTTAGAGTGTCCTGCCATGCAGGTATGGTACCAAATCTGGGAAGGCGAATCCAAGGACCGCTATACTGTAGACTTTCACTATGAATCCTGAATCAGGAAGGGGGATAGAGAATAAGCCGGAGGAAGTTTCCTTGCGCCAAGCGAAAAGCGAAGATTTGGATTTCTTGTATACAGCCTCAATCGAAGGCATGCGTCCCGTGCACGAAAGACTTAACCCTGGGGAAGTACAGGATGAGGACGCGGCTCGTGCAAAATACGAGTCCGGCTTTGATCCGGAAAAGATACAAGTCATCCAATTCAACGGGCAGGACGCTGGCCGGCTAAGGGTAGTGCGGTCCCCAGAATCCATATACGTTGGCGGCATCCAATTGCTCCCAGAATTTCAAGGAAAAGGCATAGGGACGAAGATATTCACTGATTTGAAACAGGAGTCCGATATCTCCGGCGTACCAATCGTCTTGGAGGTGCATGATGTAAACGAGGAGGCGCGGAGATTCTACGCTAGCCTAGGATTTGCCGAAGGCGACAAGATACCGAATAAAACGATTCTTACGTATAACCCTAAGAGTTCCAGCTAGCCCTCAAAGAAGAAAGGCCTCCATGAGGCCTTCGGGAAACTCCCTGGCTCTTCTCCGCTTACGAACGCTTGATCTGCGTCGCGTACGAGCCGTTCTTGTTGTTCACGATGTCGAAGGAGACGCGGTCGCCTTTCTTGAGGGCGGTGAAGGAGACGCCGATAAGGTCATCGGAATGGAAGAAGAGGTTCTCCTTCACGTCCGCGCGCTTGATGAATCCGGAGAGGCGCTCATTGATCTCGATAACGGTACCTGTTTTCATGGTGGGTTAGCTAGCCGAGTAAGCGCCGCATTGACTTCATGAGTATATCACATTTTCAGGGGCTCCGCCAGGGCACCTTCCGCCCCAATCGAGGGCAGGGTAAGATAAGAGTCTTATGGACTTCACCAATCAACGCACTCGCATTATTATCGCCGCCGCGGGAGTAGTAGTGCTCGCGCTTATCGCCGTAGCCGCATGGCTCTATCAGAGCCGAGGCTATATCTTCATGCAGCCGGAGCAGCAGGTAGCGATCGGGGAGCCGGTAGACATCGTGCTCGATTTCTATACTCCATGGCTCGCCGCCGTGCAGTCGACTACCACTGACCCCTTCAAGGAAGGCCTTGCGAAGTCCCCGATCCTGAGCTTCGAGCTCAGCAAGAAAATCAGGAGCGTGAAGTTCGATCCCGCAACGAGGACGGATGCCGTGCTCTGCCAGGCAAGCGTCCCGACGCAGATCACTGCGCGCCCCGTATTCCAGGACGAAGAAAACGCGCAGGTGCTTGTCGTCTCAAGGGACAAGAACGTCACCGAACAGGCCGTCATCACGCTGACCCGCTACAACGACGGATGGTACCTGAGCGATATCCAGTGCTCCCCGGGAGAGTTCGCTCCGGAGCGCGAGTTCAGCTTCGATATGGAGGGCTTCCTCCTGAAGAGCGTCCAGGCCCCGCTTAAGACCGGCACCTGGCACCTCGTATTCGAGCAGAACGGTCAGCCGGGCCACGTGGTGCCACTCTTCTTCAACGCGGAGAGCATCTGCCAGGATTTCGACGGCAGCACCGCTGCGTGCGATAGCTCCACGTTCATCGAGCCGTCCAAGGCGCGCGTGCAGGGAGAGATGTCTGAGACCGGCGTCACGGTGAAGCGTCTCCAGCACATCGAATGGGAGCCGTAATCGGACCCGTTTGAATGAAAAAGAGGCGGCCTTTTGAGGGGCCGCCTTTTCATTTTCCTGTCTCTGCTCTGATACGCGCGTAAAGTGCGATCGCTTCCTGGTCATCCTCAAGCATCATTCGCGCGTCCTTGAGGTTGGTGCTTAGCGCCGCATGCTTGTATCCGAAGAACAGCGCCGCATCCTTGTCCTTCATGTGGAGCTCGGAAATGAACAGGTGCATAAGCAGGCTGCGGATATCCCTGAGGCTCCCCACGCCTCCGGTCCGTATCGTGACGTTGCGGAGGGTCTCGGAATCGTTCCCGGAAAGCCTCGATGCCGTCTCAAGGAAGGCAAGCGCTTCTTCGCGGCGCGGGATGTGCTTCGTGCGCTCATCCCATTCCGCTGGGTCGAACGGCTTTCGTCTGGTGCCGGTGCTATTCTGATCCCGCCCCGCCGCCCGCTTGAGCCTCTGCTGCTCTCTTATATCTTCTATCGGATGGCTATAGCAGAAGCCAGTCTTATTAGAGACAGAAAGAAGCTTGCCGAACGTGTCGAGCTGGCATCGCTCCTTTCCCGAAGTGCTGTGAGTCTCGCCCATAGCGGGCTCCTTTGCTAGCGTTCCGGATGCACCCTATCACTGCTGGCGCTCGCGTCAATTAATGCGCCTTCAGATATGCCTTGCCTTTATCAGTGAGCATGCGTCCGCGCAGCGAGCGCTCGATGAACCCGAGGCGCAAGAGATACGGCTCATAGACCTGCTCGAGGGTGTCCTCGTCCTCGTGCATGGCGCTCGCGAGCGCGCGTACGCCCGCCGGGCCACCTTTGAATCCTTTCTCGAGGGTGCTGAGGTAGCGGCGGTCGTCCTTCGTGAGGCCGAGCGAATCGATGCCGAAGAGCTGGCAGGCTTCGTCGCAGACGGCGACGCTGAGCGGCTTCTCGTGGACCTCGGCGAAGTCCCGGACGCGCTTCAGGAGGGCGTTCGCAACGCGCGGGGTGGCGCGGCTCCTCACCGCGATCTGCTCGACGACGTCGCTTGGCGCCGAGAGCCCGAGCACCTTTGCGGAGCGCTCGATGATGTTGCGCAGATCCTTCTCGGAATAGAAATCGAGCTGGTATACGCCGCCGCCGAAGCGGGAGCGCAAAGGACTGGAGAGGGAAGCGACCTTGGTAGTGGCACCGACGAGCGTGAACGGCGGGAGCGCGAGCTCCACCGTGCGCGCGGACGGCCCTTTGCCGAGCACGATGTCGAGCGTGCCGTGCTCGAGCGCAGGGTACAGGAGCTCCTCGATCTTTCGGGAAAGCTGATGGATCTCGTCTATGAAAAGCACGGTGCCCGGCTCGAGATTCGTGAGTATGGCGGCCAAATCTCCTGCGCGCTCGATGGCGACGCCGGAGGTGGTCTTCACCGGAGCTTCGAGCGTGACGCCGATGAGGTGCGCGAGCGTGGTCTTGCCGACGCCCGGCGGCCCGTAGAAGAGGAAGTGCTCCGGCATGCCGCCGCGGCGCTTGGCCGCGTCGATTACCACGCGCACGTTGGCCTTCACGTGCTCCTGTCCCGCGTATTCGTCCCAGAGCGAAGGGCGCAGCGCGGCATCGAGCTGCTGATCCTTCTGAAGCGGGGTATCAGGAGAGGGGGTTGACATAAAAATACCTTATGCTAGTATTCTATCACACGAGCGAAGGGCTCGAAAGCACATTCCGGACGGCCACCTGGCTCGCCCGGATTAAAAATACCCGGATCCGGGCTACCGGATCCTTCATAGAATCTTCGAGGCAAGGCTTGACGGCTTCGGGCGCTTCCCCAAGGACTCTCTGGTACCGCACTTGTGCGGCCCGCTGGAGACATCCTCAGGCGATTTGTCCACGCATCTTTAAGTAGATGCGATCGCCTCGAAGATTGTGTGCAGGATCCTCCATGTAAAAGCCGCCTGAAAGGGCGGCTTTTGCGCTTGTGTGTAAATCGTCTACTCCTTCGAATACTTCTCCCGTATCGCTGCGACGATCTCTGCTTCGGGCATGCCTATCTTCTCAGCGAGCCACGCCGTGTTTATAAAAGACTTCCATACGTTCGCCTTGAGGTTCTCCATATCCAAATCGTTCCCATGATCAACGTCCTCGACGGCCGCGGCGAGCTTTCCTGCGGTCTTCGAGAAGTGAAGCGCGGAGTGATGGAGCGCGAACACGAGCTTCTGTTCATCGGAAGCGTCTTTCAGCGCCGGGTAATTCGTCTCATCGAATGTGACGTTCGCTCCGGCGAGCTTGATGAGTTCGTCGAGGGTCATACTAATCCCGCGGCAGGTCCGCGACGGACAGCACCTCCTCCAGGGAGGTTATCCCGTTCAAGGCCTTCAGGACGCCGTCCTGCACCATGGTGAGGTAGCCCTGGCGTGCTGCCTCCTTCTTGATCTCGCTGGTGCTCGGGTTGCTGCGCAGGAAGGTGCCGAGCTGGTCGTCCATGAAGATGGCTTCGTAGATGCCGATGCGTCCCTTGTATCCGGACTTGCCGTCCTTCGGATCCGCTACCCAGATGGAGCTCGTGTCTGCAGGGACGAGGGACTTGTCTACGATGGACGCGAGCACCTTCTCGACAATCTCCTTGTTCTCTCCTTCGAGCGGCACCTGCTTGCGCGCATCCGGATCGAGCTTGCGCACGAGGCGCTGCGCCATCGATACGGTGACGGCGGATGCGAACTCTTTCGGATCGACGCCGAGATCCACGAGGCGGGGGAAGGTGCCGGCAGCGTCATTGGTGTGGAGCGTCGAGTACACGAAGTGGCCGGTGAGCGCGGCCTGGATCGCGATGCCTGCCGCTTCCGCATCGCGGATCTCGCCGACCATGATCACGTCCGGGTCCTGGCGCACGATAGAGCGGAGCCCCGAGGCGAAGGTGTACTCCTTGCCGACCTGCGTCTGCGTGATGCCGTCGAGGTGGTATTCGATCGGGTCCTCGATGGTGACGATCTTGATGTCCTTCGTATGGATCTTCTTGAGGAACGAGTAGAGGGTGGTCGTCTTACCGGAACCGGTAGGTCCCGTAGTCAGGAGCATGCCGTTCGGACGGGCGATCTCCTTCGTGAGGCGCTCGAGCAGTTTCGGCTCGATGCCGAGATTGTCGAACCCGACGCCGAGCGAGGAGGGGTCGAGGAGGCGCATCACGAACGACTCGCCGTACTGGCCCGGGATGAGGGAGGCGCGGATCTCGATATCGGTCCCGGCGACGTTCACGCTGAAGCGGCCATCCTGGGCGCGGTCGCGCACGTTGAGCAAAAGCCCCGAGAGGATCTTGAGGCGGGAATTGAGGAAAGCGTACGCGCGCTCGTCGAAGGAAATCACGTCCGTGAGTACGCCGTCGAGGCGCAGGCGCAGGCGAACCGCATTCTCCTCAGGCTCGATGTGGATGTCCGAGGCCCGGAGCGCGAACGCCGTAGCCAGGATGCCTTCGAGGAAAGAAGAGACGCCGCGATTCTTGTCCGCGAGGGTCTCGGTGAGGTACGCGCCGGCAGCTGAGACGTCGGTGAGCTTTGCGGAAAGCTCCGCGAGCTGCTCCGGTGTGATGGCGAACTCGCCCGAGGTGCTCACGGTGGCCATAGAAAGCTCCTTATACCGAGAGAGGGTCTTCTCGAGGCTCGCTTTCGAGATGAGGAACTGGGAGACGGCGAAGCCGCGCTCGGCGAGGTTCTGGAGGACGTCGGCAAGCGCCGGGTTCTGCAGGTTCTTTACGCCGACCGACACCTTCTTCGATTCCTTGTTGAACGCGACCGCTTCCGCGGCGCGCGCCTCAGCCTCCGGGATGAGGCGGAGCGCTTCCATATCGATGCCGGCGGCGGTGAGGTCCGCGTACCCGATGCCGTACTTCTGGGAGAGGATTTGCGCGAGGTCTTCCTCTTCCTCGCGATGGATCTGCGCGAGCTTCTCGTCCTCGGCGTTGGTGTCGAAATGCGGTGCCATGAAGCTATCATAGCACCGCCTAAACGCTCGCTTTTAACTACTTGACAAAGATAGATATGTAGTGTATCCTATATACAGCAACTAAAAGGAACAGCCATATGAAGAAGATGTGCCTCATCGGCCTCGCTCTTTTCGCCTCGCTTGCCAACACCGCCTGCGGCCCCGACCTGGTCGACCGCTTCTATGCCGGTTCCGGTTACTACGGCGACTACGGCCCGCCCGGCTACTATGGCGGTGACATCGGCTATCGTTACAGCGTCCCGCGCAACGTCACCGGCCGGTACTTCTATACCGGCTCCTACACCAGGAAAGACCTGCGGGGCGCCGGCTACGAACGTCCCGGCAAGGGCTGCCTGGGCTGGCAAGGAAGCTGCTGACGGCAGCACTAAGCGAGGAAGCGCCCATCTCTCAGGAGATGGGCGCTTTTTCATATAGTTAGTACAATTGAGGGATGGAGAAGCGCATCGGATCTATACAGGAACTCGAGGCCGAGGCGGCTGCGTTCGTCGCCGGTCTTTCGCCTCAGGAGGACAAGGCGACCCTCGTTACGCTCTCGGGGGAGCTGGGTGCCGGAAAGACCGCGTTCACGAAGGCGGTCGCGAAGGTACTCGGCGTGACCGTAGACCTCACGAGCCCGACCTTCGTGCTCCAGAAGGCGTACGATATCTCATACAACGGCTTCTCGCGCCTCATTCACATAGACGCGTACCGACTCGAGAGCGGGGAAGAGCTCGCACCCCTTCGTCTCGATGAGTCCCTCGAGGATCCGAAGAACCTCATCATGCTCGAGTGGCCGGAGAAGGTAGTGGGCGCGCTTCCGGCAGCAGCCATTTCCATAGCCATCGAGCCGAATGCGGACGGCTCCCGTACCATGCGCTATGCCTAAGGCTTCAAAGAAAAAGCGCCTCGTCCTCCTCGATTCGCACGCGATCATCCATCGCGCGTATCACGCGCTGCCGTCGTTCACGGGCCCTGAAGGCCAGCCGACCGGCGCGCTCTACGGCCTCTCCGCCATGCTGCTCAAGATCATCGCGGATCTGAAACCGGACTACCTCGTCGCGTGCTACGACCTTCCGAAGCCGACCATCCGCCATGAGGCGTACGAGGGATACAAGGCGACGCGCCAGAAGACTGATGACGCTCTCATTGATCAATTGAAGACGTCGCGCGACGTGTTCGCGGCATTCTGCATCCCTGTCTATGAACGCGAAGGGTTCGAGGCGGACGATATCCTCGGCACCATCGCGAAGGAGCTGAAGGGCAACAAGGACGTAGAGATCGTCATCGCGTCCGGAGACATGGACACGCTTCAGCTCGTCGAGAAGGGGAGGGTCATGGTGTACACGCTCAAGAAGGGCATCAACGACACCATCATGTACGACGAGAAGGCGGTGGAGGAGCGCTACGGCTTCCCGCCGAAGCTGGTCCCAGACTGGAAAGGACTGCGCGGCGATCCCTCAGACAACATCATCGGGATACCGGGCATCGGCGAGAAGACCGGCACCGACCTCATCACGACCTTCGGGAGCATCGAGAATATCTACAAGGCCCTGAAGAAGGACGAAGCGGCATTCGCCGCCAAAGGCGTGAAGCCGCGCATCATCGCGCTCCTCAAGGAGCACGAGGAGGACGCGCTCTTCTCGAAGATGCTGGCTACCATCCGCACCGACGCACCGATCGCGTTCAAGCTGCCTGAGGAGAGGTGGAGCGCAAGAGAGCGCCTCGACAAGATCCTCGCCCTCTTCGACAGCCTCGGCTTCCGCTCGCTGCGCGGGAGAGCGAGGAACGTGATCCTCGGAGAAGGGGAGACCGCTGAAGAAGCGGAAGAGCCGTCCGCTCCGCAGGAAGAGGTCGACCCAACGCGCCTCTCGGAAGCGCAAGTGATGCTGTGGCTCCTCGCGTCCGATTTCACGAACCCGTCGCTCGATGACATCCTCGCGTACACGAAGACGAAATCGTTCGACGACGCATATCAGGTTCTCGAAGCGAAGATGGCGGAGACCGGCCGCCTTAAGGCGGTGTACGACGAGATCGAGCGCCCACTCATCAAGGTGGTCCGCCGCATGGAGTCTCGCGGCGTGCTCGTCGATAAGCAGGTGCTCGCGGACCTCGCGAAGAAGTACCGTGCCGAGCTCGAGAGCATCCAGAAGCGCATCTATGCTGCTGCCGGCGGAGAATTCAACGTAAGCTCTCCGAAGCAGCTCGGCGACATCCTCTTCGACAAGCTCGCCCTCACGGTGAAAGGGCAGAAGAAGACCGCGGGCGGCCAGCGCTCCACCAAGGAATCCGAGCTCGAGAAGATCAAGGATCTCCACCCGATCGTGGGAGATATCCTCGAGTTCCGCGAGATCCAGAAGCTGCTCTCCACCTATATAGAGAGCATCCCGCCGCTCCTCGACGCGGAAGGCCGCCTCCACGCGGACTTCCTCCAAACCGGCACTACGACGGGCCGCATGTCGAGCCAGAACCCGAACCTGCAGAACATCCCTATCCGGACGGATCGCGGCCGCGTCATCCGCTGCGCCTTCGTGGCGCCCGAGGATTTCACTCTGGTCGCGCTCGACTACTCCCAGATCGAGCTGCGCCTTGCCGCCATCCTCTCCAGAGACGAGAAGCTCTGCGGTATCTTCGCCGCCGGACGAGACGTCCACCGCGAAGTTGCGGCAGAAGTGTTCAAGGTCGCTCCGGAGAATGTGGATGCGGAGATGCGCCGCCGCGCGAAGATCATCAACTTCGGCATTTTGTACGGCATGGGCGTGAACGCGCTCAAGGCGCAGCTCGGCACCTCGACCGCGGACGCCCACAAGTTCTACGACGACTACTTCGCGAGCTTCAGCACGCTCGCGGAGTATCTCGAATCCACCCGCGGCTTCGCGCGCAAGAACGGATACACTGAGACCCTCTTCGGCCGTCGCCGCCAGTTCCCGGAGATGAAGTCACCGCTCCCGTACGTGCGCGCCCAGGCGGAGCGCATGGCGATCAATGCGCCCATCCAGGGCACGCAGGCGGACATCATCAAGCTCGCTATGGTGCGCATCAGCGATACGCTCGAGAAGGAGGGCGCGCTCGATGACGCGCATCTCCTTCTCCAGGTGCACGACGAGCTCGTCTTCGAGGTGCGCACCTCGCGCGTAGAGGAGCTCGTGCCGCGCATCAAGAAGATCATGGAAGAAGCGCTCGCGGAGGAGAAGGCCTGCGGCGTGCCGATCATCGCGGAAGGGAAGAGCGGCGCGAACTGGGGAGACATGAAGCCGCTATGATCTACCTTTTCACCGGTTCCGATATCGATAAGGCGCGCGCTAAGGCGTTCGCGTGGGTGGCGGCAGCGCGCGCTAAGGCGCCGGACGCTACGTACGTGCGCATCGCGGCGGATGCCGTTTCTCCCGCAGCGCTCGAGGAAGCGGCGAGCACCAGCGGGCTCTTCTTTACTAAATCACTCGTCCTTCTCGATGACCCGTTCTCCTTGAAGGATTCAGGCGAGACGGTGCTCGATATGCTCCCCGTGCTCGTCTCCTCCCCGAACCCGATCGCCATCCTCGCGCCGAAGCTGCTTGCCGGCCCTACGAAGAAGCTCGAGGCGAAGGCGGAGAAGATTTTCAAGACTGACTTAAAAGAGAAGAAGCCGAGCCGGGGATTCAACTCGGGCCTTGTGAACGCGCTCGGCGCGAAGGATGGGGAAGCGCTGTGGGAAGAGATCGCGAAGGCGCTGCGCCAAGGAGACGCTCCGGAGATGATCCATGGCCTCCTCCACTGGAAAGCGCGCGACATGATGCAGAAGGGGAGCCGCTCCTGGAGTCCTGCAGAAGCGCGGGAGCTCTCGGTAGAGCTCATCGAGCTGCTTTCGGACGCGCGCTCAGAGAGCATGGACCTCGGCCTCGTGCTCGAGCGGTGGGCGCTCTCGCTCAGCGCTAAAGCGCCGAGCTTTTCATAGTGTGCGCCCGCCTGGGATCGAACCAGGGACCCACTCCTTAAAAGGGAGCTGCTCTACCAGCTGAGCTACGGGCGCAATATCAAAACCCTATCATTCCCGCTCCTAGTACGAAAGGAGGTCCACCGTCTTTCCGTTGCCGTCCACGAGACGGACGGAGCCGTGATCGCGAGTGAAGAACTCGTCCTTCGATCCCAGGTAGATGCGCCAGGTGCGGCTCATGAAATCCTCTTCGTTCCCGTGCGTCGCGACGCAACCGTTGTAATTCAAATACGTATTCGCGAAGGCGCGGCATGCATTCCCGACGCGATTGCCTGGCCGCGCGACAGAACAGCGCGGGAGCTCATCCACGTACTCGGCACAGCTCTCGTCGAAGCCCGGGTAGAAGTCATCGTACTCGGCTCCAGGGGAAGGGCAGCTGAGCTCAAGCGACGGCGTGAAGCTCTGATACTCGTCGAAGTAGCCCGTGCAGAGGTTCTCCTTGAATGAGACGCCCACCGGCGAGGTGCCGATCACGATGACCGCATCGTCTCCTGGCTGGAGTACGATCGGCGCGGTCTGGTTCACTGCGCCCGAACGCGGCACCAAGGTGCCGTTCGGGATGGTGAGCGAGGTCCCGCGGGCCGGGTCCTCGAGGCGCCATCCGCTCACGGTGATGGGATCGTCCGCGCGGCCCGATACCGAGATGGTGATGTACTCCTCGTCCGGGTCGCGGCCGTCGATGCCGCTCACGCTGTGGTCGATGGTGACGAAATCCTTGTAGCCGGACGCGTTGCCGAAGCGCGCGGCGGCGATGCTCTCGCGCAGGTCGGAGACGTTCCCTACGTTCCCGACGTCATCCCGTATGCCGCCCCAGCTCGAATAGAACTGCTCCTCGTCGCCGTAGCCTTCGCCCACGTCTCCGGGGCCGACGAGCGGCGTGATATATGGGCCGGACCAGGAGATGGGACGGTCCGGACCTCCGGTAGCGAGCCAGAGGACGAATATGGAAACGAGTATCCCGACGAAAAGCCAACCGTCTCCTTGCATGCGGCTAATGATACCGCACTACGCTGCTACGGAAGGGGCTGCGATGCGGATTCTCTCGAGTTCCTCGCGCACTACCGCGGCATCGCTCCAGGGGGTCTTCGTTCCTTTCGCGCCCATGATGAAGGGATCCGTGCCTTTGCCGGTGACGAGCACCGCGTCTCCGTGCTTGCCGAGGGAGAGCGCTGTGCGGATGGCTTCGCGGCGGTCGAGGATGATCCTCGGCTCGCGCTTCATGCCGCTCCTCATCTCTTCAAGGATCTGCATCGGGTCCTCGTCATAGGGGTCCTCGTTCGTGAGGATGACTTCCGCGCAGGTCTCGTCCGCGATGGCGCCCATGAGCGGTCGCTTCCACGTGTCGCGGCCTCCGCCGGTGTTCCCGAGCACGCAGATCTTCCGCTGCGTCGGGTATGCGGCGTAGAGCGCGCGGAGCGAATCCGGCGTATGCGCGTAGTCGACGACGGCGACGAAATCCTGTCCGGCCTCGATGCGCTCAGCGCGGCCCGGGATGCGGGTGAGGGCGGCGAGCGCCTTCGCGGAGACTTCCGGCGAGACGCCGAGGAACTCTGCGGTCTTAACGGCCGCGAGCGCATTCAGTACGCTCATCGAGCCCGGGTGCGGGATGTCGAAACGCGTGCCTTTGTATAGGAATGAGACGCTGCCGTCTTTCGGCACCACGGCTTGCGCGTCAGACAGGGAGAAGGGGATGGCTGCATCGACCGGGATGTTGAGGAAGCGCGTGCCGCGGTCGTCGTCGATATTCGCGATGATTGCGCGCGGACGCTTCGCGGACGCGGTGAGCGCCTTCGCGAGGCGGAACTTCGCGTTGAAATATTTCTCGAAGCTCCCGTGTGATTCGATGTGCTCGCGCTGGAGGTTGGTGAACACGAGCGCATTAAGGTCGAGGAAGAGGTGGCGGTACTGGAGCGCGCTTTCCGAGGTGAGCTCGAGCACTGCGTGCGTCGCGCCCTTCTTATGCGCCTTGGCGAGGAAGCGCTGGAGGAAGCCGCGTCCTGGGACCGTCATCTTATAGAGGTTCGGCTTCGATTCGCTCCCCACCGCAAAACGGATAGTGCCCGCGATCGCCGTATTGTGCCCGGCGACCGTGAGGATCGCGTAGAGCATCTCCGCGACCGATGACTTTCCCTTAGTGCCCGTGATGCCGATGACCGTCAGCTTCTTGGCCGGGAAGCCGTACCAGACCGCGGAGAGGAATGCCCACAGGAAGTGGTAGGGAAGCAGAAGCACGCGATAGACGGATCGCGGGAGGAGGGATTCGATGAATCGCTTGAGCATTGTGTTAGCGAGCGCCGAGCGCGGCCTTGAGGCGGGCATCCCTGCCGACGATGTCTCCCGGGATGCCGCCCAAGGCCTTGCGGGCTTCACGCTCGGTATAGCCGAGCGCGACCAGGGTGTCAAAGAGCTCGGCGTCGTCGCTCATGACGTCGTTTCCGGATGCGCTGATGCGCTCGCCGATCTCCACCATCATCTTCTCCGCGCTCTTCTTCCCGAGGCCGACCACCTTGGTGAGGTAGGTGAGGTCCCGCTTCGCGATGGCGTCCTCGATCTTCTCGCGCGGCGCGCGGCGCAGCAACGAGAGCGCAGTCTTCGGTCCGACGCCGGAGACCGAGAGCGCGAGCTCGAAGAATGCGCGATCCTTGGCGTCCGTGAATCCATAGAGGTCCATGCCGTTCTGGGTGACCGAGAGGTACGTTCGGAGGCTGGCCTCGGCGCCTTCCTTTAATGGGGAGGTGTCCGCCACGTAGACGAAGACCCCGAACCCGGCCACCTCGATGACCGCCCCCAACGGTTCCACCGACAGCACCGTACCCCGGATGTTCCTGATCATTGCCCCAATGATACCGCAGGAGCGGGTACCTTGCAGATACCGGGCAAATACATTAGTATGCGGCGACATGGCAATCACTCGAGGTGCAAAGAAGGCCCATCGCGCGTCCCAGAGGAAGCGCGTATTCAATGTGCGTCGCAAGAACGCGCTCACCGACGCTACGAAGGCGGTGAAGAAGGCTATCGCCGCAGGCGACGCGAAGGGAGCGGAGAAGCTCCTCGCTGGCGCCTACCAGGCGATCGACAAGGCGGAGAAGCGCGGCATCATCAAGGGGAACAATGCCGATCGCAAGAAGTCCCGCCTCGCGGCCGCCATCGCCCGCGCAGCGAAGTAAGGAGAACCGCCCGGAAGGGCGGTTTTGCTTTCGCTATACTTACCGCATGAATCTCATCCTGTCTCCGCACTATGACGATGCGGTTCTCTCCTTGGGCGGCCTCCTCGCGAAAGAGGGAGGCGAGAGCGTGGTGATCACGTGCTTTGCGGGGAAGCCCTCGAAGAATCTCTTCCGCCCCTGGGACCTGCTCTCCGGGTTCTGGGGAAGCGATGCGTCGCATGAGATGCGGAAGGAAGAGAACAGGAAGGCGCTCTCACTCCTCGGCGTTCCTGCAGAGAATATCCGTGGTTTGCCGCACCTTGATTCCCAGTATCGGTTAGGCGGGCCGCCGGAAGCTGCGCTCAGTACTAGTATCAAATCTATACTCGATTCTTTTTCCGATGCTCCGGTAAACGTGTACGCACCTGCCTTGGAAGAGCATCCTGATCACGCGCTCGTTAAAGAATGCGCGCTAGCGCTTAAGGATTCGTATCCGCACTTCTCCTTCTATCTATACGAAGACCTGCCGTATGCGCTCACGGGAAAGGGCGTAGAAGGGCACGAAGCCTCTTCAATCGAGCTCACCGATGTACAGCTAGAGCAGAAATTAGAAGCCATCCGCTGCTACGCCTCCCAGATCCGTCCGCTATCGGTCGCGTTCGGTCCTCGATTCCTCGAACGCATCAGGGAGCATGGTGCAGAAGTCGTGTACCGGATTCAATGAGGGGTTTTGCTTTCCACCCCTACTTCTATATAGTGCGCGCAGAACGCATCGCATCCGCGGTGCGTGATCTTTAACAAAAGGGGACTACATGACCTACAAGGTAGGCGGTATCACGCTCCCGCACGGGCCGTTCATGGTCGGCGCGGGGGCATGCAAGACGCCGCACAGCACGTTCGAATGGCTTTCCGTCGCTCCCGTCGTCTCGGGGTCGTATACGCCGAAGGCTCGCGAGGGGAACAAGGGAGAACGTCTGTTCTACCCTGACACCTTCGAGAAGTTCCTGAAGCTCGGGTGCGGACTCAACGCGTTCGGCATGCCGAACATGGGTTTCGCCGCCGCAGCCAGGCAGTTCGAGCTTTACAGCGGCGAACAGCCGCTTATCGTCTCGATCGCGGGCTTCAGCGTCGACGACTATGTCGAAGGCGTGCGCACATTCAACGCCGTCGAATCCGTCCAGGCGATCGAATGCAATTTCGGCTGCCCGAACACCGAGTGCCACGAGATCCTGTCGTTCGACCTCGGGTCGCTCGGCCTGCTCTTCAAGAAGCTCGAAGGCCGGACCGATAAACCGATCTGGGTGAAGTTCTCGCCCTTCTCGGATCCGGGAATGCTCAAGAAGGTCGTGCGCCTCGTGAACGGCTCGTCCGCGATACGGGCGGTCGTGACCTGCAACACTTTCGCGAACGCGCATATGGGAAAGGGGAAGATCACGCCGAACAACGGCTTCGCCGGGCTCTCGGGCCCGATACTGAAGCCGATCACGTTCGGACAGGTCATCCAGTTCCGAGGAGAGCTCGAATCCCATGTCGACGTGATCAGCAGTGGCGGTGTCGCTATCGGTAACGACGTCGTGGACTTTCTCGAAGCAGGCGCGTCCGCGGTGCAGCTAACCTCGGTCCCGTTCTGGATGGGGAAACCTGACGGCTTCCTCGACTATATGATCCACCCGGACACGGGTAGCAGGCTTGAAGACTACCTGAACCTCTGATGGAGAAAACGTATGAGCACTGAGAGACACGAACTCGATCCTTTTGACGACATGCATCTGCACGTCCGCCAGAAGGATAGGATGAGGGCCGTCGTGCCGCATACGGCACAGCGGTTCCGCAGGGCGATAATCATGCCCAATACGGCGCCCTATATCCGTACGGTGGAAGAAGCTGCCGCGTACCGCGACGAGATCATCGCCGCGGTGCCGAGCTCCTTGGTTTTCGAACCGCTGATGACGCTGTACCTCCAGACGACGATGTCTCCGGAGACCATCCGGCAGGCAAAGAAGTCCGGATTCGTCCACGGCATCAAGATGTATCCTGCCGGCGCCACTACCAATTCGGACGGCGGCGTGAGCAACGTGCAGGATGTCGAGGAGCAGCTGACCGTCATGGAGGAAGTGGACATGCCGCTTCTCCTTCACGGTGAGACTGCTGACGCCTCGGTCGACGTGTTCGAACGTGAAGCCGCTTTCTATCAGGAATCGTTCCTGTGGCTTACGAAGACGTTCCCGAAGCTCAGGATCGTGTGCGAGCACATCACGACCAAGGCGGCGGCGCAGATGATCGAATATGCTCCGGAGCATCTCCGGATCGGGGCGACCATCACGCCGCAGCACCTCCTCGTGAATCGCAACTACATGCTGGGAGCGGGACTTCGCCCGCATGCGTTCTGCAAGCCGATCCTCAAGAAGGAGGAGGATCGGAAAACGCTCCTGAAAGCAGTGTCGTCCGGCAACCCCCGGTTCTTCCTGGGGACCGATTCGGCGCCGCATCCGAAGCGCGGTGACTCAGGCAAGGCGAAGGAAGCCGATTGCGGCTGCGCGGGCTCGTATACCGCCCATGCCGCGCTTGAGCTGTATGCCGAGGCGTTCGAGAGCGTAAATGCGCTCGATCGTCTCAACGACTTCGGTTCTTGCTTTGGGGCTCAGTTCTACGAACTCCCCCGGAATCAAGGCAAGGTCGTGTTGGTGAAGGACGAGTGGCAAGCGCCCGAGTCCTATCCTTTCGGCGACAGCACCGTCGTGCCGTTCCGTCAGGAAATTCCCCTGAAGTGGCGCATCATGTGATGCGTAAAGGCCCCGCTGGTTATCCAGCGGGGCCTCTTTCTTTAGACGTTCTTGTCGATCCAGGCTACAGCTTGCTCCCAAGAATCCACTCGGATGACGCCAGCAGGCGTATCCTTGCGATTCCAAGGCCGATCCGGCATGAGCACCGGGATGCCCAGGCTCGCGACGTCCTTTGCGTGAACCACTGCATCTTCGATCAAGACCGCGGGTGCGATAGCCCGGCACACGTCGGACTTCAGCCGCTTCACGAAACCGGCCTCGGTCGCGAAGCCGTTCGCGAAGTGGAATTCGCGGAACGGATTCCCGAACAGGCGCTCGGCAACTTCGATCGTCGCGTCGCGGAGGGTCTCCATCCGGTTCGTGACGATGTCGAGATCATAGCGATGGCGCAGAAGTTGCAGCGCTTCCGCCGCACCCTCCATCGGCTCAAGAGCACTGAAGCCTGGAGAGTTCCGGAACACCCGGCACCGTTCCGCGATGACCTCCTCCTCGCACCCGTACACTTCACGCATGAGGTGTGAAAAGATCCCTTCGTACGAGAGGCTGCTGCCGTGCATCTCGTTGTGATATCGGACGAATCCGCGGTTGAAATCCACGAGCGTATCGTCCCAGTCTATGGCAACGAGAGCACGCATTGATGCCTCCTGTTAGCTTGTCCGGACCGACTGTAGCATCGGTCGTACCCGTATTCAAATTATGTGCTCCTGGCAGGAATCGAACCTGCATCGCCTCCTTCGGAGGGAGGCATCCTATCCATTGAACGACAGGAGCGCCCTCACACTCTAAAACAATGTGCTCTCGGCAGGAATCGAACCTGCATTGCCAGCTCCGCAAGCTGGCGTCCTATCCATTGAACGACGAGAGCGTTAGGAATGACTCTACTACAGCTGGAACATCTCGACCAGCCGGTCCACGACAGAGACCTCGTGGTTGCCCTCATCGAGGTGGTTGGAGAGGTATTCGTACACGGCCTCGGCGTCCACGCCCGAGAGCGGGATGAGGAGGTGGGGGGACAGGAGGCTGCGCGTCTTTATGGAGAGGGCAGGGGGGAGCTTCTCGTCCAGGTACTCGAGTACCGAGAAGTGGAGCATGGTGTCGTACGGGTAGAGGCGGTCGTCTATCTGGAGACCGAGCTCCGTGATCATGAAATGGTGGGTGCGCGAGCGCTTCATCGCCTGGAGCGCGACCGCGACCGCCGCCGAGAGGATGACGAGCGCGAGGAGGAAGTTGCCGAAGAGGACTGACGCGACGATGCCGGCGAGCGCGATGATGCCGAGCGCCCAATACCAATCGGTGCTTTTCTCGGCGAACTCGTATTCAGTTCCAGTCCATTCGAATAACGGGGGGCGCGGCATGGCTATACAAAACTATACCACCGCCTGGCGCGCGTGGATTCTTTACCCACCCATAATAAAAACGCCGGCCCTGGGACCGGCGTTTTCTTAGGTGAGACAGCACGAGGCGATCTGTTCGTTCCTTTTAGAGAACAGATGATTCGGCTCGAAGACCGTGAACCAGGCATCCTTTGCTTTCGCTATCGCGATGAGCAGCTCGTGCAGTTCGTCGCGGACGACCATCCGGAATTCGCCGTCCCTGTCTTCGATCGCCACCGCTCCCGTACTTTGCGCAGCTTTCCGGATATCTGCGATCGCGATCTCGAACATCTCCTTCCGAAGCGTCTCTTTCTGGCGCATCTTCACGCTTAGGCGCCAACTTAAGAACCGTCCCCTGAGTCCCTTCGGGAAGGGCGCTGTCATCTGGACGTCTACGGTATCGCGCAAGGCCTGATACTGGATGGCATATCGCGTGAGACTGCCGGTCTCATCGAAGTACCGGATGACCGTCTTGATGCCCGTCCGTGCTGCCACGCCACGAACCGACAGCTCCAGGTTCTCAGCGACCCTCTCATGGCATTCGCGCAGCCCGGAAGTGAGCGGATCGGGACCGCTCCCTTGGACGTGAAAAAACTCAACCTCTACTATAGGTCTTCTAAGCATCTGAGCCTCCTTTCAGGCTGGATTGTTCCAATCTGCGCGCACTATGTCATAGCGCTACGGAAAAGGAAATATAGGTGCGGAGGAGGTGAGATTCGAACTCACGGTCCCTTGCAGGACTCCTGTTTTCAAGACAGGCGCGATAGACCAACTCTGCCACTCCTCCGTGCTCGAGAAGATACCACGTTTTCCGTTATATTTGCTAGGATGCGCCTATGCGCTATCTCGGCATAGATTACGGCAGCAAGAAGGTCGGCATCGCGCTCTCGGACGAGAGCGGGAGCATGGGCTTCCCGCACGCCATCCTGCCGAACACACCGGCGCTCCTCGATACGGTGCTCGCGCTTCTCAAAGAGAAGAACGCGGGAGCCGTAGTGATCGGGGAATCGAGGGACCTCGCCGGAAACGACAACCCGATCGCGAAAGATGCCCGTGCGTTCGGCGACGAGCTGGCGAAGTCGGTCCCCGTCTTCTATGAATCCGAGGTCTTCACCTCGGCAGAGGCACGCCGCATGCACGTGCCGAGCGAGAAGACCCGCAAACCAGCGAACACCGACGCGGTGGATGCCTCTGCTGCTGCCCTCATCCTTACCAGCTACCTTTCCCGTACCAAGTAACATGCCGCCGATCCTCGCTTCGCTCGACGAGCTCAAAAACTTCCTCAAGAGGGCGGCTATCGAGCGCGTCTATGTCGTCACTTCCGAGGAGCTTTCGCGCACGCTCGCGTGGGCCGTCGCTGAGCTCGGCATAGATGCGGACCATCTGATCCTCATCCCGGACGGGGAACAGGCCAAGCAGTGGGAGGAAGTAGAGAAGCTGCTCCTGACCTTCAGGGAGAAGGACATCGACCGCGGGTGCGCGGTGCTCGCGCTCGGCGGCGGCACGGTCGGGGATCCGGTCGGCTTCGCCGCATCCATCTACTTGCGCGGCGTCCCGTACATCCAGGTCCCCACCACGCTCCTATCCCAGGTAGACAGCGCGCACGGCGGGAAGACCGGCATCAATTTCGCCGGCTACAAGAACCAGGTCGGCTCGAACACGCACCCCATCGCGATCGTGCTCGAACCGCGCTTCCTCGCCGCGCTGCCCGAAGCACGCATCGTCGACGGCCTCGGCGAGATCGTGAAGGCGGGACTCATCAGCGACACGTCGATACTCAAGGCGCTTTCGCGCATGGAGCGCGGCGCACTCGATTTCCCGCTGCTTATCAGGAAGACTGTCGCGGTGAAGCGGTGGTACGTGAAGAAGGACCCGGAGGAGACGGGACTCCGCCAGATGCTCAACTTCGGTCATACCGTCGGTCACGCGATCGAGGCGAAGCACCACATCACGCACGGTACTGCCGTCATCATCGGCATGCTCGCCGAGCTCAGGGCTACTATCGCCATGGGATACACGAAGCCGGAGGCTCTCGAGAGCCTCAAGGCGCTTCTGAGCCATCTCGGCATCGAGGCAGATACGACGCTTGTCCCTGACCTGGACGCGATGAAGAAGGACAAGAAGGCGCGCGGCGGCAGTATCAATCTGCCGGTGGTAGTGCGCCCGGGGAAATCGAAGATCATCCCGGTGCCGATCGCTGATTTTATTACTCACCTATAACGTATGGATTCTGCCCGCATAACCATAGACGATCTCGCAAAGATCGAAGTGAAGATCGGAACGGTGAAGGCCGCGGAGCGCGTCCCGGAGACGGATAAGCTCCTGAAGTGCACCGTCGATTTCGGGGAAGAGGGCGGCCCGCGCACCATCGTGTCGGGCATCGCGGCCTACGTGGAGCCCGAGAGCCTCGTGGGGCGCCAGCTCGCGTACGTCACTAACCTGGAGCCGAGGACTATCAAGGGCATCGAGTCGAACGGCATGCTCTTCGCTGTCGGGAACGGCGACACGTTCGCGTTCCTCGCCCCGGACCGCCCGGTTCCTCCCGGAACCGCTGCGCATTAAATAAAACTTCACGAGAGGAGGCGGTATACTAAGCTGCATGAGCAGCTCGTTCTCGCATTTCGCGAAAGTGCATTTCGCGCCGCCGGAATACATCTCGATGCCGACGGTGGGCGTTGACATGTCCGCGAGCGGCATCAAGATCGCGGTGCTGAAGGAGCGTCCGGGCGGCCTCGAGCTCGTCGATTGCGGCGAGGAGCGCCTTCCGAGCGGGTCGTTCGCTTCCGCGGACATCAATGACAGCGCCGCCATCGCCAAAGGCCTCGTCAATATCGCGAAGAAGCACAATGTGAAGCTCGCGAACATCGCCATGCCGGAATCCCGCACCTATCTCTTCGAGACCGACGTGCCGGGGCACACGCCGAGCGAATGGGCGACCGCGTTCGAGCAGCGCATCGACGAGTATGTGCCGCTGGCCCCCGCGGAGGTCGCCTTCGACCTCGTCCGCGCTGGCCAGAAGGGAGACCAGACCCATGTGGTGGGCGTCGGGTACGCGCGCCGCATGATCCAGCAATCGGTCGACGTCTTCAAGGAGGCGGGGATCCAGGTGCGTTCCATCGAGAGCGAGCTGTTCTCTATCCCGCGCGCGCTCCTGTCTCCTGGAGACCCGTCCACCGTGCTCATCATCGACCTCGGGAAGACCACGACCAAGCTCATGGTGGTCTCGGGCCGCCTCCCGCGCTACGCGACGACGCTCGACATCGGCGGGCACGCGCTCACGCTTGCGGTGCAGAAGCACTTCGGCGTCACCGAAGAAGAGGCGAAGCGCGTGAAGGCCGATCGGGGGCTGGTCGCGTCCGACGACAACAAGGAATACCTCGCCGCCATGATGAGCACCATGTCCGCCATCCGCGAGGAGATCGTCCGGCGCCTCGACTATTGGCAGACGCGCGCGACGCCGGGCAGCGGGCGCGCTCCGGTGACGCGCGCCATCGTGGTGGGCGGCAACGCATCGCTCAAGGGTCTGCCAGAGTACCTCGCCGCGGGACTGAAGATCCCGGTGAGCCTCGGCGACGTGTTCACCAACCTTGCGTCCCGCGACGCATGGCTCCCGCCGGTCGATTTCATGGAATCCCTCGCGTATCCGACGGCTATCGGCCTCGCGCTCAGACAATATGTCCCTTGATGTAATCAACCTATTGCCGACCGAGCTCAAGCGTTCATTCCGCAGAGGCTATTTCCTGCGCCTCGCCACCGTAGCGGTATTCCTGTTTGCCGCGCTGGTCGTCGTCCACGCGGTGCTCCTGCTCCCGTCCTCCATCTACCTTTCCGTAATACGCGAATCAACCGAACGCGAACTCGCTTCGATAAATGCGAGCGCCGCGACGCAATCTTCTGAGACCAGCACGCGGCTGGCGGCACTGAAACAGGAGGCCGTCTATCTCGCGCGCCTCGGCGATGCGCCCACCGCAAGCGCGGCAGTGCAGGCCATCCTCCTCATCCCGCGTCAGGGCGTCCGCATCACCTCGATCACGTTCGCGCCGGCGGCGGGAGGCGCCGCCAACGGCGTCATGACGATCACGGGCCGCGCGAATACGCGCGACGCGCTCAGGAACTACAACCTCGCGCTCTCGAACGCGCCGTTCGTGACCAAGGCGGAACTCCCGATCAGCTCGTACGCTGCGGAGTCGAATATCCCGTTCACCATCACGCTCACCGGAACCCTTAAGCCATGAACCGACCCGCCATCCATCTCTTCATAGCGCTCGGCATCCTCGCGGCGGCATGCGTCGGCTACGGCGTCGCGTATCACGCGCTCGGAACCCTGAGCGCGTCCGTTGCCGCGCTCACCGACGAGGTGGCCGCGAAGAAGGAGAGCGCATCGGCTGAGGCGCTTGCTGCTCAGGAGCTCGATCGCCTCGCGCTCGAGGAGATGCGCATCCGGGACTATTTCGTCGCTCCCGACAATATCGTCTCCTTCCTGGAGACGCTCCAGGCGAAGGGCGTCGCGCTCGGGTCCGTCGTCACCGTCGTCTCCGTCTCCGCGGTCCCGACGCCGCGCCCTCATCTCGACCTCTCGCTGCGCGTCGACGGGTCCTTCGATGTCGTGATGCGCACCATAGGCTCCATCGAGCACAGCCCGCACGACATAACGGTGACGAGCCTGGTGCTCGACGTCATCGATACCGAGGCTGCGGATGCGCCGTCTGGCTGGACCGCGACCATGAAGATGGACGTAGGCACCGCCACTTCCACCACGCCATGAAATTGACTTCTCTCAGCGGGCTCGACATGAATCGCTTGGAATACGGCGAGCATCTGCGGCCGTTCCGCGACTGGATGATCATGCTCGCCGTGTTCGCTGCGCTCCTCCTCATGAGCGCCCTCTGGAGCGCTTGGGTCTTCTATCGCGCATGGACCGGCGAATCGGTCGGCGCGGAGACCCCGGCTGCTCCCGTGAAGACAGACGAGATCGAGGCGGTGAAGCGCGTCTTCGAGATCCGCGCGATCGAGGAATCGCGATACGGCGGCGAGTATCACTTCGTTGACCCCGCATAGGAGTGCGGTAGGGTAGTAGGGCCCCCGTAGCACAATGGATCGTGCAGGAGACTTCTAAGCTCTTGATCTTGGTTCGATTCCAGGCGGGGGCACAAGCGAAACGGGCACGTGGCGGAACTGGTATACGCGTACGGCTCAGAACCGTATCCCGCAAGGGTTGAGGGTTCGAGTCCCTCCGCGCCCACTCATATAAAGGAAAGAGCGCCCGTTTGGGCGCTCTTTCTCTTGGTGCGCGGTGAGGGACTTGAACCCCCGACCTTCTCTGTGTAAAAGAGTTGCTCTACCAACTGAGCTAACCGCGCGTCTGAGCAGGGTAACGCATCTTCCGGGTTTTTTGAAGGGGTGCCGCAACCTAGCTCCGGCAGAGGCGGTTCTAACCAACATGAACGCTCCTGCATCCATCGGCATCCTCATGGACGGCAATCGCCGCTGGGCGAAGGAGCAGGGACTCTCGGCGTATGAAGGGCATCGCGTCGGCGTAACGAAGATAAAGGAGGTGATGCGCTGGTCGTGGAAGAGCGGCGTGAAGGAGGTAGTGATCTACGGCTTCTCCACCGAGAACTGGAACCGCGCCCCGGAAGAGGTGCAGGGCCTCATGCAGCTGTTCGAATACACCTTCGGGGGGCCGGATCTCGAAGAGCTCATCCAGGAGGGCGTGCGCGTGCGGTTCATCGGAGAGCGCAGCCGCATCCCGGACAGCCTGAAGCGGAAGATGGAGGACGCGGAAATGCGCACTAAGGAACTTCAGAATGGGACGCTCATCGTCGGTCTCTCGTACGGCGGGCGGGCGGAGATACTCGACGCAGTGAATACTTTGCTCAAAGAAGGGAAGGAGCAGGTGGATGAGGCGGAATTCAAGGACGCGATGTGGAGCCGCGGCACGCTCGACCCGGACATGGTCATTCGCACGGGCGGAGACAAGCGTCTCTCGAATTTCCTCCCGTGGCAGTCCGTGTACAGCGAGCTCTTCTTCACGGACACGTACTGGCCAGCGCTCACCGAAGAGGAGTTCGGCTCCATGCTCCATGACTTCAAGAACCGCGAGCGCCGGCATGGACGCTAGTACCTGAAGGAGATAGGGTAGGGAGATGGAGATTCTCTACGAGGACGACGATATCGTCGCCATCAACAAACCCGCCGGCCTCATGACGCACGGGGACGGTCGCAATGATGTCCGGACCGTCGCGGACTGGTTCGCGGAAGCGTATCCGGCGTCTAAGGACGTCGGCGAGACGCAGCGCCTTACGGACGGCAGCGAGATTAAGCGCCCAGGCGTGGTGCACCGCCTCGACACCGATACCTCGGGCGTGCTCGTGCTCGCGAAGACGCAAGAGGCGCACGCGTTCATGAAGGCTGCGTTCCAGGAACGCGAAGCCCGGAAGACCTACCTCGCGTTCGTGTACGGTTCGCCGAAGGAGAAGAAGGGGACCATCGATTTCCCGATCGGACGCTCCAAGAAGGATTTCCGCCTCCGCTCCGCGCAGCCGAAGGCGGGCGGCACGCTCCGCGACGCGGTCACGAAGTTCGAGGTGCTGGGCGACATCGGGACGCACGCGCTCATGAAGGTGATGCCCGAGACCGGGCGCACCCACCAGATCCGCGTGCACCTCAAAGCCATCCACCACCCGATCGTCGGCGACGTCCTCTACGCTCCGAACCATCCCCGCGATCTCGGCTTCGACCGCCTCGGCCTCCATGCCTGGCGCCTCGACATCCCGCTCCCGGCAGGCGGCAGGAAGGAGCTCGTGGCCCCGATTCCTGAGGATCTGGCCCTCGCCGGGGCGCGATTCCCGGGGTTTGCCTCCCTATAGGAGGCGTGTTACAGTGGCGCGACATGCAGGCAGTATTGTCTCCAGTAAAGGTCACTGAACGCGCACAGCTCGGCATCCGCGCGGGTGATACCGTGCGTGTCGAGCAGAAGATCATCGAGGTGAAGAAGGGCAAGGGCGCGGACAAGAAGGAGAAGATCGTGAAGACCGCCCGCACCCAGAACTTCGAAGGCCTCGTCATCGCGGTCAAGCACGGCACGGAAGCCGGGGCTACCTTCACCGTACGCGCGACCCTCTCGGGCATCGGCGTCGAGAAGATCTTCCCGCTCTATTCTCCGGCCATCGAGTCCATCAAGATCGTCCGTCGCTCCGCCGTCCGCCGCGCGAAGCTCTACTTCATCCGCGAGAAGGCCGCTAAGGAGGTCCGCCGCCAGCTCCGCAACATGCGCATGGTGAACATCAGCACCGATGAGTCCATCGTCGAGCCGGTAGCCGAGCCAGTCGCTCCGGTAGAGGAGACCCCGGCAGCAGAACCGGCACCTGAAGAGGTACCGGCTGAGGAGGAGAAGGCGGCGGCGTAAGGCCGCCGCGTGCGTTTTTAGTGAGACGAATGTATAGTAGCGGAACACCTGCCCAGGTGGCGAAATTGGTAGACGTACTACCTTGAGGTGGTAGCGCCCGCAAGGGCTTGGAGGTTCGAGTCCTCTCCTGGGCACCAATGTAAAAGGTCGGGGCACGTAGCGGTGTATACTGTATACGTGCTCGTACGGGAATATTCCCGCTGACGAGGTCAAATAGACCGAAACGGGCAATAGCAAAGCGCGTCCTCACGGGCGCGCTTTGCTATTATGGATACATGGCACTCTTCACCGGGAAAGGAGACGGCGGCACGACGAAAGTCATCGATTCGACCGAGCGCATCTCGAAGGCGTCCGCGATGCCCGAATGCCTCGGCACGCTCGACGAATTGAACTCATTCGTCGGCTTCGCGAAGGTGCGCGCGAATGGAGCCGGAGACCCGATGATCGGGGAACAGAAGACGTCGGCGATCCTCCATGAGATACAGGAGCAGCTGTTCATCGTGCAGGCGGAAGTAGCGGGGGCGGATAAGCGGATAGGGGAGGAGAAGGTAACGTGGGCGAGCACCACGGTGAACGAGATCGAGAAGGTGCTGCCGCCCATCACGAACTTCACTATCTCCGGCGGCACCGAGCTCTCTGCCATCTTGGACGTCGCCCGCACCATCTCGCGCCGCGCGGAGCGCCGGGTGGTCGGCGTCGAAGACTTAGGGCTCCGGACGCTCTCTCCTGGCACCAAAGCGTTCATGAATAGGCTGTCCTCGCTCCTGTTCGCTCTCGCGCGTCTCGCGAATACGAGCGCCGGCATCGAGCGCGAGACGCCGTCGTATCGCTAAGCAAAATCAGCGCATCGTGGTATAACGCACAGGTGCGTGCATGGCGGCCTTAGCTCAATGGTAGAGCCCTGGTTTGTGGTACCAGTGGTTATGGGTTCGAGTCCCATAGGTCGCCCTCGTAAGAGGGGTATTTGCTATACTGCCCCTCATGAAAAACTTTCTTAAGGAATTCGAGACGTTCGCGGTCCGCGGTAATGCGATAGACCTCGCCATCGGCGTGGTAATCGGCGCCGCCTTCGGCCAGATCACGAACGCGCTCTCCACCAACATACTCACCCCGTTCGTCGGCCTCCTCCTCGGCGGCTACAATTTCAGCACGCTCTCGGTCACGCTCGGCGGCCAATCGGTGATCGGATACGGCATCTTTCTCCAGGCCCTACTGAACTTCGTCCTCATCGCGTTCGCGCTCTTCCTCCTCGTGAAGCTCATCAACCGCATCACGCGCCGGAAGAAGCAGGAGGAAGCGCAGGCGAAGCCGGTGGAGTCCGCCGAGCTCGCCGTCCTCAAGGAGATCCGGGACGAGCTCAGGACGCGCTAATATACATACATATGAAACAACTTCTCGCGGGCATCGTCATCATCGTCGTGCTCGGGCTCGCCGGGTTTTTCTATCGCAACACGCTCGAGCGCGCCCAGGGTCCTGAGCAGACCGCCTGCACCATGGACGCGCGCATCTGTCCGGACGGCACCACGGTAGGGCGCTCGGGTCCGTCGTGCGAATTCTCACCGTGCCTCTACCCGAACGTGGAGATCGCGTCCGCTAAGCTCGCGTACGCCGTGCCGGCCGGATACGAGGAGAACGAGGCTGCGCTTGGGGACCCCACGCTGCTCGCCGCGTACGAGCAGACAGGCACCTCGACGCCGCCGAATGCGATCATCGTGTATCGCTTCCCGATTCCAAGCGGCCAGACCGCGAACGAGGTCATCCTCGCGAACACCATGCTCGAGCCGTCCGGCATGCAGCCCGAAGACATGAATGACTTCCGTCCGCGCATCATCGGCACCAAGACGTTCTCTTCGATCACCGTCGAGCGCTTCGAGGCGGTCGTGCATAGCGCGTACTATCTCCCGCGCGCGGATGACGTGCTCCGCTTCGATGTCATCGAACGGGACGTCGAGGGGTGGACGGATGCGGATCTCATCGTCTCGAACCTGCCGGAGCACCAGGCCCTCATCCGCATGCTCGGCACTCTCAGGGACTACAGCGCCGGCGAGTAAGGAAATACGCCCCCGCGCGTCAGGACAGGTAGCAGTCAGCCTCCACGGTATACTGCCTTTATATCCCTTAAGAGAACCCTATGAACGAAACGATGAACAGTCTTGCCGATAACCGCGCCTTCCGTATCGCGTCGGTGGCGGCTATTTCCATCCTCGCACTCTTCCTTCTCGTGAAGACGGTGGACGTGCTCGGCCAGGTCGGCGACGACGGCATGCCTCCTTCCAACGTCATCACGGTGAGCGGAACCGGCACCGCAAGCATGGTCCCGGACATCGCGAAGATCACCTTCTCGGTCACCCAGGAAGCAAGCACCGTCGCGGCCGCTCAGGACGGCGCCACCAAGCAGGCGAACGCCGCGCTCGCTGCGGTAGAAGAGGAAGGCATCGACGAGAAGGACATCAAGACGGTCTCCTACAACATCTCGCCGCTCTACTCGAACCCGCGCCCGTGCCCGATCGACGCGTACTGTGTGAATGGCGGTACCCCGCAGATCTATGCGTACCAGGTGTCCCAGACCGTGCAGGTGACCGTCCGCGACCTCGAGCAGGTCTCGCCGCTCCTCACGGCCCTCGGCCAGCTGAACGTCCAGAACCTCTACGGCCCTGAGTTCGCGCTCGATGACTCGTCTGCGGCCCAGAACGCGGCGCGCGCGGAAGCTATCGAAGAGGCAAAGGCCCAGGCCGAAATCCTCGCTGATCAGCTCGGCGTCGACCTCGTCCGCATCGTGAGCTTCTCCGACTCCTCCGCGTACCCGATGTACTACGGGAAGGCGTACGGCGGGGTAGCCATGGATATGGCGCAGGAATCTCGCGCGGCCTCGAACCCGTCGGTCCCGACCGGCGAGAACGAATACACCGCGCAGGTCTCCATCACCTACGAGATCCGCTAAGTAGCAGGGAAGACGAAGAAGAAAGCGGCCCAAGAGGGCCGCTTTCTTCGTGATTGACATTACTCACAAATAGATGCATTATATGCCGAGCAATTCACACGTGGGAGAACGTAATGAAACGTACATTCAGCTTCGAGAGGAAGCCGGGCAAGGCCGCAGGGGACAAACTCATCACCGATCACAAGGTCGGTTCCCTCACCATCGGGGAAGGTCTGCGGCTCGCCAAGGAGGCCACCCAGCCGCATGCCACCGCTTACTTCCAGAGGGAAGCGAGCCACGCGGCTACCGCGCTGGTCGATGCGGTTCGCACCGGCCAGAAGACCATGCTCCAGGCGTATGCGCAGGCGCCGTTCCTCGGCATCGAGGACCTCGATCGCCTCGGCGAGCGGCTCGACGGCGTCCGTCCGCAGGGATCGCTCAGCTGGGCCGAATGCCGCCGTCGTGAAGAAGCCGCCCGGAGAGCGCTCGCTTCCTAATCCAGGCGTGCCATGAAGCCAAGGCCCGCAACATTCCGTTGCGGGCCTTTTCATTTGACACACCCTTCCGGATGTACTATCCTTGCAATATACGAACCCCCGCGGGGTTTTTTAATTTGGAAACTACTATGAACCTGTTTTCCTACCTCAAACACGTGCGCGCAGAGCTGAAGCACGTCGTCTGGCCAGATGCGACGGTTGCTGTTGGGCACACGCTTATCCTTCTTGCGATTGGCGCATTTCTCGCGCTCTTTATTGGCGTCCTCGACTACGGCTTCACCCGTCTCGTTGGGGAAGTCATCGCGAGCTTCTAATCCCTTCCTATGAAAATGGAAACTGCACCTTCGTTCTCCCCGGACGCATTCAACAGCGAGCCTCGCTGGTATGCCATCCACACCTACGCTGGCTATGAGAATGCCGTAGAGCGTAACTTGAAGCAGCGTATCGAGTCTCTCGGTATGGAAGGAAAAATCTTCGACGTGGTCGTTCCGACCGAGAAGAAGATTCGCGTGAAGGGCGGCAAGCGCGTCGTTGAGGAAGAGAAGATTTACCCGGGATACATCCTCGTCCGCATGACGGTGGACGAAGACTCGTGGTTCGTGGTGCGTAACACGCCTCGCGTAACCGGCTTCGTTGGCTCTGGCGTCACCCCGGTCCCTATGGACGAGGCTGAGGTCGCGGTCCTCATGAAGCGCATGGGCGCGGAAGTAGCGAAGCACACCATCGACCTCGTCAAAGACGACCCTATTGTCATCGCCGACGGTCCATTTAAGGACCTCGAGGGCAAGGTAGGGGAGATTGATGAAGAGCGCGGAAAGGTAAAGGTGCTCGTTGCCATGTTCGGCCGCGAGACCCCCGTCGAGCTCGACTTTTTGCAAGTAAGGAAGCTCTAAGGTAGAGTCTGTAAACACATATATATGGCTAAAGTAGTTAAAAAGATCAAGTTGCAGGTCCCTGCAGGCAAGGCCACCCCGGCTCCGCCTATCGGTACCGTGCTCGGCCCGGCCGGCGTTAACATCGGCCAGTTCGTGACGCAGTTCAACGAGGCAACCCGCGACAAGATGGGGGACATCATCCCGGTGGAGCTTTCCGTGTACGAGGACCGCTCGTTCACCTTCATCATGAAGACTCCGCCGGCCCCAAGGCTCATCTTGAAGGCCCTCGGCCTCGAGAAGGGTTCCGGCAAGACCGGCACCCAGAAGGCGGGAACGCTCTCGAAGGATCAGGTCAGGAAGATCGCCGAGCAGAAGATGCCGGACCTCAATGCAGGTTCGATCGAAGCCGCAGACCGCCTCATCACGGGCACCGCGCGCTCGATGGGCATCGACGTGAAGTAAAAAGTGTCAGGGCTTGGGAAAATCCCCGCGGGAGCGGGGTTTTTCTTTTATCTCTCCAAATCAGTCCAGGAGTATCGCACGCCGTCCGCAGAGACGTGCTTCTCCTCGGAGATCACTTTGGTGAATACGGATTCATACTCAGGAAAGAAGGAATCCCCAGGCTTCTCCTCGCTGATGAGGGTGAGATAGAGGCGATCGGTGAAGGGGAGGGCGGCCGTGTATATCTCGCCGCCGCCGATGACGAAAATATCCTCGTCCGCTTCCTTCGCTTTCGCGAGGGCATCCTCGATCGTCGAGACGACGACGGCTCCGGGCGCCTCGTAATTGCTCGTGCGCGTGACGACGATGTTCATGCGATTCGGGAGCGGGCGGAACCGCTCGGGGAGCGATTCCCAGGTCTTGCGTCCCATGATGACCGGGTGCCCGTCCGTGAGCTCTTTGAAGCGCTTCAGGTCTTCCGGGATCCTCCAGAGGAGGTCCCCGTCCTTGCCGAGGGCGCGGTTCACGGCTCCGATAGCGGCGATGATGCTGATCATGAGCTTGAGTGTATCAAATGTCGCGGGCGTCGGTCTGGATGAACGCGTGCGTGTGCTTGTAGTAGTCGACGACGCACACGAAATCAACCGGCTCGTCCCAGTCCTTCCGCTCGAGGAGGTCGTCCTTCAGTTCATGCTCGAAGCAGAAGCCGATGCGGATCCACTCCTTGGGCACGGCGGAGAGGAAACGGTCGTACCAGCCGGCGCCGTGGCCGTGGCGGGTACCGGTGCGGTCAAACGCCCGGCCGGGGAGGAACACGCAAGCGCGCTCGCCGTTCGCGACGGCAATCGCTTTCTGCGCTTCTTCGAACGGGTCCAGGCTCCTTCGAGGGACGATACGGTACACCTTCTTCCCGGGCGGTATGGTGACTAATTCTTGGAAAGGCACTTCGATCTTAAGCGGCGTGTACGTGATCCACACCGTGCACGCGTCTATCTCCGTTACTTTGCCTTCTTGTGCCACGGCTGTTTCTTCTTCGTGTCCTTATCGCTCCAGAGGCGGGGGAGCATGCTCTCCGGCTTCCAGTCCTTCTCGAGCTGCTTCACGTTCGTGGAGGAGGCGTACTTGCCGCTCGCGGCGTAGTCCTTGCCTTCGATGGGGCCGGTCTCGAAGAAGATGATCTGCGCGATGCGGCGCCCGACGACCAGCGGGATGATGTAGTTCTTCGAGTTGTTGGTGATCTCCATGGTCCAGCGGTTGATGTACCCCACGTCGCCCCAGCCGGCGCATTTGCAGACCTCGATGAACGAGCGCCCGAGGGAAGAGCGCGCCTTCATCATGGTGGTGATGTGGTCCTTGCCGCCGATGAACTCCTGCGTGTGCGCGAGGATAGTCTCTCCGGGGCGCAGCACGATGACCTTGTCGTCCGGGCGGATGCCGCCGGTCCAGTCGAAGTTGTATTTCTTGAACGCCTCCTTGGCCGTCACCGCGCGCTCTACCTTATCCGCGCCCCACACGTGCTCGATGTGGTCCTTGTCCCAGATGTTGTAGAGAGAATGGTTGTATTTCGGCGGCTGTTCGCGGAAGAACCATTCGCCGAGCGTTACGTCATAGGAAGACGTCGCGAGGTTGCCGCGGTCGAACGGCGAGATGACGATATCGCCTTTCTGCATCTCTTCCTGGATCCTCTTGTCTGAAAGCGCCATAGGTCTGGGGATTATACGGCCATCGGGGCTTTTATGGGAGGGTGGGACTCGTATCCCTCGAGGCGGATGTCGTCCATGGTGAACTTAGATATATCCTTCACCTCCGGGTTGAGCCAGAGTTTGGGGAGCGGGAGCGGCTCGCGGGAGAGCTGCTCCGTTACGGCATCGAAATGATTCTTATAGATGTGGGTATCCCCGAGCGTATGGATGAACTCGCCGGCCTTGAGGCCCGTCACCTGCGCCACCATATGGAGAAGGAGAGAATAGGAGGCGATGTTGAACGGGACGCCAAGGAAGAGGTCCGCGCTCCTTTGATACATCTGGAGCGAGAGCTTCCCGTCCGCGACGAAGAACTGGAAGAAGATGTGGCAGGGCGGCAAGGCCATCTGATCGAGCTCCCCGGGATTCCAGGCCATCACGATGAGGCGGCGGCTCGAGGGATCCTTCTTAATCATCTCCACTACGTCGGAGATCTGGTCGAGGGTGGTGCCGTCCGGGCGCATCCAGCTGCGCCACTGCACGCCGTAGATGCGGCCGAGGTCTCCCGGGTACTTCGCCTTCGGGTTCCAGTAGTCGGCGGTGCCGTTCGCGGTCCAGATGGTCTTCTCGGACTCATTGAGCTCCTTCAGGCGGTTGTCGTCGCTCGAGCCTTCGAGGAACCAGAGGAGTTCGCTTTTGACCGCCTTGAAGGCGAGCTTCTTGGTGGTTACGGCCGGGAAGCCGTCCTCCATATTGAAGCGCATCTGGGCGCCGAAGAGCGCCCGGGTGCCTGTTCCTGTGCGATCAGAACGATCTGTGCCCTCATCCATCACTTTGCGCATGAGGTCGAGGTAGGTCTTCATTACGGGTATACTACCATCATGCAAAAAGGCGTCTTCGTAGTCCTCGACGGGCTTGACGGGTCCGGCAAAGCGACGCAGACCAGGCTCCTCAAGGAGCGGTTCGAGAAGGACGGCACCCCGTACGAGACCATCGATTTCCCCTCGTATGACCGCACCGTCTTCGGGAAGCTGCTCGGCGAGGCGCTCGCCGGGAAGCGCGGTGACTTCCTCCATGTGGATCCGCGCATCGGCTCGACGCTCTATGCCCTCGACCGCATGGAGATGTCTTCCACCATCTGCGGCTGGCTGAGTGAAGGGAAGGCGGTGATCGCGGACCGCTTTACGAGCTCTAACCAGATCCATCAGGGCGGGAAGATCGAGGACATCAAGGACCGCGACGAGTTCCTCAACTGGCTCGACACCATGGAGCACGAAGTATTGAAGGTGCCGCGTCCGGATGCGGTCATCTATCTGAGGGTCCCGATCGAGACGAGCGCGCAGCTCCTGCGCGAGAAGCGCGCGGCGAAGAACCGCATCCTGAAAGACGGCGAGCAGGACACGGTGGAGCGCGACACGGAGTACGTGGCCCGGAGCTACGAGTCCGCCCAGTATCTCGCGGAGACCCGTCCGAACTGGCATGTCGTCGATTGCATGCAGGGCGCTGAGATCCGTACGCCCGCCTCTATACATGAGGATGTCTACAATATCGTGCGCGGTATACTCCTGTCATGAGTTACGGCCATATCGAGAAGCAGGACGCCGAGGTCTTCGGCGCCATCACGGGCGAAGAGCAGCGCGAGCGCGAAGGCCTCGAGCTCATCCCGTCCGAGAACTACGTATCGCTCGCGGTCCGCGAGGCGATGTCTTCGGTGCTCACGAACAAGTACGCGGAAGGGTACCCTGGGAAGCGCTACTACGGCGGGCAGGAGTTCACGGACGAGGTGGAGACCCTCGCGATCGAGCGCGCGAAGCAGCTCTTCGGCGCGAAGTACGCGAACGTGCAGCCGCATGCGGGCGCGCCGGCGAACGTTGCGATGTACTTCGCGCTCCTTGAGCCCGGGGACACGGTGCTCGGGATGGACCTTTCCCACGGCGGCCACCTCACGCACGGCCACCCGGTGACCTACCTCACCAAGATCTTCAACTTCGTCCGCTACAAGATGAAGGACCCGGAGACCGGGGAGATCGATTACGACGAGATGCGCGAAGTGGCGCTCCGCGAGAAGCCCAAGATTCTGCTTGCCGGCTATTCCGCGTATCCGCGCGAGCTCGACTACGCGAAGTTCGTGGCTATCGCGCGCGAAGTTGGCGCGTACGCGGTGATGGACATCGCGCACATCGCAGGCCTCATCGCGGGGAAGGCAGTGAAGAACCCGTTCGACTACGGCTTCGACGTCATGACCACCACCACGCACAAGACGTTGCGCGGCCCCCGCGGCGGCATGATCCTCACGCGCGAGAGCGAGGAGATCGCGAAGAAGGTAGATAAGTCCGTGTTCCCGGGATTCCAGGGCGGTCCGCTCATGCACATGATCGCGGCGAAGGCGGTCTGCTTCAAGGAGGCGCTTGACCCGTCGTTCCAAGACTATGCGAAGCAAGTCATTAAGAACGCTCAGGCGATGGCCGAGGTTTTCAAGCGGGGAGGCGTGCGCCTCATCACGGGCGGCACGGACAATCATTTGATACTCGCCGACGTGTTCGGCTCGCTCGGCATCCCGGGAGGGGAAGCGGAGAAGCTCCTCGATCGCGCCGGCATCACGCTCAACAAGAACGCGATCGCGGACGATACCCGGAAGCCCATGGACCCGTCCGGCATCCGCTTCGGTACGCCGGCCATCACCACTAGAGGCTTCAAGGAAGCGGAGTGCATCCGCGTCGCGGAGCTCATGCTCGAGATTCTGAAGCAGAAGGACGACGCCACCATCGAGAAGGCGAAAGCGGAGATCATGCAGCTCGCGAAAGCGCATCCGGTGCCGGAAGCGTTCATCTAGCGTTCACTTACTGGGCGTATCGTGTGTAATCGGGATGACCCGAAGCCGTCTTCTCTTACGGATCGCTTAGCAGCTAAACCATATCTTCTACACTTATGACATTCGCTAGAACTATCGTTGCTGGCGCAGCGGGCGTGGCGCTCTTCACTGCGCCGCTCTTCGCTCTCGCGCAGGACGACGACAACAAGAAGAGCAAGATGACGAAAGCCTTCGACGAGACCGCGGTATCCATCAGCATCTCGGACAACGGCTCCGTGCTCGTGCGCGGTGCGGAGGTGACCGACGTCTCGGGAGACCGCATCACGGCGGTGACCGAGGTGGGCTCGCTCGACCTCGTGTGGCGCATCGACACGAACGGCGACACCGACTTCGTCGACGAGGACGGCGCGGGCATCGAATCGGATGACGTGAGCGATGGCGACTACGTGAGCTTCAGCGGTTCGCTCGACACGGACGGCGAGGTGTTCACGGTGGACGCGGACACCGTCCGCGACTGGTCGGTCGACTCGGACGATGACGATGACCGCCCGATCTTCCGCTTCTGGACGGACTTCAAGACCAAGTTCCCGGGGTGGAGCTTCTGGGGGCACGCTAAGGGAGATAATCGCTAAGCAGCAAATCTCCATCCAGAAACCCGCGCTTCCGGCGCGGGTTTCTGCTACACTCGCCGTATGGAAGAGAGGATACGCGCCATCGTAGACGCCGCGCTCGGCACGAGCGTCCCGTTTTCCGTGGAGCGTCCCGGGGATCCGTCCCACGGCGACTACGCAGTGAACGCCGCCATGGTCGCGGCGAAGGAGCTCAAGAAGAATCCGCGCGAGCTCGCGGAGGTATTGGTAGAGGCGCTGAAGACAGGACTCGGCGATCTCGCTTCAAGCGTTGAAGCGGCAGGCCCGGGCTTCGTGAACATCACGCTCTCCAAGGGAGCGGTGGATGCAGTGTTGAGTACTGCCGCGGGAAGCGCGTGGGGAACGAACGCTTCGAGCGCCGGCAAGAAAGTGATGATCGAGTACGGCAATCCGAACCAGTTCAAGGAGATGCATATCGGGCACCTCATGAGCGCAATCATCGGCGAAGCGGCATCAAGGCTCATCGCGGCCTCAGGTGCCTCGGTACTGCGCGATACGTTCGGCGGAGATATCGGGCCGCATGTCGCGAAGGCGCTCTGGGCGCTCCGTAGGGACGGGGTCACCGATGTCGCTTCCGCCGCTGAGATCGGCAAGGCGTACGTCCACGGCGAGCGCGCGTACGCGGAATCGGAAGAAGCGAAGGCCGAGATCGACGCCTTCAATACACATCTCTACGATGTCGTCGCGAAGCAGGACGACCCGTCCTCGCTGTCTGAAGAGGACCGCACCTTGCTCGCGCTCTGGAGGAAGGGCAGGGAAGTATGCGTCGAAGAGTTCGCGCGCGTCTTCGAGATACTCGAAACCAAGCACGACTATGCCTTCTACGACAGCGATACCACGAAGGGAGGTCTCGAAGTAGTGCATGACGCGCTTTCGAAGGGCATCTTCACGAAGAGCGACGGCGCCATCATCTACGAAGGCGAGAAGAAGGGGCTCCATACGCTCGTGTTCGTCACGAGCCGCGGCACGCCGACCTACGAGACCAAGGACATCGGACTTGCGTTCCTCAAGGAGGAGCGCGTCCAGACCGACGAGATCGTCATTGTGACGTCAGTGGAGCAGATCGGGCACTTCAAGGTGTTCCTCGCTGCGCTCGAAGACATCGCTCCGCTCATCGCGAAGAAGACGAAGCACGTCGCGCACGGGCTCCTGCGCCTCACGACCGGCAAGATGTCCTCGCGCAAGGGGAACATCCTGAAGGCGATGGACATCATCCAGGAGCTCATCGAGAATGCGTCCGAAAAGAACCCGGACCCGCTCATCGCGCAGCAGGTCGCACTCGGCGCACTCAAATACATGATCCTCCGCCAGTCTCCTGGCGCGGACATCATCTTCGATCCGGAGAAGTCGCTCTCGCTCGAAGGAGATTCAGGACCGTACCTCCAGTACGCACTCGTCCGCGCGATGTCCGTGCTTTCGCAGGCGGAAGGGAAGGGAGATTTTAGTAATGGACCCGAGACGCCGTATCTCATCGAGCGCCTCCTCATCCACTTCCCGAAGGTGGTCGCACGTGCGGCAGACGATCTTGCGCCGCAGCTTCTCACCTCGTACCTCACCGAGCTCGCCGGTGAATGGAATTCCTTCTATGCCGCGGAGCGCGTCATCGGGGGAGAGCACGAAGCGTACAAGCTCGCGGTCGCTAAGGCCTTCGTGGAGACCATGAGGAACGGCCTTTCTATACTTGCTATCCCGACGCCGGAGAGGATGTAATTTCCGTAAAAGGTGGTATAACGGTCTCCAGCCAGCACCTTTCGGCGGGCGTAATCAGCAAACAGCAGGAGAGACTCGATTGGGGAAAAAGGGAAAAGAGAGTCAATGGGGCCGTCTGTGGCGCGTCATGAATATGAAGCGCGACTTTTTCGCGGACTTCGAGTTCAAGCTCGCGTCTGAATTCGTCGCAGCGGCTGCCGCTTTCTACGGCGAAGAGGACGCTGCCGCGAAGCTGCAGGCGACGATGGACGCCGAGGCGGTCTATGACCGCAAGAAGGACGGTAAGAAAGCCATGTACCAGTACAAGATGCCCGAGTATGTGGCGATGTACGTTACCGAGGTGGAGCGCATGATCCACACGCTGCAGCGCGAAGCCGCTGAGCGCGCCCGGCGCCCTAGCCGCAGGGACCGCGGGCCCCGGTCGCACATCCGTGCGCCGATCCAGCATCAGCGCCATCGCCGGCACGCCTGAAGCCGAAACGCACCATATCCTGGAGAAGAGCTCGCGCTCAGCTCCAGGATATGGAGGCGTTTTCTTTTTACCCCGTAAACGCTAGGATGAGTGCACTATGGAGAAATCAGAGGCGGCGCTCCGGGAAGAGAAGATCCTCCAGTTCTGGGAGGATCGAGGCATCTTTAAGAAGTCCCTGGAGAAGCCTTCGCCGAAAGGGGAGTTCGTCTTCTACGAAGGTCCGCCTACCGCGAACGGGCGCCCCGGCATCCATCACCTCGAGTCTCGAGCGTTCAAGGACGCCATCCCGCGCTATAAGACCATGCGCGGCTACCGCGTCCCGCGCCGCGCCGGCTGGGACACGCACGGCCTCCCGGTAGAGCTCGAGGTGGAGAAGGAGCTCGGGTTCTCGGGGAAGAAGGAGATCGAGACCTACGGCATCGCGGCGTTCAACCGCAAATGCCGCGAGAGCGTGCTCCGCTACATCGGCGACTGGGAAGTCTTCACGAAGCGCATGGGCTACTGGGTGGACGCGTCCAAGGCGTACTTCACCTTCGATGCCTCCTATATGGAAGCGGTGTGGGGCGTGTTCAAGACGGCAGCGGACTCCGGCCGCCTCTACAAGGATTACAAGGTGGTGCCGTGGTGCCCTAGATGCGAGACGGCGCTCTCCTCGCACGAACTCGCGCAAGGATACGAGGACGTCTCGGACCTCTCGGTGACAGCGAAGTTCGAGCTCGTCGACGAGCCAGGTACCTACGTCGTCGCCTGGACCACGACGCCGTGGACGCTTCCGGGGAACGTCGGCCTCGCGGTGGGTCCGAACATCAAGTACGGCATTTACATAAAGGAAGGCGTGAAGGTCATCGTCGCGGACGCGCGCGCAAGCGTGCTCGGCGAAGGCTGGGAGCGGAGTTCGGACGCGCCGGACCTCGTCGGCAAGGCATACAAGCCGCTCTACGATTTCCTCTCGCCGCTCGCGGAAGGGAAGGAGAAGGAGAATCTGCAGAACGCGTGGAAGATCTACGCGGCTGATTTCGTAACTACCGAGGACGGTACCGGCGTGGTGCACACGGCAGTGATGTACGGCCAGGACGACTTCGCGCTCGGCCAGAAGGTAGGTTTGCCGAAGGTGCATCTTGTCGCGCCGAACGGCCGCTACGTATCCGGCACCGGCTTCCTCGAGAACCGCTTCGTCCGGGACGAGGAGGTAGCGGTGGATATCATCAAGGATCTCGCGGGCCGCGGGCTCCTCTTCAGCAAGGCGAAGTACCAGCACACGTATCCGTTCTGCTGGCGCTGCAAGACCGCGCTCATCTATTACGCGCGCGATTCGTGGTACTTCCGCATGACGGATCTCGCGGGGGAGCTTTCGAAGGAGAACAAAGGCATCCACTGGGAGCCGAGCCATTTCCGCGACGGCCGCATGGGCGAGTGGCTCGCGAACGTGAAGGACTGGGCGATTTCGCGTGAGCGCTACTGGGCGACGCCGCTTCCGGTATGGCGGAGCGAGGATGGGGATCAAGTTGTCATCGGATCGGTGGAGGAGTTGAAGGCGCGTACGAAGAAGAGCGGAAATACGTACTTCTTCATGCGCCACGGCCAGTCCGAGACGAATGTCCGAAAAATCGCTAGCGTCGACGCGGAATCGAAGTACCCGCTCACGGCGAAGGGGCGGGGGCAGGCAGTGGCCGCTGCGAAGAAGCTCAGCGGGGTGACGCGCATCTATACCTCGCCGGTGCTCCGCGCGCGTGAGACCGCAGAGATCGTCGCTGAGGAGGTCGGATTCCCGAAGGAAGAGATCATCGTCGACGATCGGCTCCGCGAGTATGGATTCGGCGATCTCGAAGGGAAGTCGATTACCGAGTTCCAGAGGATGCAGGAAGGGCTCGGCTACGCGGATCCGGTCCCGGGCGGGGAGAGCTATCAGGATGTGAAGAATCGCGTCGGCGATTTCCTCTATGAGATCGAGACCGCGCTCGCGGGCGAGACCGTGCTCATCGTGACCCACGGCGCAGTGAACGAGGTGCGCGAGGCGCTGGCTTCGGGCGCCGATAAGAAGGTCTCGAAGGAGCTTGTCGATTCCGGGTACGTGGAAGCGGGCACCGTCTCCCCGCTTGCATTCGTCCCGCTCCCGCACAACGAGCGCTACGAGCTCGACCTCCATCGCCCGTACATAGATGATGTGGTACTCCTTTCAGATTCCGGGAAAGCCATGCGCCGCACGCCAGAGGTTATGGACGTCTGGTTCGACTCAGGCGCCATGCCGTTCGCGCAGAACGCGAAGGATCGGAAGCCTGGATCCTTGAAGGACTATTTCGATACCGTGCCGTACCCGGGTCAGTACATCAGCGAAGCGATAGACCAGACGCGCGGTTGGTTCTACACCCTGCTCGCAGTCGGCGTGCTCATGGGGCGCGGCGCATCCTATAAGAACGTGATCTGCCTCGGGCACCTCCTCGATGCCGAAGGGAAGAAGATGTCGAAGTCGAAGGGGAACGTGGTGGTGCCGGGCCCCGAGATGGACAAGTGGGGCGTCGATACCATCCGCTTCTGGATGTACAGCGTGAATCAGCCCGGAGACAGCAAGAATTACGACGAGAAGACCATGAAGGAAGCGTCGCGTACGCTCTCGTGGCTCACCAACAGCGCGAAATTCTACGAGCTCTTCGCTGCGGATAAGAAAGGGGGAGCCAAGAAGCAGTTCATCGACCGCTGGATGGAGCAGCGCGTGGCTGACACGGTGCGCGCCGTCACCGAGGACCTCGAGGGCTACAAGCTCTATGAGGCGGCTACCGAGGTCGCCTCGCTCTGCGAGGACCTCTCGCAGTGGTACGTGCGCCGCATCCGCGATCGCGCGAAGGAGGGGGACGCTGCCGCAATCGGCACGCTGCGCCATGCGCTCAAGTCGATCGCGCTGCTTGTCGCGCCGTTCGCGCCGTTCATCGCGGAGGACGTGTATCAGGTGGTAAAGCAGGAGACGGATCCGGAAAGCGTGCATCTCGCGCAGTGGCCGGTCGCGAAGGAATCATTCCTTTCGCGGTGGTTCAATAAGGACACGTCGGTCGCTGAGATGAAGAGGGTGCGCTCGCTCGCATCCGAGGCGCTCATGCTCCGCCAGAAGGCGGGCAGCAAGGTGCGTCAGCCGCTCGCGAGCCTATCCATCCCAGGCACGCTCTCTGCGGGAGCGCAGGCGCTGCTCGCTGAAGAAGTGAACGTGAAGCAGATCATCTGCAACGCCCCCGAGCTTGCTCTCGACACCAACCTCACCACCGAGCTCATCCGCGAAGGGGACGAGCGCGAGATGCTCCGTGCGGTCGCGGAAGCACGAAAGACGCTCGGCCTCTCGCCGAAGGATAGGATGCGCGTCGACGTGAACGCGGAGGGCGCATACGCGGTCGAGCTCTCCACCGGCACGCAGAAGTTCGATCTCGTCCCTGATGCGGCATAAGTATCCGAGCGAAGCCATCGTGCTTGCGCGGACGCCGCTCGCGGAGGAGAGCGCGCTCCTCACACTCCTCACGAGAGAGCTCGGCCTGGTACGTGCCCGTGCGCAGGGAGTGCGCAAGCCCGGCGCGAAGCTGTCCGCCTCGCTCCAGACCTTCTCGGAAGCGGAAGTGGTGCTCATCGCGGGGAAGGAGGGATGGCGCGTCTCTGGCGCGCTCCTGCAGGAAGCGTGGTTCCCGAAGCTCTCGCGTGCGGCTCGGACGCGCGCCGGGCGCATCGCGTCCCTGCTCTTGCGTCTCGTGCATGGCGAATCGCCGGATCCGCACGCCTACGACATATTCCGGAACGCGCTCATCGCGTTCGCAGAGTTCCCGGAGGACCAGCATGATGCCATCGAGTGCTTGGCAGCGCTCCAGCTCCTTTCCATACTCGGCCTCGACGCCGGAGCGCTGCCCGGCGCCGCAGCAGAGCCTTTCACCGAGGAAGCGCTCGCATCCGTCACGAAGGAGCGCGCGTCGTATATCGCTCGCGTGAACCGGGGCATCGCTGCCTCGGGCCTTTGAGTTATACTGGGCGCATGCCTCACGAAGAAGATAGCGCTCTCGAGCGCATGCGCTCCCGCCTCTACGCGCCGAATGCGGACAAGGAGGCGCTCGGGCAGGATGAGCTCAGCGAGCGCGCGAGCGAGGTGCCCCGCGGATGGAATCCGCCCCCGGAGATGCCCAAGAAACCTACCTACAAGACCCTGCCGCTCTCATTGAAGTTCCTTCTCGGGGCGCTCGGCTTCTGCATCGTCGCCGGCCTCGCCACCGCCTACTTCCTCTTCATGGGCGGCAGGACCGTATCCACGGACAACATTGATATCGATATCGAGGCGCCGGTCACGGCTGCCGGCGGAGACACCATCTCCATCCAGATCGCGATCGAGAACCGCAACCCGGTCGCCATCAAGGATACGGACTTCTCGGTGGAGTTCCCGGAAGGGACCCGCTCCGCCGACGACGTCACGAAGCCGTTCACCCGCTATAACGACACGCTCGGGGAAGTGGAATCCGGCCGCGCGGTGGTGCGCACCATCCGCGCTACCGTCTTCGGCGCGGAGAACAGTACTGTCCGCATCCCGATCCGGCTCGAGTACCGTACGGTCACCTCGAACGCGGTGTTCGTGAGAGAGGAGGTGTACGAGCTCACTATCACGTCCTCGCCGATGTCGGTCACGGCGACGTCGGTGTCCGAGATCTCGTCCGGCCAGCCGCTCACCGTCTCGCTCTCGGTCCGTTCGAACGCTACTGAGCCGCTGACCGATGTCGCGCTCAAGCCTGAGTTCCCGTTCGGCTTCACGCTCGGCGAGGCGTCGCTTCCGCTTGAGAGCGGCCTCTTCGATCTCGGCACGCTGCGTCCAGGCCAGGAGCGGAAGATCACGGTCTCGGGGACGCTCGCCGGCGAAAATAATGACGAGCGCGTCTTCCGGTGGAGCGCCGGATCGGTCGCGACGAGCACCAACGGAGCGCTTGGCGTCGTGTTCGCGACCGCCGAGTCGTCGGTCACCATCACGCGCCCGTTCTTCGACGTATCCCTCTCTTTGAATAACGAGACGACCGGCACGCCGGTCGTCGCTGCAGGGCAGACGGTGCAGGGCGTTGTGCGCTGGCGCAACACGCTCGATGATCCCATCACGGACGGCTCCGTCATCATCGCGCTCTCGGGGAACGCTTACGACCCGAAGAGCGTGGTGGCGGACAACGGCTTCTACCGCTCCTCCGATAACACCATCCGCTTCGACCGCGACACGGACTCGGGGCTGCGTTCCATCGCGCCTGGAGACACTGGGGTAGGGACCTTCTCGTTCCGGATCAAGTCCGGCAGCGAGCTCGACTCGCTCCGGAACCCGTCCGCGACCTTCACTGTCTCCTCCTCCGGCCGCCGCGTCGGCCAATCCGGAGTCCCGGAGTCGCTTACCGCGGTCATCACTCGCTCGGTGAAGATCGCGACCGGGATCTCGCTCGAGTCGCGCGCCGTGCGCTCGGTCGGGCCGTTCACGAACACGGGCCCTATCCCGCCCGAGCCCGACCGGGAGACGACGTACACCATCATGCTCACCGCGCAGAACGACGTGAACTCCATCGGCGGCGCGACGGTCACCATGACGCTTCCGTCGTACGTCCGCTTCACGGGGCTCACCAATCCGAACGGCTCGGTCACCTACACCGAATCCACTCGCACGGTGAAGTGGGTGCCGGGGGACATCGGCCCGAACACGACGAAGCAGGCATCTTTCCAGGTCGGATTCACGCCGAGCTCGTCGCAGTCCAATTCGAGCCCGATGATCGTGTCCGCGCAGAGCCTCACCGGCACCGACCGCTTCACGCAGACCAGCATCACGAGCACTGCGCCGATGCTCACCATCGAGACCGATACCGACCCCGCCTACGATAAGGAGGATGGCTCGGTAGAGTAGTTCGTGGTAATACAACCCTATGGCTGAACCCACCCTCATGGAGAAGATCGTCTCGCTCGCGAAGCGCCGCGGCTTCGTGTTCCCGGGCTCCGAGATCTACGGCGGTCTCGCGGGCACCTATGACTACGGCCACTACGGCCTCATCCTGAAGAACAATATTAAGCAGCTCTGGTGGCGGATGATGGTGGAGGAGCGCGACGACATGTTCGGCGTAGACGCCGCGATCCTGATGAACCCGAAAATCTGGGAATCGTCCGGGCACGTCTCCGGCTTCTCTGATCCGCTTACTGAGTGCGAGAAGTGCAAACGCCGCTTCCGCGCGGACCAGCTCGACGACCCGACTACCTGCCCCGAGTGCGAAGGGAAGCTCGGCGAGGCGCGCCAGTTCAATATGATGTTCAAGACGCAGATCGGCGCTTCCGAGGATGCGTCCTCCATTTCGTACCTCCGCCCGGAGACGGCTGGCGGCATCTTCGCCAATTTCAAGAACACCGTGGATACGCTTCATCCGAAGCTGCCGTTCGGCATCGCACAGATCGGCAAGGCGTTCAGAAATGAGATCGCGCCGCGCGACTTCATCTTCCGCCTCCGCGAGCTCGAGCAGATGGAGGTTGAATATTTTGTACGTCCGAGCCAGTGGCAGGAAGCGTTCGAGATGTGGCGCACCATGATGCACAGCTTCGCCGAAGCGGTCGGTCTCAGGACCGAGGCAGTGCACGAGCTCGAGGTAGCTGATGGGGATCGCGCCCATTATTCGAGGCGCACCATTGATTTTGAGTTCGACTACCCGTTCGGCAGGAAGGAGCTCTGGGGCCTTGCGTATCGCACCGACTTCGACCTCTCCGCGCATCAGGACGGCTCGGGAGTGAACCTTGAATACATGGATGAGGAAACGAAGGAGAAGTTCATTCCGCACGTGATTGAGCCGTCTCTTGGCGTCGACCGCACTCTGCTTGCCATCCTAGCGAGCGCTTACCGCGAAGATGACCTCGGCGGCGAGGTCCGCACGTATCTTGCCCTCGCGCCGAAGATCGCGCCGGTGAAGGCCATGGTCTCTCCGCTTTTGAAGAATAAGCCTGAGCTCGTCGAGAAGGCGAAGGAAGTACGCAAGCTGCTCCAGAAGGTGCATCCGGCCATCGCGTGGGACGACAACGGCAACATCGGCAAGCGCTACCGCCGCCAGGACGAGATCGGCACGCCGTTCTGCATCACCGTCGATTTCGACACGCTCGGCGAGAATCCGGAGCTCCTCGATACGGTCACGCTGCGCCACCGCGATAGCGGGGAACAGGAGCGCCTCACTATCGCTGAAGCTGCGGAGCGCATCCGCGCTGCAGTTTCCTAAGACGCCCGTTCAATCGCCCTGAAAAGGGCGGTTATGCTATATTTCCCCTATGGATAGACAGCTCGGCATCTCCATCACCTCGGGCACCCTCATCAAGGCCATCGTCATCGGCGTAGCCGCATACCTGGTCTGGATCCTCCGGGACCTCCTCCTCCTCATCCTCACGGCCATCGTGATCGCGTCCGCCATCGAGCCGGGCGTGGTCTTCTTCACGCGCCACCGCATCCCGCGCCTTCTCGCGGTGCTCCTCATGTACCTCATCGTCTTCGGGTCTTTCTTCACCATCATCTATTTCTTCCTCCCACCGCTCCTCGCGGACGCCTCCTCCTTCTTCGCGTCCCTGCCGCAGTACTTGAATTCCTTCCAGCCGGAGAGCTCCTTGGTAGGCGTGACGGACGCCGCATCGCACCTCACGAGCGAGCAGAATTCCATCCTCACCGCGCTCGACATCTTCCGCGGCGCGTTCACGACCGGCACGAGCGGCGCCATCCACCTCATCTCGACGTTCTTCGGCGGCATCTTCTCCTTGCTGCTCGTCATCGTGCTCTCGTTCTACTTCGCGATGCAGGAGACCGGCATCGACGACTTCCTCCGCCTCATCACGCCGAAGAAGCATGAAGCGTACGTGGTGGACCTGTGGCTGCGCGCCAAGGCGAAGATCGGCCTCTGGATGCAGGGCCAGCTCCTCCTTTCCGTAATCGTCGCCGTGCTCACCTCGCTCGGCCTCTTCATCATGGGCGTCCCGTACGCGCTCCTGCTCGGCATCATCACCGGCATGGCGGAACTGGTGCCGATCTTCGGCTCCCTGGTCGCCGGCGTGATCGCCATCATCGTGGCATTCGGCGCCGGCGGTCTCCCGCTCGCGTTCATCGTGGCGGGCCTCTACGTGATCATCAACCAGTTCGAGGCGAACCTCATCTATCCGCTGGTGGTGAAGAAGGTGGTGGGCATACCACCGCTACTCGTGATCATAGCCCTCATAGCTGGGGGCGAGATCGCCGGTTTCCTCGGCCTCCTCCTTTCCGTGCCTATCGCTGCTGCCGCGCAGGAGTTCTTCTCGGACTACTCGAAGAGCAAGCAGCTCATCTCGTAATGCGCCGCTACCTCACGACAACCCTGCCGTACGTGAACGACAAGCCGCACATCGGGCATGCGCTCGAGTTCGTGCAGGCGGACGCGTACGCGCGTACGCTTCGCGCGGGCGGGGACGAGGTGTTCTTCAACACCGGCACCGACGAGCACGGTTCGAAGATCTACAAGATGGCGAACGAGGCGGGGCAGACCCCGCAGGACTATGCCGACCGCTTCGCGGAGCAGTTCAAGAAGCTCCATGCGCTCCTCGGCATCTCGTACGATGCCTTCATCCGCACGACGGATCCGGGTCACGTGGCGGCAGCCGAGGAGTTCTGGAAGCGGTGCGCTGCTGCCGGCGACATCTACAAGAAGGCGTACCAGGTGAAGTACTGCATGGGCTGCGAGCTCGAGAAGACGGATTCCGAGCTCTCGAACGGGCGCTGCATGCTCCATCCGAACCTCGAGCTCGAGCTCCGCGATGAGGAGAACTATTTCTTCCGCTTCAGCAAATACGAGGATGCGCTCTCGAAGCTCTATCGCGAGCATTCGGAGCTCGTGGTGCCGTCTTTCCGCCTGAACGAGTTCACCTCGCTCATGGAGAAGGACGGCCTCCAAGACTTCAGCATCTCCCGATTAAAGTCGAAGATGCCGTGGGGCGTCTCGGTCCCGGGAGACGAGGAACAGGTCATGTATGTCTGGTTCGACGCGCTCGTGAGCTACATCTCGACGCTCGGCTGGCCTGACACGGAGAAGTTCGACGCGTTCTGGACCGGCAAGGCGATCCAATTCGCCGGGAAGGACCAGGTCCGCCAGCAGGCCGCGATGTGGCAGGCGATGCTCCTGTCCGCGGGACTCCCGCCGACGGGGCAGATTTTCATACACGGGTTCGTGACGAGCAACGGGCAGAAGATGTCGAAGTCCCTCGGCAATACGGTTGATCCGGTCGAATACGCGGAGAAGTACGGCGTGGACGCGTTCCGCTACTTCGTGCTGCGCCACGTGCACCCTTCGGAAGACAGCGATTTCACCCGCGAGCGCTTCGAGGAGGTCTATACCGCGAACCTCTCGAACGGCCTCGGGAACCTGGTCGCGCGCGTGATGAAGCTCGCCGAGGATAATTTCACGGCGCCGGTGACCCTCACCGAGGAGGACGTCGCCATCGAGCCGGCATTCACCGAGCACATCGAGAAGTTCCGCTTCAACGATGCGATGGACCTCATCTGGGAGCACATCGGCAAGGGAGACGCCTTCATGACGGAGCACGAGCCGTATAAGAAGGTGAAGAGCGAGGATGAGCAGATAAAGGCGGAAGGGAGGTTCGAGATCGAGAAGCTGGTGCGGCACGTCGCGAAGGTGGCTGCGCATTTGGCCCCCGTGATGCCGAAGACGTCGGAGACTATGATGAAAGCGGTGAAGGAGAACAAGAAGCCGGAGAATCTCTTCCCGAGGCTCGGATAAGAAGAAACCCCGCTCCTGACTAGCAGAAGCGGGGGATAGTGCCTACTCGATGATTCGTTGGATCTGTGCCGTTTGGACTTGTCCAGCGAATGCCTTGAAACGATTCTCTGTCACGCGCAAGGCTTTTTGGTAAGGAGCCGGCAGGTCGCTATCGCGCTTTCCGATCGCGAAGAGTTCATCCTGAAACTTATCGAGCTCATGCAGGATCGAGCCGTAGTAGACGGGCCATATCCGATCGTCTGGTCGGGTTTCGGTTACCACTGTGCCCGGCCTCATGCCGCAGGTAAGGATGCCGACGAAAGGTTTGGGAACGAACCATTCATCATGCGGCCTCGGCCCGTCTCCGGTTACGCCATTGCGCCAGTGCTTAAGCACCGACCTCAATCTTTCGGTGAAATCATAGTCCTCGTTCTCAAATTGCAGGTCCTGGACCGTCAGTTCGAGACCGCAGAAGTCTTTCCTCGGGTCATTTTGAAAGGTCAGGTGAGCGAAGGCGGATCCCAAGTCGGTTTTTACCGACCGGACGATCAACACTAGGTCCGCCCGAAAATGAATCAATCCGACGCCCTTTCGGTCTGCAGAGAGAACCATCCGGATGAGGAGCTGATCCTGGCCTATCTTGAGCAGCTTGGGAAGCAGCTCCTCGTTCGTTTCGACTGCTAAAGAACTCATTCTTTCCTCCAATCGTCCTATCTCTTCGAGAATCGGACTATGGTTTAGCCTCTCAAGGAGGCAACGCCGGTACTCTACGCGCTGGGGAGGGGAAGTCAATGCGTGTGATACTGTTCTTGCACATATGCGCTACTTCGACGCCCACTGCCACATCCAGTTCGACCAGTTCAAGGATGACCGCGAAGCGCTGGTGAAATCCCTCCACGAGCGCGGCATCGGGGCACTGGTGGTCGGCACGGATGAGGCATCGTCACGTGCGGCCGCGGAATTCGTAGACGAAGAGCCGGAATTCTTCGCATCGGTCGGGCTCCATCCGAATCATGCGCCGGATTCCGTCTACGACGAGCACGCGTTCCGGAATCTCCTCATGTACCCGAAGGTGGTCGCGATAGGGGAGTGCGGCCTCGACTACTACCGTCCCGAGGACGTGACGGAGGAGCTGAAGAAGAACCAGAAGGAGCTCTTCGAGAAGCATGTGCACCTCGCGGGGAAGACCAAGCGGCCGCTCATCGTGCATGCGCGCCCTTCAAAAAGGAGCATGGACGCGTACCACGACGCGCTCGACATCATCCAGAGCGCGAAGCAGGAGTATGGCGACGCCCTCAAGGGAGACTTCCACTTCTTCGTAGGGGACAAGGACGTGGCGAAGCGCGCCTTCGAGGCGGACTTCACCATCTCCTATACGGCGGTCATCACCTTCGCCCGGGATTACGACGACGTTATCCGGTACGCCCCCCTGGACCGCCTCCTCACCGAGACGGACGCCCCGTACGTGGCCCCGGCCCGCATCCGGGGACAAAGGAACGACCCGGGCTCGGTCATAGACGTGGTCCAGGCCCTTTCGGAGATCCGGACCGAGGACATGGAGAAGGTCCGGGAGGCCACCGTCCTGAACGCCGTACGGCTGTTTGCCCTGGGGGAAGGGGCGTGATAGCATGCGTTCACTATGGCTCGAAAGAAAGAAATCGAAGCAGACGTAGAGGCGGCTGACCCGTCCGAAGTCCGCGTATACGAGATCGCGTTCCACCTCGACCCGGAGCTCTCCGAGAGCGAGGCGAAGCGCGCGTACGAGGCTATCCGCGATGTCGCGGGAACGGTGGTCGCCGAGGGCGCCCCGGAGAAAGTCCAGCTCGCCTACACCATCTCCCGCTCGGAGACCGCCGGCCGCCGCGACTTCGACTCAGCGCACTTCTGCTGGGTAGCGTACGAAGGTAACGCAGCCGTTCATGAGGCAGTGCAGGAGGCGGTCAAGGCCGAGAACCGCATCATCCGCTCGCTCGACATCCGCACGGAGAAGGAGGTAGCCCTCCACGCCGCCGAGATGCGTGAGCTCCGCGAGAAGGTCCCGGCCTCAGGAGAGGAGGAAGTGTCTGACGCAGAACTCAACGCCGCCCTCGAGGGAGCGAACGCCTAAATCATGTACCTCAACAAAGTACTCCTCTACGGCAACCTCACCCGCGATCCTGAAGCCCGCGCCCTCCCGGGCGGCGGCCAGGTCGTCACCTTCGGTCTCGCGACCAACCGCAGCTTCAAGGACAAGTCAGGCGCTCCGCGCGAGATGACCGAGTTCCATAACGTCGTAGCCTTCGGCCGCGTCGCCGAGGTCATGGCGCAGTACCTCAAGAAGGGGCGCCCGGTATACGTCGAGGGACGCATCCAGACCCGTACCTGGGAGGCGGACGGGAAGAAGAACTACCGCACCGAGATCGTCGTCGATACCTTCCAGTTCGGCGCGGACGGCGGACGCGGGGGAGCTGCCGGCGGCCCAGCGCCGAAGGAGCAGGGAGCCAAGGCAGCTTCGGATTTCGAGGCGCCATCCTCAGAAGGCATCCAGTACCCGGAGGAGGATATCAACCCGGAAGACATTCCGTTTTAAGCTTTAAATAATCAGGTATGGCACATCAGGCAGAACGAGAGGAGATCGAGCACAAGAAGTACGTCGACTACAAGGATGTCGGCTACTTGAAGCTCTTCACCGACCCGCACGCGCGTATGGTCGCTCGCAAGCGCACCGGCGTACAGGCAGAGCGTCAGCGCGAGATCGCGCTCGCGATCAAGCGCGCCCGCTACATGGGCCTCCTCCCATACCTCCAGGCGTAAAGCCCGGGAAGGAAAGCAGAGAAACCGGCATGAGCCGGTTTCTTGCGTTTATAGAGACGCTCGGGCAGTATGCGTGCAGGTGCAACTTCAAACGGGGGAACCCAATGGAAAAGACGTCATCGAACCTCACCCAAGTCCTTGCCGGAAACGTGATGCCGGACTTCGCGAAGCGGGGCGGTCTCATTGTGGCCATCGCCCAAGACTATCTGACCAAGGAAATCCTGATGCAGGCCTGGACCAACGAAGCCTGTCATCGGGAGACTGTCGCCACCGGCGAAGTCGTCTATTTCTCGACCAGCAAGCAGGAGCGCTGGAAGAAAGGCGAGACCAGCGGACACATCCAGAAGGTCATGAGCATGCGGATCGATTGCGACCTCGACTGCATCATCTACTTCGTCGAACAGGTCGGCGGCGCTTGCCACACGCATGCGCGCAGCTGCTTCTTCCGCGACGTGATCGGCGGCCATCTCACCATGGACGTGCCGAAGCCTGAGGATGCAACGGATGCCGACGTGGTGCAGATTGAAACCCATATCGACATCGCCCGCCGTTCTGCTCGCCAAGCCTAAGGGCGCGCAAAAGGCAAAAGCCCCCGGAGAAATCCGGGGGCTTTTTCTTTCCCGTTACGCCTTACTTACGCGCTCCACGTACTCGCCGGTCTCCGTGTTGATCTTGATCACGTCGCCCTCGTTGATGAAGAGCGGGGTGTTCACGGTAGCCCCGGACTCAAGGCCGACCTGCTTGCTGCCGCCGGAGACGGTGTCTCCCTTCACTGCCGGAGCGGCCTCCGTCACTTTCAAGTCAACCTTGATCGGGATCTTGATGGTTACCGGCTTGTCCTTGTAGACGAGCACTTCAACCTCGGCGTTGGTGATGAGCCACTGCACCTGATCGTGCACGGCCTCCTCCTTGAAGGAGAAGCGGTTCTTCGGGTTGCCGACCTCGGTGAACCAGGACTCGCCGCGGTTGGTGTAGAGGTAGACGGCGTCCATCTTCTCAATGTCCGCCTCGGAAATGGTCTCGGACTGGTGGAAGGAGATCTCGATCACGCGGCCGGAGATGATGTTCCGGAGCTTGGTCTGGTTGACGGGCTTGCGCATCTGCATGCGGAAGATGTGGGACGAGAGGACCTCGTACGGGGCGTTTTCGTACTCGATCACCGTCTTCGGGAGGATCTCGTTGTATGAGAGGACTGCCATAGGAAACGTTGGTTAAGGTCTGATGGTTATAAAAAATGCCCGGAAAGCGGGATAACTGTATGATACAGGACGTGACCGCATTTTCAACCGAGGTCCTGAACGCCCTCTCAGACGAGGACATCCTCCGCCTTTCCCGCTCCGAGCCGGGCGCGTTCCGCGTGCTCGTGAAGCGGTACGAGGATGCCTTCCTCCGGAAGGCCCGGAGCATCCTCGTGAGCCCGGAGGACGCGGAGGAAGTGGTCCAGGACGCCTTCACCCGCATCTACCTCTACGCGGACCGCTATGCGGTGCAGGAGGGAGCTTCGTTCTCGTCTTGGGCGTATACCATCCTCACGAGGCTCGCGTTCACCCGGTACCAGAAGCTTCGGAAGCTCAATCGGGTATCGGCCGCTCTCGACCCGGAAGTATTCGAGCGCCTTCCAGACAAGGGTGACTTCGTTGAGGATCTCTCGGTCCGCAACGAGGTGCTCATGGTCCTCGCGAAGCTGCCGGAAGCGATGAGCCGTGCGCTCAGGCTCCAGTTCCTCGAAGGGAAGACGCAGGAGGAGATCGCATCCGCAGAAGGGAGCACCGTATCCGCCATTAAGACGCGCGTGCACCGCGCGAAGAAACTATTCAAAGACACCTATGACGAACAACGCTGATATCGAATCCGTCGTGATGCGCCGCGTGCGCGTCATCCACTACTCGCGCCTCTTGCTGAGCGGCTCCGCGCTTGCGCTCGTGATCGCCGCGCTCGCGCTCTACGGCATCGGCAGGGAAGTATGGGTAGCGAAGGTCTTTGAGAACGTGCCGGGAGACTTCCTTGGCGCCATCCAGTTCTTCCTCTATGCGTTCGGGCACACGGAATTCCTGGTGCAGGCGCTCACGCTCGTCACGGGAGCCGCCGTGCTCTGGGTGCTGAAGGATATCGGGCGCGTGGTGCGCTTCGCGTAAAGGAAAAGGCCCGGGGGTTCCGGGCCTTTCTTACGCAACAAGCTCTTCGATCTCGAACTCAGGATGGATCGGGAGGGTGATGACCTGCCGGAAGCCGAACGGGCGCAGGTCGTACTGGCGCTTGAGCCGCAGGGCGTCGATGTCCCTGCCAGCCTCTCTAAGGCTCTCGTAGAGCGCGAGCAGCTCCACGATCCAGCATTGGTTCGCCATGAGGCCCGAGGGGCAGTACCCGAACGCTATGGTGACGCTCACGACTCCGCCCTTCGGTATGGGCGGCAGCTTGAACGGGCCGAACCGGATCGCCTCGACAGTGAGCCCGAGGAGCAGCTTTTGCAAGTGTGAGCCGCTTTCCGCGACCCGCACCACGTGAATGCGGGCCATATGGGCCTCCTTTCTCTTCTGTGTCCACCATAGCAGAAGGGACGCTCGGAATCACGCGGCGGTTGTATTTTCCCGGCGCCTGGTATGTAATGGCCCGAGCGCCGCGGATGAGCCGCGGCTTTGTACAAACAGGGGGCGACATGGAGTATCTCAGCATTATCCTGGACGCAGCCGCGTCCAATACAGGCTATCTCGGCCTGTGGGTCGTACTTCTCGTGTGCATCGGCTTTCTCCTGCAGTTCCTGCCGTATCCGGAGACGGTATCGGAACCGGATCCGCACGGGATGCTCGGGAACGTCACGAGCACGCTGCAGCAGGAGCTCAACCTGCAGGGATACGAAGCCTTCGATTTCATGCCGAGCAGGTGGATGACGGAAGTCGTCCGCATAATCGGCGGGAAGCCGCGCACGCTCATGCGCGTGCGCATCTCGCTCCCGTCCGGAGAACCGGTACGCATGGCCGCATACTGGGACATGAGTCCGAGGCGAGGGCTCAGGTCCTTCTACGGCCTCCATGAGGAAGCCAGGCTCCTTGATGACGTCCTCGCGTACCTGCGGGAGCACGAGGCCATCCTCATCCTCGAACAAGAAGCGGAAGCCGCGCAGTGATGCGCGGCTTTTACGTTGCTGGGCATAACTCTCCAGGGAAGCCCATCCTGCCCGTACTATGGGCGCATGACTCCATATCACGGCATCCTCCGGGGAATCCTGTTCTTCACGGGCGTCCTTATCACGTTCTATATCGGCCTCGCGCTCTGGGGCTCCTGGTACGACGAATGGAGCGGATACAACGCGAGCGTTTCGGTGAGCGACGGCTACTGCACCATCGCCGTCCTTTCGATCACGGGCGACGTGTACGGTTCCGGCGTCTCGTACGACGAATCCGGCAACGAGCTCCTCTCGATGGACCCGGACACCTTCGGCTCGGAGCTCCGCCGCGCAGAGGCGGACCCGAATATCCTCGGCGTCCTTGTGCAGGTGGACTCGGGCGGCGGCTCCCCGGTAGGCGGGGAGATGCTCGCTGAGCTCCTGAAGACGTCTCCGCTCCCGAGCGCCGCCGTAATCCGCGATATGGGAGCGTCTGCCGCGTATCTTGCAGCCACGGGCGCGGACACTATCATCGCATCCCCATTCTCGAACGTAGGCAGCATCGGCATCACCATGTCGTACCTTAATTACGCGGAGCAGAACGAACTGAGCGGCATCTCGTACGAGGCGCTCTCGTCCGTGCCGTTCAAGGATGCGGGAAGCCAGGATAAGGAGCTCACCGCTGAGGAGCGGGCCCGCTTCGAGGAGGACCTCGCGTTCTTCCATGACGAGTTCGTGCGGATGGTCGCGGCGAATCGGAACATCCCGGTAGAGGAGGTTGCTGCTATCGCGGATGGTGCGACGCTCCCAGCCGCGCTCGCGCTTAAGGCGAAGCTCATCGACGCCATCGGCAACGAGGAGACCGCCCGCCTCTGGTTCGCTGAGCAGCTCGGCCTCGATGCTACGGACGTTGCCATCTGCTATCCGTGGTAGTGGTGCGATTCGCGTAAATAGGATATAGAAAGGGCAGAGGCACGTGGTGCCGTTAGGATTTTCACCTCAGCCAATGGCTGAAGAAGGGAAGTGTCATGTACTTTTGGTTGGCAATAGTAGTTGCCATTAGTGTCGCGGCGCATGCCGCGATAGCATGGCGGATCGAGAAGCGCGTCTTCGAAAACGGGTACGGCTTCTGGAAGAGGCACGCACGTAGGAAGATGCGTCGCAAATACGGGCAGAAGCGGCGAATCGCGCAGATCATGAACGAGTTGCGCAAGGTAGCGGACGAGGCCATCGTTGAGCGCAAGGCAGCGGGCAAAAGCGCTTACGAGACGGAGACCTTCGAGCCGAACCCTTTCAGCAAGGTCCTCATGGTCCATGAGCCGCAGCTGTTCGTCGAAGCCGGGCCTCTCATCCCTGCCAGCGATCCGGTTCTGTGTGTGCAGGTAAGTCGGGACATCCGTGCGCCCTGCATCCTGCTTTCCACTTACTATCCCAAGGAAGGGAAGTACCCCTTCGGTCCGGATCTGAGGGGTCTTGAAGACTTGAAGTGCGTCATCGCCGAATGCATCAGGGCGGCCTGACCCTGATGCGAAAGCCCGCGGATACGACCGCGGGCTTTTCTTTTCCGTTTGACATCCTGTTCTGCGGGCTGGTACCTTGCTCCGAGGAGTGCAGTATCACAGCTGCGCGAGATTCTGGAGGGTGAGATGTTGCTGTTCATTGAATCGATTGCATTTAACGAGACCGCACAGCGGTTGATTATGTCCGTCGGGCTGATAGCCCTGATCTTCATCGCATGGCTCTTCATCAGGGTCACGCCGAAGAATGTGCTCGGCAGGATAGAGCATCGTGTGAAAATGGAGATCGATGCTCCCGCCTACGACCTCGCTGGCCTCTCAGTGATACGGGTGGGGAAGGCTGTGGTCATCTGCCGCGACCAGGACCGGGTCCGTGTCCTCCGGATCTGGCTGCCGCCATGCCCGAAGCATGAGGAGCCGGTCCTCAAGGCGACGTGGTATGAAGGCGATATCGAATCGCCGCAGGCGCTATTCGAGGTGTCAGGGAAGGGTATAACGCATCTCATGAATGAGGCGCGCGTGTGCCTGGGCAGGTATCGGGTCAGGGAGTCAGAGCTGGCGCATGAAGCGCTCTAAGTTCTTAGGACGAAGAAGGCCCGCAGGGAACTGCGGGCCTTTTCCTATTCCGCTGCGAGCTTCGCGCGGATCTGCTTCAGTATCTCGTTCGCAATCGGCTTGTTCTCGCGGAGGAAGGTGCGGGTGTTGTCGTACCCGACCGCGAGCTTCTGGTCGCCGAACTTATAGGTATTGCCGGACTTCTCTACGATCTCGTACTTCTCGCCGAGCGCGATGAGCTCGCCCTCGCGGGAGATGCCCTCGTTATAGAGGAGGTCGAACTCGGTGGTCTTGAACGGGGCCGCGACCTTGTTCTTCACCACCTTCACGCGCACGCGGCCGCCCACCACTTCCTCTCCCTTCTTGATGGAGGCGATGCGGCGGATGTCGAGGCGGACCGAGGTGTAGAACTTGAGTGCCTTGCCGCCGGTGGTCGTCTCAGGGTTGCCGAACATGACGCCGAGCTGCATGCGGATCTGGTTGATGAAGATGATGATGGTCTTCGACTTCGCTGTGATGGCGGTGAGCTTTCTGAGCGCCTGGGACATGAGGCGGGCCTGCTTTCCCATCTGCGCCTGGCCCATGTCTCCCTCGATCTCATCCTTAGGCGTGAGCGCGGCGACGGAGTCCACGACGATCATGTCGATATTCCCGGAGCGGACCAGCGACTCGACGATCTCGAGCGCCTGCTCTCCCGTGTCCGGCTGCGAGATGAGGAGCTCTTCGAGCTTCACGCCGATGCGGCGCGCGTACTCGGGATCGAGCGCGTGCTCCGCGTCCACGAATGCGCAGATGCCGCCCTTCTTCTGCGCCTCAGCGATGGAATGGAGCGAGAGCGTCGTCTTGCCGGAAGACTCGGGGCCGTAGATCTCGATGATGCGGCCGCGGGGAAGTCCGCCGATGCCGAGCGCGGCATCGAGCCCGATGGAGCCGGTCGAGACGGAAGCGATGGCCGCCGGCTTCGTCGAGCCGTAGGTCATGATGGCCTCGTCGCCGAACTTCGTCCGGATCTCCTTCATCGCGATGTCGATCGACTTCTGGCGGTCGGTGCCGCTTGTGGACGGCTCGGCCGTCTCTTCAGCGGCTGCTTGCTTCTTCGTGGCGGGTTTCTTGGGCATAGTTCAAAAATTAATCACGGCACGTAGACCGATGTCTGCTTGGTAATGCTCCTCCCGAATCGGTCTGACGCGGTTAGGGTAAGTATAGCGCTCCCCCGGGGAAGCACGATGAGGCGCGAAAAGTTGCCTGCCTCGTCTATGAGGAGGGGTGACCCGTTAAGGGAGAGTGAATTCACCCGGGAGGCGACCCCGGCGACCTCAACCATGCCGCCGAGCGCGGCAGCCCCTTCCTGGGGGGTGGTGAGGACCAGGTCCGGGCCCGCAAGCAGCGGAGCGGCCTCCAGGGCCCCGTACCCGACCAGGATGACGAGCACGACGGCGATGAGGGAGCGGGTGAGCATCGGCTAGAACTCTTCCTGGACGTCGTCCGCGGGCGCGCTCCCGGCGCGGGAGAGGACCTCACGCGGACGGGAGCCGTCTGCAGCCCCGATGACCCCTTTCTCCTCGAGGAGGTCCATGAGGCGCGCCGCGCGGCTGTAGCCGATGCGGAGCTTACGCTGGAGGTACGAGGTGGATGCACGTCCTGCCTCCTCAACCGCTGCTTTCGCCTGCTCGTAGAGGTCGTCGTCGACATCGCTGTCCTCGAGGTTCGCTGAGAACATGACCGCGTCGTTCGGCTCGGCCGGCTGGCCGTTCGCACCGAGATCGAGGGAAGAGAGGTCTCCGGCGTTATTCGCCTTGATATGCGCCACCACCTTCTTCACTTCGGCCTCGCTGATGTACGCGGTCTGGATGCGGACCGGCTTCTGCATGTCGCTCGAGAGGTAGAGCATGTCTCCGGCGCCGAGGAGCATCTCTGCGCCGCCGCTATCAATGATGGTACGGGAATCGATCTGGCTCGCCACCTGGAGCGCCATGCGGGTAGGGACGTTCGCCTTGATGAGGCCCGTGATCACGTTCACCGACGGGCGCTGGGTCGAGAGGACGAGGTGGATGCCCACCGCGCGGCTCATCTGCGCGAGGCGGACGATGCTTGCCTCGAGTTCGCGCGGGTAGCTCTGCATGATGTCCGCGAGCTCATCGATGACGATGACGATGTACGGCATCGCCTCCGGCATGTTCTCGGACTTCTTCTTGCGTGCCGGCTCCACGATCGTGTTGTGATAGGACTCGATATCGCGGACGGCCTCCGTCTCGAGGATGTTGTAGCGGCGCTCCATCTCCTTCGCCGCCCATTTGAGCGAGAGGATGCACTTCTTTGGGTCCGTGATGACCGGGGTCAACAGGTGCGGGATGCCGTTGTATCCGGTGAGCTCGACGCGCTTCGGGTCCACCATGATGAAGCGCAGCTGGTTCGGGCCGTTGCGGTAGAGGAGCGAGGTGATGAGCGCATGGATAGCCACCGACTTTCCGGATCCGGTCGCGCCGGCGACAAGGCCGTGCGGCATCTTCGCTACGTTCACGTAGTGCGGCGTGCCGGTGATGTCGCGGCCGATGGCGGCGAGGAGCGGCTTCTTGCTCTCGGTCCACTCCGGGACGGAGATGATGCCCGCGAGGCCGACCGTCGCCTTGGTCGAGTTCGGCACTTCGATGCCGACCAATGACTTGCCCGGGATAGGCGCCTCGATGCGCACCGGGTGTGCGGCCAGCGCGAGCTCGAGGTTCGACTGGAGGCTGATGATCTTCGAGAGGCGGACGCCCTCTGCCGGCTTCACGGCATAGCGGGTGACGGTCGGACCGACCGATACTTCGTCCATCTCCACGTTGATGCCGAAGTTCTGGAAGGTGCGCTTGATGATATTGGCGTTCGCCTTGATGTCGCCCGTGCCCGGCTTCCCGGTATCCGAGCCTAGGAGGGAGAGGGGAGGGGGATTGTATTCCGCATCGAAATTGGCGATAGAACCGACTGGCCCGGCAGCTTCCGCGCCCTGCGGCCGATTGAAGACGCTGATGACCGGTTCCTTCTCAGGAGCCGCTGGCGCAGGTTCCTCCGGGACGTAGCTGTCCTGGCTCGCGTCTGCTGAAGCAGTGCCGAACGCAGGGAGGGATACGTTGCTGAGCGCATCTCCCGCGGCATCCTTGGTCTTGTTCGCAGTGGTCGAAATGAATTCGAGGAAGGCGCCGATATCGATGACGAGCACTGCGCCGACTGCCGATACCGCCAATAGGATGATGAGCGCTCCGCCGATGCCGAACGCGGACACCGCGCTCTGTCCGACATAGTCTCCCGCGACGCCGCCGAGCGCATGGCTCACGAGTCCCATGAGGCCGAGAAGCGCGACGATGATAAGCGTGCCTCCTGCCACGGTCTTGCCGCTCGCGAAGGTGCGCTCGAGCATGAGACCGAGGCCAAGACCGATCACCACCACCGGCAATAGGTATGCGGCGACGCCGAGATAGCCGAAGGCGTAAGTGAAGAGCGCGTCCCCGATGGGTCCGCCGAGCGTGAGCGGCTTCAAGGAGATGAGGAGGATGAGGCCGAAGGCGACAAGCGCGATCGAGCCGACCCATTTGATGAGCGTCCGATAGTGTCCGGGCTTCGGTGCCGGCTTTTGGGACTTCCTCCGCTGCTGTTTCATGCACAGATTTTACCATTGTATTCCTCAATCCGTCGCGCAGCCGCAAGGTTTATTGAAGAATAGCCACTCGCGCATTGGGACACGTTACCCGGGCAATAAAAGACTTGCGTCCGTGATGCGAAAGGACATATACTTACGGACAAGTGAGGCAAATTCTTAGAGACAAATATGGAAAATAAAGGACAGAATAGTGTCTCAAATACAAACTCGAGAGTGAGTTCCGTAGACAGTTTCGTCCTAGAAAAAGGCATATTCTCCAACATATTCGGAAAGGACATAAAGAGGATTTACATATACAAGAAGGCGGAGCGATTGGCCCGTGCAGTCCACCTGGTCGCTCCGGCATTCAGCTACTCGCCGTCCTTGAAGCAGCGTGCGGACGAGCTCGCCATGGCGCTCGTGGATGCGGCCGTCCTTGAGCCCCACGTAGCTCGCCCGGCGCTCTCTAAGGAACTCCTCTCGCTTTCGAGCCTCCTCTCGATCGCTCGCACCAGTAACCTCCTCTCCCCGATGAATGCGGATCTGATAGCCAGGGAAGCGCACCTGCTTCTTGAGGAGGTGGCTACCTATGAGGAGCCGCGCGTCTCGTTCGATGCGATGCCTTCGCTCGCGGAGCTCGCGAAATCATCGCCGAGGAGAGAGGCGGTCGCGTCCAGGACGGAGCCAAAGAAGCCAGCAAAACTCGTCTCGACCCCGTCCATTCCTAAAGGACATCTATCGGACAATCCTCAGAAGGAAGGGCGGCGAGAGGCGGTGCTCTCCATTCTCAGGTCCAAAGGGCCGTCTCATATAAAGGATATTTCCATGCTGATCCGGGACGTGAGCGAGAAGACCATCCAGCGCGAACTGCAGGCCCTGGTGGACGAGAGGAGGGTAACTAAGGAAGGGAAGCGTCGCTGGACCAAATATACCCTCGCGGACTAGCGGTTTTCCCGCCTAATCGGGGCTCATCTGGCCTTCATGCTGCTGATTGACTAAAGGGCCCAAAAGCTATAGATTTAGCTTGTGGGGAAACAATAGCCATAGGGGAGGTATGGGACCGGCAACGGTCTCTTCATGCTATATCCCCGGGGCCTGTGTTATCCACATTAAATACGTAAGGAATGGGCGGCTCGTCCGTATACTTACGTGTACTGACTCGGGGTAAGACCCGATCAGGGGACTTTGAAAACTGAATAGGGAAACTGGTTCAGTCGCGTAAGCAATTACGCGCGTAGCCGTCTACGTAAATGGCGGCACATACAGACATGGAAGTCCTCCCAGACACGGATGCATGACCGGACGAACAATTTTGCCAGCTAGCCGATGGGGCGTGAGTCGATAAAGCGTCCTGTCGGATAGTGTGAAAGTGCGCTTCGTGCGAAACGCAAATTACCACAAAGGGCGTGTGACGGGGCGGCGATTTAGATCGCTCCTCGCATGTCTCTAACATTAATTAACAAAACGATTGTTATGACTAGCTCAAACACAAACGCTGTTGCGAAATTCGCAGCTGTCGTCGCTGGTCTCGGACTCGTAGCTATGTCGTTCGCTTCTTTTGCTCCGGCAAAGGCAGCAACGCAGGCTGAGCTCGAGGCACAGATCGCGGCCCTCATGGCCCAGATCGCAGCACTCTCAGGCGGATCATCCGCTTCTATGACCTTCACGATGGATCTCACGATCGGATCGTCAGGCGCAGAAGTAACCGCACTTCAGAACTGGCTTATCAGCAAGGGATACTCGATCCCGGCAGGCGCAACTGGATACTTCGGTGCCCAGACGCAGGCTGCACTTGCTGCATACCAGGCAGCTAACGGCATCTCACCGGCAGCAGGATACTTTGGCCCGATCACTCGCGCTAAGGTAAACGCTTCAGGTGGATCAACCGGCGGCTCGACCGGAGGTTCTACCGGCGGTTCTACCGGCGGCCTCTCAGGCGGCGCAGGTTCTATCGACAGCTTCGACGAAATCGGATCTCTCTCTAACGAGCACGTTGGTGAGGACGAAGAGGACGTAGAAGTTGCAGGCCTCGAGATCGAGGTTGACGATGGATCTGACATTGAGATCACTGCAGTTCGCCTCGACTTCTCAACCCAGCCTGGAAACGATGATCTCGATGAATTCATCACCGAGGTATCTATCTGGTGCGACGGCGAGGAGTTCGCTCGCGTAGATGCAGATGAGTTCAATGATGACAACGACTGGACGAAGACCGTTTCCCTCGACGATGGCTGTGTCATCGATGCAGGTGACACGGGCGAGCTCACTGTCGCTGTTAGCGGTGTAAACAACGTTGACACTGGCGATGCAGGTGATGACTGGGGTCTTGATTTCGTAAGCGTCCGCTTTGTGGATGCTGACGGAGCAACGATCACTGAGACCACCGGCACCGATGAGTTCCTCTTCGATGTCGAGACCTTCGCTGACGCAGCTGACGCTGAGCTCTCTATCTCTCTCACCGATGGTGACGATGCAGATGACATCAACGATGCTCACGTGATCAACGTTGACGACAACGATGAGACTGAAGCAGATATTCTTGCCTTCACCGCTGAGGTTGAGGGAGACTCTGACCTCACTGTCGACGATATTGTTGTTGAATTCGTAGTTACGGGCGCAGCAGGTCTTGAGAACATGGCAGCTACTGCCTACCTCATGCTTGACGGCGAAGTAGTCGGCGAGGAAAACATCCCTGCTGACGAAACCGTAACCTTCGACGACCTCGATCTTGAACTCGAGGCAGGCGAAGAGTATGAGTTCACTGTCACCGTAGACCTTCTTGAAGGCCTCACTGACGGCTGGACCATCATGGCAGAAGTCACTGACGATGAGACTGATCTCTGGGACGTTGAGGATGAGAGTGGTGAGGAGCTTGCAGACGCAGCCAAGACTGGAACTGCTGCAGGTGACGCACATGGCGTCTACGACAGCGGAATCATGGTTGAGTTCGTCTCAGCTGATGAGAGCGTAACTTCTCCGGAGACCGGAGCAGATCGCGGAACCTTCACCATCGTCTTCGACGTGACGGCATTCGATGCTGACGCATATGTCGACGCATCTGCGATTACTGATGAGGCTGGAGGCACAACCTACCAGAACATCGTAGTGGACAATGCAGTCGGTACTGGCGTTCTTACATCGAACGCTCCTACGGCAGCCAACGACACGTATCGTGTTCGTGAAGACCGCACTGAGCGCTTCACGCTTACGATTAACGCACCGGCTGGTGCCGATGGATTCGTCCGTGCAGCACTCGAGAGCGTCCTCTACGCAGCAACTGCTGTTGATGGCGACCTCCTCTACACGTTCGATATGTCTGACTACAAGACGGACAGCGTTTACCTCGACACCAACGCCTAACTCACGTTAAGCGCTGACTGAAGGTAAAACCTGAAAGTTAAGTAAGCAAAAACCACCCTTCGGGGTGGTTTTTGCTTTGTTGCGCTATCCCCAATTCCTTATTCAGACGACACGGCAATACCTTAATGGGCAAGTACACTGCAGGAAGGTATGGGATAACGTATTTAATAGTCACTTTACCAATAACTCTATAAACATGAATCAGGTATTTTCATCCCCTGAGCACGCGCGTCGAACTGCGACAACACTGCTTGCAGCAGCGGCACTCTTTGCTCTCGTGCCTTTCACGGCGTTCGCGGCAGGAGTAATTGAAGACGAAGAAACTGTTGCGAATGTAGCGGCATCTACTATCCCCGCCATTACCTTCGAAGGAGGGGCCGCAGCTACGAATGCAACTTCGACGCTTACTGCGGTCACCAAGGCGAATCTCGCCAATGGTGATTACTTTATTATTTCAGATAGCGCACTTGCGGCAGACGCGGTTTGTTTCTATTTTGACGTCGATAATACTCTTGCAAATGACGGGGGAACAGCTGCTGCATGTCAGGCAGCAGATGGTGTAGTAGGAGGAGTCGAGGTGAGCGTTAGTGCGGACACGACGGCGATCGAAGTCGCTGGGCGCATTCATACGGCGATCACCGCGCAGGTCGCGACCCTTCTCGTCACGTCAACGAATAACGGGGACGGCACGCTTCTCCTGACTGCAGATACTGCAGGCACGGCAGGCAACATCGCGCTGAACGCTAACTACATGACCGAAGCGGTCACAAACGCGGGCTTTACCCTTACAGCTCTTACGGGCGGGGCAGCAGCGGTAGCAGCAACGGATACCATAGTCATTCCGGCAGGAATCGTTGCCGCTGCGGCAGATCAGTCAATAACGATCGACGGCGTCGTCATTGCTCTTGGGGCAACCGCTAAGACAGCGGCAGAAGTCGCTGAAGTCATCGCAGACACGGTTCTTACTGGCGGAACGGTATTCGATGTCACTCCGTACGATATCGTCGATACAGGTGCGTCTCTTACAATCACAAAAAACACTACCGGCACAGGGGGCAATGGCGCACTTACCATTGCGGATGCAAGTTACGGCGCCAAAGCGCAAGTAGTGACGTTTACCCCGACAGGAGTCAGCGGCAATGAAAGCTTCAAGGTCACTATCAATGGCAATCAATACAATGTAAGAGGCGCAACAACGGTCCAGGAAGCCGTTGAGGGGCTTGTGGCCGATATGGCAGAAGATGCTGACGTAACGTGTATTGAGGACAACGTTAAGGTCACCTGCACCGCAGACGTTCCTGGCACAGCGTTCACCTTTGGCGCAGCAACCACAGGATCAAGTAGTGGCGGCGGCGGTGGTGGCGGAAGCTCAGGCAACAACAATGATGATGACGAAGATGAGGACGAGGATTCTTCGAACACTGACATGGACGCAGAAATTGAAAAGCTCCTCGCTCAGGTTAAGGCGCTCCAGGCACAGATGCAGGCCGGAACCACGAACGGTATCGGCGCAGGCGTCTCTGCCTTCGCTCGCGATCTCGACATGGGGGCAACGGGCTCTGACGTCATGGCGCTCCAGGCATACCTCAACGCGAAGGGCTTCATGGTCGCAGAGACCGGTCCTGGCTCGAAGGGTATGGAGACCGAGATGTTCGGGGGCCTTACGCAGGCAGCTCTCGCCAAGTTCCAGGCATCTGTCGGCATTTCGCCGGCAGTCGGGTACTTCGGTCCGAAGACGCGTGCGTACGTCGCAGCCAACCCGTAAAGAGACTAGTTAGTGCAAGACAAAACAACCGCTACGAGCGGTTGTTTTGCTATAATCGATGCATGAAGAACCCATATATCATCGCGGGAGTCATCATCATCGCGCTTATCGGCATCTATGCGGTCTCGCACTGGAGTACGGACGAGCGTACGGCACGCGAGGTGGCCCTGACCTGCACCACGGACATGGCGACGGAATACCACATCCATCCGGTGCTCCGGATCGTCATTAACGGAGAACAGATTCTGATCCCGGAAAACGTCGGCATATCCCGTGGCTGCATGATGTCCCTTCATACCCATACGCCAGACGGCATCATCCATGTGGAATCACCGGTACAGCGGGACTTCACGCTCGGCGATTTCTTTGCGGTCTGGGGCCAGACCTTCAATGAAGGCCAGATCTTCGAGCACGAAGCTAATGAGCAGAATGTTATTACTATGACCGTGAACGGGGAAGCGGTAGACACGTTCGAGGACACTATCCTCAGGGACGACGACCAGATCCTGATCGTGTACGGACCGGTAGTACAATAGGAGGGTCCATGAAGTACTTCCTTCATTTCCTGAAGTTCACGAGCGGCTTCGCCCTCGTGCTCGCGTTCTCGCTGGTCATCATCCAGGTCGCTGGGATGGCGTAGTGAGGCTTCTCAATTCCTAACTCATACCACAGTCCCGGCTAATCAAAGCAAATGATAAAACCAACTGATATCAAGGAGGAAATAAGGAAGAGGCCACCCCTGCAAAGGAAAGATGCATTAAAACATTACGAAGGCGTACGTATAAGCTGGGAAGTGAAGTTTAAGGGAGTTGCAGCACACTCTTCCCCTGAAAAACTAATAATAAGAACCGAACCGGCGGGAACTGCTATGTATCCCGACATATATTTTCAGGTTCCTGAAGAGGATCGCGCTCAAATAAATCTTCTTCACGAGGATGCCCCAATTTGGATCGATGGCGAAATTTTCAGTCTCAAAAACGATGGTCTCCAAGTACATATAAATCCCAATAGGATTTCTTTCAGTAGGAAGGATGAGAAGAATTCCCCTGACGATTCAAGGAGAAGCATCTACAACATTATGCAAGTTCACCACGGGAACGGTGACAATGTAGGGCTAAATAAAAATGAAGAGAATCATATGTCGCATAAGCAGTGGTATGAAAAACCAATGGGAATGATAATTCTCGGGATTGTAGTTACGGTCGTAGGTACTGGGATAGTCTATTATCTCGGCTGGCAATAGTTAGGGTTACCATGTCCAGCGCTTACCCAAGTGCATTCGAGCTCGCTTTCCCAAATCTCAAGAATTCCTCAAGAAAACCTAAAGATGGGTAAAAGGCCCAGCTAGCGCTCCCATTCCGTCTCTGGTATAGTCCCTCCTGTACGGACCGAAGACAGCGGGTAGCCCGAAAGGGCGATAAATCCTGCCGAGGGACGAAAGGGTAGGGAAACCTCCCGGTCGACTGTCTCCTCGCATCGGTCCCCGTTTGGGGACCTTTGCCGTTTCGTACAGAAACAACAAACACACAATGGCTATTACCAAAGCAAAGAAGGAGGATATTGTCGCAAAGCTCACTGATGCTTTCGCGAAGGCGACTTCGGTCGTGTTCGTTAAGTTCAATAATCTTTCAGTGCTCGACACTGCAGCGATGCGTAAGGCTCTCAAGGCGGACGGTACTCAGTACTACGTCGCCAAGAAGACCCTTATCCGTCGCGCGCTCGCTACTCGCGGCTTCACGGGAGATCTCCCGGAGCTTAACGGCGAAGTGGCAGTGGCATGGAGCGAGACCGACGCTACGGCGCCGGCACGCGGCATCCATGAGCACGGAAAGAAGCACAAGGGCATGCTCACCATCATCGGTGGCGTGTTCGAGGACGTGTTCGCCGATGCGGCCAAGATGACCGCCATCGCGACGATCCCATCGGTATCGGTGCTCCGCGGCATGTTCGCGAACGTTATCAACTCGCCTCGCGCCCGCTTCGCGGTAGCGCTCGGTGAAGTAGCAAAGCTTAAATAATTTATGAACCAGGAACAGATCATCGAAGCAGTGGAGAAGATGACCGTCCTCGAGCTCAACACGCTCGTGAAGGCCATCGAGGAGAAGTGGGGCGTGTCCGCGACTGCGGCCGCCGCAGCTCCGGCAGCAGGCGCAGCCGCTGGCGGCGAGGAGGGCAAGTCCTCATTCGACGTCGAGCTTACCGATGCAGGCGCAGCCAAGATTGCTGTCATCAAGGCAGTGAAGGAGGCACTCGGCCTCGGCCTCAAGGAAGCGAAGGATCTCGTCGACGGCGCACCGTCCGTCGTGAAGGCCGGCGCGAAGAAGGAGGAGGCAGAAGACCTCAAGAAGAAGATCGAGGAGGCAGGCGGAAAGGTTACCCTCAAGTAACGCTCTCGCAAGCAAGAAGAAACGGCGCCTTTTGGGGCGCCGTTTCGCTTTAGGTATAGGTAAGAGCAACGTACATGTGCGTGGTAGTCGCGAGCAGGATCAGCACATGCTGCACTTCTCGGAACCCGAAGAGCTCGGGGAAGGGATCAGGCCGCTGCAGCGCGAGCACCAGCTGTTGTGCCAAGTAGAGCGCTGCTCCAGCCCAGAATGCGAGCCATGGCCAGAAAGGAAGCCACCGTTGCAATTCATAGAAGGAAATCACGAGGCCGGCAGCAGACGACCCCGCATACAGAAGCCCGATGAAGAGCTGCCGCGTTCCAGCCAGTAGGAAGCCGATCCCGATCACCACGCCGATCGCGACGCCGGCCAGATGCACCACCGCTTCATCGGGCGGCAGGAACCCGCCCCAATACGGCACGAAGGTTGCGCCGATCAGCATGAAGATGACGCTCTGATCGATCAGCCTCCTCCATGGAGAGAACCGAGCCCAGTGATAGTTGAAGCTGACGACAAACTGAAGCATGATCGTCAGCGGTAAGAATGCTGCGGCCGGCGATGGCCGGTAGGCGACAAGAAAAGCCAGCGCGATCGCGAATCCGATCGTATCGAGTATGCAGACGACAGGGTGGCGCGGACGCCATCCCGGCGTGTCTTCAAGGTACGCGAGTGCGTTCATGGGTGTCCCCCGTAAAACTCTCCCGAGACCCTAGCACGCCCTTCAGAAAAGCGCATTTTGGACAGGGTTTTTGCGCTACCCGTCAAGAGTTGCGCGAATAGGGGAGGGACGAGACAATGCTCGGACATGGACCCGCTCTCAAAGCTCTTCGGCAGCCCCCAGAGGCTCAAGCTCCTCCGCCTCTTCCTCTTCAACAACGACACCTCATTCTCGGTCGCGGACGCCGCGTTCCGCAGCAAGTCCACCGAGGATCAGGCACGCAAGGAGATGAACGCGCTTGCGGCTATCGGTCTCGTGAAGCGCCGCACCTCGGGTGGCAAGGCGGTCTACCAGGCAAATCGCGCCTTCGAGCACTACACCGCGCTCAACGTGTTCCTCCGCTCCACCTCCGCCATGAAGGACGTAGATCTCACCAAGATGCTCAAGCGCGCAGGAACGCTCCGTCTCGTCGTGCTCTCCGGCATGTTTACGGGGTCCATCGAATCCAAGGTGGATATCCTGATCGTGGGGGACCGGATCGAGGAGCGCACGCTCAAGAGCGTCGTGCACACCATCGAAGCGGAGCTCGGCCGGGAGCTGCGCTACGCCTCTTTCCTCACGCCGGACTTCCGCTACCGCGCCGGCGTCTATGACCGCCTCATCCGGGACGTCATGGACTACCCCCACCGCACCCTCCTCGACAAAATCGGCCTCTAGTGGGGTATCCACAGAGGGGTCTTGTACCCCCCCAGTCCCTGCTACACTTTAAGTAAGCGGCGTACCGCCCGCTTTATCAGAAGTAATCGCCGCGCAAGCGGCTAGATCGAGAAAATCATTATGTTTCTTACTACTTGGGCTCAAGTGCTTCAGGCATCGTTCGAAAGCCTGCTCTTCGGTCTCGTAACGTTTATCCCTGAACTCGTCGTCGCCGTCATCATCTTCGTGATCGGCTGGCTCATCGGCGTAGGACTCGGACGTGTCGTTGCGCAGGTCGTATCAGCGCTTCGCGTTGATCAGGCGCTTCGCTCAGCAGGTGTGGATCGCGTTGTAGAGCGTGCGGGATTCCGTCTTGACTCAGGTGCCTTCCTCGGCGCCCTCGTTAAGTGGTTCTTTATCGTCGTATTCCTCGTCGCTGCGCTGGATGTCCTCGGCCTCACGGTCGTCACGGCATTCCTCAGCACCGTGGTTCTCGGCTACCTCCCGCAGGTAATCGCAGCCGTCCTTATTCTCTTGGTCGCGGCAGTTATTGCTCAGGCGGCGGAACGCGTTGTCGCAGGTTCGGCTCGCGCAGCGAACCTTACCTCTGCGAATCTCCTCGGCTCCGTAGCTCGCTGGGCAATCTGGCTCTTCGCGATTCTCGCGGCGCTCGACCAGCTCGCGGTCGCTCCGGGCTTCGTGCAGACCCTCTTCACCGGCATCGTGGTAGCCGTCGCTCTTGCGATCGGCCTCTCATTCGGTCTCGGCGGACAGGCAGCTGCTTCCCGCTACATCGAGAAGGTGCGCGAAGAAGTGAAGGACTAAGTCTTTCGCTCGCGTGCGCGAAAAGCCCCGGAAGGGGCTTTTCGTTTATACTCAATATATATGATCAGCAGCGAAGACGGCTACCTCTTCCTCCCGCTTCCGCCGGAAGCGTTCGCCTCATTGCCGGACACGGTAACGGTGGGGAAGAAGACGCTCATGAAGAAGAAGGAGTTCCATGTCACGCTCGTGCACGCGGCGTCTATTTCTGAGGCAGACCTTCGCGCGCTCCTCGAAGACTACCTGCGAGAGCGGTCGATTGCCTTCATCCGATTCATCGACGATATCCGCCTCGCCGCGGAACCTGGGCGCACAAGCATCGCCGCGCGCTGCGCAGTCTCTAATCTCGAGGGCCTCTTCGATCGCATCGAGGAGCGTTTCAGGCAGCGGCTTCCGCTCCAGCCGGCGCACGTATCGCTCTATATAGATGCAGATAGGGGAGTCGGGATAGATTCAGAAGAGGAATGGCAGTCGCACGAGAGGCTCGAGTTTCCGGAGATCACCTCCGCTCTCAATTCAGTCCATATATAAATGAGAAGAGGGGAAGCCGGAGCTTCCCCTCTCATTCCTCCCACCAGATCACTAATGTGCATACGACAGCGAGGATGAGCAGCCATCCTGCCTCCTGCCTATGGAGCTCCCCTTGGATATAGTAGGAGAGACCTATCTTCCCGAGAATCACTCCCCATATTCCACAGGTGCCGATGCGCTCTCCTCTGCGTCTGGATACCTGCATACCACCTCCATACTTTGATTTCCTGCCTGCACTAAAGCACCGAGGGAGGGCGCCCGTCAATCAAGGCTTAAAGACGCCCTATTTGACCCCCTCCCGCCCCCTATTTGACAGCCCTAGAGCCATGCCGTATCTTAGAGAGACGTGTTGAAAACGACTTTCACCAAATCACTTCTGGGATGGGTACGGCCCTAGTGGGTCGGCGCGCAAGCGCAGAAACACCCGCCCTGAAGGGCGGGTGTTTCGTTTAAGGACACGGGTTCGTTGACAATCGAATACGCATAGGTAATTCAGCCGCTTCGATACGAAGCGGCAGAAAGTGCATTGTCTGTACCCGCCTTATGGTTAGGGTTTATGGGTACGGACGAACTCATCATTGTAAGTGATGAACAAGTCTCCGCACAGGAGACATAAGGGTGTACGGTGGATGCCTAGGCTCAGGACAGCGATGAAGGACGTAGCTAATCTGCGAAAAGCTTTGGGGAGGCGATATGCAGCCATCGATCCAGAGATCTCCGAATGGGGAAACCCACTTCTGTATAGAAGTACCTATTGAGTAATGTCTTTAGGAGCGCACCTCGGGAAGTGAAACATCTCAGTACCGAGAGGAAAAGAAAACAAGAGCGAGC
>CAZMTN010000003.1:0-51816 GCA_964569655.1 uncultured Candidatus Saccharibacteria bacterium
AATTACAACAGGCTGTAAACCTGTCGGCTTCGGCCTACGAAGGTTCGAATCCTTCCCGGCGCACCAAAGGAAAGGACCCTGAAGAACTTGCGTTCTCCAGGGTCTCTCGCTTTACGTGCCGCAATGATAGCTCGACAGAGTGGTAATGACCCTCACCGCCCTGACCCACAGGCCGCCGAACTCCACACTGAGGAACGTGCGGTCCTCAGCGCCTAGACGGTCGTCCCGAGACAGCTCCTCGATCAAATCGGTGTATGAGTCGTTGATGCTATCGGTCAAGAACGGCTCGAGATCGTAGTAGGCCGTATCGATATATGACCTCAGCCGCTCCACCTTAGGGTCCCAGGGCGAGCGCTTCCGGGTCCGCTCATAGTCTATGTGCGCCGCTGCAAGCTCGCGGAGTTTATCCGGCTCGATGTACTCCTCGCCGGTGATAACGATACTCTTCTGTTTATTCAGCTTTGCCAGCCACTCGTATGAGGCATCGTCTTCAAGAGCGCGGAACTCTATAAGGCACCGCGCGAACTCTATCTGATCCTGGCGCATAGCTACCCCTCGTTGAAAGACCTTCGCTATACACCGGTATAGCAATGGCGCAGGGCTTCTGTCAAAAACGGCGAGTGCTGCCTCCTGCGCACGTATGCTATCGTGATGAGCATGACCAGCGGGAAAAAGACACTCCTCACCGGACTCCAGCCGTCTGGAGATCTCCATATCGGCAACTACTTCGGCGCCTTGAAGCCGTTCGTGGACGCATACGGGAAATACGACAGCTACCTCATGATCGCGGACTACCACGCGCTCACGTCGCTCCATGACCGGGATGCGCTCCGTCAGAACACCATTGAAGTGGTGAAGGACTACCTCGCTGCAGGCATCAATCCTGCTAAGGCGGTCATCTTCAAGCAGTCGGACGTGCCGGCGCACACCGAGCTGGCCTGGATCTTCGACTGCCTCGTTACCGTCCCGTTCCTCATGCAAGGGCATGCCTATAAGGACAAGGTAGCGAAGGGCCTCGAGCCGAACGCAGGCCTCTTCACCTATCCGATGCTCATGGCAGCGGACATCCTCCTCTACAACACTGACGTAGTGCCTGTCGGCGAGGACCAGCGCCAGCATATCGAGTACGCCCGCGAAGCAGCTTCGAAGTTCAATCACGCGTTCGGCGAGCTCTTCAAAGAGCCGAAGGAGATGATCCTCTCGGGCGTCGGCATCGTGCCGGGCACGGACGGGAAGAAGATGAGCAAGAGCTACAAGAACACCATCCCGCTCTTCGGCTCAAGAGAAGAGCTCGCGAAGGCGGTCATGAGCATCGTCACGGACTCGGGTTCAGACAGGCCGGAGAACGTGTTCGCGATCCATAAGCTCCTCAAGACTGACGCGGAGCTCATGCCGCTGTACGAGGACAAGAAGGGGAGGTATAAGGACCTGAAGGAGGCCCTCATTGAGGATCTCGACGCGTTCCTCGCTCCCATGCGAGAGAAGCGCGCATCCATCACGGACGCAGACGTGGCCAAGGTGCTGTCTTCAGGAGCTGAGAAGGCGAGGGCGGCGAGCGAAGCGAAGATGCAGGAGGTGCGGAAGGCGGTGGGCGTACGCTAAGTTGCTCAGCGCTGCCCGCTGCGCTATAAGGTAATGGGACAAAGAGGGCTTGGGCCAATGATTCACCCGCTCATCGGTTGCATGGAGCGTACGGCGGATGTCATTTTCACCGGACCTGATGCGCACGCCTTGCTTGCAGACTGGCTTCCGACAGCGGAAACCGAAACCCACACGGCTGCTCTTGTCGGGCAGATCTATCTCGGCAAGAGCAAGCCGCCGGAATTGCATGCCTGGGTTATGCTGATTGAAAGGCCGGTACAGCTGAGCTTCGATTTCTGAGTTTTAAGTACACGACGATTACGCCCTGCGGATAACCGCAGGGCGTGGTATTTTATAGTCCATGACCGAACGAACACTTATAGGGGAATTGGGACAGCGCGTCGGCGAGACCGTATCGATCTCGGGCTGGGTAGATGTCCGCCGCGACCAGGGGAAGCTCATCTTCTTCGATTTCCGCGATCGCACCGGGAAAGCGCAAGGCGTGGTACTGCCGGGCTCTCCGGCAACTGACGTCGCCAAGGAGACGCGCAACGAGTTCGTCGTGCGCGTGGAGGGCATCGTGAACAAGCGCCCGGAGAAGAACGTCCAGGCGGATAAACAGAACGGGGACATCGAGCTCGAGATCAAGGGCATCGAGGTCCTCGCTGCTGCCGAAGCGCTCCCGTTCGCCATGGATGCGGAGCTCAATCTCGATACGTTGCTTGATAACCGCCCGCTCACGCTCCGCACCGAGCAGGCCCGAGCCATCTTCAAAGTCCAGGCGGCCATTACGAGCGCCTACCGCACCTTCCTCAACGATGAAGGCTTTACCGAATTCCAGGCGCCTAAGCTCATCGGCGATGATGCCGAAGGCAGCGGCGAGGTGTTTGCCGTGCCTTATTTCTACGGGAAGACCGCGCATCTTGCGACCTCCCCTCAGCTCTACAAGCAGATCATGGTCGGCGTCTATGAGCGCGTCTACGCGATCGGTAACGTGTTCCGCGCGGAGAAGCACTCCACCTCGCGCCATCTGAACGAATACACCTCGCTCGATGTCGAGATGGGATTCATCAAGGATCATCATGACGTCATGGATATGGAGACGCGCTTCATGCGTTTCCTCATCGAGAAATTCAAGAAGCACTGCGCGACCGAATTCCAGCTCTTCAGCTCGGAGATCCCCACCGTTCCTGAGGAGGGCATCCCGTTCATGAAGCTCCGCGAGGCACAGGAGCTCATCTTCAAGGAGACCGGCAAGGACAAGCGCGAGGAGCCGGACCTCGAACCCGAGGACGAGCGCTGGCTCTGCGAATGGGCGAAGCGCGAGAAGGGCAGCGATTTCATCTTCGTCACGCACTACCCGGTCTCGAAGCGCCCGATGTACACCTTCGAGGATCAGGAGGACCCGGGCTTCACCAAGAGCTTCGACCTCCTCTTTAGGGGGCTTGAAATCACGACCGGCGGACAGCGCCGCCATGAGTACCAGAACCTCATCGACGGCATCCGCATGAAGGGACTCGACCCGGATCAGTTCTCGTATTACCTCCAGGCCTTCAAGTACGGCATGCCGCCGCACGGCGGATGGGGCATGGGGCTTGAACGTCTCACCGAGAAGATGCTCGGACTTGCTAACGTGAAGGAAGCGACGCTCTTCCCGCGCGATATCAATCGCATCGACGTACTCCTCTCGCAGGAAGATACCTCCAAGGGCGCATCGCTATGAAGCTGACTTTCTCGAAGAAATCCATCGACGAGGCACCGAAAGAATATGTGCGCATCCGCCTTACGGAGGAAACGCGCGGCACGAAGAACCTGGCGCGCGAGAACGGCGTGATCTCTATCGAGGTAGGCGCTGGGAAAGCAGAGGAAATGAACCCACGTCGCTTCATCACGCTCTGCCGCTCCATCGTCCGCGCGGCTCGCGCGCACAAGTCGAAAAAGATTGTCATCCAGTTCGATCAGTCGCCTGAGCTCTTCGGGAACCTTCAGTCCGTCACTCCTGAATGGGTATCCCAGAAGGCAGGGGAGAACTTCGAGATGGCGAACTTCGAGTTCACTACGTTCAAGACAAAGCCGAAGGAGGGCTGGAGCGAGCTCGAAGAGATCCTGCTCTGCGGGAAGTCCTCGCCGAGCATCGAGGCAGCTGCGAAGAAGGGGCAGGCCATCGGCCAGTCCGTGAATGACTGCCGCGCCCTGGCCAATACGCCAGGCGGCGACATGACCCCCCGAGGCCTCGCCAAGGCCGCAAAACAGGCCGTAGCCGGGCTCCCGGTGAAGATACAGACCCTGGGGCAGAAGGAGATGGAGAAGCTCGGCATGGGGGCGATCCTCGGCGTCGCCAAAGGCTCGAGCGAGGAGCCGACGTTCACCATCATGGAGTACAAGGGGGCTGCCGGGGCACCCATCGTGCTCGCCGGCAAGGGCGTCACCTTCGACAGCGGCGGATTGAACCTGAAGCCCGAATCCGGCATCTACGAGATGCACATGGACATGTCCGGCGCGGCATCCGTGATTCACGCGGTCGCCCTCGCCGCGCGATTGAAGCTCAAGAAGCACGTCATCGGGCTCATTCCGTCAGTAGAGAATATGCCAGGAAACAACGCATATCGTCCGGGAGACATCCTCCGCTCCATGGCGGGGAAGACCATAGAGGTTTTGAATACCGATGCCGAAGGACGCCTCATCCTCGCGGATGCGATCACCTATGCGAAGCGCTTCAAGCCGTCGGTCGTGATCGACGTCGCGACGCTCACGGGAGCCGTCCTGGTTGCGCTCGGCCTCCACGCGAACGGCGTCATGTCGCGCGACAAGAAGCTCGCGAATGCGCTCGTCGAGATGGGCGAGAGCTCTGGAGATTACTGCTGGGAGCTCCCGCTCTGGGACGAGTACGAGGATTGCGTTCGCGGCACCTTCGCGGACATCAGTAATGTGCCGGGTAACGGGTCCTCGAGCCGCTACGGCGGCGCCATCAACGGCGGCATGTTCCTCTGGCAGTTCGCCAAGGAGCTCGACTGTCCGTGGGCGCACATCGACATCGCTTCCCGCATGACCGCAGCCCCGTCCGATGAGCTTGCCAAGGGCGCAGCCGGTTCTCCAGTCCGGCTCCTGATACAATTCATCGAGTCATGGAAATAGCTCCGGCAAGGACGAACTACACCATCCGTACCAATGCGTACGAAGGACCCTTCGAGCTCCTCCTCGACCTCATCGAGAAGCGGAAGGTATCGGTAAGCGACATCTCGCTCGCGACCGTCACCGACGAATTCATACAGCACGTACGCAGTCATGCGGATTTCCCGATGGAGGACGCCACGAACTTCATCGCTGTCGCCGCGACGCTGCTCCTCATCAAGTCGAAGTCGCTGCTTCCGGAGCTCGAGCTCTCCGAAGAGGAGGAAGAGGGCATCGCGGACCTTGAGCGCCGGCTGGCGCTCTATGAGAAAGCCCGTGAAGCTGCGCGTGAGCTCAGCCACCTATTCGGCAGGAAGGTGATGCTTGCGGCAGGAGAGCGACAAGCCGAACCTATCTTCGCCCCGAGCAAGGATCTGACCGCGCAGGCGCTCTCCGATGCGCTCTCGAACGCGCTTACGGCGCTTGAGAAGGTGGAGGAGCTTCCGGAAGCTCGCGTTAAATCCACCGTCACCATCGAGGAGATGATGGACAGCCTCTTGAAGCGCGTGCAGACCACGCTCACCATGTCCTTCAAGGACTTCGCTGCCGGCAGCAAGGAGAAGGTGGAGGTGATCGTCTCATTCCTCGCACTTCTGGAACTCGTGAAGCAGGGGGCGGTAGACGCGGCCCAGCATGATCATTTCGGAGACATCAAGATTACGAATACGTCTGCGGCGGTGCCGAGGTACGCGTAAGGCATGACGAAATTCATACTCCATGGCGGATTTACTCGACAGGAGAATGAGCTTAATTATTCCTTCTTCAAAGAGCTTTTAAAAGATGTCCCTGATGGAGGAAGCATTCTCATGATCTTCTTTGCGTCCCGATCTGAGAATCCGACTCAAGATTTCAAAGAAATGAAGGAGAGGATTCTCAGGCAGTCAGAAGGCAGGAAGGTGAATTTTGAATACGCGACCGAGGAGGAGCTTCTTGACCAAATCAGTGCTTCCCACGCCATCTATATCCATGGAGGAAGCACAAACAAGTTACTGAAGGTTCTCCGCAGCTATCCGGACCTGGGTCCTCTAGTGGCGGGGAAAACAGTAGCCGGCTCATCTGCCGGGGCCTATGCACTATCCAAGTTCGGCACTTCGCATTCGGAAGATGCAGTGCGCGAAGGGCTTGGACTGTTGCCGGTACGAGTTGTCTGTCATTACGAAAGCCCGACGCTTCCGCCGGCGCCGGGAGCAGTCGCTATCATTAAGAAAATGGATACGGATATGGAGCTCGTTCTTCTGCGGGATTTCGAGTGGAAAGTATTCAGCACCGTCTAGCCATCCCCACCTCTAGTGGGTAGCCCTCCTAGCCAAATAGGGCTAAAATGGCGATATATGGCGCTTTCACCATCCGCCGCCCTGGAGGCGCTCCTCTTCGCATCCGGCGAGCCGGTATCGAAGAAGCGACTTATGTCCCTTCTTGGCTTTTCTGCCGTCCAGCTTGATACCGTGACTGGAGACCTCCGCAATTCGCTCTTCAATCGCGGGCTTGCCCTCATCGAAACGCATGAGGAACTTGACCTCCGTACGGCACCTGATGCCGGAGAATTCATCAAGAAGATGCGCGAAGGGGAACTCACCAAGGACCTCGGCAAGGCCGGGCTTGAAGCGCTCGCTATCATCCTCTACAACGGCGGCGCCACCCGCAGCGAGATCGACTGGATCCGCGGCGTGAATTCCGCGCAGATCGTCCGCTCCCTCATGCTGCGCGGCCTCATCGAGCGCACCGAGGATGAGAAGGACAAGCGCAAGTTCATCTATCGCGGCACCACGGACGCGCTCGCGCATATCGGCGTCGGGCGGGTGGAAGACCTCCCGCGCTTCGCGGAGCTGAAGAAAGAGAGCGAGCTCGCGGTAGCCGCCGAAACCTCAGATGTATAAGTTTTCCGTACCAGACCTGGCCACTCCGATCGAGCGCAAACAGGCGGGCATCGCGCTCGTCATGCTGGCGGTCATCCTCGGCGCGACCGCCTACTTCTTCCCAAAGAGGGAGGAGCCGGCGCCGGTCATCGTGCAGGAGAGGCCGGCGCCGGACGCATACAAGGACGTTTCAGTACTCGGCAAGTCCGCCATCGTCTACGACCTCACCACCGGCCACACCCTATTCGAGCGAAACGCGGACGCGCAGCTCCCGCTCGCGTCCCTCACCAAGCTCCTCTCCGCATACGCCGCGAGCGAGGCTCTCGCGCCGTCTACCTTGGTCACCATTGATGCTGAGGACCTCGCCGCCGAAGGGGACAGCGGCCTCCAGATCGGGGAGGTGTTCGCGCTCAAGGACATCGCGAAGCTCGCGCTCGTCGCTTCCTCGAACGATGCCGCCGAAGCCATCACCAACGCCGCGAGAGAGAACCGCTCCCTCACCACCGAGGACCTTCTCAAGAACGCAGCGGCATCGGTGCACCTTTCCCAGACGTATGCCGTGAACGGCACCGGCCTCGACGAGAACGAGTCCGTGTCCGGCGGCTACGGCTCAGCGCACGATGTCGCCCGCCTCGCGGGCGCTATCCTCGCGAAGGCACCGGAGCTCGCGAAGGCCACCACCGAGCACACCGTTACCGTGCAGTCCCTGAACGGCATCACGCACACGCTCCCGAACACGGATCCGTCGGTCGACCGCTTCCCGAATCTGCTCCTCTCGAAGACCGGCTTTACGGACCTTGCCGGCGGGAACCTCGTCGTCGTATTCGATGCCGGGCTTAATCACCCGGTCGCGGTAGTAGTGCTCGGCTCCACGCGCGAGTCCCGCTTCACGGACGTGGAAACGCTCATCCACGCGACGCTCGCGCACTTCGCTAAGATTTCACCATCATGATCGGGGAAGCTGCACAGGTTCTCGTCCCGGCGGTCGTCTCCTTCGCGATCGGCATCGCGTTTGCGCCCGTGCTGACTCACTACCTCTACCGCCATCAGGCGTGGAAGAAGGTGGGCGGGAAGGGCAGGGGCATCGGCGGGGGAGGCACCCCCATCTTCGACGAACTCCACCGCGAACGCGAGATCTCGACCCCGCGCATGGGCGGCATCCTCATCTGGATGTCCGTACTCATCACGGCAGGCGGCATCGCGGCGCTCGCCATGGTATTCGGCGAGCCGTTCACCAGCTTCGGATTCATCAACCGCAGCCAGACCTGGCTCCCGCTTGCGGCCCTGTTCGTAGGAGCCGTGGTGGGCCTCATCGATGACGTGCTCGAGATAACCAAGAGCGCCGGCGGCGTGCCGCTCAAGCTCCGCCTCTTCGTCGTAGCGACTATCGCTACCTTCTGCGGCTGGTGGTTCTACGAGAAGCTCGATGTCTCCTCGATAGGCATCCCGTTCTCTGCTCCGCTCGAGCTCGGCGGTTTCTTCGTCCTCTTTTTCGTGCTCGTCGCCCTGGCCCTCTACGCGAGCGGTATCATAGACGGCATTGACGGCCTCGCCGGCGGCGTCTTCGGCATCGTATTCATGGCGTACGCGGGCATCGCGTTCACCCAAGACCAGATCGCACTCGCCGCGTTCTCCGCCTGCGTTTCAGGCGCCGTACTAGCGTTCCTGTGGTTCAACGTGCCTCCCGCTCGTTTCTATCTCTCTGAGACCGGGACCATGGCGCTTACCCTGGCCCTGACCGTGGTCGCGTTCTCCGCGGACGTGCTCGGAGACGGCGTCGGCGTGTTCGTCCTTCCGATACTCGCGTTCCCGCTCGCGGCTACCGTGGTCTCGAGCCTGCTCCAGGTCTTCTGGAAGATAGTGTTCAAGCGGAAGCTCTTCCGCGTCGCTCCGGTGCACCACCATTTCGAAGCGCTCGGCTGGCCGCCCTATAAAGTGACCATGCGCTACTGGATCATCACCATCATCGCGGGCGCCTTCGGCCTCTCGCTCGCGCTCCTGACCTAGCATGCGGATACTCGGAGACCGCTTATTCGTGCTCATCGTGACCGTCCTCGTGCTTGGCGGTCTCGCCACGTTCTTCTCCGCGTCACTGGGACTCCTCGCGCGCGAGAGTGCGTCCCTCACCCGCATCGCTACCTCGCAGCTCCTTCTCGGCCTCATCCCGGGGATCATCGCGCTCATCGGCATCCGCTTCATGCCGAGCAAATGGCTTGCGAAGGCGACCATCCCGTTCTATGCCTTCACCCTCTTCCTTACGCTGCTCGTATTCACGCCGCTCGGCATCCACGCGAACGGCGCCAGCCGCTGGCTCGATTTCGGGTTCACCACGCTCCAGCCAAGCGAGTTCCTGAAGATCGGGGTCATCCTCATGCTTGGGGGATATCTCTCGTTCGCAGGGAAGGGTATCAGCAACATCCGCACCGGGCTCATCCCGTTCATCGGCATCGTGGGGGTCCCGGTGTTCATCCTCCTCATGCAGCCCAACACCTCGACCGTGCTCGTGCTCGGGGCGACCTGCGCTGTCATGTATTTCCTCGCGGGCGCTCCCTTGCGGGACTTTGCGATACTCGCGGTGATCGCCATCATCGGCCTTACGACGCTCGTCATGATGCGCCCATACCTCATGAACCGCGTGCAGACATTCCTCGACCCGTCAGCAGACGCGTTTAACTCGGGGTACCAGATCCAGCAGTCCCTCATCGCCATCGGGTCAGGCGGCATCATGGGCCGCGGGTTCGGTCAGAGCGTCGAGAAGTTCAACTACCTGCCCGAGGCCGTGAACGACTCGGTATTCGCCGTCTTCGGCGAGGAGTTCGGGTTCGTGGGGGCCACTGCGCTCATCCTCCTCTTCCTCGCGTTCGCCGCCCGGGGCTTCCGTATCGCGAGCGAAGCCGGGACGGCCGCTGGCGCCTATATAGCCGTGGGGCTCACCCTCATGATCGTGCTCTCGGCATTCCTCAATATCGGGGCCATGCTGGGCGTCCTGCCCCTTACCGGCCTCCCATTACCCTTCGTGAGCCACGGCGGAACAGCCCTTTTCGCGGCATTGTGCGCCGTGGGCATCATTTTGAACGTCGCCGGGGGCAAGAAGAAGGCGAACCGCTAGGAAGGGCCTATAATGAGGAGCATTCTGAGCAGGGAAGGGACAAAGAAATAGCCTTATTATAAGCCATATTTCAATACCTGGATTAAGGGAAGATGAGGCTGAACCCCTTGACTATTGACACCTAGCGTGCTACTATGGTCTGACGAAGTGGTTATCCGCTTCGTGCTATGTCTACCTTCATTGCTTCAGCTCTCGTGGCTGGATTTTTCATTATGTCAGGCGCCCAGGCGGCGTCTGCACCGGCGGCTCCGGAAGTGCCTGAGCCGACGCATCCGACCTTCTCAGTCAGCCTCACGTCGTATAACGCCGTCGAGGGGCAGACCGATGAGGATCCGATGACCACCGCTTCTGGACTTCGTTCGAATCCGGAGACCATCGCTGCCCGTTCGCGAGACCTCGCTGAGGTCCTCCCGTTCGGTACGGTGATCGCCATCGAACGCGTCTCGAGCGACACGAACAACTGCCGTTTCTCCGAAGTGGAGTCCCTCATCGGATACCGCGTCGTGGGAGACAGCATGGCTGCTCGTATGAAGAATCGCGTCGACGTCCTCCTTGACCACGAAGACAAGATCGAGGTCAACGGGAAGCCGACCAACCCAAGCCGGGTGCTCGGCGTCTGCGATGAGGTGACGGTGCACGTCGTGGGATTCATCCCCGTTAAGGACGTACCGGATACCCAGGAAGAGCTCCGCCGGATGGTGGATGCCTCCAACAAGGTCGCGATCAAGAACTAATCTGTCCGACTAGCCAACACCCCCGCATCATCCGATGCGGGGGTGTTGCTATACTGCCCGGAGCAATGGCCCTACCCGAGCACGGCGTATCCATCGTGTCCTTGGTCGGCGCGCTCATCGAAGAGGCGTGCGCGGAACGCTGCTCCGATCTCCATATCGATCCCGTACCTGACGGCGTCCGGGTGCGGATGCGCGCGGACGGCATCCTGCTCGATCGCCATGCGCTCCCGGCTCACGTGCACCAGGAGATCATCTCCCGCATCAAGATACTGTCCGGTCTCCGCACCGACGAGCATAACGCGCCGCAGGACGGGCGTTTCCGCTACACCTTCGCGGACGGGAAGTGGGTGGATATCCGCGTCTCGGTGATGCCCACCTATCACGGGGAGAATGCCGTGCTGCGGCTCCTCGCGAACGCCGCAGAGGAGCAGACACTCGCCTCGCTCGGCTTCGGCGAGGAGGACCAGGCCCGGATCAGGAAGGCGCTCGAGCGCCGAGGCGGCATGATCCTTGCGACCGGCCCCACGGGCTCCGGAAAGACCACGACGCTTTATACCCTCATCCAGATGCTCAACCGACCGGATGTCTCCATCATGACGGTGGAGGACCCCATCGAGTACGCCATGGAGGGCGTCCGCCAGGTCCAAGTGAACCATCGGACCGGCCTTACGTTTGCCTCCGGCCTCCGCTCCATGCTGCGCCAGGATCCGGACGTGATCATGGTGGGCGAGGTACGGGACGCGGAGACGGCCGGCATCGCGGTGAATACCGCGCTCACGGGCCATCTCCTTCTCACGACGCTCCACACCACTAACGCAGCTACGTCCATCCCGCGCCTCCTCGACATGAAGGTGGAGCCGTACCTTGCCGCATCCACGATGCAGCTCGCCATCGGGCAGCGCCTCGTGCGCCGCATCTGCAAGGAATGCGCGAAGGAAGGATGCGATGCCTGCAAGGGTTCCGGGTATCGCGGGCGCATTTCCATAAACGAGGTATTAGTAGCCACCGACCGTATCCGGGACGCCATAGCCCGGAGAGCATCAGCGGGAGAGATACAGGGCATCGCGACAGAGGAAGGCATGCGGACCATGCTCGAGGACGGCATGCAAAAGGCGGAACGTGGAGAGACCACCCTCGAAGAAGTGCTGCGCGCCGTCCATGAATAGCCTCCTCGACACGCTCCGCGCGCCGCGCCTCTCTCAGAAGCAGCAGGCACTCTTCATGCAGCGGCTCTCGTTCCTCATCAGCTCCGGCATGCCGCTCACGCAGGGGCTTTCCATACTGGAATCCCAGGAGCGCGGAGGAAGCGTCCGGGAGGCTCTCAGGCAGGTGAGCCGGTCCGTTGAGGAAGGGAAGACGCTCGGGGAAAGCATGGCGCCATACCCCTACGCCTTCACCCGGTTCTCCATCGAAGTCATCCGGGTCGGGGAGTCGAGCGGGACGCTCGCGGAGAACCTGGAGTACCTTTCCAGGGAACTGAGGAAGCGGGCAGAGCTCCGCACGAAGCTCGTGGGGTCGCTTATCTACCCGGGACTCATTACCGGAGCCACCATCCTTCTGTCCGCATCCCTCATCCTGTTCATCTTCCCGAAGATCGTCCCGGTGTTCTCGAGCACCGGCATGGAGCTGCCCTGGTCCACGCGCTCATTGCTTGCGGTGAGCTCCTACCTCAGCGAGTGGGGTCTCGTCACGCTCATCGCGGTTGTCGCTGCTGCGACAGCTCTTATCCTGGTTCATCGGCGCTACGAGCGCATGCAGAGGTATTCCGCGTGGCTCACCGGGCATGTGCCTGTCCTTGGCGGGATGGTGCAGGCGTACCACCTCTCGAACCTCACGCGTACGCTCTCGCTGCTCCTTACGAGCGGCATGCCGCTCGCGCTGGCGCTTCCGGGCACCGCGCGCTCCGTGACGCATATCCTGTTCCGGGATGCGCTTATGGAGATATCCGAGGCTGCAGTACGCGGCGAGGGCATGAGCCTGCATATCCAGAAGCGGAGGGATCTCTTCCCGGACATGGTGGGGCATATGCTCATGGTCGGGGAAACGAGCGGGACGCTGCCGGAGACGCTTTCCTACGTATCCGCGTTCTATGAGGCAGAGCTCGATGAGCGCTCGAAGCAGCTCTCTACGCTTATAGAGCCCGCGCTCATGATCCTCATGGGGCTCATCGTCGGATTCGTCGCCGTATCCATGATCCTGCCGATATACGGCATAACCGAGCACCTGCATGGCTAAGGGATTCACGCTCATCGAGTGCGTCCTTGTGATAGGCCTCCTTGCGGCTGTAGCTGGCATAGGGTTATTCGGGACGCTAAGCATGTACCGGTCTTCCTCGCTCGAGGATGAACGAGACCTCCTGGTCGCACTCCTTGAGCGGGCCCGCAGCCATGCGCTTGCGAATCTATACCAGTCATCGCATGGCGTATGCGCAGGAGAGGGGCGGTACGTCGTATTCCGAGAGCCGTTCATCCTTGAGGAGGAAGCGCAGCAGGGAGTTGCTTCTGACCTGCCGCCTTGTCCAGAGGGCATCGTCTTTACGGCTCCATCCGCTACGACATCACCCCTAGAGATCACCCTTTCCAACGGGGAGGACTCTGCAGTTATCACCATAAACAGGGAGGGGGCAATCGGGTGGTAGCATGGAGGGGTTACCAGCATTTACCGATATCCATGACACTTCCGTATCACACAGCTTCTTACACGACTTGGGCGCCGCTCGTCGCGCGCATCATCATCGGTGCCGCATTCGTCTTCGCGGCTACGATGAAGATCCCGGGCACCGAATCCTTCAATATGGAGGTCGGCATGACGGCCGCCGTCGGCGTGCCGTTCGCGTATCTCGCCGTCATCCTTGCGGGCATCCTCGAGGCGGCAGCGGGACTCGCGCTTATCTTCGGGTACCAGACGCGCCTCGCGGCGTTCGCTCTCGTGCTCTTCGTCGCGCTCCTCACCGTCCTCTTCCACTGGAACTTCTCGGACATGATGGCGATGGGGTCGTTCATCTCGCACCTTGAGCTCATTGCGGCTCTGCTCTACATCTCCGTATACGGAGCGAAGAGCATCGCCGTGCAGCGGGACTAGGTTCTGAAGCTCATGCAGAAAAGCCGCCCGTACGGGCGGCTTTTCGTATAAAAATGCCCCCGGATGGTTAGTCCGGAGGCAGATGGGGCTATGCGATATTAAGGGATTCCCGGGAAAGGCGGCGCACTTTCTCATGCGCTGCCTTTTTCTCCGCCTGATACGCGCTAAGGAACATGCGTCCCTCAGTGCTGCCGAGCCAGTGCATGAGGCCACGCATGACGATCCGATCCCGGTGCTGCACAGCAAAGGGATCAAAGCGGTGCGGGGACTCGCCGAGCGGACCGAGGACGATGCCGCTGTTGCAGCGGCTCGAGCACACATGCGTGAGAAGCAGAGCGAGGCAGAAGCTCCGCTTCTTCCGCTCCTGATCGAATTTGTGGACGAACTCGAGCGCCGGGTCCTCGGGAGCGGGATCGTGGTAGAGCGGAGACCCTTCCACGAAGACGGTCCCGCAATGAGCACCGAGCCATTGCACTGTGCTCGAGAGCACGAGAATATCCCGATTGAGGTAGGGAAGGTCAGCGAAGACGAAGTCCCCGTTCAGGATCCGATCCGACCGGTTGAAGTCCGGGAGGATGCGGTGGATGATCTTCTCCGCAGGAAGGACTGGCGAGGCGTTGGAGCGATTGGCCCGGTCCCAGTGCTGGGCGATGATGCGCTCCGAATTCACGTGGAAGCGGGGATCCCGACCATTGAAGGCCAGGCGCTCCACGGAAAGCGGGAAAGCGAATCCGTAGGGCGTAAGCGAGAGGTCCATCATGGGATGGCGCATGCGTTTTCCTTTCAGGTAACAGGTCTCGGGGGACTATACCGCAAATGGCCTGGCAAATGAAATCGGCCACTGTTTAGGTAACGGAAAAGCCCACCGCTGTCGTGCCGGTGGGCTTTTCCTCTGTATGTGACCCTACGGGGAATCGAACCCCGATTTAAGCCTTGAGAAGGCTCCGTCCTAACCGTTAGACGATAGGGCCTGGTCTCACTGTTATAGCAGAAATCGGGCAAAAGAAAAACCGCCCGCCGGATGAAGTGTCCGGGGGCGGTTCTCTAGAGACGGCGGCATTTAGTCCACTGGTTCCGGCTTGGTCTTGAAGCGCAGGTGCTTGGTAATCGCATCACCGAGGCGATACGCATCACTTTCCAGGCTGAGGCTCTGAGGTATGACCGGTCGAGAGAACTTCGTGCCCTCGGCGCAGCCATGCAGTTCGACGAAGCCATTGGTCGCAGCATGGAAATCCTGCAGCTCCTCGACACCGAAGTCGCGCGGCCTGCGGGGAACTACGGCAAAGATCTGCTCTTGATGTCCGATCCGGACCAGGCTCGGATAGAAGACCTTTACGGTCTCCGGCCGGTCCTCAGCATCGGAGGTTCTTGCAAGACGCATGGTTAGCTCCTGTGTTGTGTATCTGGTTGGGCCCCACCAACAACGCTTTCTTGCGCTTTGATTATAGCACGATGTCCTCCTTTTGTCCCTACTGGAGCAAGGAATCTACAACCGCCTTCACGTCGCCGCCGTCCGCCTTGCCTTTGAGCTCCTTCATGAGGATGCCAGTGAACTTACCGGCCTCGGCCTTGCCGGTGATGCCGAGCTCCGCGATCTTCGCCTCCGCGATAGCCTTGATGTCCTCGCGGCTCATCATGGCCGGCATGAGGGACTCGATGATGACGAGCTCCTCCTTCTCGCCGCCCGTGAGCTCGATGCGGCCCGCGGCCTCGAACTGCTGGATGGAGTCCTTGCGCTGATTCGCCGCGCGTTTGAGCACCGCCTGCGCCTCCTCGTCCGTGAGGAACTGGTCCGGCTTGCGGCCTTTCGCTACCGCTTCGTTCGTCATCGCGGATACCAAGGAGCGCAGCGTGCGGAGCTTCGCCTCGTCCTTGGCGCGCATCGCGTCCGGGATGCTTGCCTTCAGGGATTCGTGTATAGCCATGCCCGCATAGTAGCACCTGGACATTATGCACAGGCCTGCTTGATTTATTACAACTATAGTGGTATAGTAATTCCAGCCTGCACCCTTCAGCTGGAGATATCCATGCAAGACACGCTCACACGGAAACTTCCGGTGGTACCCCGCCTCGGCAGCCCGTGGCTGCACTTCACCCCCAAGGCCCTGTATCGTTTCCTCGGGGAGCCGCAATGGACCGACCCTGACCGGATCGGACAGTGCCCGCTCATCATGATCGTCTGCGAAGTCCGCGACGGCCAGACCTGCGAGTTCAGCGCGTTCATGATCGACCACGCTGATCTGCTTGCGAAGGCGCTCGACTATAGCCGGCCGTTCGTCGTGATCGACGGCGTCCCTCGCAGCCGCTGAGTCCAGCACAGAAGAAGCAAGGGCCCGCGCTTAACAACGCGGGCCTTTTTCTTTGGGATATAATCAGCGCATGGATATCGTCGCCGTAGGCATCATCGTCATCATCGTTTTCATACTCCAGGGCATCGGCCTCTGGTACCTCTTCGGCCGCAGGCAGGACGTGCCCGCAGACAACGGCGGCATGCTGCTGCTCCAGAAGCAGGTCCAGGACATGGCGCGCTCCATCGATCAGCGCGTCTCGGAGTCGAGCAAGCAGATGCAGGACAGCGTCCACCGCCAGCTCACCGAATCCACGCGCATCATCCGGGAGGTGACCGAAGGACTCACCAAGCTCGATGAGACCAATAGGCAGGTGGTCTCCTTCGCGGACCAGCTCCAGGGGCTCCAGGATATCCTCAAGAACCCGAAGCAGCGCGGCATCCTCGGCGAGTACTACCTCGAGACCGTGCTCAAGAACGTCATGCCGCCCGGTAGCTACCAGATGCAGTTCCCGTTCGCGAACGGGGAGATCGTAGACGCGGTGGTGTTCGTGAAGGACCGCATCATCCCGATTGACTCCAAGTTCTCGCTCGAGAACTACAACCGCGCCATCGAGGCCCGTGACCCCGAGGACCGCGCCGTATACGAGAAGCAGTTCAAGACGGACCTCAAGAACCGCATCGACGAGACCGCTAAGTACGTCCGTCCGGAGGAGAACACCATGGAATTCGCCTTCATGTTCATCCCCAGCGAGGGCATCTACTACGACCTCCTCTCGAACCAGGTGGGGGCGCTCAAATCGGCTACCCGGGACCTCATCGAGTACGCCTTCCAGAAGAAGGTCATCATCGTCTCGCCGACCTCCTTCCTCGCGTACCTCCAGACCGTCATGCAGGGACTCAAAGGCATGCAGATCGAGGAGCAGGCAGCGGAGATCAAGAAGCGGGTAGGGGAGCTCGGGAAGCACGTGGCTGCCTTCGAGGAGTTCTACCGGAAGATCGGTGTCGCGCTCGGCACTACCGTTTCGCATTACAACAGCGCGTACAAGGAGCTCGCGAAGATAGACAAGGACGTCTACCGCATAGACGGGAGCAAGATAGGCATCGAGCAGAACCTTCTGGATAAGCCGGTAGCGGAGCTTGACTGATTTATATAACTGTGTTAGATTATTAACAGTCGTTCCCAGCACAATTCCTGTGCTGAACAAATATAGAAAGGACTCCCATGCTGCGTCTTTCCTTGGTTATCATTCTCACCGTGCTGTGTCTTATTCTTCTGAAGGGCATGGCTGAGTCGTATACCGGGGCTCTCAGCTTCGGCATCTTCATCACCGCCATCGGTCTCTCCTTCGCGAGCTACTGCGCCGGGCTCTCACGGCCGGGCTACTCCCGTGACAAGCTCAAGGCAGGGGTCAAATACCATGTGGTGCATCGCGACAAGCTGCACCCAAGGGAAGTGATGCCCGCTGGACAGATCACCTGGCTGCGGACCAGCACGGGGGAGAACCTGATGATTATCTTCAACAGCGAAATCCCGCCTGATTCCTTCATGGTGAGCAAAGGTCAGCTGGTTCCTTGCTGAGCACGGTAGATCAGCGAAAAGGCCGGTACTCTTTAGTACCGGCCTTGTCTTTTACCTAGGCAAGTGGTACCTTTTGGGGACTATGGAACTCGCAGTGATCAAGACCGGGGGAAAGCAGTACCTCGTCCAGAAGGGTACTAATATTTACATCGAGAAGCTCCCGGAGGGGCTCACCGCAGGTGACCCGGTCACCTTCGAGGACGTCCTCATGACCGACGACGGCTCGACGCTTACCGTCGGCACCCCGATGGTGAAGGGCAAGTCCGTAAAGGGCACCGTCATCCGCGATGACAAGGGTATCAAGAAGGAAGTCGTCCGTTACAAGGCGAAGAGCCGCTACCTGAAGCGCCGCGGACACCGCCAGCCGTACCTCAAGGTACAGATCGATTCGATCTAATCAACAACCCGCCCTCCGGCGGGTTTTGACTTTAACGGCCGGTGCGCCATACTCAGCCGCAGATCAATTTGTTGGGAGGGAATAATGAGGAAACGAAGCGTGGCGCCCATCTTCGCCGCCGCCGTCATAATCGGAGGGATCATTGGATTCCTACATGTGCTGAACGAGCTTGAAAAGCCAATTCGTGCTGAGCACGCCCGCGTGCAAGGACTGATCGAGGAGATCAAGCAAAGCCCCGCGTGCTCACGACTGGTGATAGAGAGACCGGTCGTGGTAATGGGCAAGAAGGGCCTGCATCTCAGCGATTGGGTCATGCTGAATATGGACCTGATCGATGGCTACGTAGTGATCTGGGACAAGCGGAGGGGTCTCCGCCGGCTCGAATTCAAGGATCCGGAAGATTTCTTCAACGTCCGTGCCGTCATCCCCGGAGAGAAGCCTGACCGCTTCGTGCATAACGACTACTGCACCAAGCGCGAAGCCACGTCCATCTGAAAGAAACGAAGAACCGCCGTGCCCTGTGGCCGGCGGTTTTCTTTACGTCTCCTTCCTGTTCTGAAGCGCGCTCGTAAGAGTGGTCGCGTCCGCGTACTCGAGCTCGGAGCCGGTCGCGAGGCCGCGGCCGAGCACGGTCAGCGCCACGCGGTCGCGGTAGGGAGCGAGGAGCTCGCGGACGCGGTCCGCCGTGTGCTCGCCTTCGCTCGTCGCCGAAAGCGCGAGCACGATCTCCTTGAGGCCCTTGGCGAGCCTCATATCCGCCATCTTCCCGAGCTCCCGCTCGCGGATGATGCCTTTGCCCGAGAGCGTGAGGACGCCTCCTAGTACGAAATAGCGGCCGCGGTAGGTGCCGGCGCGCTCGACCGCGAGCAGGTCCTGGTCCTTCTCCACCACCATGAGCATGGAATCGTCGCGGGAGGTGTCGGCGCAGTAGTTGCAGAGGTTGTTCTGCGTGGAGGCGAAGCGGTAGCACTGCGCGCACTGCTGCACGTCGCGAGCGAGGTCCTGTATCAAGGAGGAGAGCTTTGCGCGGTCCGCAGACGATGCGGAAAGGAGGTGGTAGACGAAGCGTTTGGCCTGGCGGGGACCGATTCCCGGGAACCGGGCGAACGCGTGCGCGAGCTCCTCGATGCGGTCCCGCATATTAGAACTCGGTAGCGAGGTCGCCGTAGCCGCTCTTGTCCACCGGCATGAAGCTGGTGCGCTTCTCGTCGAAGTAGAGCTCGACGGAGCCCGTCGGGCCGTTACGGTGCTTCTCGACGAGGATCTCGGCGATGTTCGGCTTGTCGCTGTCCGGGTTACGCTTGTCGTCGCGGTGGATGAACATGACGACGTCCGCATCCTGCTCGATGGAGCCCGAGTCGCGGAGGTCCGAGAGGCGGGGCTTGCCGCCGCGCTGCTCGACGGCGCGGGAGAGCTGGGAGAGGGCGAGCACCGGCACCTCGAGCTCGCGAGCGAGACCCTTCAAGGAGCGGGAGATCTCGGTGACCTGCTGGACCATGGAGTCTGAATTGCGGGTGTTGGTCGGCGCCATGAGCTGGAGGTAGTCCACTACGATGAGCCCGATGCCGCGCTCGCGCTTCAAGCGCCGCGCTACCGCGCGCATGGCGAGGATATTGTTGCCCGGCTTGTCGTCGATGTAGATCGGCGCCTTCGAGAGGCTATCGAGCGCGTCGCGGATCTTATCGAAGTCCGCCTCGTCATGGACCGCGCCTGTCCTGATCTTCCAGGAATTCACATACGACTCCGCGGAGAGCATACGGTCGATGATCTGCTCCGAGCTCATCTCGAGCGAGAAGATGCCCACCGGCACCTTATGCTTCACGGCCGCGTTGCGGGCGATATCGAGGGCGAACGAGGTCTTACCGATGGACGGGCGGGCTGCGAGGATGATGAGGTCCGAAGGGTGGAAGCCGGAGAGGAGGTTATCGAGGTCGGGGTAGCCGGTCGGCACGCCGCGGATCCCGCCTTCGCGCTTGCTCATCATCTCGATGCGCTCCATGGTCTCGATAGCCTTGTCCGCGACCGCGACGAACTTATGCGCGGTAGTGGCGTTCCCGATGGCATAGACCATCTTCTCGGCATCGTCGAGGACCTGGACCGTATCCTTCGATTCGTCGTAGCAGGCTTCGGTGATCTCGTACGCTGCATCGATCAAGGAGCGCATGATGAACTTGCGGGAGACGAGGTCCGCGTAGTGCGCGAAGTTGCCCGGAGACGGCGTCGCGGTGACGAGCTCGGCAAGATAGCTCTTCGTGCCCGCGCGCTCGAGGAGACCCTTCGCGGTCAGGCGCTCGCCGAGCGAGAGGAGGTCGATCGGCTCGCCGCGGCTCGAGAGCTCGAGCATCGCATCGAAGATGATGCGGTGGCGTTCGGCATAGAACGAATCCGGCTTGATGAGATCGCCGACGTCATGGATAGCGTCAGGCTTGAGGAGGAGCGCGCCGAGAAGCGCTCGTTCTGATTCGAGACTCTGTGGCGGGATGCGATGAGGAGAATTGCTCACCCCCTCATGCTATCACTCAGCGTCTCTCGTCAACAGGGTCCCGGAAGGCCCGTCGTCCACACGATATCCCCGTTCCTGGAGTTGATAGCGGAGCTCGTCCGCCCTCTTCCAATCCTTGGACGTGCGGGCGAGGTCCCGCTCGTACACGAGCGCCTGGATATGCTCCGGGAGGTCTTCCGTATCCGTAGGAAGCGCGATAGGCGGGTTAGTTAGGGAGAGGCCGAGGTACGCCTCCGCGGTCTCGAGGATGGCCCATTTCTGCTCCGGGGAGAGCTCGTCGGTCTTCATCCCATCCCAGAGCGCGGCAAGCGCCTGCGGCGTGGAAAGGTCATCGCGCATGAAAGAAACGATGCGGAGGCGTACCTCCGAATCCTCTGGGCCGTCCGCTTCCTTCTTGATCTCAAGCGCAAGGCGCCAGAGGCGGCGGAGCGCCTCGTTGGCGGCCGTAAGCGCGTCGAAGGAGAAGGAAAGGGGAGTGCGGTAATGCGCCTGGAGGAAGAAGTAGCGGAGCGAGAGCGGGTGGAGGCCGCGCTCCACGATGTCTGAGAGGTAGACGTCGTTCCGGAGGGATTTCGAGATCTTCTCGTCCTCTATCGTCACGAACGCTTCATGCATCCAGTAGCGCACGAAGGGGCGCCCGTTCGCCGCCTCGGACTGCGCGATCTCATTGTTGTGGTGGACCGGGATGTGGTCCATGCCGCCCGTATGGATATCGAGCTCGGTGCCGAGGAGGACCTTGCTCATCGCGGAGCATTCGATGTGCCAGCCCGGGTTCCCGCGGCCCCACGGCGAATCCCAGACCTGGAGGTCCTGGGGGCCTGCGTCCCTCCAGAGCACGAAGTCCTTCCCGCTCTTTTTCCCGGCGATCTTCTCCACGCGCGCGCCCGGGAGGAGCTCCGCCTTATCCGCGCCCCCGAGCTTCCCGTAGGTAGGGAACTTCTCCGTATCGAAATAGATGCCGTCCTGCGCCCGGTAGGCGAAGCCTTTCTTCTCGAGGACCTTGATCATCTCGATCTGCGCGTCGATATGCTCGGTCGCGCGGGGGAAGCGGACGTTCTCCGTCACGATGTTCATGAGGCTGAGGTCCGTGAGGAACATGCTGGTGTAGCGATCTGCGACTTCCTTGGGCGTCGCGTTCGCCTCGCGCGCGCCCTTCGCCATCTTGTCCTCGCCATGGTCCGCGTCGCCGACCATATGACCCACGTCCGTGATATTGATGACGCGCGTGAGGTGGTAGCCCGCATTCGCGAGCGTGCGCGCGACGAGGTCCGCGAAAAGGGGCGCCTTCAGGTTCCCGATGTGCTGTTTGCTATATACGGTCGGGCCGCAGGAATACATGGAGACCACGCCCGCCCTGAGGGGCACGAAGAGCTCCTTCCTCCCGGAGAGGGTATTGGTGAAGAACACGGGGGCAGCGGACTCATTGAGTCCCTTGGGGCGGCTGAAGTACGAGAACGGCCACATGCCTACAGTCTACCTTATAGCCAGCGGCGTATGCGGAAGTACAGAAAGACGAGGCTTGCCGCAACCACCATCATCGAGAGGATGATCCAGAAGCCGTGCTCATGCCCGACCAGCGGCACGGAGTCGGTGTTCATGCCGAACATGCCGGCGATGAGAATCGGCGGGAAGGTCACGAAGGTAATGATGGTGAGCTTCTTGATAATCTCGTTCTGCGTGCTCGAGAGGAGCGAGTCGTTGGTATCGCGGAGCTCGTGCGCCACCGCGCGATACGACTCGACGAGGTGCGCCGCATGGTCCCGCTCCGCGCGGATATGGGTCGCGTGCTCGGCGAAGGACTTCCCGAAGTATTCGGTCGTAGACAGCGCGCTAAGCAGCGAGATAAGCACGTCGTCGTGGTGGATGAGGGCAGTCTCGAACCGCAGCAGGGTGCGCCCGACCTCCGATATCTTGCGCACGGTGACGCGCTCGCGCCCGGAGAAGATATCGCGCTCGATCCGATCGAGCGTCTGCGCCACGTCCTCAGTCTCTCGCGCGAGCGCGCCGTAGAGGCGGCGGAGCAATCGCTCCAGGATGAACGCCGTACGCATGTGCTTGTCGGTCGCGCTAATCAGGTCCTCCGCTTCGAAAGCCCGGTGGAGGCTGTATATGGAATCGATTACCTCGTAGCGGCAGGTGATGAGATAGTCCTTCCCGATTATGAAATCTATCTCCTGATCCTTGGCGCCGCCTCCAGCTAGGGCGGTCGGGAAGTGGAGGATGGCATAGAGGTGGTCGGAAAAGGAGACGAAGAGCGGATAGGGCGTCGGCGTGATCACCTCGTGCTCGATGCCGGCGTCGACGTCGAACTCGCGCAGGACGTCGCGCAGCTCATCGCGTGTCGGGGACTCGAGATCGATCCACGTCGTCCTGCCGTAGTGATGCCGAAAGATCATGCATTCAGTATACAAGCCGCCTGCGCACAACAAATCGCTCGCTGGGTATACATGCCTAATGCTATGATGAGATAAATGATCGACGAGCGCGAAGCATTCGAAGAGTCAGAGAAATCACCAGTGCTGCGCGGCGGCATCATGTATGCCGTCGTCGCGGTCATCTGCTTCGGCGCAGGCCTCTATATGGGCGGCGGCAGCGCGCACGACATCTTCTCGAACGTGCCGCTCATCGGCGGGCAGTTCCTCGACGCGACGCCGGCCGAGGACGCTGACCTCTCTGATTTCTGGCGCGCCTGGAACACCCTCGACGCGCGATTCGTCGAGACGCATGCCTCCTCCTCCGCGCCTACCAGCAAGGAGAAGATCTGGGGCGCTATCCAGGGCCTCGCAGCATCCTACGGGGACCCCTACACCACCTACATGCCGCCTGAGGAGGCGAAAATCTTCGAGGAGACCATCTCCGGGAACTTCTCAGGCGTGGGCATGGAGATCGGCGTGCAGGACGACGTCCTCACGGTCATCGCGCCGCTCAAGGGCACGCCAGCCGACAGGGCAGGCATCCGGACCGGGGACAAGATACTGACCATCGACGGCGCTCCGACCGATGGCATGTCTACCGATGAAGCGGTATCGATCATCCGCGGCGAGAAGGGGACCACCGTCACGTTCTCCATCTACCGGGACGGGTCGCTGCTTGAAATCGCGGTGGTGCGCGACACCATCGTCGTGCCGCAGATTGAGCAGGATTTTGACGCCGCCACCGGCGTCTACTACATCGCGCTCTACGAATTCAGCGGCACCTCGTCCGGTATGTTCGCGGAGGCGCTCCAGGAATTCAAGGCGTCTGGTTCGACGAAGCTCATCATCGACCTGCGCGGGAATCCGGGCGGATACCTGGCCGCGGCGGTGAATATCGCAAGCCACTTCCTCCCGAAGGGCACGGTCATCGTGACGGAGGACTACAAGGGCAAGCAGGAAAACGAGGAGCATCGGAGCCTTGGCACGGGCGGGGTGCCCTCCGGCATCGAGACGGTCATCCTCATGAACGGAGGATCAGCGAGCGCATCGGAGATCCTTGCCGGGGCGCTCCGGGACAACGGCGTCGCGACCATCGTTGGCACCCGCTCTTTCGGTAAAGGGTCGGTGCAGGAACTCGTCGACATCGATAAGGGCTTCCTGAAGGTGACGGTCGCCCGCTGGCTCACTCCGTCCGGGAAGAACATCTCGGACGGCGGCATCGAGCCTGATATCCTGGTAGAGCTCACGGAAGCAGACATCACTGGGGGCGTGGATGCGCAGCGCGAGCGGGCGGTGCAGTTCCTATCCACAGGGAAGTAGCATTGACGGGAAGCCTTGGTGGTGGTACCTTAGGGGTATCCCTGAGGCAAGCTTCTTATGGCTTATGCTCGGTACATAAGGTACCCAGCCACTTTTTACAACTAGGCCATAAGAAATTCGTCTGAGGAATGAGAAAGAGCCGCGGAAACGCGGCTCTTTCTCTTTTAGATCCGATTACGCCGATCCGCGAAGAAGACGCGGATCAGCTTCCATAGTATGTAGATGACGAAAAGGAGAAGGAGGTAGAAGAGGAACTGGAGCTGGAATACGAAGAGGAGGCCCTTGAGGAGGCCGCCCCAGGCGCGGTCCAGCATCCCTACGGCTGCGGCAGGGCTGTTATACGTGCTTGCGCCCAAGACCTGGGTGTCTGATGAAGCTTGGGGTGGGGCGGCAGCCTCCAGGCGCTCCTCTATATAAGCGATACCGGCCTCGCGGAGGCCTTCCGTAGCGGTCCCAAGGGACCCGAGGACGGTAGCCGCCTCCGGGGAGACGGAGGTGAGGTATGCAGAGGCGTCCTTGGCCAGGCGCTCGGCCTTGGTGGGCGGGGCAGGGGAGACGGAGACGGCGACCTTGGTGTTCTCTCCCTCTTGGAGGGTTAGCGTCTCCGAGGAGCCCTTCCGGTGCGCGTTACGTATGGAGACATGGATGTCATGGTCTCCCTCCTTCGCCTTCCATTCCACTGACACGATCCTGCTCTCCCGGCTGTCTAGGGAGAATTGCGCTGTTGCTACGTTCTCCGAATCTACCCAGAACGCTACCTCGCCCTCGATATCCGCCGAGGTGCTGTTGTATACAGGCGCATACAGCCGCACCGTATCTCCATCTTCGGGCGTGAAGTCGGAGAGCCATACCGACCCTGAGGGGAAACCCGCAGGAATGGACTGCGCGAATGCCGCGACAGGGAAGAGGAGAGACGCGAGGATGAGGAGTGCCGTGCGTGTCATTAATGCGTTCTTAATACTCAAACTGTAACACTTCGAAGGTGTGTGATTGCGAAATATCCACCCCGTTCTGGCAAGTGGATTGACTTACCCGTACATAGGCGCATAGTTCAAGGGTACAGGGGGCAGAGGGCACTTTAGATCGGGCTTTTACTTAGCTTACACATACTTATGTCTATTCAGTTTGTCAGCGGAACAAGCGCAAAGGCGCTCGCTACCGCAGTTGCGATCGCGACACTCGCGTTCGCTCCTTTTACCAGCTATGCCGCACCGCTCGTAGTCACTCCAAGCGAGAACCAGGGATGGGAGGACTCATCAAGCGATGGGGCTACCGTGTCCTTTGTTGCTGATGAAACGGCGTCAGGAGACGGGGCACTTCAGCTCGTTACGGCGGCTACCAACGAGTCGCGTGCGCACTACTCTCTTGAGGTTGACGACGTCCGCCTCACCGATGCTACGGATATCTCATACAGCACCAAGCAGGTGAGCGTGCCTGCAGTGGCCCAGACTTATGGGAACGCAACGCTTCGCATCACCCTCGACCTCGACGGCGAAGCAGGGAGCGAGGAGGATCAGCTCATGTACGAGCCGTACTACAACGGCTTCGGAGGCAGCACCAACTGGGTTACTTACGACATCTCAAGCTCAAACGGCAAGTTCTGGTCAAACAGCGACACCCCTCGCACCTACAACGGATCTGCCCCTGCACAGAATGCCGGCGGATATGACACGAACTTCACCCTTGGCGACGTCCTTCATGACTTCCCAGAGGCAGTCGTTACTGAAATCGTCGTAAGCATGGGTACCTGGAACCCTGACCAGACCATCCTCGTGGATGAGGTCGAGTTCAACGGAACCACCTACGATTTCGAGCAGGATCCTCCAGTACCGTTCGCGACGAACACCACTTCCGGAGAGGAGTACACCGACCTTGGGGAGGCAGTCGGTGAGGCCCTCGACGGCGAGACCATCCTCATTGAGGCGGGTACGCATACTGTCCCGGCAGGAACTATCACCATCAGCAAGGACATCACTATCATTGGAGAAGAGAACGCAGTCCTCCAGACTTCTGGAAGCGATGTCCTCTTCCGCATCAGCGCGAACGGCGTGACGATCGAGAATCTCACTATCGAGAAGACCGACGACAACGTCAGCCAGAACATCATCTCGATCCAGGGCAGCGACGCGTCTATCGTCCACAACCACTTCAAGGGTCGCTTCAATATTGGGGACAGCGAGACTACCCGCGCCCTCGAAGTCAGCACGACTAACGGCCTCCTCGTAGATAGCAACATCTTCGAGAACCTCCGCCAGCCTGCCTACGTGAACGACAACACCGTCGGAACGATCAGCAACAACTACACTACTGACACGAAGGGATGGGTCGTGGTGTCGAACTCTAACCTCACCTTCACCGATAACACGTGGGGAACGAACGTTGTAGATATCGCCATCATCGCGGGAGGAAGCGACAACTACACCGACATCCTCGCCATGAGCGGGAACAACGATGGGGCAGTCATCATCAACAAGTTCGCTCCGGTCCGCCAGACCGAGGCTTGGGTAAACGCATCGGCACCGAACGACAATGACGATGGCAGCTCTATTGTCCCGCTGAAGACGCTCGGCGCGGCTATGAGCCGCATCGTGAACGGCGGCACGATCCACCTCATGAGTGACATCACGCTCTCGTCCCAGCTCAACGTCAACAAGTCGGTCACCATCGAAGGTAACGACCACCAGGTAACCGCGGACTTCTCCGGCGGATCTGTGGTCCAGATCATCACCGCGAACAACGTCACTATCAACGACCTCGTCGTAGATGGCGGCGGCGCAGGGAAGAACAACCGCGGCATCAACGCCTACGTCGTTACCGGCGTCCTTCTCGACGGCGTCACCGTTCAGAACAACAACAAGAACGGCCTTGTCGTTAATGGCTCGACAGTCGTCGTGAACAACATCACGACCGACGGGAACGGCTGGGAAGCTATCGACGTGGACATGGGAGGCGGCGTTACCACACAGGCTCACCTCACGGTGAACGGCGTGAGCGTGCACCTCAACTCAGCTAAGGCGGCTATCCGCATCGACAACGTTACCAAGTCTCCGACCCCTACGGTCGTCGATACGAACGATCAGTACACCATCACCGAAACCAGCGAGATCATCAGGGACTACTTCCCGAAGAATGAGAACACAGAGACCGAGGAAGAATTCGAAGAAACGACTACCAGTGGTGATGTGCAGGTCGATATTTACCTCCCAGAAGGAACCATCGTCACTGCAGACGCTGACTGGGACGGCATCATCAACGCTCCTATCGCAACCACGACTACCGTCACGGTAGACGGAGCAGAGACGGTCGTTACAGCAGCGATTACTGTCGGCTCTGACCTCTACACCCTCTACTTCGACCAGGCAGCGAAGATTACCTTCGAAGGACAAGTGAACACTCGCGCCGGCTGGATCAACCACGCGGGAGTATTCACTGAGATTACTACTGTTTGCGATGCAAACACTCAGGAATCTGCTGATAGCCAGCTCGGTACAGGTGAAGACTGCAAGATCGACGTAGGTGATGATCTCGTCGTCTGGACCAAGCACTTCTCGACCTTCATGACCTACACTCAGACCAGTACCTCATCAGGAGGCAATGGCGGAGGGGGCAGTTCATCGAACAATGACGATGATGACAACGAAAGCACTGCAACTGACGGCTCAGTAGACGCAGGCGGGGAAGTCCTCGGTGCGGCGACCTTTGCCTTCACTACCGATATGACCATCGGCTCTACCGGCGAGGCCGTCATCGAGCTCCAGAAGATCCTCATCGCAGCCGGCCATCTCCAGATTGCCGCTCCGACCGGATATTTCGGCGAGCTCACGAAGGCAGCGCTCGTTAAGTGGCAGGTAGCGCACGGCGTTCCGGGAACCGGATACTTCGGCCCGCTCACCCGCGCGGCGATCAATGCCGCTGCACCGATGGAGAGCACGGAGACGCAGCAGAAGGTAATCGAGCTCATGCAGCAGCTGATCAAGCTCCTGCAGGAACTGCGAGACATGAAGAACAGCTAGAGATTCCTATCTCTGGGGAAACGCCACCTTCGCGGGTGGCGTTTTTCTTAATGCACGATATAATCGCGGTTATGACAAGGAAGCGGCGTTCCCGCGTGAAGCACTACCTCCTCCCGCATCGGGGCAACGGGTACAAACCCCAGCTCTTCGCCGCGTCCTCTATCGCTATCGTCATCGCCGCAGTGGTGATCCTCCAGGGGCTCTACTTCTTCACCACCCAGGTGGTGTTCAAGCAGTCCGACTTCCTTGCGAGCGTGCTCCCGGGAGCGCTCGTCGCGCTCACCAACACCGATCGCGCGGAGAATAACCTTGGTGCACTCATCGAGGACCAGAGGCTTGCCGCGGCTGCGCAGCTCAAGGCTGATGACATGGCCGCGAAGGGCTACTTCGCGCATGTTACCCCTGAGGGGTACCAGCCATGGCACTGGCTTGAACAGGTCGGCTACGACTACACCTACGCCGGTGAGAATCTCGCCGTGAACTTCACGGATTCCGAGGAGGTCGAGGAAGCGTGGATGAACTCGCCGACGCACCGGGCGAATATCGTGAAGCCGGAGTACACCCATGTCGGCATCGCGACCGCGAACGGCACATACAAGGGAAAGGAGGTGACGTTCGTGGTGCAGATGTTCGCGACAAAACCCGGAGAAGTGGCTCCTCCCGAACCTGAGGAGGCCGTGATCGCGACCGCGGATGAGGAACCGGCTGCTCCGGTCGCCGAGGAGGCGGAGGCACCTACGGTTGCCGCAGGGATCGTCGCCGAGACCCAGGTCCTCGGAGAGGAGACGACGGCCGCTATCGAGCAGGCAGCCACCTCGCCGACCCGGACCATCGTCTATATCCTTTCAGGACTGGCCCTGCTCATCCTCCTCGTGCTCATCGTCGCGTTCTTCGTGCACCTCAAGACGCAGTACGTGCAGGCCCTCGGCGGCGGCGTCGCGCTGCTTGCGGTGGTGGTCGGATTCATGCTCTTCAACGCATCGAACCTCGAGCAGGTAGAGGTTCCAGAAGCCAGCCAATCCGCCTCGGTCATCAACGCCTTTCCAGGGTTGCGGTAGCCCGCCGGAAAGGGTAGGATGGGTCAACTATGAAAGTCGTACTAACCCGAGACGTGAAAGACATGGGCCGCGCCAACGAGGTCATCGAGACCTCGGACGGGCACGCGCTCAATTTCCTTATCCCGAAGAAGATGGCCATCGCAGCGACCCCGTCAGCAGTGAAGGCTGCCGAGACCCGCAAGAAGGCGGTGGTAGACCGCAAGGAGCTCGACGTGAAGCTCATCGAGGAGCGCATCGAGGCGCTCGCCGGCGAGACGGTCACCATCGCGAAGAAGGCCAACGAGCAGGGCCACCTCTACGACGCCGTAGACGCAGCGGAGATCGCGGCAGCAGCCCAGCTCCCGGAGGATGCTATCCGCATCGAGAAGCCGTTCAAGGAGCTCGGCACCTTCGAGGTCCCGGTCATGATGAAGGAGCAGTTCGGCAAATTCTCCATCACCATCATCGCAGAATAGGACACGTTTCAGACGCAAGGCCAGCCGTTGACCGACGGCTGGTTTTTGCTATCCTGGCGCGATACCCATGCAGGGAAGCATGGGTTGTCTCAGGGGCTTCATCATGAGCGCAATAGGGAATGCTCGTCATCGGTACTACCGCGGTTCCCGGACAAGGGACCGCTACTCGCTTCACGCGAATATCCTCTGGTTCACGCTGACCGTCGTCCTGGTCCTGGTCCTCTACTTCTGGCTCCTTCAGTATCCTGAAGTGGGCTACATCGAAGCAGGACTCATCACCGGGCTGGTGGCCATCGTGACTCTCGGCATAGTGCTGTACTTCCGCAAATACTGATCTTTCCCCAATAAGAACGTAAAGAAAACGGCCCGCCTAGTCAGCGAGCCGTTTGTCTTTTTTGTATCGCTTACGCGACGTCTACGACCTTCTTGCGGGTGATGCGTCCGTCAAAGCCGGTCTTGCGGCGCTCGCGGAAAGAAACGGTGCCCGCGGCAGATGCGTAGAGGGTGTGGTCCTTGCCCACGCGGACATTCTTGCCGGCCTCGATCTTCGTGCCGCGCTGGCGGACGATGATCATGCCTGCGCGGACCGCCTCGCCATCGGCGAGCTTAACGCCGAGGTATTTCGGGTTTGAAGTATTAAGGTTTTTCGCTGAGCCGCCCGCTTTTGTTGATGCCATAGTGGTATGCTTTTGTGTGATGACTATAGCAGAAGGCGGGGGACCAGGCAAGGCGGCCCTGGAGGGCTCCCTGGGGCCGGTCCTCGACCGTATCCCGAGGCCATACCTCTACCTGGGCATCCTGGCCCTGTCCTGCTCTACGGCCTTCGGCCTGGGGCATATGGAGGGCAGGGGAGTAGCCCCGGACGAGGGAATCTCCATTTCACAGCTTGCGACCAGCACTCCGGAGTTCATGCGGGGCCAGGCGGCGGCAGCTGCCGCGGCAGTACCTGAGGACACTATGCCGGCCGGCGGGGAAGTGGTGGCATCGAAGAGCGGCACAAAGTACTACTTCCCCTGGTGCGGGACGGTGAAGCGCATCAAGGAGGAGAATAAGATCTGGTTCCCTAATAGAGAAGCGGCCGAAGCTGCCGGGTATGAGCCTGCGGCTAACTGCAAGGGGATGTAGGTTATACTTTTGGTAATGAAAGTAACAAAGTTCGGTCATTGTTGCCTCCTTATCGAGGAGAATGGTGCTCGCATATTGCTTGACCCAGGAAGTTTCTCAATAGTTCCGGATGTTGCGAATATCGACGCGATACTTATCACGCACGAACACGCGGATCATTATCATCTCGAGTCACTGAATGCTGTTCGCGCAAAGAACCCAAACGCGAGGGTCATCACCAACGAGGGAGTAGGGAAACTGCTCAAGGAATCTGGCATCCCGCATGAGCTCATCGAGGACGGGCAGGACATCGAGGTTAAGGGAGTGTCTGTCGGAGGGAGAGGGGAGGATCATGCCTGCATCCATGCAGACATACCGCTTGTAAGAAATATAGGCTTCCTTATCGCCGGCAGGCTGTTCTATCCGGGAGACGCCTTTCATGCGCCTGTCGAGAAGGTCGAGATACTCGCGCTTCCGGTCATCGCGCCATGGATGCGGCTTGAGGAAGCGGTGGAGTACGCGAAAAAAATCAAGCCGCGGGTCGTTTTCCCGGTCCATGACGGCATGCTCCGCCAGGACAGGATGGGGTTCTCAAGGCGCATCCCCACTTCGCTGCTCGAGCCGCTCGGGATTGAGTTCAGGGATATGGGCGAAGGTTCGGTCGAAGAATTCTAGCTATGATCGTACTCGATATCGAATCAACCGGCCTCTCTCCAGAATCGAATTCGATTCTCTCTATCGGCGCACTCGACCTCGATAATCCCACCAACCAGTTCTATGACGAATGCCGCGCCTGGGACGGCGCGCATATCGAGGACGAGGCCCTGGCGATAAACGGCTTCACCCGCGAGGAGGTAACGAATCCGGGTCGCAAATCCGAGGAGGAGGTCATCAAGGCATTCATCGCCTGGGCGACCGATCGACCTTTGAATCGCACGCTCGCCGGGCAGAACGTATCATTCGATAGGGACTTCGTCCGAGCAGCCTGCAAGCGAGCGGGCATCGAATTCCCGTTCGCGCACCGCACCATCGATACGCACACGCTCGTCTGGATGCACATGAAGCAGAAGGGCATCGAGCCGCCCATGCACAACAATCGGACTGCGCTCAGCCTCGACGCTGCGCTCGAGTACTGCGGACTTCCGGGAGAGCCGAAGCCGCACAATGCGCTCACGGGAGCGTTCTGCCACGCAGAAGTCATATCGCGCATCGTTTATAATAAGAAGCTATTACCGGACTTTGAAATGCACGCTATCCCATGGCTCTAGATCCCATACACCAGACCGTAGTGCCGCAGAAGGGCGGCGGCCGCGACGTCCATGAGACGGCGCAGGTCCTTGCGGATCATATCCAACAGGGAAAGCACACGGTGCCCGAGGTGCCTGCGCCGCTCGTCTGCAAGCCGAATCAGCTCGAGTCCTGGCGCGTGTTCAAGATCATGTCCGAGTTCGTGGAAGGGTTCGACCTCCTCTCGAAGTACGGCCTTGCGGCGTCCTTCTTCGGCAGCACCCGCACCAGCGTGGATGATCCGTACTACAAGGCGGCGCAGGAGCTCGCAGGACGCCTCGCGAAGTCCGGCTTCGCGGTGATCACCGGCGGCTCTGCCGGCATCATGCAGGCGGCGAACCAGGGCGCGCATGAGGCGGGCGGCTCGTCGGTCGGCCTCAACATCCGCCTCGACCAGGATCAGGGCATGAATAAGTTCCTGACCGACTATATGAAGTTCGACCACTTCTTCGTCCGCAAGGTGATGCTCACGTTCTCCTCCGAGGTCTACATCTATTTCCCGGGCGGGTTTGGCACCCTCGACGAGTTCTTCGAGATCCTGACCCTGGTGCAGACCAGGAAGATCAAGCAGATTCCCATCGTCATCTACGGCAAGGAGTACTGGGAGCCGCTCATCGCGTTCTTCGAGCAGAAGATGGAGAAGGACCACGTCATGATCGACGCGGCCGATAAGGACCTGTACCGGCTCGTGGATTCGGTGGACGAGGCGTACGAGTACATCACGAAGTCCGTGACCTCCTGCTAGCTATGGGACTCGACTACAGCCAGAAGCGTCTCATCGGCACCGCGCTGCGCGGCAGGAACCAGCGCCTGCGCCTCTATGCGTTCCTCACGGGCGTCATGAGCACCATCATTTCGCTCGCTCAGCTGGTCGTAATTGCCTCCCAGTAGGCAGGGAAGTAGGTGAGCTATTCCCACCCCCTCCCTCAGGACCCGCCTTGCATCCCCTATAATGACCGTATGAAAAGAACCCGCCGTTTGAATACGAAAAAGCTCGAAGTATACGCGTTCTGGACCGGCTTCATGAGCACGGTCATCAGCCTGGTGCAGGTGATCATCATCGCGAACCATTAAATAAGAGGTTCTTGACAATTTACTATAACTAAGGTATACTTCACCTTAGTAAATTGTCATCCAGGCATCCCGCTTGGACCTACAGCTAAGGAGAGAAGAGATGCGAATTGCTTTGATTGCTGCGGTCATGGGCGCCCTGCTCTATTCGAGCGAGACGACCCATGCGAAGTTCGGTGGCAGCCGCCCTGCCTGCAAGACGGAAGAATGCAAGCGCGATCGCCTCGGCCGCTATTACCACCAGCCGCTTCTGGACCGCGTCTTCGAAATCAAGAATCAGCCGACCTGGATCAAGCTCGACAGCAAGGCGGATGAGACCGCGTATATCGGCTTCGGCCAGGTCGACATAGAGAACAGGATCTGCTTCGTGACGCTCAAGAACTCCGGACATGCCGCTCGCGTGCAAGGTACGCAATGGGGCGGCGGCAGCAACTGGATCTTCCTGACCATCGGCCACAGGACCTACGCTGCTCGTTGCACAAGCGGCAAGGTCGTCCTCGAAGCCCAGGCGAACAATCCCGTCTAATCCTCCTGACGAAGCCAAAACAACGGGCGCCTACACATCGTAGGCGCCCGTACTCTTTTATACAGATAAGGATAGGGAAGTGACTTCTCTATTCCATTTTGAACCGGATCACTTCCCTGGGATTCTGAGATTTACGGGGAAGTGCCCTGAAGGACGCATCGCATTCGGAAAAGTAAAAGAAAAGAGAGCGGAAAATTTGAGTCTTGAAAAATATTCAAGGCAAATGCAAGGGCGGGGAGGGAATGAGAAATACGAATTTGACCGATCACGTACCGTAGGGAAGCTTTATCTGAGCGCGTCGCACAATATACCTTTTGCGATGCGTTCTAGGAAGAAAGGCCTTCCCTCTAGGAATCACCTGCTATCGGTCCCTTCGTACTATTCTCCTACCAGATGCCTCGTAAAATGTTTCTTGATCGTTGCGTCGAGCGCTTTGCTGAACTGTATCGCGTGCTTCGGGGTCAGGACGATTTCAGCCACCAGTTGGCCGGCGGGCGCATTCGGCCTCAGGTACGCGAACTGAATGACCACGGAGTCGTCCGATACGGTCACCTGGGTCGCATTCGAGAAGCTCGGCTTGGCATCCGCGGGCATGGTGACTGGCATGGCTCGATTCTTTTTGGATTCCATAGAGGATTAGGTTAGCGATCTGAGCCAGTCTACGCCATCCTCAAGGAAAGATACGATGAAGTCCCAGCCAGTCTCGATGAGATCACCAACGTAGTCGAAATTCGCCTGGCCAGCAGGAGAGTTGATGATGCTCTGGATGGTGATCCCGAAGAATGAGAGCACGAGCAGCGCTACGATCCCGTAGAATATGAGTCTGAGCATCCCTCAATGATACCGCACGGAATTCTCGCTTGGACCTGATTTGCACAGCCTCCTCCCCTGCCCTGTCCGGTTCTCGGCCGACCGAGATTCATGAAACTTTGGCGTATTTTAAAGGTAGGACATCGGATTCAAGTATCCGGTCGGAGGAGATACGGGCATGGTCGCGTTAGAGCAGCCTGTCCTGCTGCCGTCCCCGCGGTATTGGCCGAGCGACATGATCTGCACGCCACTGGCTGCGTACACGCCGAAATGAAGGTGCGGGCCGGTCGCGTAGCCGGTCATGCCTGAGTTCCCTATCACCTGCCCCATGCTTACGGATTGTCCGGACGATACGTTGATCGATGAGAGGTGCGCATACAACGTCGCGAGCCCGTTCGGATGCTTGATCATGACCCACTTGCCAAACGAGTAGCATCCCGGCACCGCGTCCGTATTGCCGATGCCGAGTACCGAGCCTGAAGCAGCGGCCTGGACTGGCGTACCGACCGGAGAGCCCATATCGATGGCGTTGTGGCCGTTTCCGTTATAGATCTGCGGATTCGCGGTTGAGAAAGGAGTATTCCCGAAATACTGCGTGATACAGAAATTATTCCCCAGCGCGGCGGCCTTACCTTTGCAGGTAGCCATGAACTCGGCAGAATACGGCCATGCGAGCACGCCCGTTCCGATGGCCGGAACGCTCGCCGATCCGACCGACGTGAGGCTTGCTTCGAGCGCATTAAGCGCAGCCTCGAACGACTTCTGCTCGGCGCGCTTCTTCGCGATGAGGTCCTGATAGACCGTCTCCTGATTCTTCGTCTGCGCGAGAAGCTTGTTCTTCTCGGCGATGGCGATATCAAGCTGCTTCTTCTCGTTCGCGAGCTTAGTGTTGAGCTCGGTGAGCTGCGACTTCTGCTTGTCCTCTGCGGTCTTCTGCTCCGAGAGGTCTTCCTTGGCGCTCGTGAGATCGGCGGTGTGCTTCTTCAGCGCCTCGTTGAGCGCCATGTTAGCGTCCACCGCGGACCAGAGGTCCCCGAGGCTCTGGGAGGAGAAGACGCGCTCTGAGAGCGATGTCGTGTCCGCCTCGGCGATCTCTCGTATGGACTGCGCGAGTATCTGGCGGTCGAGCTCTATCTCGTACTCGGTCTGAGTGATCTCGCCCGAGAGCTGTTTCAGCTTCAGGTTGCTCGCGGAAATCTGATTCTGGGTCACCTTGAGCTGTGACGTGGTCTGCGCGCGAGAGGTATCGATGGTCTTGATGGTGGTCTGCAGCGTCTGCTTCTGGGTCCCGAGGATATTCAGCTGGTTCTGGAACGTGGCGATCTCATCCTCGATAGCCTTGATCTTGGCGTTGTGCTCTTCGATCTGGTCTTGGATGTCGCTCTGGGCCTGCGCCGGAGAGACGAAGCACGCCAGGAGAAGGAATGCGGCGCTCAGGTAAGCGAATTGGAGCGCGTGCGTGCGAAAGGTCATCAGCACCATTGTACGACAGAGCTAAAGCCGAGCAAGCGCAGCGGACACGCGGGACATCGCCTCAGCCCTGCCTAGTATGGAAATAAGCGTGAACGGATCCGGGGATTGATCCCGTCCGGAAAGGGCGTACCGGAGCGGGTGAAGGACGGCCCCCCTTCCCCCCTTCCCTTTGGCCTCCTCCGCGTCGGCAAGCGGCATGAGGGCCGCCTTGGCCTCCTCGCCCGTAACCTCGTCAGAAAGCGCTCCCAGCGCCTCCAGGAGGGTTTGAAGGGCTAGTTTGGTAGCTCCTGGGCGCTCCGCCGGCTCCTTAGCCAGGAGCCTAGCGGTATCCAGCTCCGGGGCGAAGAATAGGTGCTTCAATTCGTCCTCCAGCATGACCTTTGCCTCCCCGAACGTACGGGCACGGTCCTTGAGGAGCGAGACGGCCTTCATGAGCTTCGGATTCTCCTCAAGGCCTCCGCGGCGGACATACTCCGCATCCGTGAGCTTGCGCATCCACTGCTGGTTGATGTGGAGGAGCTTGTCCTCGTCGAATCGAGCGCCAGCCTTCTGCAGATGCGTGATTTCGAACTGGGCGATGAGTTCCTCGACGGACAAGATCTCTTGATCGGAATTGGAAGGATGCCAGCCGAGGAGCGCAAGGAAGTTGACCATGGCCTCCGGCAGGTAGCCGTCCGCACGGTACTCGAGGAGGTCCTTGGCGCCATCCCGCTTGCCGAGCTTCTTCGTTCCCTCCGACCCGAGGATGACGGGCATCGTCGCGATCTCAGGGCGCTCGATGCCGAGCGCATCATAGAGCGAAAGAAACTTCGGCGTGGACGAGATGAATTCCTCCCCGCGCATGATATGCGTGATCTTCATCTCGAGATCGTCGATCACGTGCGCGAAGTTGTAGGTCGGATAACCGTCCGCCTTGATGAGTATGAAATCGTCGAGCGCCTCCTCGCCCGCAGAGAGTTCGCCGCGCACAAGGTCGTTCCAGACGTAGCGCTTCACTTCCGGCACCTTGAACCGGAGCGGCTGCGTGCCGTCCCAGGTGCCGAAGGTTTCGGGACGATGCTCGCGGTAGAGGAAGGGGCGCTTCTCCGCTTCCGCCTTCTTGCGGAACGCTTCCACCTCTTCCTCGGTGAAGGGATCAGGGTACGCGTGTCCGGCATCGATGAGCTGCTGCGCGTACTTCCTATAGGAATCGAGGCGCGCGGACTGGAGATACGGCGCGTAGGGGCCGCCGATGTCGATACCCTCGTCCCACTCGATGCCGAGCCATTTCAGTGACTCCTGGATGTGTCCGACGGACCCCTCCACTTCGCGTGCCTTATCCGTGTCCTCGATGCGCAGGATGAACTGGCCGCCGTGCTTACGTGCGAAGAGCCATGCATACAGCGCAGTCCGGACGCTGCCGACATGCATGAAGCCGGTTGGGCTCGGGGCGAATCTGGTGCGGACGGTGCTCATACTTATGCGGCAGCCTGCTCAGGCGTCTCGTGCGTGAGCGCGATGCGGATTGCCTCTTCGGCGATGAGGCGCGCGGCGTTCCCGGGCATGAAGGCGCTTCCCTTCTCTGCCATGCGCGCCGACAGCGCCTTGTCCGACACGATGCGCCGCGCCTCGGATACGAGCACGTTCGGCGTGAGGTTGGTCTCCTCGAGCACGGCAGCGCCGCCCGTATGCGCGTACGCGTACGCATTAGTGCGCTGGTCGTGGCTCACCGTCTCCGGGATAGGGATGAGGATAGCCGGCTTCTTCCAATGCGAGATCTCCGCAATGGCCGTGGCGCCGGCGCGCGAGATGATGAGGTCTGCGACTCCCGACGCGCGACGCATCGCGTCCGCGGAAAGATACGCGAACGGATGGTAGCGGCTCGCGTGCGGATTATCCTGCAGCACCACCTTGCTCATGCTCTCCACCGTACCGATCTCCTTCTTCCCTGTCTGATGGATGACGTTCGCGAATGCGACCATATCCGAAAGACCCGCGAGCACGGTCTCGTTCATGCGCTGCGAGCCGGTCGAGCCGCCGAGAATGAGGACGGTGGGCGCGTCATCGAGACCGAGCTCCTGGCGAGCGCCCTCAGGCGCGGGACCCGTAAGCTCCTTCCTGATCGGGATGCCCACGAGCGCGATCTTCCCGCGTACCTTCTCCGGGAAGTAAGAAGCTGCTCCCGGAAACGCGATGCCGATGCGTTCCGCATGCTTCGCGGCAAGGAGGTTCGCGCGGCCCGGCTTCGAATCCGATTCATGGACGATAACCGGGATGCCGATGAGGCGAGCCGCGAGCGTCACCGGGACGCTGCCGAATCCGCCGCGAGAGACGATGACGTCTGGGTAGATGCGGAAGAGCTCGTACACCGCGTCTACGAACCCGAAGATGGTGTGGGCGACGTCGATGACGTTCTGGATCGAGAAATAGCGGCGGACCCTGCCCGCATCGATGCGAACGAAGACCATATTGTTCTGGAAGAGGGCTTCCTGGTCGTACGGCTCCGGCGCAAGGTAGTAGAGCTTGGGGGTGACGAGTTGCCGCTCCCCGACGACATCGCGGATAGCCTCAGCTATAGCGATGAGGGGGTAGAAATGACCGCCGGTTCCGGCTCCCGTGAACACAATCTTCATACGTATAAGGATACTACCATTCCCGGCCCTATACGCCTCCGGGCTGTTAGCGGGTAGCTGAGATCTCTTCCCCGAGCTCCGCGGCTGGCGCGGATACCGTATAGCGACCCCCTGCATCCGCCTCTACCGTGTAGCCGGTATCATAGGTCGCCGCGGAATCCCATGATGCGCCGTCCGCCTTCGGATCCACCGGAAGCTGGGATGGGATATAGGTCGGCGTGAGGCAGCTCAGGTCCACTGAATCAGCGCCGGAGCTCTTGATGGCGAGCGTCTCCCCTTCCTCGATGGCGGGACAGGTGTACGTCGTACCGTCGTACTCGAAGCTGCCTTCGAATACGCCCTTGTTATCCGCGATGCGCTGGCCGATAGCGTTCAGGATGGTGGTAACGTTGCTGGTTCGCTGGCTATTGCGCGCCTGGGCGAACTGTCGTGACGGATTGAGCGCGACGAGCACGATCGCCGCGAGCACCGCGATGATGCCGATGACGACAAGCACTTCGATAAGCGTGAATCCCCTATTTCGAGACGTCATGATAGGTAAGGTCGGTTACGTTGAATGTAACTTCTAAGGCGGTTACGGCATGACTGTATGTCCCTGAAACTGAAGAAATCCTCAAGATGCCGTCCTTTTCCACAGGTCCGATGCTGCAGACCCCGCCTTCGAGCGCGTACTCCTCCTCGCCCGCGTACCATTCATCTTGCATGAGGTTCAGGAGCAGGATCGACTTGCACGCACCTGCGAGGAGCTCGCTCCTCTCCTTATATAGGCGCTCCAAGCCGTTTGCGCGAACGTAGAAGGCACGGGTACTCCCTGCGATGACGAGGCCGAGCATGAGCACCGAAAGAATCAGCACCGACGTGAGCGCAACGAATCCTCTAGGAGCCATCATAGACAATATGGAATGCTCGCCCGTCGAGAGCGAATGACACGCCGAGCACGCCGTCTTCCTCGGCCACGGAGAACGCGGATGCCGATACGCGCTGTGACGTAAGCGGCGTTCTATCGCTATCCTCCGTGAGCACGAGAGTTCCGTCCTCAAGCGTCAGCTCTGTCGTCCGCGCGGCCCCACGCATGGACAGGCGATCAGAGACATGAGTAACGGATTCAGCTTCCGAAAGTAGCTGCTCGATCTTCGCCGTTACGAACATGCCCTCGCTCTCGATGGTGATCGCTTCGCGCTGTGCCGCCTCGAAGGCGCTCATCGAGTAGAAGCTCGTTGTCGCCCCGACAAGGAGGAAGGACAGCAGCGACAAGTAGATGATGGTCTCGAGAATGCTCATGGAGCGAATACGGTAAGCGCAGGCTCACTCCCCTTCGCGACCCATAGTCGGCCGCTCACCAGTTCGAGCCCAGCGGCTGTCATGCTCGGGAAGGCGTACTGATCAATCCGTTCCGGCTGCTCGACATCCTCGATATCCCAGAGCTCGATCCTGCGCGTCGAAGGCGTCGCGCTGAAGGCCGCTGAGAGGAAGGCGCGGTTCCCGTCGAGGATGATCTGCGAGACGTCCTTCTGCGGCACTTCCCCGCTGCCGATCGGTTCGAGCGGCGCGGAGAGATCTGAGACGTCAAAGATGTAGAGCTCGGGCCCGTCTACGTTCGAGGCCCTGCCGAAATAGAGCAGGTCCCCCCGGAGCGCGAGACTCTTCCCGCCATCCCCTCCCCCGTCTGATCCGAAGTCAGACACGGCGACGGGCGCCACGGGTACGGAGAAAGCATTGCTGACGTCATAGACGGCAAGCTCCTTGTCCTCGTGCGCAGTGGCGGCGTACAGGAGTCCGCCGCGGACCTGCAGGTCGCGTATGGTCGTATTGATATTTGTCCCCACGCCGAGCTCAATGATCCACGAGGGGTACTCGGCATTGAATATATGCAGCTCGGGCTGCGCGCCGATGATGTAGCCGTTGCTCACATACAGGCGTTCATCATAGTAGTGGACCTGGCCGCCGTGCCCTGCATTAGTCTGCGTGGTGACGCCGTGCAGCGAGCGCACCCCGATGAGTTCCGGCTCTTGCGACACATCTATTACGGCAAGCTGCCCAGTGCTCGTGGCGAGGGTCGCGAATACGTATCGCTCCTCGCCAAGGTGCACCGCATCGATATCGTTAACAGCTGCCGGCAGCGAGAACGAGGGCTCTTCCCACCCGTCGTCGTAAATGAGGAAATACGGTTCCTCGCTGAGCCCCAGATAGAAGGTATCCCCTACCGCATCCATGGCGGTGACTGATGCCGCGAACGAGAACGTCTCGGCCGGCTTAAGGGCATCAAACTCTGCGGACGAGGCCGGCTCGCAATCCCCGCCGAGCCTCCCCGACTCCTCAAGATCAGCTTCGTACGAAACGAGCGCGAGCGGAGCTATGTGGGTCCAGCTCGCAGGCCGCACCGAGGCGGACACCTTCCGCATGCACCGTGTCCCGTGCGTTACCGAGCGCGTAGCCGCATAGACGACACCATTGCGCTCCTCAGTCGTGTCCGCATTCCCTCCTACGATGATCGAACGGGCTATCGCGAGCGTCTCGGCATCCGCTTGTACCGTGCGAGCGCTACCCGCATCCTGCACGAGCACCGCCGCGCTCAGGGAGATAGTGAGAATCCCAAACGCGATGAGGAGCTCGAGCGTGATGCTCCCCCTTAGCGGATCTGCCATTCCTTCTCCTGTCGCACGAGCTTCGAGGCATCATCCGGATCCGCGAGCAGCGCCTTCACTACGCGCTCCGTACGGATCGACTGCGAGCCTTTGATGAGCACCACATCTCCCTTCTGTATGAAATCTGACAGCATAGCGGCTGCCGCCTCGGAAGAATCGAGCGAGTAGATCCTGTCCTCCGCGAACCCGGTCTTGCGCGCTGCCTCGGCGATCTTGCGCGCGCGAATGCCGACCGTGACGATCACGTCCGCGCATGCGGCAGCCTCCGTGCCGATTCGCTCATGCTCTTCTACGGAGTACCTCCCGAGCTCGAGCATATCCCCGAGCACGACGATCCTCCGTTCGTGCGGGATGAGGCAGAGCGCGGCGAGCGCCTCTTTGACTGCTGCCGGGGAAGCGTTATAGGAATCGTCGATGAGCGTCGACTCGTTCTTGCCGCGAAGCAAGCGAGAACGCCCCGGCGGGGGCGCGTATGATTTCAGTCCGGCGACGACATCCTTGAATCCGAATCCGAGCGCGCATGACACGGCGCATGCTGCGGCGACCGCAAGCAGCTGCTGCTTCCCGAGCGAGCCCTGCACGGCGATCTCGTGCTCCTCATCCCTATAGGCGAGCTTAGCTGCCATGCCGCGGGCCGCATTCTCCTCTATATGCACGTGCTCATCCTTGATGCGCGCGTCGGCATCCTCGTCGAAACCGAAGGTAGTCACGGATGCCCGGAGCCTCGATGCGTACATGCGGGCGTACTGGTCGTCCGACGCGATGATGAGCGGCGCGCCGGGAGCGAGGCCGTATGCGGGGACGAATTCCTCCTCGCGGACCGCTTCCGGAGAGGTATAGGCCTCTACGTGCACCGGGACCTCAGGAAGCCTCGTGACGACGACCGCATCCGGCGTGATGGTGCGCAGCGTCTTCGCGAGATCCCCGGGGCGATCAGCCCCGACTTCGAGCACGAGCACGTTCGGATAGTGGTTCGGGAGCACGATGAGCGCCAGGGCCTCCCGCATCACGCGCACCCAGCCGATGCCGCTATTCCACGGATTCCTGGCACCGATGACGGTCAGCGGCACGCCGAACTGGGTGTTATGACTCTTCTCGCTCGCGCGCACGAAGGTGCGCTCGCGGAGCGCCGCGGCGATCGCATCCTTGGTGGAGGTCTTCCCGACGCTGCCGGTGACCATGATCACCGTAGGCTTGTACTTGCGCACGATGAAGCGCACGAGTAGCGCGAGGAGGAACACGACGATCGACTTTAGCGCAGACTTCATAGGCTCAGTTATTGGCTAGTATACTCCGCACGGTCTGGGGGCACATCGTAATAGTTCGTGAGGAAGTGCACAAGCTCGAGGAAGGAAGAGGTGAGCGTCTCAGACGCGTATTGCACGCCCTGCGGCTCGCGCGTATAGAGGAGGATGATGAACTCCGGGTCATACGCCGGGAAGTAACCGAAGAAGGAATGGAAGTAGCGATCCGTGTAATACCCGCCCTCCGGAGACGCCATCTGCGCGGTACCGGTCTTCGCAGCGACGCTCATCTCCGGAGTCCGCGCACGGCCATCGAGGAGCGTCGTATCCACGACCTTGGTGAGCATCCCGCTCACCGTCGCCGCGGTCGCCGGCGTAAATACCTGATCCGGCTCGCCCCACGAGAGCTTCCTCGTAACGCCCGAGTCGAGGCGGATGGCGGTCGCCAGATGCGGCGTCACGATGGCGCCGTCATTCGCGAGCGCACCGAGCGCGCGGATCATCTCTATCGGCGTCTGTGCGACGCCCTGTCCATACGACGCCGTAAAGAAGTTGATGTCTCGATCCACATCGAGGTTCCCAAGCGTTCCCTTAATCTCTCCCGGGAGATCCACGCCAGTCTCCGTGTCCATGCCGAGCTCCTTGAAATAGCTGCGCATATGGTCGTGCCCTGCCCGGCCGGCGATCCAGGACGCGCCGACGTTAAGCGATTGTGAGAGCACCTCCTGTACGGCCACGACGCCGCGTGCCTTGAGGTCGAAGTTGCAGATCTTCTTCGTATTTGCGGTGATGCAGCCGGTATCGTTGTAGGTCGTGTCCGGGGTCACCACGCCGGTGTCGATGCCGATACCCATGGTGAGCGCCTTCATGATGGATCCGAATTCGTAGCGGCTCTCGATGAGCGGGTTGCCGAAGACGCCCACGTCTTCGCCCTGGAAGTCGTTCGGATCGAAGGAGGGGAAGGCGTCGAGCGCGAGAATCTCGCCGGTCTTCGGATTCATGATAATCCCGCCGGTCTCCCTGCTGTTGTAGCGCTCATGCACGTCCTTGAGCACCTCGTCGAGCTTCTCGATGACCATGGGCTCGATCGAAGTGACCACGTCTCCCTTCTTCGCGTCTCGCGCATCGGCGACGACGCTCCCTATGTCCGCGAACAGCTCAGCGAAGAAATTGCCGAAGAGTCCCTCCCCCTCGCGCGATAGCGTGCCTTGGTAGTAGCGCTCGAGCCCGTACCTGCCGACGATCTGGTCCTCATTGTCGTACGCGACGAAGCCGATGGATTGCGCTGCCTTCCGCACGGCCGGGTACGCGCGCCAGCGCTCGCGGATTACGGTAACTCCGGGGATGTCGAGCGCATCGATGGTCTTGCCGTCGAGCTCGGACACCTGGTCCGCGATCTCCTCGTAGGGGTCCCCCTCCTTGTTCGCGCGCATGATGAAATCCTCCCGGTCTATGTCGATGACCGCCGAAAGCGCCGTGTATGCCGCCTCGGCATCTATGACCTTCTCAGGATTGATGGCCACGAGGAAGCCGGTGGCGAGCGTCGCCGCCGAGATGAGCGTCCCGTCCTTGCGGGTGAAGTAGATGGTGCCGCGATCATAGAGTTGCTGGCTCGTGTTTATGTATTGATGCTCCGCACGGAGCGAGTATTCTTCTCCGTTTACGATCTGTAAGAAATAGAGCCGCACGATGAGGAGCGCGGCGAACGCGAGTATGACGCACACCAGGATGCGGAGCCGGGATCTGAAGACGTGCCGCATGCGCCCAGATTACTCTCCTGCGCGCGTGACGCTCGGCGCATCTGCCGCGCGAGCGAACACCTTCTTGCTCGGGAGCACGAAGCCGTACTGTGCCGGATCCTCCGCATTCATGCGGGCGATCGCCTCGTAGTACTGGGCCTCGAGCACGCCGATGGAAGCCTCAGCGTCATTCACGCGCCCAATCATCTCGGTCTGCCAGTTGGCGAGGAAGATGGTGGCGATGACGAGCGCGATGTAGATCGCGACCATGCCGCAGAGGGATGCGCCCAGGTACATACGAATTCGGCTATGCATAAAGAGCTTGAGCTGATACGGCTGATAACTGCGCTTCCGGGCTTCTTCCCTCGAACACGCGAAGCTTCGCGCTTCGGGAGCGAGGGTTCCGGATCACCTCCTCCCGGGACGGGGCGATGACCTTCTTCGTGAGCACGCTTCCCTTCCCGCTCTGCTCGGCAGTACGGAAGAGGTTCTTCACGATGCGATCCTCGATGCTGTGGAAGGTGATGACCGCGACGCGTCCGCCCTCCGAGAGACGGGAGATCGCAGCGGTCACGCCCTCCTCGATTGCGCCGAACTCGTCGTTCACCGCGATGCGCAGCGCTTGGAAGGTCTTCGTCGCCGGATGGATGCGGCCGGTTCGGTACGAGGCCGGGACGCCAGCCTCGATCGCAGCGACCAGCTCCCCGGTGGAGACGATGGTTTTCTGCGCGCGTGCCCTAACGATGGATTTCGCGATCTGCCGAGAGAAGCGCTCTTCCCCGTAGGCGTAGATGATGTCCGCAAGCTCCTTCTCGGGCATGGTATTCACGAGCTCTGCCGCGGTAGTACCCACGTCCGGATTGCCGTAGGTCATGAGGAGCGGCTCATCCCCCTGAAAGGAGAAGCCGCGCCCGAGACCGAGCTGGTATCCGCTCCAGCCGAGATCGAAGAGCGCCTTCGAGATGCGGTCGATCTTGAGGCGTCCGAGCACGCGATCGAGATTGCGGAAATTGTCCTCGACGACATGTGCTACTGGACGATCGGCTCGCTTGTCCTCCGCGAGCACCTCGCGAGCCCGCTCGATGGCCTCGTGGTCGGCATCGATGCCGATGAGCGTGCCTTCAGAACCGAGCGCCGCGAGCATCGCCTTGAAGTGGCCGGTGCCGCCTACCGTTGCGTCGACGACGACATCCTCCGGCGCGATCGAAAGACCGGTCATGACTTCATCGAGGAGTACGCTCTGGTGTCCGCTCATACTTACATTGCGAGCTTCTCAGCGAACTGGTCCGCGTCGCGCTCGATGGTCTTGGTGTACTTCTCCCATGCATCCTCATCCCAGAACTCGACGCGGTCGTTCACGCCGGCGACCACGGCCTTTGATTTCAACGCAGCGAACTGCTTGAGGTAGTCGGGCACGAGAATGCGTCCTGCGCTATCGACTTCCGCTTCCGTCGCGCCGGAGAGCATGAGGCGCGAGAGGCCGCGTCCAGCCGCGCTTCCGGTCGAGTACGCGGCGATCTTCTCGGCCTGCTTCTCCCATGCCTTCTTCGGGTACACGAACAGACAGGTATCGAGACCGCGCGTAACCACCACCGATCGACCGAGTTCCTTCCGGAACTTGGCCGGAAGCGAGATGCGGTTCTTAGGGTCGAAAGTGTGGCGGTATTCTCCGATGAACATATTTTGGTAAAGCGGATGATGAAGCTGCTTCATGAAACGGTGGTGGTTCGTTTCATGACACTTCATCCCACCTACATATGAGTATATGCCACTCTCCCCCACCGCCCTACCCCTTATCCCCACCGTTTTAGGCCCTCGGATTTGACCACTCCGCCTCCCCCGGCTACTCTCAAGAGGCAATGATGCATCGAGCGGATTGGCGTTATTCAGCCTACGGCCTCTTTAGGAAGGTCGGGGGTTCGCTTGATGTTTCTCTCCAGAAGTAGCACTATCCGGACAGAGACATGAATCGAGCTCCCGACCATACGGCCAGGAGCTCGAGTTCTTTCTAACCAACCATCAGATAGTGAGGGACAATGATCATCTATGCTGCTACCGAGCACTGCAGTCCATTAGCTCGGCACACCATCAGATGCTGTCAGGAACTGGGTTACAATTCCGTCCTACTCAGCATCTCGAAGCCAACTACCAACGAATCACTGGTACCGGTGGTGCCGATTTCCGCTCGCTTTCCCGGCGTCCCGTACATGACAACCCGGCTTCGCGATTATCGGGCTCACGTGCCCTTCCTAGACTGGGCGCCTCGTGTACGGCTCATGCTGCTCGTAAACCAGAGCTTCGAGAATGTCATCTTCCTGGGCCGCGGTCAGCAGCATCAGGAATTCTTGAGGGCGTTGAGAAAGTGCAATCAGGAGCTGGAAGAGAGGGCGAGGATAGGAGTTAACACCTTGCCTCGCCCTATTCGAAAGCGCGATCTGAAAGCCATGGTGCAGCCAAAGCCCAAGCTCCAGCGAGCGGCAACTGGTTGGTGAACCTTACAAAATTAGAAGAGCGGCTTTTGCGAGCCGCTCTTTTTAGTTCACTGCCTCTTCCAATCTTTCGATTACGAAATCCCGCGGCAGCACAGATAGGAACCATCCCGCCTTCGGTCCTGAGTCGCGATTGAGGAAGAGCCGGTAGATCGCGGTGAAAAGCTCCTTCGGTGCAATCGAAACTTCATCCTTGAGCTCATGCAGCTTCGCGTGCATATCTTCCCCGTTCTTCTCTCCCTCCCGCATGAACGAAAGCAGCGAGACCATCGCGTGCTTCTGCGTGTCCGAGAGCGCGTATGCCGGCAGTTCCTGCTGAAGCTCGTAGCGGTACTGCTCAGGCGCATACGTGGAGAGCCAGAACTTCGCGTACCCGGCGCGCTCCGCGAGCGCTTCCTTCTCCTCGTCGTTCAAGGCGCTGCCCTTCACGCGCGCAGCTTCCTCTTCAAGATTCAGATGCGGCATCTGCACTATGAACGCCACCTGCGAGAAGCGCAGCATCCACGGGAGCGGCACGTCTCCCTGGTTCTCCGGGGTCTGGGTGAGCGTGAAGAGGCGGGTGTAGTCGGTATCGCCGCCGCTGCGGACGTACTCAGCGAGCTCATCGTACCAGTCGTACCAGCGCGGCACACTCTCGCCTTCGGGCTCGAAGTTGATCTGCTCCTTTATGTCTTTCCCAATGAGCGCGAGGCGGAACACGGACGGCGGGAAGAGCTCCGCGATATCCCTCGCGGACGTGCCCCTCCCCTTCGACGAGGACATCTTCTTCCCGCCGACGAGGAAGAACTCGTACGGGATATTGTATGGCGGCTCATAGCCGTAGACCTCCCTGGCGATGTGGTTCGAGACATCGCGGGAACCGCCTTTGGTCGAGTGGTCCTTCCCGCCACCTTCGACGTCCACCCCGAGCGCCACCCACTTTGCGGCCCAATCCACCTTCCAGAAGAGCTTTGCCGTGCCGCCGTACGGCGCGATGCGTCCTGAATGCCCGCATGCCTTCACCTCGTCCGGATTCTTATCGCAGGCGTACGCGACGGTCTCACCATCGAAGTCGTAGACGCGGGTGGTCATCATCTTCCCGCACTGCTCGCACACCACCGATACCGGGAGCCAACTATCGTCCTTCACTGAACCGGATACTTCCTTCAGGATGCGGCGGATATCTGGAGCGCGCTCGAGCGCTACCTTGATGAGCGCATCCATCTTTCCCGCCTTGTACAGGTCTGCATAGGCGCGGTAGTAGGTTGGCGTGAATCCGCCCTTCGCATGGACACTCGCGAACTCTGCGCCGAAGTACTCGGCGTAATTCGGATATGCCGGGTCCGGAGACGGCACTGCATAGAGCGGCTTCCCGAGATGTTCCGCATAGGCCTGCGCATCCAGATAGCCCGGAACCGAGTCGAACGGATCAAAGTCGTTAAGCTCGTAGCGGTATTCGTTCTGAATGCCGTACTCGCTCAATACTTCCGCGATGATCCCGTGAATGGCAACGCCGCGCATGGAGCCGATATGGACGCGGCCGGAAAGGGTCTTCTCATCGCGGATAAGGAGCGGCTTGTCCGCCTTTCCTGCGCGCGATTCCTGGATTTCTCTCGCGATGCGGTCTGCCCAAAACATGAGTGCATCCTAGCATGAGTTGCGATATGCCTCGTTTTATGGCTGAATGGCTCGGTATTCGATAAAGGGGAGTTCTTTGATGCGTTTCTTCGTAACACTGTGTTTCGTTTGCTTGCTCGCTAGCTTCTTCTACGGCATGCGCCTCGTTACCCCGTTCCCGGGGCTGCCGAGCGGCCTCGGGTGGCTGGGAGTAGTCCTATTTGTCATCCTGCTCGTCGGGTGCATCTTCCAGAGAGCATTGAAAGCCCAGGACGAAGCACACCTGAAGCGGGAACGTGACATCGCTTTGCGCGCAGGCTGTCAGCTGTAGCCCAAATAGAAAAGGCGCCCCCGTTAGAGGGCGCCTTTTTCATTTCCCTTACGCAACCTTCTCGACCGAATACGTCTGCTTCCCGTTGGGCGTCTCGAAGGTGAAGACTTCCCCCTTCTTCTTGCCCATGAGCGCTGCGCCGAGCGGCGAAAGGTGGGAGAGCTTGCGCTCGCGCATGTCGGCTTCCTCGCTGCCGACGATGGTGTACTCGTGCGCCTCAGCGCCGCCGCTCTTCTTGATGGAGACCTTGGTGCCGAAGCCGACGACGTCCTTCTTCTTGTTGTCCGTCTGGATCTTCGCGTGCTTCACGAGCTCGTCGAGCTTGCGGATGCGCTCCTCGGTCGCAGCCTGGAGCTCGCGCGCCTCCTGGTACTCCGCGTTCTCGGAAAGGTCGCCGAGTGAGCGGGCGTACTCGAGATTCTTCGCGATCTCCGTGCGGCGCACGGTCTTCAAGTGCTCGAGCTCCTTGGTCATCTCGTCGAATTTGTCCTGCGAGACGATGGTCTCTTTGTCGATTTCCTGCATGAAAATTAGGTTACGGTGGGCTAATTGTACCGGTAGCAAGAATTGGCGCAAGGAAGCGCCTTATTCGAAGTAATACGGGGCGTTCTTGTGCAGGGCCTGGAGCACCTGGTGCATGACGTAGACGCCTCCGCGCAGACTTCCGGCCGGACCCTTCTCCATGACGACGACATATGCGTACTTCGGATTGTCATGCGGGAAGTACCCCACTGCCCACGAGTTCTGGAACTCGTTATTGAAGCCAAGCTGGGCGGTACCGGTCTTCCCCGCCGCTTCCACGAAGGAGAGGTCATTGAGACCGAGCGACGTGCCTACGGTGACGCCGAGCCGCATGCCCTCGCGAGCGATGCGCAGGCCTTCCGCGTTTATCGCGATGGTCTCGCCAGAGGGTTCGGCATCAGCGCGCAGCGTGGTATGGAGCAGCTTGCCGCCATTGGCGACCGCAGCCACCGCGCGCGCAGCTTCGAGCGGCGTCACCTGCATGGCGTACTGCCCGATCGCGGTGTTGTAGGTGTCGCCGATGCGCCACGGCTCGTCGAACGTCTCCTCCTTCCAGGCTGGCGTCGGGAGGAAGCCGCTGTTCTCGCCGGAGAGCTCGATGCCCGTCGGCGTATCGAAGCCGAACGCGCGATACCAGTAGTTGAGGCGGTCGATGCCGAGGCCCTTCTGGTCCGCGAACCCGCCGCCGATCGAGTAGAAGTAGACGTCAGAAGACCACGCTACCGCATGCCGCATGTCCATCGCGCCATGGGCTTTCCAGTCCTTAAAGATGGACGGCTTGTCTGGATTGTAAGGGTTCGGAATGGAGATGGATCCTGAGGAGAAGATAGTCTTCTCCGCCGAGATGATGCCGTCCGAGAATGCGCCTGCGGCTTCCATCGGCTTCACGATGGACCCGGGCGTGTAGAGGCCCGCAACCGGGCGATTCAGGTACGGCCGGCGCGGATCCTCCTGATAGCCCCGGATTACGTCGCCCGGGCCGCCGGAAGACATCACGTTCGAGTCGAACTCCGGATACGAAACGAGCGCATGGATCTCGCCCGTATTCACGTCCATGAGGACCCCCGATCCGCTCTGGTACCCGGTCGCGTCCGCCGTATCCTGGATGGCGTGATAGAACGCCTCCTGCGCATGCGCGTCGATGGAAAGCGTAAGCGTCTCTCCGTTCACGGGCGGTATGAGGCTCCCCTGAGACACCACGTTCCCGCGCGCATCCTCCTCGATGAGGAGCGAACCGTTCTCTCCGGAAAGTTCCTCGTCAAACGCGGATTCGACGCCAGCCAAGCCTTCTACTTCGTACGTGTAGTAGTAGCCGGACTTGTCTTTCTTCGGATACGAGACGTAGCCGAGGAGCGCCGAGAATCCCGGCGCGCGATAGACGCGCTTCGCGAAGGTGCCGTCTCCCGGCTCGTTCTCGATGAGCGGAATGCCGTTCCGGTCCATCACTGCGCCGCGCGTAGCGAAGATGGTCTCGGGACGCAGCACGTTCTTCTCGCTCTGCTCGGCATAGGCCGTACCCTGCATCACCTGCAGCTTCCCTGCTTGTCCCATAAGCACGAGGAGCGCGAGCAGGATGACGCCGCCGAAGGCGTAATACGTGGCGCGCGAGATGGGCTGCTCGAACCGGCCCTCGAACTGCGCCTTGTCGAATTCGGGGAGGTTGCTCGCGTCGAGGAAAATCTCGTCTGGAGCGATCTCATGGTCCCGATAGCGACGGCGAAACATGCGTCTATCGTATCGCAAACGGCTAGCGAGGGCGAATCAGGAGAAATCAGCCACGTACTTGCTCACGAACCGGCGCGCGAACAGCATGAAAATGGAGATGGCGGCGCCGATTACCGAAGCCGGCACGGGATACGCGCCGGGCACGTAATAGACGACGTCGTAGAGGATGCCGATGAGGAGCGCCGCTACCGGGAACAGGTACGAGGCGACGAGCGCAAGCAGCAGCGTGTAGATCCACGGGAAGAAGAAGACGCCGAAGACCGCGAGCGACGGGATAGCGTAGCGGATCATAGGGCGTCGGGCGCGACGGAAACCCACGTGAGCGAGAAGAGATTAGCGGCGGGCTGCACCCGCAGGATGACCGAAGGCGTCGCCGCGTCGCTGTCGAGCCGGAGCACGGTTCCGATACGCAGCGAGTTCGAGAGATAGACCGCATCGCCTACATTGATGAGCGCTTCCTTGGGCGCCACCGCATCGAACGCTCCCCCGCCGCTACCGGTAAGCGTAATCGCGAGACGCTCCTCACCGACCCACGCCACCGAGGAGAAGCCAGGAGCAGAATAGAGGAGCGCGCGCGAAGACGAGCGCTCCACCGAGGTGATACTGCCGATCGGCGTGCCTCCCGGACCCGATACGACCGCCCCAACCTTCACGCCCGCGTCCGACCCCTGATCAAGGAGCAGGGTGTCGTACGGGCTCATCGGCGGACGGGATACCACCGCGGCGACGATGCCCCTCGCCGGCTCCGCGCGCTCGCCGAGGAGCCGCTGCAGATCCGCAGCCCTCGCCGCGAGCGCTGCGTTCTGCTCGATAAGGATGGCGTTGTTCGCGTTCGCCGCGTCGAGCGCTCGCTGGAGCGTCGCCGGATTCCTGAAGGTCGCGGTCGCGTCGCTCGCGGCAGCCGCAGCGAGATTAGAGACATGCGAGACCGGCGAAAGTATGGAAACGAGGAAATCGGGCGCGAACAAGCGCATAAGAATGAACAGCAGCGCAAGCCCTACCGCCCCCGCAGCGAACGGCGAGAAGGAACGCGGCAAGAAGGCGTTACGCCTCGCGAAGGACATCCTCTTCATCGATGAAT
>CAZMTN010000004.1:0-51041 GCA_964569655.1 uncultured Candidatus Saccharibacteria bacterium
TTTTGTATACCGGATCGCGGAAGCGGATGGTCGCGTGGTTGGTCTTCGAGATGGCGCCCCAGTAGCCGTTCTTCTTGTACAGCGCGACCACGTGGTCGTAGTCAGGCGGAGCGCCCTTGAGGTCAAGGAGGAGCGGCTCCTCTCCTTGGAGCCAGAGCACGGTGGCGGCGAGGAGCGCGCCCTCGATGCAGTGCGCCTTCCTCTTCTTCAGTACGGTGCGAGGAGACCAGTGCGTCTCCTCTCCCTTCTCATGGTTCATGGGGATGCGGTCCAGGAAGTCCTGGATCTGCGCGGGTGACCTGAGCGCGCGGAGCATCTTCTCTTCCTGCTTGGTGAGGCCGAACATGCCTCTAGTGTATATGAAAAAGCACGCGGAGTGATCGAATTGAATCGATGTCCGCGTGCTGTTCTCGTTTATCGTAGTTCCTCCCTCATGCAGGAATTGAAGTCCTGCGTGGAATGCAGCATGCCGCCATACGTCAGCATCGGCTCGGAGAGGCCTAGGGCCGCTCCGGCCGCAGCGCTTCCAGCGAGGCGCTTTGCCGAATACAGGTTGCATATGCGCATGGCCTGCTCGCGCGTTTCCTTCCAGGCGAACGTGAATTCGCTTGCGGAATCCGTGGTCTCACGGAGCGAACCGAGACAGGCGGACATGAACGTCATGTAGTACGACTTCTCGATCCGGGCAATGCCCTGATCGAATCGGCCCTTGTTGCAGAACGAGTGATTGCTCTCGTAGGCGTCGTAGACGAGCAGGCCCGCGAAGGCATGGGCGGGAGCGGTGATGAACGAGATGGAAAGGACGGCGGCGAGAATGGTCTTACGCATCTATATCTCCTCATGCGTGTGGGTAAGGCGATCTTGCCTAGCTTTTTGAAGCATACCACTCTATGCGGTATATGTCAATGCCCTCACCCACTCTTCATCCGGGCTCCTGTACGGTTTCCCTAATAAGGTGCTTAAATAGGAGAGGAATACTACCCACTAAGATTTACCGTCATGAACAAACTCCCGCTCGTACTCGCCGTCATCGTGCTCCTCGCCATCATCGGCGCAGGCATCTATTTCTTTACCTCTACGGTACCGAACACGGAAACACCGCAGCAGCAGGTGACCGACATCGCGACCACTGCTGACCAAGCTCCCGCAGACGACCATCTCACCGTCCTCGGAAAATCAGTCGAAGGCCGCGATATCACGGCATACGAGTTCGGCAGCGGAGACACGGACATCGTCTTCGTCGGCGGCATCCACGGCGGCTACTCCTGGAACACCGCGCTCGTCGCGTACGACCTCATGGACTATCTCGAGGCGAATCCGAACGTCATACCGGCTAACGTGAAAGTATCCGTCATCCCGGTGCTGAATCCGGACGGCCTCAACAAGACCGTCGGCACCGCAGGACGCTTCTCCCCTTCCGATGCGCCGACAGACCGCGCGGACACCGTTGCCGGCCGCTTCAACGCGAATAATGTGGACCTCAACCGCAACTTCGATTGCGACTGGAACGCTACCGGCACCTGGCAGAACCGCAGCGTCTCCGGCGGCACCGCTGCTTTCTCCGAGCCTGAGAGCCAGGCGTTCAGGACCTACATCGACGCGGTGGACCCCGCTGCGGTCATCGTGTGGTACAGCGCTGCAGGTGGCGTGTTCGCCTCGAACTGCCACGCAGGCGTGCTCCCGGAGACCACCGAGCTCATGGAGACGTACGCGCAGGCATCCGGGTACGCGAAGTACGCTTCCTTCGACTTCTATGAGATCACCGGAGACCTGGTGAACTGGCTCGCGAAGAATCAGGTGCCGGCTATCAGCGTCCTCCTCACCACGCATGACGATATCGAAGCGAATAAGAACCGCGCCGGAGCGCGCGCGGTGATCGAGTCGTACGCTAACTAGCGCATGGAGTTCTCCCCGAGGGCGCGCGTACTCATCGCGCTCGGCACCATGGCGCTCATCGGTGTCATCGCCTACTTCGTACTGCGCGCGCCGACGCCTGAGCCTGTCCCGGAGCAGCCAATCGCTCCGGCCGCGCAGGCCAAGCGGACCATCGGCTCGTCCGTGCAAGGACGCGCAATCGAAGCGTATACGTACGGGACTGGCCCCCAGCACCTCGTCTTCGTCGGCGGCATCCACGGCGGCTACGAATGGAACAGCGTGCTCCTCGCCTACTCCTTCATCGACTACCTCGAGCAGAACCCGGTACCCGAGGACCTCACCGTCTCCGTGATTCCGGCAGCCAATCCGGACGGACTGTTCGCGGTCGTCAGGAAGGAGGGGCGCTTCGCAGCCATAGATGCTTCCACGAATAGCGCAGTCCTCGCGGGCGGCCGCTTCAACGCGAACAAGGTGGACCTCAACCGCAACTTCGACTGCAAGTGGCAGCCCGAGAGCACCTGGAGGAGCACGCCGGTGAGCGCCGGCACCTCGGCGTTCTCGGAGCCGGAAGCGAGAGCCATCCGTGACTTCGTACTCGCTGCGGATCCCGTCGCGGTGGTGTTCTGGCACAGCCAGGCGAACGCGGTCTATGCGTCCGAATGCGAGGCCGGCATCCTGCCGGGCACGCTCTCCGCGATGAATGCGTACGCGACAGCTGCGCAGTATCCGGCAGTCTCCTCATTCGACGCCTACCCGGTTACGGGAGACGCAGAGGGATGGCTCGCCTCCGTCGGCATCCCGGCGATCACGGTGGAGCTCTCGACGCACGAGTCAGTGGAATGGGAGCGGAACCTTCCCGGGATCCGGGCGCTCATGAGCCTCTATAGCGCATCCATTTGACGCCCCTTCTCGGTAAGGCACAATACTCTCTATGAGCACCCTCGAAATCTCGCGCAGCCATCTCTGGATCATGATCGTCGCCGTAGTCGTCCTGCTTGCCGGCATGGGCTTCGGCGCATGGCGCTACGTCGAGCTGCAGACCACGCTTGCGAGCACGGTGGAAGAATATGAGGACAAGGTAGCCGCGCTCGAGGCGGAGGTAGAGGAGCAGCAGAGCCAGGTGCAGACGCTTTCGGAAGCCTACAACGACGAGCGCAACCGCAACGAGGAGTTCGAGGACCGCATCGAGGACCTCGGGGACACGGTCGGCGTGCTCGACAAGCTCGCGAAGACCGACCCGCAGCTCCTTGCGAAGTACTCGAAGGTCTACTTCCTCAACGAGAATTACAAGCCCTCGTCCCTCGACACCATCCCGAAGACATTCTCCTTCAGCGGGAAGACCTATGAATTCCACGGCCAGGCCATCGACCACCTCAAGGACATGCTCGAGGACGCCAAGGACGACGACATCGACCTGCTCGTCCTCTCCGCGTTCCGCTCGTTCACGACGCAGGCGCAGCTCAAGGCGAACTACAGCGTGACCTACGGCAGCGGCGCGAACACGTTCTCGGCGGACCAAGGCTACTCCGAGCACCAGCTCGGGACCACCGTCGACTTCACGACGCCAGAGCTGGGCGGAGCGCTCGAGGGATTCGATAAGACCCCGGCGTATGCGTGGCTTCAGAAGAATGCCTACAAATACGGATTCATCCTGTCCTATCCGCCAGATAACGCGCATTACATCTTCGAGCCGTGGCACTGGCGCTTCGTGGGCGAAGACCTCGCACGCGACCTTGAGCGCAAGAACAAGGATTTCTACGACCTCGACCAGCGCGAGATCAACGAGTACCTGGTCACCCTGTTCGACTAGTTCATCCTCCGTTAAGGGAGCGTCCGGTATCGTTAGCAGATTACCCGTCTCACCCGCTTCATGCCCAAGCTCTACCGCATACTGATCGTCGACGACAACGAAGCCGCCGCTGAGGGGCTGGGCAAGCTGCTCCAGCATCGAGGCCACGAGGTGCGGGTGCTGACCAGCGGCGCGGAAGTTCTCGCGACCGCCTCGCTATTCCTCCCCGGGGTCATCATCCTCGATATCGACCTCCCGGACGTAGACGGCTACGAGGTCGCGCGCAGGCTCCGCAACGACCTCCATACCGACGCGACCATCATCGCGCTCACCGGCTACGGACAAGAGGAGGATCGGATCCGCGCCCAGGGCGCCGGTTTCGACCACCACCTCACGAAGCCCGTCGGCTTGCGCGACATCGAAGCGCTGCTCGAGCAGAAGGATTCCGAGTAACTCACTGAAACTACATCTGCCCTGTGCTTTCCTTAGGCAGGGCGCCATTATTCATAAATCATGTCGGCATGATTGATGACACCAAGGAGAATGAGAATGGCGGGCAGGACCTGAATCCTGATTCCGATACGGACAGCGAGACTAAGGAAGCCGGGGAAGCGATGTAAGAAACAGGAGCGGGTACCCGCTCCTGTTTCTTCATGAAGGGACGCCAGAATACGGCTTATTTGCTCATTCTGAAGATGAATCTTCATCTCCCTTCATGAATTCTCCATGGTACCTAGGGCATGCTTCGCGTATTATCCGGTTACGAACCTGCCATGAGAATACTTGTCGTTGAAGACGAAAAGAAGCTCGCGGACGTCCTCGCCGACGGCCTCGAGAAGAAAGGATTCGCCGTCGACACCATCTCCGATGGAGAACAGGCCCTCGCGCGCCTCTCCCTCCACCGGGCCGACTACGATCTCGTGATCCTGGACCTCATGATCCCCACCCTCTCGGGCGCGGAGGTCTGCCGCCAAGCCCGCGCGCGCGACATCACCACCCCGATCCTCATCCTCACCGCTCGCAGCGAAGTGGAGACCAAGGTCGACCTCCTCCTTTCGGGTGCCGACGACTACCTCGTGAAGCCGTTCTCCTTCGACGAACTCCTCGCGCGCATCCATGCCCTCTCCCGCCGCCCGCATGAGACCAAGCCGGCGATCCTCACCGTAGGCGACATCGAGCTCGACCCGGGCGCACACACGGTAAAGCGCGGCGACACCCCGATCGAGCTCACGCTCAAGGAATTCATGCTCCTCGAGTACTTCATGCGGCATCCGAACGAGGTGGTGAACCGCGAAGACCTCCTCACGCATCTCTGGGACTTCAATTACGAGTCGTTCAGTAACGTCATCGACGTCCATGTCAAAAACCTCCGAAGGAAGCTCGGTGCTAGCGGGAGCGGCGACATATTGGAAACGGTTCGCGGCATCGGCTACCGGCTTCACGCATAGGCTGCAGGCGGATCCGTTCTACCGGACCGAGGCCACGCTCATCGGGCTCCAGGCGCTCTTCGCGGTATGCATGCTCGCCCTGGTGGCGATCGGCTTCAACGTGCTCTACCGCGAGGCGCTCTACAGCCTCGTGACCGATATCATCGAAGCGATCCGGAGCTCGAGCGCCGTCACTGCCGATTCCCTCATCGACGAGAACCTCGAATACCTGAAGTCGAAGCACCTGGTCATCGTCGGGACTGGGATCTTCATCGTGACCGCCATCTTCAGCTATCTCATGGCGAAGCTCGCCCTCGCGCCCACCAAGTCCGCGCTCGCGTCCCAGAAGCAGTTCATCGGCAACATCGCGCATGAGCTGCGCACCCCGCTCGCCATCGTGAAGACGAACGCCGAGGTCGCGCTCTTCAGCGCATCCCTCTCCGCAGAGACGAGGAAGATATTCCAGAGCACCATCGAGGAACTCGACCGCGCATCGAACATCATCAACAACCTGCTCTCCATCAGCACACTCACGAGCCGAACCAAGCTGCCCTTCGAGAACGTGGACCTGGGCGACATCGTCGATAGCGCGATCGCGCATCTTCAGGAGCTGGCGGACAAGAAAGGTATCGGCATCGCGACCACGCGCGGCGATGAACGCCAGGTCTGGGGGAACGCGTCCGCCCTCGAGCAGATCGTCACGAACATCCTCAAGAATGCGATCCATTACTCCCCTGTCGGCAGCGGCGCAGTGCAGATTTCCATACAACCCGATCTTACGGGAGCCATCGAGCTTTCCATCGAGGACAGCGGCACGGGCATCAAGAAGGAGGACCTGCACCGCATCCTCGAGCCGTTCTACCGCACGGACCAGTCGCGCACGCGCGGCGAAGCCGGCAGCGGCCTCGGCCTTACCATCGTGAGCGAGCTCCTGCACCTCCACGAGGGGCGCATGCAGATCAAGAGCGCTCCCGGCCGCGGCACCAAGGTGAGCATCACGCTGCCTCCGGGCAGAGTACGAGGTACCGAGACGCGCAGCGACCTCTTCGGCGAGATTTCCATAGATTTTACGCGCCCGCGCTAGATTCATCAGCGCTTCACGCGCCCTCGCGTATCATGCCAAGTCCAGGAACGCCTATACGGATACACGCTCAGTTTTAGCCATAAGCTCTTTCTGCTCTGTCTATGAGACGATCCCGTACCAAGAAGCTCCTGCGCGCCCTGAGCGCGTAGCCTGGGAAAGCCGCCCCGCACAAGTCGAAGGGCGGCTTTCCCGTTTTGGTATCATGTAGCTCATGGACATCCTTTCCGCAGCAATACTGGGCCTCGTCGAGGGCATCACCGAGTTCCTCCCGATCTCCTCCACCGGGCACCTTATCCTCGTGAGCCACCTCCTCGGCATCCCCACCACCGAGTTCCTGAAGAGCTTCGAGATCACCATACAGCTGGGCGCGATACTGGCTGTCGTAGTACTGTATTGGCGCTCCTTCCTCTCGCTCCCGATCCTGAAGCGCCTCCTCATCGGCTTCATCCCTACCGCAGCCATCGGTCTCCTCCTCTACGGGTTCCTGAAGAGCGTGCTCCTCGAGAGCCCCCTCATCGTGGTCTGTTCGCTCGCCATCGGCGGCGTGCTCCTCATCCTGCTCGAGTATTTCCATACCGAAGACGCATCGGGCCCTGATACGCCGGAGGGCATCTCGTACCGGCAGTCCTTCCTCATCGGGCTATTCCAATCGATCGCCATCATCCCGGGCGTCTCGCGCTCAGGAGCCACCATCATGGGCGGCCTCCTCATCGGCGTACGCCGCGTCGCCATCGTCGAGTTCTCGTTCCTCCTTGCCGTCCCGACCATGCTCGCCGCGACCAGCCTCGACCTTTTCAAGAACTACCGGACGTTCGAAAGCGCCGATGTCGCGGCGCTTTCGGTGGGCTTCCTGGTATCGTTCGCGGTCGCGCTGTGCGCCATCCGCTTCCTCCTCGGCTACGTCCGCAAGCATACGTTCGTGCCGTTCGGCATCTACCGTATCCTTATCGCCGGCCTCTTCTTCTTCCTAGTTCTTTAGGCCCTTGCCGCGCTTGAAGAGCCAGTGCGTGAGCAGCCCGAATACGAGCAGGAACCCGACGAGCACCGCGGAAGATACCCATGGGTTGATGTCCGAGACCCCGAGGAACCCGAAGCGGAGCAGGTCCACCATATAGAGGATAGGGTTACCCAAGGACAGGGTCCTGAAGAACGGCGGGAGCTGGTCGATCGAGTAGAACACGCCGCCGAGGTACGTGAGCGGGGTCAGCACGAAGGTCGGCACGATGGAGATGGCATCGAAGGACTTCGCGTAGAAGCCGTTCACGAGGCCGGCGAACGCGAAGAGGATCGCGGTCAGGAAGGCCGCGAGGAAGATGATCCAGATGTGCGCGACCGCGATGTGCGTGAAGAACAGCGACACGACGGTCACGAGCACGCCCACAATGGAGGCGCGGAGCACCCCGCCCGATACGAAGCCCATCATGACGACCCAGCTCGGCATCGGGGACACGAGGTACTCGTCGATGGTGCGGGTCCATTTCGCGAAGTAGAAGGTGGATACCGTGTTCATGTAGGAGCTCGTGATGAGCGACATCATGACGAGGCCCGGCACGATGAACTGCATGTAGGTGTAGCCGGACACTTCCTCGAGCTGCGAGCCGATGAAGGTGCCGAAGACGATGAAATAGAGCGTGGTGGTAACGACCGGCGGGAGCAGAGTCTGGGACCAGATCCGGATGATCCGGATGAACTCCTTGCGGATCATGGTCCAGTAGCCGATGAGGGATGGGTTGTGCATAGTTAGTTCTCGATTAGCTCCATGAAGATGTCCTCGAGCTTCTTGTTCTCGTGCCGCGCGAGCAGCTCCTTGGTCGGCTCGTTCACGACGATCTCCCCTTTCTTGATGATGGCGACGTGATTCGCGAGCTGCTCCGCCTCCTCGAGGTAATGGGTGGTGAGGATGATGGTAGTCCCGGAAGCGTTCTTCTCGCGGAGGAACTCCCACATGCCGCGGCGCAGCTCGACGTCGACGCCGGCGGTGGGCTCATCGAGCAGCAGCACCTTCGGGTCGTGTATGAGCGCGCGGGCTATGAGGAGACGGCGCTTCATGCCGCCCGAGAGCGTCTGGCTCGGCATATTGCGCTTCTCCCAGAGACCGAGCTTCTTAAGGACCTCCTCCGCCCTGGGAAGGGCTTCCGAGCGCGGGATGCCGTAATAGCCGGCCTGATCGACGACGATGTTTATCACCTTCTCGAAGATGTTGAAATTGAACTCCTGCGGCACGAGGCCGATGAAGGTCTTCGACTTCGCCGGATCCTGGTCTATGTCCACGCCGCACACCTCCACGGTGCCGCCGGACTTGAGCGCGAGACTCGCAATGATGCTGATAAGCGTGGTCTTCCCCGCGCCATTGGGGCCAAGGAGCGCGAAGAATTCCCCCTGCGGGATGGTGAGGGAGACCCCCTTCAGCGCTTCCGTCCCGGAGTCGTAGGTCTTGCGCACGTTCTCTATCTTTAGTGCTGGTTGCATCCGGACAGTATACCGAATCAGGTTTTGGGCCGCGAATGGGGACAAAGACAGAGCCCGGTTTCCCGGGCTCTGTGCTTATCCGATACGGCGCGCTACGCGCAGACGCGGCACGCAGACTTGTGCGTGAAGAGGAGCCACAGCGCGGAGAGGCCCACGAGCACGTAGACGGCGCGGGAGATTGTCGCCTCCATGCCGCCGAAGAGCTGGCCTACGTCCCAGCCGATAAGGCCGACAAGCAGCCAGTTCACGCCTCCGACGATGACCAGGATGAACGCGATGATATGCAGTGCTTTCATAGATTGTGGTGAACGGATAAAACGCACTCGCCCCTATGAGACATCGTAACCGATGTACGCTCGATGAAGGGATCAGTCCTTGTACATCCCCGTAAGCCGGACCAGCCTGATCGTCTCGAAGCTGTGCTTCCCTTTCAGCTTCGAGAACACCGGAGCGAGGCGGGACGCGCCCGCGAGCGCCGCCCCTATCTCCTTCACGGCGCGAGCATCGGGCAAGAGATGCGCGAAATCATCGCGGATGAGGGCGCCCGTCGCCTGGAGATCCTCAAGATGCTTCACTACCGTGCTTCTGGTGAGGCCTCGGGCTTGTGCCGCTTCAGCGAGGGTCTTGGCATCCCGCACTGCCTGGAGCGTCTCAGCGAGCCTGCCTGGCATGCCCTTCGCTTTGGGCGCGGTACCGGTCGGCCACGCGCCGCCTACGGCCTTCACGAACCGTTTCTGCATCTCGAGGAGCTCCGCTCCTGGCATGCCCGCGAAGGAAGAGGCAGCGGCTTCGGAGATTTCTCGGAACTCGATGTCCTTCTCGATGATCTCCGGATGCACCTGGAGCGAGCGATTATTGATGCCGAGAAGATGGAGCCCCGAAAGCCGGCGCACGCGCGAGAGCGCCACGTACCCCTGCCCGTATTCGAATGCCTGCGAGAGGTCGATGACGGCCTCGTCCATGCTCATGCCCTGGCTCTTATGGACCGTCATCGCCCACGCGAGGCGCAGCGGTACCTGGCTTATCGACGCGCGCACCTTCCCGTTCTCCTCGACCTGCCATTCCATCGGCTCCGCGGTGACGCGAGCGCCGTCCCGCGTCTCGACGATCGGCAGGCCGCTTCCGGCCTCGAAGCCCATCACCGTGCCGAGCGTCCCGTTGACGAACTTCCCGTTCGGATTGTTCTTGGTGAACATCACCGCAGCGCCTTCCTTGAGGTCCAGCACCTCCGGCGAGAGGCAGCCGCGCTTCAGCCCTTCGGCAAGGACATCGCTCCCCTTCTGATTCATATGGATACGGTGGACCTTCCCCGGAAGCTTCTCGAGCGCCGCGGCATTGAGGCTGTCCACGTTGGCGTTATGCGAGAACAGCCGTGGCGCATCCTCGGGAAGCCCGACCCCGTCCGTCTTGCGGGTCATGATCTGCTCGAAATGGTATTCCTCCACGTCATTGCGCCGGATCGCGGAGAGCACAGACAGGAAGACTTCGTCGTCCTGGCGGTGCTGCTCGGTCAGATAACAGACGATCGGGTGGAGCTCCTGCCAGGTCGAGGATTCGTACGCGAAGCGCGTCTCCATCCCGCGCTTGCCGATCGGCGGGAGCTGGAAGAAGTCGCCCACAAGCACCACCTGGAGGCCGCCGAACGGGAGCTCCGACCGCCGCACCTCCCGGCATACTGCGTCCGCCATCTTGAAGGTATGTGCGGAGAGCATGGATATCTCATCGATGATGAGCACCCTGGCGTTCTGGATGCGACGCGCGACATGCTCCTTCGACGCGATGCGATCGATATCCGCCGGCGAGAGCGATTCCGCGATGCCGATGCCGCTCCAGGAATGGAGGGTCATGCCGCCGACATGGGTCGCGGCGATGCCGGTCGCTGCCGTCACGGACGGCTCGATGCCGCCGGCGCGGAGCCAGCCGATGTATTCGTTCACGGTATGCGTCTTACCGCTTCCGGGTTCGCCCGTAAGGAAAACGTTCGCCCCGACCTTGAGGATGGCGAGTGCCTCCGCTTGCGTCATGCGCCCACTGTATCAGAACGGCGCTATACCCACGCGCCGATGATCGCTCCGGCGACCAGGAGCGCGACGAGATAGTAGCCGGCGTTGAGCGCCCACAGCTTCCACGACTTCCCTTCCCAGAGCCATACGCCTGCGGTCACCGGCACCACGAAGCCGAGCCAGTTCCAGAAGGCGCCCTGCATGCCTGCCGTCGCGCCGCTCATCTCGAGGTACGCTGAACCGAAGACGATGTTGTGCGCGAGCACGTACGCCATCACGAGCGTGAGGATGAAACCGATGAGCATCGCCTTCACGGGCGTCATGCTCATGGTCTTCATCTCTTCCGGCGTGATGCCGATGAGACCCATCCACTTCCTGCCGAAGAGCGGCCCGTACCAAAGCGCGCCGATGATCATGTTCGCGATCGCAGCCGCGAGCACCGCAAGGAGGTTGATCGGAGGTTGCATATATCTAAAGTATACGTCTAATGCGTGCGGCTAGGGAGGTTGTGCACACCTACGGCGCCACCGTGAAGGTGAAGCGATAGTCGCGATCCTGGATCTCTCGCGAGGAGATCGGGCTCGGTGAGACCTGGATAAGCGTGAAGGTCGCGCCGCTCACCCGCTGCGGGACGTTCAGGGTGAAGGTGTAGATCGGATCGTTCGGATCGCTGCCGACCTTGGTGCGCACGCGCACGGTCCCGGCCTGGATGCATTGCACGTCGGTGGGACAGCGGCTGTCCTCCACCACCTCGATAGGCTCGAAGCGGTACCCGGCGATTGCGACCGAACTCCCGATGCCTGCTTCCCCGATAGAGGCCGGGGCGGTCGGACAGGCGGCGAACTCACAGTTAGGCCCCGTACGGCCCACATAGGTCCCGTCTGGACACTGCATGGCCTCCATGGTGCACACGGCTCCTTGGCCCGGCACGATGACCGTGTCCGAGGTCTCGACCGCCGTCTCATCCATGGCAGAGAGGCGGTATCCGACAATAGCCGCAGTGACTGCCACGATGACGACCAGCGCCACCAGCAGGATCATTGATTCTCGTTTCATGCCCACATACTCATATATGGCCGATGAATCGTTCATGAACGAAAGGCTATACTGTACGCATGACAGATCTTTTGAAGCGGCTCCAGGGCGCGATGCGCGGCGAGGTCACGGGTGACCAGGCCGAACGCGAGCGCATGAGCCGCGATACTTCGGTCTTCAAGCGGGTCCCGGAGGCGGTCGCATTCCCGGAAGATGCGGATGACCTGGCAGCGCTCGTGAAGGAGGCGCACGCGATGAAGACGGAGGGGGTAGCGGTCTCGATAACGGCGCGCGCGGCAGGCACGGATATGTCGGGCGGTCCGCTCACCACATCGGTGGTCGCCTCGATGAAGCGCCTCGATAGCGTCGGCGCAGTCACCGTCGAGGGAGACCACGGCTACGCGAGCACGGAGCCCGGCGTCTTCTACCGCGACTTCGAGAAGAAGACGCTCGAGAAGGGGCTCTTGCTTCCCTCCTATCCGGCATCGAGGGAGATTGCGGCCATGGGCGGCATCATCGCGAACAATTCGGGCGGCGAGCGCACGCTCAAGTACGGGAAGACGGAGGACTACGTCGAGGAGCTCGAGTGCGTGCTCTCGGACGGCAGCCGCGCGCTCTTCAAGGCGCTGTCGCCGAGCGAGCTCCAGATGAAGATGGTGAAGCAGGACCTCGAAGGCGATATCTACCGCCGCATGCACGAGCTCCTCTCGCGCCACAAGAACCTGATCGAGAGCCATAGGCCGGCGGTCTCGAAGAACTCGGCCGGGTACGCGCTGTGGAGCGTCAGGCAAGGCGACACTTTCAACCTCGCGAAGCTCATCTGCGGCTCGCAAGGGACGCTCGCGCTTTGGACGAAGGCGAGGCTGAAGCTCGTGAAGCCGGCCGAGCACCGCGCCATGCTCGTGATCTTCCTCTCGGATCTCAATATCCTCCCGGAAGTGGTGGGCCGCATCCTGCCCCACGCTCCTGAATCCTTCGAATCCTATGACGACCACACGTTCACGCTCGCGGTGAAGTTCCTGCCGGAGATGCTCTCGCAGATGGGCTTCGCGAAAGCGGCAAGGCTCGGCATGGACTTCCTCCCCGAAGCCGCGATGGTCGCCACCGGCGGCGTGCCGAAGATGATCCTCATGGCGGAGTTCGCGGAAGCGACCATCGAGGAGGCGGACGTGAAAGCCGCTGCTGCGGCAAAATCCCTCGAAGGACTCGACGTGCAGACCAAGGTCGAGAAGAACGAGAAGGAATCGGAGAAATACTGGATCGTGCGCCGCGAGAGCTTCTCCCTGCTCCGCAAGAACCTCCATGGGAAATACGCATCCCCGTTCATCGACGACGTCGTGGTGCCGCCGGAGTCGTATCCGAAGTTCCTTCCGGAACTGAATGCGCTGCTTGAGAGCTACAAGGATCGCATGATCTATACCGTCGCCGGCCACATCGGGAACGGCAATTTCCATATCATCCCGCTCATGGACCTCGCGGATCCGGAAGCCCGGAAGGTCATCCTCGAGCTCTCGCCGAAGGTCTACGACCTCGTCATGAAGTACGGCGGCACCACCACCGGCGAGCACAACGACGGCATCATCAGGACGCCCTACCTCCCGCAGCTCTTCGGCGCCGAGATGGTGAAGCTGTTCGAGGAGACGAAGAAGATATTCGACCCTTTGAACGTGCTCAACCCCGGGAAGAAGGTGGCCGGCACCTTCGCCGATATCGAGCGGGACATGCTCACCGCCTCCTCGTAGGCGGCGTGATAGAGTACCGCTATGGAAACCGAGCACGAGTCGCTCGTGAAGGAGCTTAATGACCCGGCGCTGCGCGCCGAGTACGCTCGCACCTATGACCACTACCAGGTGGGTCTCGTGCCGCGCGTCCTCGGCTGGCTCCTCATCCTCTCCGGAACCATCATGTACGGCCGGACTCCGCGCTACGAGAAGTTCAAGGCGATAGAGATCATCGCCCGCATCCCGTACCAGTCCTGGGAGGTGGCGACCTATACGCTCCTCACGCTTTTCTATAACAACGAAGCGAAGGCGATCCATCTCACGCACACGAGCGCGTTCAGCCGCTTCGCGCAGGACAACGAGACCATGCACGTGGTGGTGATCTCGCAGCTCGTGAAGAAGCACTGCCGCCAAGGCTTCATCCGGCACGTCCTCATCCCGCTCCTCTTCGCCTTCTTCTATTTCTGGACCATCTACATCCTCTACCTCTTCTCGAGAAGGGCGGTGCTCGAGCTCAACTACGTGTTCGAGAACCACGCGTACCGCCAGTACGAGGAGTTCCTGGCGCGCAAAGGCGACCACCTCCGCAAGAACCCGATGCTCTCGGACTTCCTCACCTTCTACGGCCGCCACCCCCGCAGCGAGTACGAGTTCTTCGAATCGGTCAGGAACGACGAGCTCATCCACCGGAACCGCACCATCCGCGAGCTCGAGGCGCACTTCTAAGACCAGATATCCACACGAAAACCCAGCAACCTTGCTGTTTTTGCCGTCCTATAGCATAATCTAGTCAACTCGCATATCTAGAGCTTTCTGGCCTAAAGCCTCTAAGTGTTCGGTGCCCGCGAGGTTAAAAGTCAGAACCACGCCATACATGGCAACGAATAAGCTTTACATCGGTGGGATCCCCTACCGCACTACTGAGGACGAGATGCGCCAGGCTTTCGAGGAAGCAGGGGCCGTATCGTCTGTCAGCATTATCACTGATCGCATGACCGGCCGCTCGCGCGGATTCGGTTTCGTCGAGATGGCCGATGAGGCCGCAGCTCAGGCGGCGATCGACCGTTGGGACGGCAAGGAGTTCGGAGGCCGCACGCTCTCCGTTTCCTTCGCTCGCCCGCAGGGTGAGCGCCCAGCAGGAGGCGCCGGAGGCGGCTTCGGCGGCGGAAACCGCGGAGGCGGCTTCGGCGGCGGAGGCTTCGGAGGCGGACGCGGCGGAGACCGCGGCGGCTTCGGCGGCGGAAACTACTAACCCGACCGATACAGGAAAATCCCCTCGTTTCCGAGGGGATTTTTCTTTTGCATAAAAAATGGGCGAGGACATGCTAGATGTCCTCGCCCGAATCACTACCGCTTCATGCGGTGCTTCTCGCACCTTCCGGAGCGATCTGCCTTAGCGCCGCAGTAGACGATATTCCTACCTTCGCCTCTGAGCGTGTGCCGGCATTGATTTTCCTTGACCTCAAGGAACGAGACGCCTTCGGTGACATGATCTTCCTTGTACGAGGGCATCGATGGCGGCGTGGGACTCCCCTTCAGCAGCCATGGATGCAAGGCCGAGGTCCTGCGAGGACGGCCGGTGCTCTTGCCATCAAAGGAAAGGCCTTCGTCCTTCGCCCTTTTCTTCAGTGCGCCTAAGGACACCTTAAAGCCCTGCTCGGATAACTTCGCATGAATCCTCTTAGCGCTGACTTTCTGCTCTATCAGGTCCTGTACCTGCTGCCAGACAGTCTTCCCCTCCCCTGCTTTGGAGGGGGCATTCCAGTTAATAGTGGCGGGCATGGGCCACCTCCTTCCGCGGGCATTTAACCACACTTTGCTATGCTGTACCAATGGATGTCTCCGAAGCAGACCTGAAGGCCCTTATCGACGATAAGTACGACGGCTCCACCGAGAACCGCCACCTGCTGCGCAAGGACATGGCGCGCCTCGCGTCCGGCGAGCCGCTCGCGTACGTGATCGGCTGGATCCCGTTTCTGGGACTGCGCATCCACTTGGATTCGAAGCCGCTCATCCCCCGCCCTGAGACCGAGTGGTTGGCGGAGGAGCTCGCCGCGCATCTGGCTGGGAGGAGTTCGGTGTCCGTACTTGACCTGTGCGCGGGGTCAGGCGCTGTCGGATGCGCGCTATTGAAACTCCATCCGGGAGCGCAGGTTTCCTTCGCCGAGCTCGACGGGAAGCATAAGGAGACCATCGAGAAGAATCTCCGGGAGAACGATCTGCCTGATGCGAGGGTGGGCATCGGGGACCTCTTCGAACCGTTCCGGGACGAGCGGTTCGATATCATCGCGACCAATCCCCCGTACATCCCTTCGGGGAGGAAGCTCGAACACAGCGTGAGCGGATTCGAGCCAGGCGAGGCACTGTTCGCCGGAGAAGACGGCCTTTCCGTGATACGGCGCATCGCGGCAGAGGCGCCGATGCACCTGAATCCGGACGGCGAGCTCTGGCTCGAGTGCGACGCGGAGCACGCAGCGGAGGCGGAGAAGCTCGTCGCCGCGCACGCTAAGCGGACCGAGTTGCGCAATGACCAGTACGGCAGGCCGCGCCTCATCGTGGGATACTATTAGCGTATGGAAGAAGGAAGGCACCTGGAGCTCATGCCGGCGTTCGGCGAACTTTCTATAAATACCGAGGCGATCGCGCACGGGTTCTTCTACGTAGTCCTCGTGCTCGCGCTCCTCTATACGCTGGTCGCGGCGTATCATTGGCTCCGCTACGGCTATCGCTCCATCCTCACCATCCCGGCGCTTGCGGTGCATATCGGCGTGTCGCTCGCCCTGGTTGGCTTCGCGTCGTCAGGACTATAACTATGGAAGAATTCGAACTCGAGCCGGGAGAGCGCGTGATAAAGGCGGTGCGGAAGCACTGGCTAGTCTTCCTTTTCGAGACCTTGCCGTTCATCCTGCTCGCGCTCCTGCCGGTGCTCATCGAGCCGTTGCTTTCGTTACTCCCGCAGGGCTACGTGTCCACGGGCGCGTTCGATCTTTCCGAGCCGTGGACGCGCCTCCTCCTTGGCAGCTGGTGGCTCTTCATGTGGACCGGTTTCTTCAACGCATTCACCAAGTTCTATCTCGACGTGTGGGTCATCACGACGGCGCGCATCGTGAACATCCACCAGCACCGTTTCTTCGACCGCGAGGTCTCGAGCTTCCTCCTCGCCCGCGTGCAGGACGTCACCACCGAGGTGGACGGCATCTTCCAGACGCTCATCGGCTTCGGGACGCTCCGGGTGGAGACGGCCGGGGATTCTTCCAAGGATTTCGAGATCAAGGGGGTACCGAATCCGGAGCGCCTGAGAGATCTCATCATGCGGGAGATCGCCGAGCTCCATAAGGCAGACGCGGTGAGCATCTGATACAATTCCGTACATGAGCGACGGCCTATCTACTGAACCCTACAAGGGCGTCCGGGACTTCTACCCCAAGGACTGGGCGAAGCTGCAGAGCGTCTTCAACGGCGCCCGCGACGTGCTCACCAAGTGGGGCTATGAGGAATACAACGCCTCCCCCATGGAGCGCGCGGAGCTCTATGAGAGCAAAGGCAACGAGGAGATCGTGAACGAGCAGACCTATACCTTCACCGACCGCGGCGACCGCCGCGTGACGCTGCGCCCCGAGATGACGCCGTCCCTCGCCCGCATGGTGGCCGCGAAGCGCCGAGAGCTCCCGCTCCCGCTCCGCTGGTTCTCCATCGGGAACCGCTTCCGCTACGAGCGCCCCCAGAAGGGACGCCTGCGCGAGTTCTATCAGACCGATATCGACCTCGTGGGCCTTCCGGCCGGCGAAGCGGATCTCGAGATCCTCACCATCGCGTCCGAGATCCTGAAATCGTTCGGCGCCAAGGAGACCGACTTCTCCATCCGCGTGAATTCGCGCGCGATGCTCGCCCGCGCCTGCGAGCTCGCCGGCTACACCGACAAGGAAGGCATGCGCGCGTACTGGCAGCTCCTCGACAAGAAAGCCAAGATGAGCCAGGAAGAGTTCGAGCAGGCGCTCGGCGAAGGCAAGGAGAATCCGCTCGCGATCATCGAGAGGGCCGAGGATCCGATTATTAAGGAGGAGAAGGACAAGCTGAACGCGATGATCCAGACGCTGCATGCCCGCGGCATCACGAACGCGCTCTATGATCCTGAGATCGTCCGCGGCTTCGACTACTACACCGGGACCATCTTCGAGATTTTCGATACTAATCCTGAGAATGGCCGCTCGCTGTTTGGCGGCGGCCGCTACGACGGCCTCGTCTCGCTGTTCGGCGGCGATCCGATACCGGCGATCGGCTTCGCGTTCGGAGATGTCACGTTCCTCGACTTCCTCGAGACCCATGGACTCGAGCTGCCTTCCGCTACGGAGACTCAGGTATACATCGGCACGCCGAGCGCAGAGGACCTCGAATCCGCTCGCCTCTTCGCGCAGACGCTGCGCGGCAAGGGAGTGCGTGCGTTCCTCAACCTTACCGGAAAGAGCCTCGGGGACCAGATCAAGGACGCAGTGAAGCGCGAGATCCCCTATTTCATCGCCTACGGGAAGGATGAAGCGGCGGCTGGCACGGTGCGCGTGAAGACGCTCGCTACGGGAGAGGAAGCCAGCATTCAGGTACGCGCGGTGCCCGAGCACGTACAGCGGTAATATGCGGGCGATAACGTTTGATATCGAGACCCGGATGACGTCCCTCTCTCGAGGGAGGCTCGACGTCAACCTCATGGAGCTCACCGTCGTCGGCGTCCATGATTCCTTGGACGGGAGCTTCAAGACCTACGTGAAGGAGGAGCTTCCGCAGCTCTGGCCGGTACTCGAGAAGGCGGACGTGCTCATCGGGTACAACTCCGACTCTTTCGATATCCCGCTCCTCAATCGCTACTATCCCGGAGACCTCTCGCAGATCCGCTCCATCGACCTCATGGTCGAGGTGCAGAAGGCGCTCGGGAGGAGGCTGCGCCTCCAATCGATCGCGGAAGCGACGCTCGGCCGCGGGAAGTCGGGCGACGGCATGAAAGCTATCGATTGGTGGGAGCAGGGCCTCTACGACAAGGTGAAGGAGTACTGCATCGAGGACGTGCGCCTCACCCGGGAGCTCTACGACTACGCGAAAAAGCACGGGAAGCTGAAGTACAAGGACCTGAATCAGATGCGCGACGTGAAGCTCGACACCTCATCCTGGGAGGTTGTCACCGCGGCACCCACGATGACCCACACGCTTCCGCTATAATTAGGGCATGCAAGAGAACCGCCTCATCCTGCCATTCGCCATCATCGGCGCCGGCCTCATCCTCGCCGTATCGCTTTATCTATACTTGCGCGAGCCGGAGCCGGCCGTGCTCACGACCACCGACCTCGCAGGCGAGATGCGCCCGCTCGACGATAGCGACCACATTCTCGGGAACCCGGCAGCGCCCATCATGTTCGTCGAGTACTCCGATATCGATTCCCCGTTCGCTAAGGTCTTCGAGAAGACGCTCCGCGGCGTCATGAACGAGTACGGGGATACGGGTAACGTCGCATGGACATACCGCCATCTGCCCGTCACGGATCAGCATCCCTGGTCCCGCCAGCATGCGGAGGCGGCGGAGTGCGCCGCCGACCAAGGAGGAACATCCGCGTTCTTCAGGTTCATCGAGGAGCTCCAGCTGCGCGCACCGGGCTCGACTCAGTTCAATCCAAGCGGCTACGGCCAGATCATCGAGCTCATCGGGCTCGATGCGCAGGATTTCAGTGCGTGCGCCGAAGATCGCGAGTACGCGGATCGCGTGAGCGAGGACGCGCAGAATGCGGTGACGGCAGGCGCTACCGGCGCGCCATACACCATCTTCCTCGTGAAGGGCGAGAAGCCGGTCACGATCGAAGGCCTCGTCACCGGAGACCAGCTGAAGGCGATGATCGAAGCAGCGCTCACGCGCCTAGGCAAATAGGCCCAGCAGCGCGTCGTACTGGGTTGATTCCCCTTTCCTCCATTTCCCTGAGATAAGCTCGTTGAGGACCTCGTCGAGCGTTTCGTTCAGCGCTGCGCGCGTCTCGCTGCCGAGCGCCACTGGGTGCTCGCGCACGCCGTCCTCGCCGACCTGGATGATGAGTGCGCTCTCGGGCGCGTGATCATTCGCGCGCAGGAGCAGGTCGTAAAAGGCGATCTGGCGCTCGAAGTTCTCCTTGTCTTCCTTGTTTATGGTCTTGGACGTCTTCCAGTCCACGAGGCATTCGCCGCCATCCCCTTTGAATACGGCATCGATCTTCCCCTTGAGGAGCACCTTCTTTCCCGCAACGGTGCGCGTCGCGGTGAACGACTTCTCGATGGCAACCGGCTCGCGATCCGTCTTCTCACTGAAGTACGCGGCGAGCGATTGGCGCGCAGTTCTCTCGACATCCTTGAACGCATTCGTGCGCGGGAGCAGCGAGCGCGCTAGCGAACGCTCGAGCTCGGCAGCTGCTTGCGCCTGCCGCTCCTCATCAGGAAGCGTCGGGTCCTTCCAGTAGCCCGCGATGCCGGCATGCACCGCGTTGCCGATGGTGATAGCCGGGCCTTCGGGCTCCGAGAGCCGCAGGATGCGGCGCGCGAAGAAGCAGGGCGGCGACTCGAGGTATTCGTTGAGCGCGGATGGCGAGAGACCATCCTGCTCGAGGTATGAAATGGTGAGCTCGCAGATGAGCGCCGGGATGTCCGGATTCTCATGAAGGAGAGGGAGCGGCTCGCTAGGGATGCTAAGCGGCACCAGGCCCTGCGGCAGGAGGGCCGTAGGCGGCGTCTCCCTGCCCTCTCCGGTAGCAGCAGCATAGGAGAGCACCAGGGCGTTCTTAGCGCGCGTGAGGGCCACGTACAGGAGCTTCACGAGGTCCTGAATCTCGCGGGGGGCCGCAAGCGGGGACGGGATGAGACCCGCCTTCCCGCCCTTCTCCCATTCGCGGGCAGTAAGCCCGACGACGAAGACCTTCTCGAATTCCATGCCCTTCGCCTTATGCGCGGTGATCACGGTAACGTATCCTTCGCGGCTCGTGACCGAGGTCTTCACACCGCCGAGGCCGTGCTCGCGGGCCTTATCGAGGATATCCATGAGTTCCGGGAAGGTGATGCTCGGATTCTGGGATGCGAGCCCTTCGACGTGCATGATGACCTGCCGCAGGAGCGGGACGTCGAGGAACGCTTCCGGGTTCGAGAGGAAGTAGTCGCGGGCGCCCGAGGCGGTAAGTATCTTCGAGAGCACCTGCAGCGGCGCGTTCACGCGGGCATAGTCCCGCAACGTCGCTATAGTTTTCCCCACATCCGAGAAGGTAGTGAGGAGCGCATCCGAGAGCTCGAAGTCGCGATAGCGGCGCAGGAACACGCTGCGCTCGGCAAGGCCGATCTTCCACCAGGGCGCGAGCAGCGCCTCGCGGAGCGCGGAGGAATCGTTCGGCTCGGCAACCGCCCGCATGAGGGCGAACAGGAAGCGGATTGAGGGGCGGCTATCGAGGTCCACGTCTCCAGCGCGGAGCGTCGAGACACCGCGGGCGCGCAAGTGGAGCGCGAACTGGTCCGCGGTCGCGTTCCTGAGCGCGATCACGGCGATCTCGTGCGGCTTCGTGCCCGCCTCTATCGCCTGCTCGACCAGCGTCGCAATCTGATCCCGCTCCGCGAGCGGGTCTTCGGCTACGAGGAGCTCCGCTGAAGCGTCCCCGTTCCGCGCGGCGGTGAGAGTAATATGCTCCCCCGTGCTCGACGGCAGGTCCTTGAGGAGCGTATGCGCGAGGTCGAGGATGCCTTGGTAAGAACGGAAGTTAGAGCGGAGCTCCACTACCGTCGTGCGGGGATAAAGCTCGAGGAAGGTCCTGAAGTGCGTGCTGTCCGCTCCCTGGAAGCCGAACACCGCCTGCTTCTCGTCTCCCACGACGAAGATGTTGGGGTGGTCGTCGAGCGCGAAGGCGTCGAGGAGCGCATGCTGGAGCGCATTCGCATCCTGGTGCTCGTCCGCGAGGATGTACTGGTACCGCTCCTGGAGCGCAGCCTTGAGTTCGTCGTCCTCCGAGATGCCGTCGACGACGACACGGAGCACGTCGGTGAAGTCATAGATGCCGCGATCGTCCTTCAGCTTCTCGTACGCTTCGATGAGCTTCGCCGCTTCCCTTCCCTTTTCTATACGCTCGAGCTTCTTCTGGCCCTCGGGCTTCAGTTCCCCTGCCTTCTCCCCGCGTACGTAGCGGAGCGAGTCATCCGCCTCGATGCCCTTCGCCTCCCCGTCGAGCCAGGAGCGGTACGCATCCATACCGATTCGCTCGCGGGTGAGCTCGTCGCGGAGCATGGAGAGATCACGGAGGTAATGGAACGGGGACTTCGCCGTGCGCAGGTACTCGATATCCTCGTTCTCAAGCACTTCGCGCCACAGCAGCGTCGTCTCCACGTCTCCGGCAAGCCGCTTCGCGCTATAGTCCGCGAAGTGCTCCCGGTACTCGGACAGTATCTCGCCCGCGAAGCCGTGGAAAGTGTGGACGGCGACCTTGTATGCCGCATCCTCTCCGATGAGCGGGATGAGGCGCTTCCGGACCGTACGGGCCGCGGACTCCGTGAACGTGAGCACGAGGATGCTTCCGGGCGTGGCCTGGGTTTCCTTCAGGATGTTCGCGACGCGCAGCGTGAGGATGTGGGTCTTTCCCGTTCCCGGTCCCGCAATGACGAGCACCGGACCCTCCACGGTATCGACGGCGAGCTTCTGCTCCTTATTGAGGCTCTTGTACGCGCTCGCGAATTCGATCATGCCTCCAGTATACCGAGAGTGGCGTAATCATATTTTCGTGTTAGAATGATGCAAACGTTCCTTCAATCTTTAACTTTGGGGCATACCATGGTTCTTCACTTCCCACCCGCGCTCAGCACGGGCAATGAAAATCTCAGGCTGCGTCAGATACGCAGAAAGGATGCAGCGCCGCTCTTCGATCTTATCCAGGTGAACAGGGATCACTTAGGAAAATCTACCGAGCGCAAATGGATGGAGCACGATACCTTCGAAGTACTCGCGCTCGCGACCCACAGCTGCGTCCATGAGCAGGTCCAATACGGGACCTGGCTTCACAAAGGATGGTTCAGCAAGACGCTCGTGGGGCTGGCTGTCCTTGAGCCGGATACGGATATCGAGACCAGTGCCCGCATCGGCTTCTGGATCGGCATCGATTACTGCGGCCAGGGCTTCGGTACGCATATCGTCTCCGCGCTTACGCAAGAAGCCATCGCGCAAGGATTCCGCCGTCTTCACTGCGTAATCAAGAACGATAACTTCGAAGGCCAGGGCCTGCTCAATAAGTTGGGATACAGAATCGATGCGAAATCGCCGAAAAGCGACCTCGGCTTCGGTACCAGCCATTTCGAGTACAAGATTTAGCAAAACACCCCCGGAGGAATTCCGGGGGTGTCTTACGTTTCATTAATAGCTCTTCAGTCGGCGAGCCTTGTCGTGGAGGCGGATCTTCTCGAGCGCCTTCGCCTCGATCTGGCGGATGCGCTCGCGCGTCACGCCGAACTCCTTGCCCACTTCCTCGAGCGTGTGGTACACGCCGTCGAGCAAACCATGACGCATCTCGAGGATCTTGCGCTCCTTCGGCGAGAGGTCGTTGAGGATGTCGCGGACCTGCTGCGCGAGGATGCGCTCGGATGATTCCTGCACCGGAGACGGGATCTTATCGTCCGCGATGAAGTCGCCGAGCGTGGACTTCTCATCGTCGTCGCCGGAACCGACCGGGTTCTCGAGCGAGAGCGTATCCTGGTTAATCTTCTCGATCTGGTAGATCTTCTCCACCTCGACGCCCATCTCCACGGCCACCTCTTCCGGCTGCGGGTCGCGACCGAGCGCCTGTGAGAGGCGGCGGGAGACCTGCTTGTACTTGGCGATAGTCTCCACCATATGAACCGGGATGCGGATGGTGCGGGACTGGTCCGCGAGCGCGCGGGTGATGGCCTGGCGGATCCACCAGGTAGCGTAGGTCGAGAACTTGTAGCCCTTCTTCCAGTCGAACTTATCGACGGCCTTGAAGAGGCCGAGATTCCCTTCCTGGATGAGGTCGAGGAGCGTCAGGTCCGGGGAACGGCCCACGTATTTCTTCGCGATGGACACCACGAGACGGAGGTTGGAACGGGCCAGGATGTTGCGGGCCTCGTCATCCCCGTTCTCGATGCGCTTCGCGAGCTCGCGCTCTTCAGCTGCGGTAAGGAGCGGGTACTGGCCGATCTCGCGGAGGTAGATCTGGATGGAATCGTACGCAGCAGAATCACGCCCCTTGATGTTACGGGAAGCGAGGTAGTCGTCGGTGTTGTCCTCGAGCATGCCGCCTTCGAGGATGTCGATGCCGGCGGTCGTGAACTTCTCGTAGAGCTCGTCGAGGAAGTTGATGTCCTCTTCCACGGTCGGGAACTCCTTCAGGATCTCGCTGTACGTAATGTAGCCGCGCTCGCGACCTTTCGCGATGAGCTGCTCAGCCTTGTCGGCCTTCGCGCCGGCAGCCTTCGCCTTCGCGCCCTTGGCGGCCACGCGGACGATGTTCATCTTCGCCGCCTTGTGCGCTTTCTTCACGGCCTTAGCCTTTTTCTTAGGCGCAGCCTTCTTCTTCGCGGCTTTCTTGGCCGCTTTCTTCTTCGCTGCCGGCTTTTTCTTTTTGGTAGGCATGTAAATAAATATTAGTGGAGCGCTGCGATCGTCTTCATGATCCGCGAGCACTCGGCTTCCGTCTCCCTGACGGCAGCCTGGTCCCCTGCTAATTCAGCCTGGCGAAGCGCTTTAAGCGCCGCCTGGTACGTACGTTGTAGGTTCGCTTTCTCGAACCGCTTCAGAGTGTCGTCTGCCGCTTGCTCGGGTGGAGATTCTCCAAAGAGTATCCCGATCTCGAATGAGATTTTCTCGGGGCTCGGTTCCTCAGGCAAGGGCTGTCCGGTAATCCGACTGTACTCCGATTCGACCCGTTTCGCAAGGAGGCTCTCCGGATAGTTGTCCCGGATGGCCCGGAAGAAATCGATGTCTGGGATGGCGCCGGGAGCAGCGGCAGCCGGCTTCTCCTCGGCTCCGATGTCGATGATCTCGTCGCTTATCACCACGCTTTGGACGCCCTTGCGAATCTGTTCGATCGGGATTCCCGTCGCCTGGTTGGCCTTGTCGATGAAATGCGCCTGCTCCGCGAGGCTGCGGGTAGACTTTATGAGCGGATAGACGACCTTCTCGATAAGCATCATCTGCTTGCTCTCGCTCTTCTCGGTCTCATAGATGCTCTGGAGGAAGAACGTCACGATGGGCTTCGCGTTGCGCACGCACTCGGCGAACTCCTTTGGATCTTCGCTGATGAGGTCAGCGGGATCCTTTCCGAGCGGGAGCCTTACCGCTTTCACCCGCAATCCTGAGCGCAAGGCAGAGACCGCATGCTTGAAGGTCGCCGCAAGGCCTGCCCGGTCGCCATCGAGGCACAGCATGAGGTTGTCGCTGTACCGCCGGATGAGCGAGAGGTGCTCCGTGCCTAGCGCCGTGCCCGAGAGCGCTACCGCATTCTCGAATCCCGCCTGGTGCGCATGGAGCACGTCCATCTGCCCTTCCATGAGGAGCGCGAACCCGCGCGTACGCACCGCGTCCTTCGCGCGGTCCATGGCGAAGAGGATCTGGCTCTTCTTGAAGAGCTCGGTCTCCGGAGAATTGAGGTACTTGGCTTGGTCGTTCGGGTCCAGGGAGCGGCCCGTGAACGCGACGATCCTGCCGCTCCCGTCCCTGATCGGGAACATGAGGCGGTTACGGAAGCGGTCATAGAAGGTGCCGGGCTTCCCGTCCGCCTCCTTGATGAGCCCTGCCTCCGCCATTTCCTCGGCGGTGTAGCCTTCCTGAGACAGGACATCGAGCAGCGCTCGCCATTCCTCCCTCGCGTAGCCGATGCCCCAGTCCCGGATGGTCTTCGGCGTGAGGCCGCGCGAGAGCGCGTACTTGTATGCCGGCGTATCTTCTCCGAGGTTCTGCACGAAGTATTGCGCCGCTTTGGCCGTAGCGTCCCTGAGGCGATCAGACTTCTCCTTATTCCCCTTCCCCTCGTACACGATCTCCACCCCCGCCTTCTCCGCGAGGATCTTCATCGCGCCCTTGAAGTCCACGCCCTCCATCTTCTCGATGAAGGTGAACATGTCCCCGCCCTGGCTGCTTGAGAAGCAGTAGTAGCTGCCGCGGTCCGGGTTCACGTAGAAGGACGGCGTCTTCTCCTTGTTGAAGGGAGAAAGGCCTTTCCAATACTTCCCCGCCCGGGCAAGCTTCACGTACGGCGAAATAACGTCGACGATCGACAGTTTATCCTTGATGCGCTGTACGGTGTCTGCCATGAAGATTCAATAGTACCGCAAGTAGTAATGGGGCTGCAGTGCTACTTGACTTTTCAAGCTATTAGTGTTATCCTAATACTAGGTCAACTAACTCTGGAGATTAATCATGTCAGGCGAAAAACCTGTACACCCCGTGATAATTGTCGTGGTAATGGCTTTCATTGTCCTCGCCGTCATCGCGCTACTCTTAGCCATCATTAGTGATCCCGGGGCTGCTATTTCACTGCTTATCTGCGTCATAATCTTTGTGCTAGCCGCAAGCCTTATCGCAGGATTCTTCGGCCCAGCCCCGAAGAAGGACGGATGAAGCAAAAACGGCGCGTAACTTACGCGCCGTTTTTTCCTTTTACACTCGCGCCTTCGATCCCTCTCGGGGGGTGAAGTTGCCGCGCTCCTCGCGTTCCGGCACCGGGCGCTCTGCCTGAAGCTTCGCGATGGACGCGTGCTTCTTGCTCTGCGCGAATCCGGTTCCGGACGGGATGAGGCGTCCGAGGATGACGTTCTCCTTGAGGCCGCGGAGGGTGTCCACGCTGCCCTTGAGGGCCGCGTTGATGAGCACCTTCGTGGTCTGCTCGAAGGACGCCGCGGAGAGGAAGGAGCGGCGGGAAAGCGCCGACTCCTTGATACCAAGCACGATCTCGCGCGCCTTGGTCGGCTCGTTGCCCGCGTCCTTCGAATCCTTGAGCGATGCAACAAGCTCCCAGTCCTCGATGACGTCGCCGACGGAGTATTCCGTATCTCCGGTCTCGGTGATCTTCACGCGGGAGAACATCTGCTTCACCACGACCTCGAGGTGCTTCCTAGAAACCGAAGCGCCCTGGAGCTCGTAGATCTTGCTTGCCTCCGTGATGATGTATTCCTGGACCGCTGCGCGTCCGGCGTACTCGAAGAGCTCGTCGAGGTCGACCGAGCCGTCGGTGAGGAGCTGGCCCTTCTTGACCTGCTCGCCAACCTTAACCAGCGCCTGGCGCGGATAGGGCGCGACGTATTCGGTCGCTGAGCCGTCCTTCTTTCCCTGGCCGAGCTCCGGAGCGACCGCGATCACCTTCTCGCGCCCTACCTCGCGGATCTCGACGACCATGCCGTCGGTCTTCGACACGACTGCCGGGTTCTTTGGGGAACGCTTCTCGAAGAGCTCCTCGACGCGCGGAAGGCCGGACGTGATGTCTCCGCCGACCGATGCGGTTCCTCCCGCATGGAAGGTACGCATGGTGAGCTGGGTTCCGGGTTCACCGATCGCCTGCGCGGCGACCGTACCTACGGCCTCGCCGAGGTCGACGAGCTCCTGGGTGGTGAGGTCCATGCCGTAGCAGGTCTGGCAGATGCCGTAACGGGTCTCGCAGGCCATCGCCGAGCGCACCTGCACGGACTGGATGCTCTCGTCCTTGTTGATGGCGCGGGCGTCCTCCGCGTTGATGTAATGATGCTTCTTAAACTCTCCTGCCGCTTCTACGAGCACGCGGCCGCGTACAGCATCGCCGAAGTCGATCTGGATGCCCGAAGCGGAGACGCGGTTGATCGCGACGCCGCGCTTCGTGCCGCAGTCCTTCTCGGTGACGATAGAGTCCTGGGCGACGTCGAAGAGGCGGCGCGTGAGGTATCCTGCGCGCGCGGTTCCGAGCGCAGTGTCGGTAAGACCCTTGCGGGCGCCGTGCGTACTCATGAAGTACTCGATCGGGTTCAATCCCTCGGTCATGGAGCTCGTAATCGGCACCTCGATGGTCTCGCCAGCGGTGTTCTGGATGAGACCCTTCATGCCGGCCATCTGCGTCATGTTGCCGAGCGATCCGCGGGCGCCGGAACGCACCATGTCGGACACCGATCCCATAGGATCCATGGCGTCCTCCACGAGCTTCTCGACTTCCTGCTTGGTGCCGTGCCAGATCTCGATGACCATGCGGCGCTTCTCGTCCTCGGAGAGGAGGCCGTTCTTGTAGTCTTCCTCGATGGACGAGGCCTTCTCGGAAGCCGCCTTGATAACCGCCTGCTTCTTTTCCGGCACGGAGACGTCAGAGAGGCTCCAGGTCACGCCGGAACGGGTTGCGTATTCGAATCCGAAGCGCTTCACCTTGTTCACGATGTCCGGGATGCGGTCGAGGCCGTAGAGCGCGATGCACTCGTTCACGATGCGCGCGAGCACCTTCTTGGTGATGGCATCGTTCACGTACGGGTACTGGGACGGAAGGACGGTGTTGAAGAGGAGGCGTCCGACGCTCGTCTCGAAGGTCTTGCCTTCGAACTGCTTGTACTTCTCCTTGTCCGCCATCGGGAGGATGTGCACCTTGGCGCGGAGGTCGATCGCGCCGTATTCGTGCGCGAGGATCGCCGCGTTCGGGGACTGGAAGTACGTGCCTTCGCCCTTCGCTCCTGGAGCGAGCTTCGTGAGCCAATACACGCCGAGGATGATGTCCTGCGGCTTCGCCGCGAGCACGGTCATCTCGCCGTTACCCGGCTTCAGAATGTTCTTGTTCGCGCTCATGATGTTCTTCGCCTCCCACTGAGCTTCCTCAGAGAGCGGCACGTGGACGGCCATCTGGTCTCCGTCGAAGTCGGCGTTGAACGCGTGACAGACGAGCGGGTGGAGCTGGATGGCGTCGCCTTCGATGAGGCGCGGGCGGAATGCCTGGATACCCTGGCGGTGAAGGGTCGGAGCGCGGTTCAAGAGAACGTGCTTGCCCTTGATCACCTCTTCGAGGATCTCCCACACTTCAGACACGCCGTCTTCGATGAGGCGTCCGGCGCCGCGGATGTTGAACGCGAGCTCGCGCTCGAGGAGCCCGCCGATGACGAACGGGCGGAAGAGCTCGAGGGCCATGTGCTTCGGAAGACCGCACTGGTCGAGCTCGAGATCCGGTCCGACGACGATCACGGAGCGTCCGGAGTAGTCCACGCGCTTGCCGAGGAGGTTCTGGCGGAAGTAGCCCTGCTTGCCCTTCAGGTAGTCCGCGAGGGACTTGAGGGGACGGCGCTGGCTCGGCGTGAGCGCGCCTGCCGAAGCTCCGCCCTTGCGGATGGAATTGTCGAGGAGCGCGTCCACCGCCTCCTGGAGGATGCGCTTCTCGTTGCGGAGGATGACCTCAGGCGCATGGATATCGAGGAGCTTCTTCAGGCGGTTGTTGCGGTTGATCACGCGGCGGTACAGGTCGTTCACGTCGCTCGTCGCATGGCGGCCGCCTTCGAGCGCGACCATCGGGCGGAGCGCCGGCGGGATGACCGGGATCCTGGTGAGGAACATGGACTCAGGACGGGCGTCCGCAGAAAGCATGCCGGCGATGAGGCTGATGCGCTTCGCGAGCTTCTCGCGCTCTGCCATGCCTGCCTTCGCGTAGCGGGTCTCAAGGGTGGTCTTCAGCTCCTTGAGGTTGATCGCGCGGAAGATATCGTAGATAGCCTCGGCGCCGATCTTCGCTTCGAAGAGCGTCCCGTACTTCATCGAGAAGCGGTGGTACTCCATCTCGTCGAAGACGCGGCCGACGACGATCGATTCGATCTCGGTCTTCGCGAGCGTCATCTTCTCCTTGAGGGCGTCCTTCTCCTTATCGTCCTTCAGGGACTTGTACTTGGTCTTGTACTCGCCCTCGAGCTCCGCGAGGAGCTTCTTCTTGTTCTCTTCCTGGATCTTCGTGACGATGTAGCCGGCGAAGTAGATCACCTTCTCGAGATCAGAAGCGGAAAGGCCGAGGAGGAGCGCCATGCGGCTCGGCACGGAGCGGAGGAACCAGATGTGCGCCACCGGGGTGACGAGCTCGATGTGGCCCATGCGCTCGCGGCGGACGATTGAGCGGGTGATCTCGACACCGCACTTGTCGCAGACGATGCCCTTGTAGCGGATGCCCTTGTACTTGCCGCAGTAGCACTCGTAGTCCTTCTCAGGACCGAAGATCTTCTCGTCGAAGAGGCCGTGCTTCTCGGACCGCTGGGTGCGGTAGTTGATGGTCTCCGGCTTGGTGATCTCGCCGTGGCTCCATTCGAGGATGCGCTCCGGGCTCGCGAGCGTAAGACGGATCGCGCCCCAATCTTTCTTCATTCCCTGGAATCGGTTGGTTGCCATATAGATGAGGATTATGCGCGATCGTCGGACGGCTGGCGGTCGACGAGGTCGACGTCGAGCGCGAGTCCGCGGATCTGGTTAGTAAGGACGGAGAAGGATGCCGGCGTGCCTGCGTGGCTGATCGGCTCTCCCTTCACGATAGCGTCGAAGGCTGCGGAGCGGCCCTGGATGTCGTCGGACTTGATGGTGAGCATCTCGCGGAGCGTGTATGCCGCGCCGTAGCCGAGGAGCGCCCACACTTCCATCTCGCCGAAGCGCTGTCCGCCGTTCTGCGCCTTTCCGCCGAGCGGCTGCTGCGTGATGAGGCTGTATGGACCGATGGAGCGCATGTGGATCTTGTCCTCCACCATGTGATGGAGTTTCAGGACGTACATGTATCCGACCGCGATGTCCTGCGCGAAGGATTCTCCGGTGCGTCCGTCGAAGAGGCGGATCTTTCCGGAACGCGGGAAGCCTGCCTTCTCGAGCTCGTCGCCGATCTCTTCCGCGGTGGCTCCGGCGAACGGCGGCACGACGGCCTGGTAGCCGAGGGTGTTCGCGGCAAGCCCGAGGTGCATCTCGAGGATCTGGCCGATGTTCATACGGGACGGGACGCCGAGCGGAGTGAGGATCACGTCCACCGGATTGCCGTCCTTGTCGTACGGCATGTCCTCTACCGGAAGCACGCGGGAGATAACGCCCTTGTTACCGTGACGGCCGGCGAGCTTGTCTCCGACGGAGACGTTACGCACCTGGGCGACGGTGACGACGATCTTCTTGATGATGCCTGATTCGAGCTGGTCGCCCTTCTCGCGGGAGAAGACGCGCACGCCGATGACGCGGCCGCGCTTGCCGCCTTCCATGCGGAGCGAGGTGTCCTTCACGTCCTTCGCCTTGTCTCCGAAGATGGAGCGGAGGAGGCGCTCTTCAGGCGTGAGCTGGGTCTCGCCCTTCGGCGTCACCTTTCCGACGAGGATGTCTCCCGGACGGACTTCCGCGCCGATGCGGACGACGCCTTCCTCATCGAGGTTCTTGAGACGCATCTCGCCGACGTTCGGGATGTCGTGGGTGGTGACCTCCGGACCGAGCTTGGTGTCTCGGACGGCGCACTCGAAGTCTTCGATATGAATAGTGGTGAACTTGGCCTGCTCCACGAGGCGCTCCGACACGATGATCGCGTCCTCGTAGTTGGCGCCGCTCCATGACATGAAGGCGACGCGCACGTTCTGGCCGAGCGCGAGCTGGCCGCGGTCCGAAGAGGATGCGTCGGCGAGGACGTCTCCCTTCTTCACCTTGTCTCCCGTGCTTACGATCGGGCGCTGGCTGAAGGCCGAGTTCTGGTTGGTCTGCGTGAGGCCCTGGATCTTGTATTCCTTCTTCTTCCCTTCCTTGTTCGTGATAGTGATTTTGCGGGCGTCCGCGTAGGTGACCTCGCCTGATTCCTGTGCGATCACGAGGCGGCCGGTGTTGCGGGCCGCATGCTCCTCGATGCCGGTAGCTACGAGCGGCGCCTCCGGGATGAGGACCGGGGTAGCCTGCTTCTGCATGTTCGAGCCCATGAGCGCGCGGTTCGCGTCGTCGTGGTCGACGAACGGGATGATGGACGTCGCGACGGAGAACATCTGGTAGGTGGACGCGTCGATGAAGTCGATCTCGTCGCGGGACACGATAGCCGGCTCGCTGTGGCGGCGGGCTTCGAGCGTCTCTTCCTTGATGCGGCCCTTCTCGTCGACATCGGTCGCGCCGTGCGCGATGACGTACTGCTCCTCTTCGAGCGCGTTCAAGTGGACGATCTCGTCGGTAACGACGCCCTTCTTCACCTTCGCGTACGGGGTCTCGATGACGCCGAACTCGTTGGTGCGGGCGTGCATCGCGAGGCGGAGGATGAGGCCGATGTTCGCGCCTTCAGGCGTGTGGATCGGACAGAGGCGGCCGTAGTGGGACGGATGCACGTCGCGGACCTCGAAGCCGGCGCGCTCGCGAGTGAGTCCTCCCGGACCCAATGCGGAAACGGTGCGCATGTTCTCGAGCTCAGCGAGGATGTTCTGCTGGTCCATGAACTGGGAGAGCTGGTTTGCCGTGAAGAACTCGCGGACCGAAGCCTGGAACGGGCGCGGGTTCACGAACGCCATCGGGAGAGAGGTCTCCGACTCGATGGTGGACATGCGGTCCTGGATGTTTCGCTTCATGCGAGACATGCCGACGCGCATGCGGGCCTGGAGGAGCTCGCCGACGAAGCGGACGCGGCGGAAGCCGAGGTGGTCGATGTCATCCGGCTTCGCGTTCGGGTCGACGTTGAGCTTCGCGATCTCGCCGACGATGTTCACGAGGTCGTCGAGAGAGAGGGCGCGGGCTTCGAGCGCCTTGCCTTCGAGCTTGCCGCCGAAGCGCTGGTTCAAGCGGTAGCGTCCGACCTTAGACAGGTCGTAGCGATCTCCAGCGAAGAGGGACTTCACGTACTCGCGGGCATTGTCCGGAGTGGCGAGGTCGCCGTCGCGCATGCGGCGGTGCACCTCGACGTAGGCGTCGTCCATGGACTTCGCGGTGTCGTGCGCGAGCGTAGCCTGGAGGGCCGCGACCGCTGCCTCGTTGCCGATGAACTTCTTGAGGACTTCCTCGCGAAGGCCGGCGCCGAAGATGGTGAGGAGGTTCGTGACCGGGAACTTGCGCTTCCTATCGATCTTAACGAAGATCGCGCCGTCTGCCTCTGAATCGATCTCGATCCATACGCCGCGGGCCGGGATGATCTTCGAGCCGAAGAGCTGCTTGCCGCGGACGAGCTCGGAGATGAAGAACGCACCGAAAGAGCGCGCGAGCTGGGGGACGATCGCGCGTTCGACTCCGGATACGATGAAGGACCCGTGCGGAGTCATGATCGGCATGTCGGCGAGGAAGATCTCCTGGGTCTTCTCAGAGCCGAGGGTCTTGTTGATGAGCTTCACGGACACCTTGAGGGGAGCCTCGTAGGTGCGCATGTTCTCGCGGGCGTACTCCTCGTCGTACTTAGGCTGGCCGAGCTCGAAGCCTTCGATCTTGAGCTCGAACTTCTTGCCGGAGTAATCGGGGATCGGGGAGAATTCCTTGAACAATTCGCCGAGGCCGTCAGCGATGAGCCAGTCGAAAGACTTCCTCTGGTGCGCGACGAGATCTGGGAAGTCCACTCGCGGCGCTCGGTATGCCCCGAACGTCTTCACCGGCAGTGCTTTGGTATGCATGTCGTTTGTATGAAAGAGAGTCGGAAAAGTACGGGTATATGCACGCAAAAATGCGCGCATTCGCGTTTTCCGCTCTGTGTTTAATAAGCGCCCTGTATTCCGCCCGCCAGAGTCCCCCCGCGACTCAATCTATCTGGTTACCCCTAAGATACCAGACCCGGGGTGGGTCCGCAACCAGGCTGGGGATAAGAAGAAGGCGGCCTTTTGAGGGGCCGCCTTTCGTGAGAGTCCGCCCTATCCCAACAGCCGGAGCCGATATCTGGCGTAGATAAAGTCGGTGTACGACTTCGCGACGAACCACAGGAGGAGCGTGAGGACGATGCCCCAGAACAGGTCATCGCGAATGCCCTGAGGCGGTTCTTGATGGAGCATGACGAGGAGAGAGAAGCAGAGAACGAGCGATATGATGCCCATCCCCACTGAAATATCACGCCAACTCTTGATCTGCCTCCGCTGATCGGGCAACGGGAAGGTGCTGGTAATACGAGCCATGAGCGGTCCTTTCGTAATGGCGTCCTCGCGCATCCTACACCTCAGCGGGAATATGAAAAGGCAACCATTGCTGGCCGCCTTTTCTTCTCCCCTTACGACTTCTTTAGCTTCCACGCATCGATATTCGCGTGATGCCCGGTCTGGAGCACTTTGGGCACCCGGTATTTCTTCTTCTTGTATTCGATAGTCTCGGGGCGCGTATAGACCGCGCGTGATGCAACGCGACGTTCCTCCACCGACGCGTCCTTCCCGAGCACGCCCGGGATGCGGCGCGAGATAGCATCGATCATGGCCATGGCCGGCACTTCCCCGCCCGTGTACACCGCCTCGCCGACCGCATAGGTCTTCACGGGCGCCAGGGTCTTCAGGATCTTGAGCGCGCGCTCGTCGATGCCCTCGTAGCGGCCGCAGACGAAGACGATGTCCGAGTACTTCGCGAGCTTATCCGCCTCCTTGTTATCAAATTGCTTCGCGCCCGGGATGAACCACACGATAACCGGTTTCTTCCGCTTCTTGAGCGCCTTCTCCGTGGCTTTCACGATAGGCATCGCCTGCATGACCATGCCCGGGCCGCCGCCGTACGGGCGCTCGTCTACCTTGCCCCACTTGTTGTCCACGAAATCGCGCGGATTCGTATAGGTGACCGCGATCTTCCCGTTCTCTTGCGCACGTCCGAGGATGGACGCGCTGAGGTACGGCTCGCAGGCCTCCCTGAAGAGAGTGATGAGGTGGAAACTGATCACAGGAGTTAGAGGCGGATGTCGCTCTTCATCTCGAAGTCTCCGCGGAAGCCGGCACCTCCTTCGATCGGCTCCTCGAGCTTCCCGACCATGACGTCCACGCCGGCATCCTCGCGCGCGAACACGCCGATCTCGTCACCCCCGCCGGCGAACCAGCACTGTGCTGCCGCGAGCTCTCCGATAAGGAGTCCCTTGCCGTCTACGCCGCCTTCAGCGCCGACCTCAGAGCATGATCCCTGGAAATCGCCGACATGGTGGCCGTTCAGCATCACGCGGGTGTACGGGATGCTGTCCTTCTCGCCCGCATCGATGAATTCCCAGTCGATGCCGATCTTGCCTGAAGCGTCCGCGGCTGCTTCCTGCTGATTCTCGGTCTCGCTTTCAGTACCGTCGGTGCGCATCATTTCCGGATGGGTAGCGACGTACGCGCCGCCGCCGATAAGCGCGAGCGCGGCAATAGCAATAAGCACCGTAACGGATGCGAATCCTTTGTATGTGTTCATGAATATTAGTTTAGCTCGTCGACTACCTGGTCAACGGTCTTATCCTCACGCGGGCCGAGATCCCGCTTGCCGCCTGCCGGTTCGTTGATCTTCAGGTTCACACGGGCATTGTGCTTCATGCCAACCACGCGCAGGAGGGTGCGGAGGGACTTCGCAGTGTTGCCGTCCTTGCCGATGATCTTGCCCATATCGTCCGGATGGCAGGTAAGGGTAAGGAGCACGCCCATCTCATCGACGGTGCGGGCAATGACGACGCTTTCGGGATTATCTACCAGGGCGCGCACGACGAAGTCGAGGAATGCGTGGTCTTGTTCCATATACAGGTGAGCAGGATATTAAGATGGTTATGATGCACTATAGCGGGTGAATCCCGCATTAACGCCGGAGGCTTATGCGGCCGGAGCTGCTTCCTCGGCCGGAGCTTCTGCCGGGGCCTCCTCTGCCGGGGTGACGACTTCTTCAGGTGCCGGTTCTACAGCAGCTTCAGGCTCTGGAGCTGCGGCCGCTTCCTCTGCAGCCTTCTTTGCCGCCTCTTCCGCAGCGACTGCGGCAGCGGCTGCTTCCTCGTTCTTAGCCTTGTTCTTCTCGAGGTTCTTCTTCGAGATTACCTGGACCTTCTTGCCCTCGATGATGCCCTTCGCTACGAGGATGTTATTGAGGGACGGGGATACCTGGGCTCCCTTCTTGATCCACTCCTTGAGGCGGTCTTCCGCCATGGTGAAGGCCTTGGTCTTCGGGTTGTAGGTGCCGAGGAGGTCGGTGTAGGTGCCGGCCTTAGGGCTCGCAGTCTTCTCGAGCACGAGCACGCGGAAAGCCGGGTCGTTCTTACGGCCAATGCGCTGAAGGCGGATCATCAACATAGATAGGATGCACCTTACCAGATAGGTCAAGGCCGGTCAAACAAATAGGGGCGACCGGAAATCGGCCGCCCCTAAGGACTTTCGTATGGATTGCTATTTGGACTTCTTAAGGACCCAGCGAGGCGCCGAAGCGAGACCGGCCGCCAGCAGGAAACCGATGATGCCCCCGATCAAAGGGTTGTGGCCGAGGGAAAACCCGGCAACCGCCCCCATCGAAGCGCCCACCATGGCCGCAAGCATGAGATGCGACACGATGAGGTTGTAAGCCTCGGTAGCGCCGGTGATGAAGAGTCGGCCGGCTTGGTAGCTAAGCGTGAACGGCACGACGATCGGGTTCCAGAGCGCGAACGTGCGCTTCAGTTCCCGGATTCTCTTGACCGTCTTTTCCTCGCCCCATCTGATCGCATCCTCGCACGCATCCGTATCGTTTCGCCTGTCTATTGCGAGCGCGAAGGGCAAGAGCGTCAGCGGAACAGCAAACAGCATGTATCCGACAGCTACAGAAACGATCCGATGCATCTCGTGAGCGAGAAGCTTCGGGGCGATTTCCATGCCCGCCAGCACGCCGAACACCATCGCATACGCCGCTACCATCAGCGCTGCCTTATCGACTTCATACCAGTAGCGATATCGCCGAGCCCAGGCCGGGTAGGCCTTCTTCGGCTCGCGATTCTCCGTCGCCTTGCGCCACGCGTAGGCGAATCCGGCGATGATACCGGCGATGAAGCGCTTGGGGTCGACGGCGAACGCACCGATGATGCCGCTGAACAGCGCCCAGGCGACGACAGAATCCGGCATGACTGACAAGGCAGCAAAGCTGCCCAAAATGGCGCCGCAAGCTGCAGCGATACCCGCACGAAATGCATACATCAGAGTCTCCCTTATGGTTCCAAGACGGGACAGAATGTCCTACGTATCTCCAAATATAATACTACACTAATTGGATTTTCGCAAGGGCTAGCAAGTTCGCATGAACATAAAAAGGCGGCGCCAGGAGGGGCGCCGCAAGTTGGGGGAAATAAGAACAAAAATACTCAGGCTTGGAGCACGCGAGCGGCAGGGGGAGAAACCAGTAGCGCGCTCCGGTACTCATTATGCTCCGTAGCAGAACGGCCGCAATCTGCTACAGTGGACAACAATGTCGAGCGACAAGATCTACGAGGGCCCTATCGCCATCACCCGCCGCGGGATGGGCTTCTTCGCTATCCCGGACCCGTCCGGCAAGAAGACCGATAAGAAAGACGACCTCATGATCCCGGCGGAGAACCTCAACACCGCCCTCCCGGGAGACATCGTGAAGGTAGCGGAGGAAGGCATGATGCCCGGCAAGCGCAACGAGCCTCCCCGCCGCGCCGGCAAGGTCATCGAGGTGGTGAAGCGCGCCCGCGAGACCTTCGTCGGCACCCTCCAGAAGACCGAGCGCGGCAACACCATCCTCATCCCGGACAGCAAGCGCCTCTACGTCCCCTTCATGATCGCCCTCAAGGGCACCGAAGCCCCGTTCGAGCTCGGACATAAGGTGGTGGTGCGCTTCCTCGGCTGGAATCCGGGCGAAGAAATCCCGCGCGCAGAAGCCATCCAGGACATCGGCGTCGCCGGCGTCCACGAGACCGAGATGCGCGCACTGGCCCTCGGCCAGGGCTTCGACCCTGAGTTCCCTCCAGGCGTGGTGCAGGAAGCGAAGAAGCTTGAGGAAACCGGCGAGGAGATGATTCGCCAGGGAGCCGTCGGCCGTCGCGATTTCAGGCAGATCACCACGTTCACCATCGACCCGGCGGACGCGAAGGACTTCGACGACGCCCTCTCCGTCCGCACCCTCGAGGACGGCAAGATCGAGATCGGCGTGCATATCGCGGACGTCTCGCAGTTCGTCGTACCCGGCACTTCCATCGACCGCGAGGCGCGCAGCCGGGCGACCTCCGTCTACCTCGTGGACCGCACCATCCCGATGCTTCCCCACGTCCTTTCTAATAATTTCTGTTCGCTCAATCCGAACGTTGACCGCCTCTCGGTATCCGCAGTGTTCGTGATGGACACAGACGGCAACGTCCACGACACGTGGTTCGGCGAGACCGTCATGCACTCGGATAAGCGCTTCTCGTACGAGGAGGCGCAGGGCGTACTCGACGCGGGCTCCGGCACCCTCTACGACGAGCTCGTCGTCATGCGGGACCTCGCCCGGAAGATCCGCGCGAAGCGCGTGAAGAAGGGCGCCATCGAATTCGATACCGCCGAGGTGAAGGTCATCATCGACGCGGACGGCAAGCCGGTGGAGATCCGCTCCAAGGTCCGCATCGAGACCATGCTCATGATCGAGGACTTCATGCTGCTTGCGAACGAGAACGTCGCCGAGTACCTCGCCGAGAAGGTGAAGAAGGCCGGCCTCACGGGCTCCATGGTGTACCGCGTGCACGATTTCCCGGACGCCGATCGCATCGAGGACCTCTCGCAGTTCCTGCGCGTCATGGGATACGACCTCCAGGTCGCCGCGGGCAAGGTGAAAGGTACGGACCTGAACGCGCTGCTCGCGCAGGTGAAGGGCAAGCCCGAGGAGTACCTCATCAAGACCGCGACGCTCCGCTCCATGGCGAAGGCTGTGTACACGACCAAGAACGCCGGCCACTTCGGCCTCGCATTCGATTTCTACACGCACTTCACCTCCCCGATCCGGCGCTACCCGGACCTCATGGTGCACCGCATGCTGAAGCACTTCGAGCACGGCAAGCTCGTCTCGAAGGCGGAGATGGCCGAATACGATACCCTCGCCCTCCACTCGAGCGAGCGCGAAGTATCCGCAGCGGAAGCGGAGCGCGATTCGGTCAAGCTCAAGATCGTGGAGTACATGATGAACCACATCGGCGAGGAGTTCGACGGCGTCATCTCGGGGGTCTCCGACCGCGGCATCTACGTGGAGCTCACCGAGACCCATGCCGAAGGCATGGTGGGCGTCCGCGACCTCGGGAGCGACTTTTTCGTACACGACCAGAAGCGCTACCGCCTCGTCGGCGAGCGCACCCAGGCCAAGTTCGCGCTCGGCGACCCTATCCGCGTGAAGCTCATCAATGCGCGCGTCTTCGAGAAGGAGCTCGATTTCGCTCTCGCTGAGAATAAGTAGCCATGTGGCAGGACTATGCGTTGGCCGTCGTGCAGATCATCTTCTGCGTGACGCTCATCCCGATGCTCTTCGCTAAGGAGAAACCTCCGCTCTCCTCGAGCATTATGACCGGAACTGCGCTCCTGTTCGGTGCATTCCTCTTCGGGACGCTCGGTCTCTGGCTCGCGAGCCTCTCCCAGGCCGTCGTGGGGCTCCAGTGGCTCACGCTTGCCGCCCAGAAACTCTGGAAGCGCGATTAGGCGCTCCTGCCGTCGTACGGCATGCGGTTGATCGTACTCAGGTCGACATTGTCGATGGTGCGCAGATTCACCGCTATTGCCGGAGAACCATCCTGGTTCTTCCCTCTCCCGAACGCCTGCACGCCGCACTCAGAGCAGAAGAGGTGCTCAATCAGATGCTTATTGAAACGATACGACTTCAGCTTTTCCTCTCCTTGGAGGAGCTTGAAGTGGTCCGGTGAGGTGAACTGGAGGATGAAGCCCTTGATCTGACAGTGGGAGCAGTTGCATTCGATCGCCGGCTGCGTAAGATCGAGCTCCGCTTCGTAGCGCACCGCTTTGCAATGGCATCCGCCTTGATAGGTATTCATGGCTATTTTTTAGCGTCGATAATGCGCGACAGTGCGAGCGCGTACGCAGCGTCCCGGAGCGAGACGTTCCGGTCCCGCGCGAAATCCGCGACGTCGCGGTAGGCATCGGTCATGGTCTCCGTGAGGCGCTCGCGGACCTGCTCCGCGCTCCACGTCTCTCCTGACTTGTTCTGGAGCCATTCGAAATACGAGACCGTGACGCCGCCCGCGTTCGCGAGCACATCCGGGATGACTACGGTGCTTCGCGCCGCGAAGATGGCGTCCGCATCCGGCGTGACTGGGCCGTTCGCGATCTCGAGGATGATGTCCGCCTTCACCTGTTCCGCGTTCCCCTTCGTAACCTGCTCCTCGAGCGCCGCCGGGACGAGGATATCCGCGTCCGCGGTGATGACATCCGAAGGCGCCGTCACCGTTCCTGCGCTCGACAGCTCTCCTTTCGATTCTTTTATAGAAAGCGCTTCCTCAATATTGAGGCCCTCGGGTTTCGTGAGCGTGCCGCTCGAGTCCGCGAACGCAACTACCCTGGTTCCCATGGAATGGAGGAGTCGCGCAGCCTGGGCGCCTGCGTTCCCCGCTCCCTGTACCGCAGCAGTGAGCTCTGCTGGCGTGCGGTGCTGATCCGCAAGCAGTGCGATAAGCACGCTAATGGCGCCGTCCGCGGTCGCAGTGTCGCGACCTTCGCTGCCGCCATTCTCGAGCGGCTTCCCGGTAATCATCGCGGGAGCCTTGGCTCCGGTGAGCTTCTCGTACTCATCGAGCATGACGCTCATGATGTGCGGGTTGGTATAGACGTCCGGTGCCGGGATGTCCTTGTCGGGCCCGAGGTGCTCGGCGAACGCCTTCACGTACTCGCGCGCGAGGAGATCGAGCTCTTCCGGCGTGAGCTGCTTCGGGTCCACCGACACGCCACCCTTCGCTCCGCCGAACGGGATGTCCACTACCGCGCACTTGATAGCCATCATCGCGGCGAGCGCAGAGACCTCGTCTTCGTCCGCGCCCGGATGGAAGCGAACACCACCTTTGTAGGGTCCGCGCGCGTTATCGAACTGCACGCGGTATGCCGGGAAGGTGGCGGAGCCGCCTTTCGTGAGCGGAATGGTGAGGTCTGCGCGGAGTATCCGGTCAGGCTTGTAGAACTCAGCGATCCGCTCGTCGGACAAGTCGAGCAGCTTCCCGGCTCGGGTAACGTTTTCTTTGAAGTAGGTAAATGCAGCCATAGGGAGAGCATACGCCGGTATCGGAGTTTGGGAATGGGGATAAAAGATAAAAAGAGAGCCTTCGGGAAGAAGGCTCTCAAGGTGGGCTTGGGTGTTAGCCAAGCCGGAATTCGGGGATCACCCCCTTTCAGAGGTTTTCATTTTTATTGTTGTGAGCCGCGGACTTCGTGCCGAGAAACTCGTAAGGACTCAGTGGCCCTTGGCGTGCCGCATTGGGCACGAAGGCAGTTCTTCGCGTCATCACAGTCTCCATCGTTGAAAGGGCTATCAGACATCCCACCTTATGCGTCCGCGCCTAGCCCGAAACCGCGGATACCCGCACCCTACCACGCCTGCAGAAACGCTCAAGCCGGGTAAAAGCACACCCGCCGCGGCAGGTGTGGGATTCAATGAACGGGCTGCTCGTATGTACGGACGATCTGCCAGCCCCTCCGGACGCTCATGTCAGGCGAATACGCGTTCAGGAACTCCTCGAACGACCGGTTCACAAAGTACGTGTACCGCCGTTTCTCATGAGGCGTGAGCTTTTCGAGGTCGATGATGGGGTTACCCTCCGCGTTCAGCGTGCTCGAGTGCTCCGCCGCGAACAAGCTTAAGCCCGTGATCATTATCCGCAGATTGAGCGGGCATACGTCCTTCGTTGGCAGCTCGTTGCTCTCGAGCAGCGGGAGCCGCTCACCGATCCGGTCGATGTCTGCATCGGTAACTTTCATGAGCAGGCGCTCAAGATCGGCAGCGAAGCCGATATTCCTCTTCTTCATATGATTCCCCGTGTTCTAATCCAGAGATACCCTAAGGCAGGGAGCGCTATTTCGCAACCGAGACCGCCTCGTCGAACTTCACCGAGAGGAGCTTCGACACGCCGTCTCCCTGCATAGTGACGCCGTACAGGATGCCCGCGCGGCTCATGGTCTCGCGGTTGTGCGTGATGACGATGAGCTGGGACTTCTTCGCGAGGCCTTCGATCATGTCGCCGTAGCGGCGGCTGTTGGCTTCATCGAGTGCGGCGTCGGTCTCGTCCAGTATCAAAAATGGCGGTGGGTTCACCTGGCTCATGGCAAAGATGAGCGCGATGGACGTGAGGGCGCGCTCGCCTCCCGAGAGCTGCATCAAAGACTGCACGCGTTTTTTGGGCAGGTTCACCGAGATCTCGATGCCCGCTTTCTCGTCCTTCTGCCTGCGGACGATCTCGCCGTCCTCGTCTTCCTCCTCTTCCGGCTCCTCGAGCACCAGCTTCGCGCCGCCGCCGCCGAACATGAGCGAGAAGAACTCGCCGAAGGAAGCATTCACCTTCGCGAGGCCTTCGGAGAAGTTCTTGGTGAGCTCGACGTCGAGATCCTTGATGAGCTCCCGGAGTCCTGCGGCGGACTTGGTGAGGTCTTCGAGCTCCCTGCTGAGGAACTGTTCGCGATCAGTCGCGTCCTGGTATTCGGTGCGTACGTCCTCGCCAGTGCCGCCTGCCTCCTCGAGGCGGATCTTGAGACGCTCCATGGCCTTCTTGCGTCCTTCTTGCACCGAGCGCTCTTCGTCTGGCATAGCGACCTGCGCGTATGAGGTAGCGGCAGTGCCGACGAGCGCAGCCACTTCCGCGCGGTCCCGGTCCAGTTCCTCGGAGAGGTATTTCAATTCCCTGCCCTTGTCTTCCTGGCGTACCTTCTCCGCCTCGAGGCGGGCGCGCTCGTCCGCGAGCTTCACCAAGCGGTGCTTGCCTTCGCGGTCCGCCTCCTCGTACGCGGTGAGGGACTCGCGCGCGCGGGAGAGCGCGTTGCGCGCCTTCTCGATCCGCTCGGAGAGCGCCGCATCCTTGCGGAGCAGCTCGTTGTGCTCGTTGGTGAGGCTGAAGACATTCTGTTCCTCCTCGGCGAGGTAGGAATCCTTCGGGAGGGCGAAGCGCTCGAAGAACGCGCGGACGATGGAGCGGATCGAAGCGAGCGAAGCGCGGAGCGCGTCAGGCGTCGGATCCGTTCCTTCGCTCTGCTTCTCGATCTCGTCGCGGAGCATGGCGAGGTCGTCGCGGGACACCTTCACGTACGGCTCCCGCGCCACCTCGGCGCTGCGCTTCTTCGCGCTCTCGAGCGCGCCCTCGATCCGGCCCATGTCGCGGGCCAGGGCGCCGCGCTCGTTCATCGCGAGATCGAGCCCGCGCTCCGCGTCGCGCACGGCTTCGCTGCGCTTGAACCCCTCGCGGTCCCCGTCCACCTCGTCGAGCTTCGCCATCTCTGCATTGAGGACCGCAAGGCGCTCGGCAGCGGCTGCGAGCGCGCGCTCATTCTTCTTCCCTTCCTCGCTTATGTACGCCTCCTCGATGCCGAAGTACGTCGCGACCGCTTCGGACAGCTCGCGGCGCAGCTCATCGGCGCGCTCGAGGCGCTCCACCTGCTTCTCGAGGAACTTCAGATGCGGCGCGAGCTCGCGGCGCAGCGCTTCGACCTGCTTCGCGTTCTCCTCGGTCTTCTCGAGCTTCTTCATGCTCTCCTCCTTCTTGAACTCGTATACGGCGAGGCCGAGCGCGTCCTCGAGCATGGCGCGGCGCTCCCGCGCGTTCGCGAGGAGTATGCGGTCCGCTTCCCCCTGGGAGATGATGTGATGCCCTGTCTCGCCGATGTTGGCGCTCGCGAGGAGCTCCTGGATGTCGCGAAGGCGCGCCTTCGAGCCGTTGATGGAGTACTCGCTCGAGCCGTCCCTGAAGACGGCGCGCTCGATGGCGACCTCGTCGAAATCGAGCTTGAACTGCTTCTTCGAGTTATCGAACACGATGGCGACCGAGGCCCGGTTGGAGCGGCTCGCAGAATGCGATCCCGAGAAGATGAGGTCCTCGCTGCGCTTGCCGCGCATCGATTTCATGCTTTGCTCGCCGAGCGCGAAGCGGAAGGCCTCCGCCACGTTCGATTTCCCGGATCCGTTCGGGCCCACGATTGCCGTAGCATGGGACGAGAAATCGAGCACGGTCTTCCGCGCGAACGATTTGAACCCGGCGATCTCGAGCCGTTTGAGCATTTACGTGAAGTATACCAGCGGCTCACCGGTTCTTCACCCCGATAGCGTATGCTGGAGTGCATATGCAAGAAAACAACAGGGGCGTCTGGATCGGCGTCATCATCGCCATCCTCATCATCGCCGGGGTCGGCTGGTACTATCTCATCTACACCGCTCCTGAAGCTGCGGAGACCGTCATCCCGGCTGACGAGGCCCAAGTACGAGGCATCGTGACCGAGTTCGGCACGAAGTTCCAGAACGTATCGCTCGAAGGCCCGGACGAGCAGGTGCGCGCAGAGATCCGCACGAACTACGCGCCATACGTCTCTGATGACCTCCTCCAGCGATGGCTCGATGACCCCTCCATCGCGCCCGGGCGCCTCACCTCGAGCCCGTGGCCGGACCATATCGAGATCACTGACGTGGAGAAGGGCGTGGACGGCTCATATGTCGTCGAAGGAAGCGTGATCGAGAAGAGCAACGGTACTGACGGCACCACGAGCTATTCGATAACGCTGACGCTCCGCCTGTTGGGCGGAGCGTGGAAGGTGACGGACGTCCGCACCGGCCTTATCCAGGTGGACGAGAACGGGGACCCGATCATCGAGATCTACAAGGGCTAGCATTCCAAAGGAAAAGGCCCGCCGAGAACTAAGTGTTCTGGCGGGCCTTAAGCATTCCTGCGTCGTCGCTATCTGCGCAGTTCCCGCATCAGCTCATCTTCGCTGACGATCCGATGCACGACCCCGTACCGTACGGCTTCCTTCGCCGTTAGGGTGACCTCGCTCTTCATGAGGTCCGCGAAGACGCCGGGAGACAGGCCGGTTTCCTGCTGGACGAAGGAAAGCATCCAACGCTGTGCGACCTGCATCCTGCGTATCCACTCCTGCATGACTTCGGTCTGCGCGGAATGTTTCTTCTTCATATCCTTCTCGCGCTGAAGGAATTCATCGAGCTCGAACACGGTTACCTCGCCATGCTTGCCGATAACCGCGCGGACATCATGAAAGAAGAATGTCGACCCGGGTAGCGCGAGACGCTGCCGGCCGAGCAATTGCAGGAAGATGGCGGCCGACCTGACGCTCGTGCCGACGGATATGTACCCGGTGCGCTTAAGCGCCGGGCCGAGCACCGAAAAGAACTCGAATGAGCCACCTGGTGAATCTATGGTGACCATCCGCTTCCCTGAGGTGCGTTGCAGGCCCTCAAGGAGGTCCTCAACAGATTTCCTGCTTGTTTGCCCACTAAATGCGATGCACTCGGCCATGACGACCCCTCTGGTTGATTGCTAGGAACAACAATATGACATTAATGGATAATGTCAAATACACTGAGGCGGGGCTAAGCCTTTTCGACGACGACCGCGGTGCCGTACGCGAGCACTTCGGTGACGCTCGCCGCGACATCGGTAGCGTCATAGCGCATGCCGACGATGGCGTTCGCGCCGATATCCTCGGCGTGCTTCATCATGAGCGCGAACGCGTCTCGGCGCGTGTCCTCGCAGAGCTTGGTGAAGATGGTGATGTCTCCGCCGATGAGCGTCTGGAGTCCCGCGCCGATGGTGCCGACGATAGAGCGCGAGCGGACGATGATGCCGCGTGCGACGCCCAGGTTCTTCACGATCCGGTATCCGGGGAGCTCGAGTGCCGTGGTTACGTTGGTGTGGTCCATATGCCCACAGTATAGCAAATCGGGGTTACCAGCCGGTCTTCTGGAGCGCGTTCGCTGCTGCTGCCTGCTCGGCATCCTGCTTGCTCTTCCCGATGCCCTGTGCCATCTCTTCGGCATTCAAAAAGACCCCTACGGTGAACTGCTTATCATGATCGGGACCGGTTTCTGAGAGGGTCTTGTAGGCCGGCGTGGTGCCGCGCTTCTCCTGCGCGAGCTCCTGGAAGCGGCTCTTCGCGTCCTGCCAGGTGCGCCCGGCGATGACCTCCTCTATCTTCGGGAAGAGGCGCTCGGCGAGGAAGGCTTCCGCCGCATCGTATCCCTGATCAAGATAGATTGCGCCGAGGATGGCCTCGAACGCGTTCGCGAGGATAATCTGGCGCGCACGGCCCGTGTCCTTCGCTTCGCCCTTCGAAAGGAGGAGGAAGTCATTGAGGCCGAAGGTGTCCGCGACCGCGGCGAGCGAGTACGTGTTCACCAAAGCTGCGCGGTACGCAGTCAGCTCTCCCTCGGGCTTCAGCGGATAGCGGTCATAGAGGAAGCGCGTGACCGCGAGCTCGAGCACGGCATCGCCGAGGAATTCGAGGCGCTCGTTGTGGTTCTGCTTCGCGCCGCGGTGCTCGTTCAGGTAGGAACGGTGCGTGATGGCCTCAGTGAAGAGGTCGAGATTATTGAAACGGAGCCCTAGTTTCTGTGCGGAGGCGCTTGCGTCCATATACCCGCAGAGTAGCGTAAACGGATAAAAAGGCTAGTTCCCTCCCCGCGCCTGGTCGAGGAGCGTCTGCACCGCGGCGGTGACGATCGGGAGCATGTCGTCGTAGAAGTTGAGCTCGAGGATGTCGGGGAGCTTGAACCAGCGGGCGTCGTCGAGACCGCCGGTCTGCTTGAGATGGAGCTCCACGTACTCCGCTTCCGCGAGGAAGTACGTCACATGCTTCCTATACTTCCCTTTCTCCGGATGCGAGGCGACATACTCGTTCTCGCCGATCTTCTCTTTCACCACGATATCGATGCCGAGCTCCTCCTTCATCTTGCGGACCGTGCCCTGCGCCGGATCCTCCTTCTCGTCGAGGCGTCCCTTGGAAAGCGTCCAATGGCCGAAGACGTCGTGCACCAGCGCGAGGTAGTACTGGCCCTGATGTTTCGCGTACACCACCGCGCCGCCGAGCTGCTCGAGCGGCAGGTCTTCGCGGCGCAGCACCTTCTTCTTGCCGACCTCGTCCTTGCCGGGTTCGCCGATCTCCTTGTAGACGGCGCCGAGGACGCCGTTCACGAAGCGGCCGGAGGAATCCCCGCCGAAGGTCTTCGCGAGCTCGATGGCCTCGTTGATAGCCACCTTCGCCGGCACCTGGGAGCGGTCCGCGAAGAGGAGCTCGTACAAGCCGATGCGCAGGATGTTCCGGTCTACCGGAGCGATCTTCGGGAGCGGCCAATCCGGGGCTGCCTTCTCGATGATGAGGTTGATGTCGTCGCACTTGGCGAGCACGCCCTTCAGGAGGGTTTCCATGAATGGCCGGTCGGTGGAGTCGCCGCCGAATTCGGTAACGTTTCGTTCGAGGATAGCGTTGGCTTCGTCTATGGACGCGGCGGTAGTGTCCCATTCGAATAGGGTCTGAAGGACTACCGATCTCGCAAGGTGACGATTTGCCATGAGCGCTCTGTCCGTAAGCGTAACAGACGCGAACGCGTACGCAAGCTACAGCGGTGTGTACACAAAAGAAAAGACCCGGTCTCCCGGGTCTTTGTCTTACTTCCCTCCGGAAGTTCCTCCCATTCCCGAGCGGGAGCGAGGACGGCTTGCGCCAGTGAGCTTTCCGAGAAGACCTTTCTTCACGGTGACCTGCTCTGCATGGTCGTGGTCCGCGTGGCGGTCTGCCTTCGGGAGTTCCGGCTGGACGCCGCGAACCTTCTCGGCCTTGGTCTTCTTCGCCTTCGGGGTGAAGAGCTGCTTACCGCGGTACATACCCGTGGTCTCGTCGAGGCGGTGCGGGAGGCGGAGGCTTCCGGACTCCTTATCCACGACGATCTTCATGCTCTTCAGAGCATGGTGGGAGCGGCGGTTGTTGGTGTGGCCGCGCGTATGGCGCATTCGTACTGACATGTGTCAGAACCTTACCATGGGGGGTATAAAAAGTGAAGGCGCCGTCCTGAGACAGCGCCTTTCCACGTGCATTACCCGATATGTTATTGCTTTTACGCAGCTTTCTGCTGGTCGAGCCTGGTGCAGGCATTAGCATTCTCGAAGGACACCCAGGGGGTGCTTTCGGTCTTGGCAGCGACTTCGCAGTAGACCCTGGCATCACGGCCAAGAGATACGTTGTCGATGCCGCAGTAATTGGGGCAGTTCTCGATTACACACTTGAAGCCGATTCGGGCCGCTGCTGCAATCCGATTCTTGTCTTCGCTAACACACATGGCTGTTTCCCTGATTGAAAGGTCTTTGTTGCTTGTCCCCCCAGCGAATGCTTGGGACCCCTCAACCATACCACATTCCCTATTCCTTGACAAGGTGCAGGAATGACGTGCGGTGGATAGCGCAGGGGCCGTGCTTCCCTAGGGCTTCGTAGTGGGATTTGGTGCCGTACCCCTTATGCTTCTCGAAGCCGTATAGCGGATGCTCTGCCGCAAGCCCCACCATGAGCCGATCCCGCACCACCTTCGCCGCGATCGAGGCGAGCGAGATGATGGGCATGCTCGCGTCTCCCCCGATGACGGTCTCCTGCGCGTATTCCTTCGGCGCCCTCAAGGAGCCGTCCAGATAGACGAAGGCGTCTCGGGAATCCGCAGAGACCGCGTTCACGCCGCGGGATACCGCGTCCGCGATCACGGGGCTGATACCGATGGCATCAATCGCCTCGTGGCTGCCGAACTCCACCGAGAAACAGACGTCTCCCTGCTTCGCGCGTTCCTCTAATAAGGAGAAGAGCTTCTCCCGCTTCTTCTCGGAGAGTTTCTTAGAGTCCGCGACGCCCGGGAACTCGATTGCGACATTAAACCCCCTCGGGACCATGACCACGCCGACCGAGACGGGTCCGGCGATAGGTCCGCGCCCTGCCTCGTCCACACCGATGACGAATTCCATGCAGAAAGTATACTAGGACCAATGGCCTCCCGCTTCGTACACCTCCACACCCACAGTCACTACTCCTTCCTCCAGGCACTCCCCAAAGTGGATGAGCTCGTCGAGGCAGCTAAGGCAAAGAAGATGGAGGCGCTCGCGCTCACTGATTCCGGGAACCTCCACGGCGCCATCGAGTTCTACAAGGAAGCGCATGACGCTGGGGTCAAGCCCATCATCGGCGTGGACGCGTATGTCGCCGTCTCCCGCTTCGATAGAGACCCGAACCTGAAGCGCTCCCGCCTCGTGCTCCTCGCAGAGAACAACGAGGGATACAAGAATCTCCTGAAGCTCGTATCCCGCTCCTTCACCGAAGGATTCTTCGAGCGCCCCCTCATGGACAAGGAGCTCCTCAAGGAGCATGGAGGCGGTCTGATCGCGCTCATCCCGTCGTTCACCGGAGACGTGCCGCAGCTCCTTGCGGACGGCCAGGCGGAAGCGGCGCATGCGGCGCTCGCGGAATGGGAGAGCATCTTCGGCAAGGGCAACCTCTTCCTCGAGATCACCCACCACCCGCTGGTAGAGGGGCACGAGGCGAAGATGAAGAAAGTAATCGAGCTCTCGGAGAAAAGCGGCGTGCCGGTGGTGGCACAGCAGGACGTCTACTATCTCGATCCGGAAGACCGCGAAGCGCGCGAGGTGATGCGCCGTATCCAGGGCGGCCAGCAAACGGACAACACGCAGGAGGACTTCTCCTTCATCGGTGAGAAGGAGATGCTCAAGTATTTCAAAGGCAACGAGGAGGCCGTCTACCGCTCCAAGGAGATCGCGGACCGCTGTAACGTGACGCTGAAGCTCGGGTCCTGGGTGTTCCCGAACCTCGAGATCCCCGAAGGGACCACGTACGAAGAGATCCTGCGCGAGCGCGCATACGCGGGCATCAGCGCGCGCGGCCTTGCGGACACCGAAGAGCTCCGGAAGCGCCTCGAGTACGAGCTCACCGTCATCATCGACAAGGGCTTCGCTCCGTACTACCTCGTGGTGTCGGACCTCCTTACCTTCGCGAAGAGCGAAGGCATCCTCACCACCACCCGAGGCTCGGCGGCAGGATCCTTGGTCTCCTACGTCACCGGGATCACGAACGTGGACCCGCTCGCGTACAAGCTGCCGTTCGAGCGATTCCTCAACCCGGAGCGCCCGAAGGCGCCGGATATCGACATGGACTTCGCCGACAACCGCCGCGATGAGATGATCGCGTACGCGAGGAGGAAATACGGCGACGACCACGTCGCGCAGATCGGCACCTTCGGCACCATGATGGCGCGGGCTGCCGTGCGCGACGTCGCGCGCGCGCTCGGGCACTCGTACGGCGTCGGCGACCGCATCGCGAAGCTCATCCCCATGGGCAGCCAGGGCTTCCCGATGACCATCGACAATGCGATGAAGCTCGAGCCCGAGCTCAAAGCCATCTACAACGAGGATGATGACGCGAAGGAGGTAATCGACCTCGCTCGCCGCATCGAGGGATGCGTGCGCCACACAGGGGTGCACGCCGCGGGCGTGGTGATCGCGCCGACGCCGCTCTCGGAGTGGACCCCGATCCAGGTCGACCCGAAGACGGGCAAGCTCATCACCCAATACGACATGCACGCGGTGGAGGATGCAGGGCTCCTCAAGTTCGACTTCCTCGGCATCAAGAACCTTTCCATACTCGCGGACGCAGTTGATATGGTGCGCGTTACCCGCGGCATCCATATCGACATCGAGAACATCCCGCTCGACGACGAGCGCACCTTCGCCATGCTCGCCCGCGGCGAGACCGAGGGCACCTTCCAGCTGAACGGCTCCGGCATGACCCGTTACCTGAAGGAGCTCCAGCCGACCTCGATCCATGACATCAACGCGATGGTTGCCCTCTACCGCCCGGGCCCGATGGAGACCATTCCGCAGTACATCGAGCGCAAGAAGAATCCGAAGTCCGCGACCTATCTCGACCCCCGCATGAAGGAGTATCTCGATTTCTCGTACGGCCTCCTCGTGTACCAGGACGACGTCCTCCTCTCCGCCATCAAGCTCGGCGGATATTCCTGGCTCGAAGCGGATAACCTCCGCAAGGCGATGGGAAAGAAGATCCCGGAAGTCATGGAGAAGGAGAAAGGCAAGCTCGTGAAGGGCTTCATCGAGTTCGGGAAGCTCACGCCCTCGAAGGCCGATCAGCTCTGGAAGCTCATCGAGCCGTTCGCCGCGTACGGATTCAACAAGGCGCACGCCGCCAGCTACGGCAAGGTGGCGTACCAGACCGCCTATATGAAAGCGAATTACCCGGTCGAGTACATGAACGCGCTCCTTACCGCGGATGCCGGGGACACGGAGGAAATCGCGCGCCTCGTCGCCGAGTGCGAACGCTTGAAGATCCCCGTGCTCCCGCCCGACGTGAACGAGAGCGGCTCCATCTTCACCGTGACCGGAGCAAAGAAGAACGAGATCCGCTTCGGCCTCTCCTCGATCAAGAACTTCGGCGAAGGCATCTCGGAGTCCATCCTCGAAGAGCGCACCAAGAACGGAAGATTCGCGTCCATCTCGGATTTCCTCACGCGCGTCGGCTCGAGGAACATGAACCGGCGGTCGTTGGAATCGCTCATCAAGGCCGGCGCGCTCGATTCGTTCGCGGACCGCGGGACGCTGCTCGCTAACATCGAGCGCATGCTCGCCTTCCATCGCGATGCGACCAAGGAATCCTCGCAGGATTCCCTCTTCGGCATGATGGCCGCGCCGACGTTCAATCTCGTCTCGGGCGAGCCGGTGTCGCTTTCGGAGATGCTCTCCTGGGAGAAGGAGCTCCTCGGCATCTACGTCTCCGGGCATCCGCTCGACGCGC
>CAZMTN010000005.1:0-39766 GCA_964569655.1 uncultured Candidatus Saccharibacteria bacterium
CTGAAGACGCCGGTGCCGCTGGTGTACGTGAGTCCTGTTGCGGTCGAGCTGAAGAGGCCGCGCGCTGTTGATGAGAAATCCGAGATGGTGGAGGCGGTCTGCGTACCGGTGTGGTTCGCGCGCGCGAGGTAGTACGAGCCTTCCTGGCCATCGAAGGTGCCGGTCCAGTCACCAGTAGCGTCGAGCGTGAGCGCGCCGCCGGAGTTAGAAAGGCCTGTTCCAGTGAAGTCCGTGATCGTCTCGCCGTTTACGTTTACGCCTGAGGAGAAAGTTGCGAGGCCGGAGACGGCTGCGGTACCGGTGGCGGTGAGGTTCCCGCCGATGTATACATCGCCCGCGACGCCGAGCTTCGTGAACGGCGAAGTAGTGCCGATACCGAGACCTGTAGTGGTAAGGCGCATCTGCTCAGCAGCCGCAGATGCGCCGAAGATAAGCGCCGCGGTCGTGGGCGAGCCGGAATTCGTGCCCGAGAGCGAGAGCGTAGCGGTCGCATTGCTTCCGCCTCGTATCGTCGGCGCGACGATAGTCGAGCCGAGAAGCGTCGCGAAGTTCGTCGTGCCGGTGAAGGTCGGAGCATCCGAGAGCACCATGCTGCCCGTGCCAGTAACGGTATTAGCAAGCGTCACGCCGCCGTACGTGAGCGTCCCGTTCACGCCACCCGCCGATGATGCGCCAATGATGACGTTGCCTCCTACGGAGAACGTCTTCGAAGCCGTCGTAGTGCTGACGCCCACGCTTCCACCTGCAGTCGCGAGGTATGTATTCCCAGTTGACGTGAGCTGCGTCGTCGAAGCGCCGGCATTGAACTGCTGGAGCGCGGACCATGAGTTTGCGGTGGTGGTACCAAAGGCAAGAGAAAGAACATTCGAAGATATCTGAAGCGGGTACGTTGCTGACGTGATGCGGTTGAGGTATGCGGTATTCCAATCGGTGGTGGAAGCCGTGAGCGGAATCTCGTAACCTGCGGTTAGCGAGAATACGCCGCTTGCTGAGGTATAAGTGAGGCCGCCTGCAGAAGAAGAAATGAGTCCGCGAGCTACTGAGCTGAAGTCTGAAATCGTGGAGGCGGTCTGCGTACCGGTGTGGTTCGCGCGGGCGAGGTAGTAGGTACCTTCCTGGCCGTCGAAGGTGCCGGTCCAGTCGCCTCCGGTCGAGACGGAGATGCTGTTGCCGACACGCGAGAGCGGCGAGTTGAAGGTGAGCGGATTCTCATAATCGGTACCCGCGATCGCAGTCTGCACGCTTCCGGTGCCGTTGCCCTTCAGGATGCCCGTGAGCGTGGTCGAGCCGGTGCCGCCGTTCGCGACCGAGAGCTGCGTGCCGGACCAGTTGCTGTTGTTGACCGAGGAGAGGGTCGCAAGAGAGCCGAGGCCGGTGACCTGCGTGTACGGGAGCGACAGGTTCGCGAGCGTCGTGATGTTCGGAAGCGAAGTGGTTGCCGAGAGGCGGTTGTCGAAGAGGCCATCGAAGGTTGTGGTGTACACGCCGTTCGTGACGGTCCCGGCGTTGCCGGTGATGGAGCCGGTGATGGTCGAGGAGAAGGTGTTCGCTCCGCTGAAGACGTTATCGTCCGCAAGGATGGTCGAGGAAGCTGCCGGGATCGTGATGTCAGCGGAACCGTTGAAGGCGACGCCGTTGATATTGCGCGGCGTAGTGAGAGTAGCGGCGGAACCCGTGGTGTTCTGATTGAACGTCGGGAAGTTCGTGAGCGCCGCCGCTGATCCGTTCGGCGCGAGGAAGACCGTGCCTGCGCCGGTCGTGTACACGCCGTTCGTGACGGTCCCGGCGTTGCCGGTGATGGAGCCAACGACGGTGGAACTGAACGTGTTCGTGCCGCTGAACGTGTTGTTGTTCGCGAGCAGCGTCGAAGAAGCGGCGGTGATCGTGATATCTGCTGAGCCGTTGAACGCAACGCCGTTGATGAGGCGTGCGGTCGTAAGCGTCGCTGCTGAGCCGGTAGTGTTCTGGTTAAGTGTCGGGAAATTGGTGAGTGCTGCGGCAGAACCGTTCGGCGCGAGGAACACGGTTCCGGCTCCGGTGGTGTACACGCCGTTCGTCACCGTTGCTGCATTGCCACCGATCGAGAGCGTCGAGGTGGAGACCGCGTAGCTCGCGCCGTTATTCGCGCCGATGAGTCCGGCGAAGGTGGAGAATGTCGGCGCATTGGTGAAGGTCTGCGTGCCGCCCCACGTATTAGAAGTGCTGGTGCCGAACGCGAGCGAGATGGTGTCTACCGCGCGCGAGAGAGGATATGAGAACGAAAGCTGATTCTCATACGTACCGAAATCAGAAACCTGTGATTTCGTGATGGAGAGGTTCGGGAGCGATGTGGTCGCGGAGAGACGGTTGTCGAAGAGCGTATCGGACCAGTATTTGTTAATACTGCCCTGCGCAAGACCATCAGTGGTCGTAGCGAACCAGTCCGAGATAGAAAGCTTCGCATTGAGCGCGGCCTGGAGATCGGTCTGATCAGAAAGCGTGCCAGAGATAGCTCCCCACGTGCTCGGTCCGCCGCCACCGCCTCCAGTGATACCAAGCGAGGATGTTGCGATGAGCTGGTAGGCGCCGCTCCCGTCACCAATAAGGAGCTGGCCGTACGTCGGAGCGACCGCGAGGCCCGTGCCGCCGTTAGCTACGCTCGTCGTCGTGGCGAACCAATCAGTCAGAGAAAACTTCGCAGTAAGCGCGTTCTGCAAATCGGTCTGATCAGAAAGCGTGCCGGTGATGCCGCCCCACGCGCTCGATCCGCCCGTGAACGCTACGCCATTGAGGAGGAAGCTTGAGGCGTTGACCGCTCCTTCTACGGTGAGACTTCCTGCTGCGGTTACATTCTCCTCATCGAAGCTGAGCGCCTCATATATAGGATCGAGGTTACTCTCGATGCTGTCATAGACGCGGTTGACTGAGTTCTGCACGAACGTCTTGTTCTCATAGGTGACGTTCTGGATATTCTGGACGATCGGAGACTCCGTGCGAATGCGCTCGATGACGCGAGTCGTCGTAGCTGTTGGCGCCTGATTGAATACGACGATCGGAGCAGGCGTGTTCGGAGCGAATATGCCACCAAGCGCGAGCTGTGTATCTGAAAGGAAGCCGGAGAAGAAGCGGTACGTGTGAACAGCCATGCGCTCCGGCAGCGAGAGCGACTCGAGAGCGGCAGCCTCCTGAGCTGATACCGGGAGATTGGTGAAGCTGCCGAGCGCGAGGCTCACCACGAAGACCAGGCTCGCAAACGCGGCGCTCGCATGGCGGACTACCGTGCGCATGCGCCTCGTACGCAGACGCCTCTCCGCGAGGTACTTCTCACGCATCGATTCAGACAGCGTGGAGCGAAGCTTCTCTCGGCGAAGCTTCTGCTCCTCTGCGAACGATGAGAGGGATCCGGAATCGATACGCCATGAGCTGCCGTTCTGCTCTGCAATAACCTTTCCCGTACGGCAGAGGCTGATCAGGTAGTCTCGAGAGTAACCGAAGGCCTTTGCGGCCTCCTTCGTGGTTAGGAATTCACTTTTCTCTGGAGAAACGGCTACGGCGGTGTCCTTGGTGCCCAGAGACTCGCGGTACTGCTCACGCATGGACTCTGATAGCGAGGAATGGAACTGCTTGCGGCGGAGCTTTTGCTGCTCAGCAAAGGACGCCAATGAGGCTGCGTCGATGCGCCAAGAACGACCTTCCTGCTCGGCGATAATTTTTCCGGACCGGCAGAGGCTGATCACATAGTCGCGAGCGTACCCAGAGGCCTTTGCGGCCTCGTTTGTCGTGAGCAATTTCTTTTTGCGAGGTTGGGTCATTGGGGAATCAAGGAGCAATCGAGATAACCTTATATTACCAAGTCATATCGGCGATTCATCGGAATGACATGTGTATATCTTTAAAAAGATTTTTGAAAAGTTTTTTGTCGGAAAGCAGGCCTCCGATCGATGTCATAACTTTCCAGAAAAGCTTCACAATCGAGGTCGATTTTTGGGAGCATTTGCACAGAAAATGGTCTCCAGTTTGGGATTGAATGTCACTGTTGCCAAGACGAGAGAGTCTAGGCCTTAGGTACGGGCCAATTCAGTGCCATGAGCAAAGTGAGTGTGCTTTGGGGCTAAGATCGCATCTTCAGGTTTGGCCTATTTACTTGTTTTCGCGATTAGGACAGATGCCAGTTCTTAGGGACCTCCAGCGGGAGTGGATTTGTTTCTGGTTTCGAATACTTATCTCGCTTATCCGAGATATATAATGTTGTATGTAAAGGATATTCTATCTCGGATATGATTCACATCGTGTTTTGCCTTGATATATTTGGAGCCTATTTCTTATTCAGTTGCTACTGACTCATCTGTTCCCGTAGTTTCCTCTGACGGAGATGCCTCAGGTGCCTCCTCGTCCGACGGAAGGAATGCGTCCGGCGTCTCTGCCGGTGCCAGTTCCTCATCTTCCGCCTCCTCGGCCTCCCCCGCTTCTCCGCCCTCTTCAGGCTCGCCTGCCGCCTTGACCGTGATTACGCGGCTCGCGTTCCCGGTATTCCCTTCGCTGTCCGTAGCGCTGTAGGTGAGCGTATAGAGGCCAGGAACGTTGGTATCTACTGAGCCACGGATCTCAATCTGGCCTGTGAGGTCTCCGTCCTGCGGATCTGCGGCAGACGCTCCCTCGTCGTTGTAGTCGCCTCCCTGCTCGACCATGACCGCTGCGGAGCCGTTCAGCGTGACGACAGGCGCATCGTCACTAATCTCCTCCTCGGCCGGCTCGCCTTCCTCCTCTTGCGCATTGTCGGTCTCTTCGTCCTCTTCTGTCTCTTCTTCCGGCGCTTCGTCCGAGACCGAGGTGTCGAAGTCCCCTTCGGTCTGGACGATAAAGTAATCGAAGGAGACGTCCTCGTCCTGATTCTTCGAGAGCGCGATGCGGAAGCTTCCCTCCTCCTTATTCGTGATATACCAGCTGCCCTCTACCGGCGAGGTGAAAGTCACGAAGATCTTGCTCGTCTCGCGCACGTACTTATTCTCTACCTCGAAGACCTTGTTACCCTCAAGGATGATTCCCTGCCCGGCGCTGCCCTCTCCGTCCTCATCCGCGACCGCAACGAACTGCCGCGCGACGAGCGTATTGAGGCGGAGTATCCCGTTCTCGAGGAAGACGCCGAGGTCCGCGAGCGCTGACTTCAGCGTGGTCGTCGAGAACGCGAAGGTGCCGGTCGCGATGGATCCGTCCTCGAGCATCTTGAGGCGTTCCTCAAGGCTGTTGAGGCGCGCGGTCTGCGCATCCACCTTAGCCGCAAGCGCCTGGACGCCCGCGAGCGTGAAGGTAGCGAGCTTGTAGATGTCGACTCCTTTTCCATCTGCGGAGAGGACGAGAGCTGGCGCATTCTCCGCAATGAGGCCGAGACGTAGCGGGTTCTTCTTCGCTTCGGTCTTGTATTTGTATTGGGCGATCTGGACCGAACCGATGTCTGCGAGGATCTCTTCGGTAGTTGAAGCATTCAAATAATTAATACCGATCTTGCTGGTCTCGGTTGAGACGTTGATGAAGCCGGTGGCCGCGACGTCTCCGCCGACAGCGAACTTGTACGCGTCGGTGGTGGTGCCGACGCCGACGTTGCCGAGGGCGCTTACGTTGAATGACGGTGCGCTCGACGTGCTTATAGCGCTGCTGCTGATGAAGCGCGTCCGGGCGTCGAGCTGCTGGATGGCGAGGATTGCAGGACCGATGAGCTGGCTGTGCTCGAGCTGGTACGTCCCATCCGGCGTATCGGTGGAAGTAGCTGCCGGATTGAAACTGACCGCCTGCGGGAAGATTTCCATCACCTCCTGCGCGAGGAAGCCGAGCTGCGTCCTATGATTAGGATCCTTCTTGAGGGCGTAGGTAACCGGACGGAGCTGGTTGATCGCGGAGAGACCGTCAGTGACCGCAAGTTCGGTAATCTCCTCCTTGAGACGGCCATCTGAGGTACAGCTCCAAGCGCCGGCGCCGAAGCTGCAGGTCGTGCCGTGGTTGCCTTGCGTGACGTAGGCAGTGAACAGGTTGGCGCCCCAATATGTTGAGCCGTCACCGTAGAGACCAATATACGTGTTGTATCCGGAGTTTCTCAAGTAGGCGATTTCCGATGGTCCCGTCGGGGTGTGGTCATAGAGTTGGATCACCGGCGTGGTCGGATGAGCACCTATCGAGTAGAAACCGCCAGCTGAAGTTGAGTAACCTGAAGTAGAGTTCATACCTCCTCCAGTAACCGTGCTCGCTGCGGTAATAGTCCCACTCGAAGTAATGCTTCCAGAGCCTAGAGTTCCGGTGAAGGTCGCGTTGCCGTTGCTCGCAAGAGAGAAGCGCGTGCCGACGCTTCCGTTGTTCGTCATGAAGTTCATCGTCCCTCCTGATTTGCCGGCGATGATATTGAACTCTCCGGTACTCTGCCTGGATTCGAGCCATGCGTTAGGTCCTCCCGGCGATTTGAAGTGGATGCTTCCGTAGCTCGCGTTAGGAGAAAGGAGGCTGAGGCCGACATGGTCGTCATCCTCGATGACCATGTCGTTCGCGTAGGTAGCGTCGGCCGCGGCGCCCGAAGCTCCGTTGTATACGACGAGCTTCGAGCTCGGGGTGGTGGAGCCGATGCCGAGATTACCCGCACTGGTGAGCGCCATGCGATCGCCTCCGACTCCCGCGTAGAAGCGCAGGTCATCGGAGCTTGTTGGCGTATACATATACCACTTAGGAGCTCCGGCCTTGGAGATGGCGAAGCCGGCTTCCGAGGCGGCGATTGAGTCAGAGGTTATATAGTTGATTCCTGAAGCAGAGGATACGGAGAGCCTGGACTGCGGGGTCGTGGTGCCGATGCCGACGTTGCCAGTCTCCGTAATGCGCAAGCGTTCAGTGGTAGCGCTCACTCCTCCCTGAGCGGTACTAAAGGTGATGTACTGGCTGTTATAGGTGCCATCGTCCTTATTGTTCACGAACACGCCCGTTGTTCCGCCACCGTCATTGATACCGAGCCCGATGGAGCCGACGTTCAGGTTCGCGTGCTGGGTTTGCGCGGTCTGGAATAGTCCATTGCTTGCACCGATATCAAGGGCGATGCTGCCGCTTCCCACATGGAGCTTGCTTTGCGGCGAGGTGGTACCGACGCCGACGTTGCCTGAAGAATCGATGCGCAGCCGCTCCGTGCCGGCCGTAGAGAAACTCCACGCATCAGTGTTGTAATTATACATGGCGAGCGATTTTACATACGAACCGCTCTGGTTCTGGTTCTCAATGCTGAAGTAGCCCTGCGTGCCTCCAGCGTTCAAATTGCTTTGAGAGAGGCGCGTTGCGCTCTGATTGCCGCCGGCGGCAGGGCCTTGGAGCACGAGGCCCGCGCCCTCGAACTGCGTGGTTGAAGTGTTCTTCACAAGGACCGTAGCGGCGCTTCCCGACCCCTCAACACTGAAGGTTCTGAACGGTGACGTAGTACCGATACCCACGTTCCCGGAAGATCGATTCCATGACATGACTGGCGACCAAGTACCGAAGAGCTTATCAAGTGACAGCGTGTCGTATGCGGCATTGTAGCGGAAACCGAATTTCTGATTTCCAGTGCCCATACTGAAGATGAGGCTTGACCCGGGGGTATCGGAGCCCGACGACTGCACGAGATCGAGGACCGCATTCGGTGTCGATGTGCCAATACCGACAAGACCGCCGGAGTTAATCACCATCTGATCCGCGTTATTCCTTCGGAAGTAGATTCCTCCACCGGTGGGCGAATTGATGTATGTATTGCCGTCCCCGCCGAGAAGCGAGTAACTCGCGAGCGCGACTTGGCTTGAAGCGTTGGGCGAGAAGCTGATTCCGCTGAAAGCGGAGTTGCCGCCTACCTGCCCTATGTTGATGACACCGGTACCGGTACCACCCTGCACGGTGAGCGCTGCCGCCGGACTGGTGGTGCCGATACCGACGCTACCACCCCCCTTTACCGTCAAGAACGATTTCCATGCGCTTCCGGTGCCATACAGACTTCCTACGTCGAGTACGGTTGACGTATCAGCAAGCCAGCGGTTCCCTACCACAAGGCCGCCACTCGTCGCCGCGTCATTCTGGTTGAATACTTGTGCCGCCCAGTTACCCGATGGGAAATTGAGCGTACCGTTCGTACCTGAAACAACTGAAAGCTTTGATTGCGGTGTCGTGGTGCCGATACCTACGTTGCCGCTCGTCGCTATGAAGATGGTCGAGGTACCGACCGCCGTATTGGTACCACTGAAGTACGCTACCTGGCCCGTAGTGCCTGGAGGGCTCGGGGTCGAGGTGGCGATTACTTTCCCCACCGCATCGACTGCAAGATACGTGCCTGCAGCGGTGCCGAGCTTGGGCAAGTAGAGGTCTCCAAGGGTGCCGCCTGCGGTCGGAGCACCGATGACGACATCGCCGCCGACTGCGAGCTTGGCATATGGAGAGGTGGTGCCGATACCGACGTTGCCGCCCCACTCCTGAAGCACGATAGGCTTGCCTGTAGTAGCCTCAAGACCTAGATACTCGGATGATCCGTTGTAATCGCGATAAAACTGTCCGAACACCGCGTTTGAGCCGTTGAGGAACCTCGCGATTGCCTCGAACGTCGTGCTCGTCGTGGCCTCGACACCCTTAATGTCGAGCCTAGAGCCTGATGCAGTGGTGCCGATACTGACGTTGCCGCCTTGCGAAATATCAAACACTTCAGTCCCGGCATTATTGAAGATGCCGAGCGCCATGACCGAGTTCGCGTACAGCTTAGAGATGCCGACAAAACTACCCGCGCGCCCGAGCGTAAGCTGCTCGTTCGTCGCATTGCCGATAACGGAGAGGGTTGTTTGCGGTGTAGTGGTGCCGATGCCGACATTGCCGTTATCCAGCACCTGCATCAGCGTCGTCGACGCGCTGTTCACGAGGCTGAAGAGCGGATTCGTACCTGTTCCCTGCCCCCAGACGCTGAAGCGGGCTGGAGCCGACGTCGTGCCCACCCAGACGCCGCCGATAGGGCCGAGGGCCGCATTATTGTTCACGACGAAATCAGTTTGCTGCGGAGTTCCGGAGACCAGGCGCTGGATGGCGAAATAATCCTGGCCGCCATCGTAGAAGATGTCCGTACCCGTATTGTTGAGCTGGCGGAAGAGGAGGCCTCCGGCGTAGCTGTTGCTAACGCCCTCGAGCTTCAGATAGGCTGCTCCTGAGACGTTGTCCTTGATGTGGAGCTCGTACTGCGGGCTCGCGACGCCGATACCGACGTTCCCGTTCCCGAGCACGCTAAGCAAAGAGGCGTGCGTGGTGCTTGCAACCGTGAAGAGCGGGAGCAGGCCGTTCCCCTGGGAAGTGGTCGAGACGGAGAGGGTTGAGAACGGCGTCGTCGTGCCGATGCCAAGACGATTTGTCGCATCGTCCCAGAAGAAGTTCGCATTGTCCTGCGCGAGCGTGCCGCCTGGTCCCGCGAACGCTACGCTTCCCTGCGTGAATCCGTCGAGCGTGACGTTCCCACTGATGTCGCCCGTAACCTCGAGGTCGCCATCGATGTACGTGTTCTGATTCAGCTCGAACCGCTCATCGGTCGAATTCCAGGAGAAAACGGCGTTCGGAGACGCGAGGCCGCGGAAGAACACGAGCGACTGGTCTTCCGTATCGTTGGTCGCGTTGTCGCTATTTATAGTGAACGTGCTCGACTGCGTGCCGCTGATGGTCGTGTTCGCCGCGGCGAGCGTATTCACGTTCATGTTGTTCACGTACGCATCCGCCCAGTAGCGGCCAGGAGAGCCGAGGTCGTAAGTGTTGTTGGTGGTCGGGACGAGGTCCGCAGTTACGTTGAGGACCGCTGCCGTGGTGTTCGTAAAGATGCGAGCCATGGTCGCGCCGAGCTCATCCTTGAACTCGAGGCTGTTTTCCCCCGTATTGATGCCCCTTTGGAGGACGAGCGAGCTTCCCTGCCCGGTAATGCCCCGCAGCGAAAGCGGGCCGTAGATAGTGGATGCATTGCCGTCTCCCTGGATGGTAGTAGTAGCTGTCTGGCCCACAGAGAAGCTATTCAGGGCTGAAATGGCCGTCGTAGAGGCTAAAGGCACGGAAATGCGGCCTTGGACGGGGTCGTAGGTGAATACACCCGAATCCGTAAGGAGGCCGCTTGTCGTGGCGTACGGAATGCGACCGGAGGTGAGGCTCGAGACCGTGAGGGACGGGGTCGTAAGGGCCCCGTCCGCGGCGATAGTAGTAGTGCCCGTCTGACCTACCGCGAGTCCGGCGAAGTCCGGCGTCGCGCCATTATGAATGTCCTGAGGAAGCGCGAGCGTCACTGTGCCGTCGGTATCGTCCGTGACGATGACCTGGTTCGTGGTCCCGGCGATCCATGAGGTGAGCGACCCGACTGCGGCCAGCACGCCGGTTCCGTCGAGCGCGAGAAGGCGGCTCGGCGTGAGCGATTGGAAAGTCGTCATGCCCGACACGTTGAGATCGGTGGTCGACGCGAGCTCTGCAGTGATCATCGTCGTCGACGCGTACGGGAACGTGCTTGCGACCGCGGTCGAAGTCGCCTCGAAATACGGCGCAGTGATCGCGGATCCTGACGTGATGCCGTTCGTCGCGTTCAATGCCCCGTCGAAGAGCGCGTCGCCGCGAACCCAGAGGTATGCATTAACCGTCGTGGTGCTCGTCGTGAGATCGACAATCTCCCCTTCTTCCCTGATGGTGAGCTCATCCACCTCAATGTGATCCGGCAGGTTTGCCGTCGACTCATGGATGCTGCGGATGATCGGGCTCTTCCAAGACTGGAGCGCGGTCTTCACGTATTCGCGCACATATGATTCGCTCACGCCGTCCACCACCGTCTGGTTGGTGACATTCGTAACGGTCGGCTGCGAATACGTGACCGCCGGCTCCACTTCCCTGACAACGATCCGCTCGATGACCTCCGGCGCGATCGCCATCGGCGGATATGGGTCGAGGAGAAACGCAAGCGTGTATGCGCCGAAGTTCAAGAGATTCCTGATCGTTCTGTAAGTGAGTACTGCGGCTTCCTGGCCTGCGTCATAGATCGGATCGCCACTTGCGACCGCGGTCGCAAGCGCGTTGTCTCCGCTGCTTGCTGCTGCAGCGAGAGAATCTTTCGCCTCATCCGCGAAGATCGCCGTCTGGCCGGCGAAACCGAGCGCTGAATCCGTAACCGAATCAGCTACGCCCGCCACCGTCTCCGCTGCCTCGGTCGGGAACATCGCCGCTTCGTAGATAGGTTCTCCTGCCTGCTGGAACGGCGCGATTGCCAGCCGGGCAGACGCTTCAGAAGCCTTGTATATATTGGTTCCTAGGGCTATCTGAGCATCCACGATGGTAGAAGCGACCGCATGAGATCCATCGACGAACGCGAGGATAGCCCTGTCGTATGCATCTGTCGCAAACGTCGGCGCAGCAGCAGCTATCGATGCGCCGATCTCTCCGGTACTGAAGATCGCGACCGCCGTTCCTTCCGCGACTTCCGGAGATTTTTCTACCCATGTCATCACGCCTTTCTCGTATCCGCGCATGATCGCGTTTGATGTCGTAACCAATGCTTCAGCGAACGCGAGGTCAGCTTCAAGGAATTCTTTCGGCATTGCGCGTGCTGCATCACGTATCGAAACGCCAAACGATAGCGCCATCTCGCCCAGATCGACCGAGTCGGAAGCCGGCAGCGAAGCGATTTGAGCAGACGCGATACCGTGCGATGCGAGTGCTGATTCCGCGGCAGTAGTATCGACCGGCGCTATGACGAAATGATCAGCGATAGAGATAGCGAGATGCTCTTCTGTTCCCCTTCCGATCGAAGCGGCGAGGGTGCGCGAATTCATTTCCGCGACCTCAGTTACGCGAGCGACCCTCTCATTCGCTGCGATCCGGAAGTCGCTCTTGATGTGATCGAAACCATATGCGGTTTCAAGCGCGAGCGAACCGAGTGACGCCGTTGCCTCGCGCAGGAAGTCGCTCTCAGAAGCGTATGCGCTGGAGCCAAGAATGATTACCGTTACCGCAAGCGCAAACGTCTGGCGAAGCATTGGCGCGGAGACGCGCATCGGGATAGGACGCAATATTGGGGCAATCTTCCTCGGGGTTGAGACAAGCGTCCGGGGATTGACGACAGCATTTCCAACGTCCGCAAGAGAGACTTTCTGCGGCTGCAAAGACCTGTTCGCCTTCTCTCGATATTCGATAGCACGCTCTCGCGCCAGATTCCGAGCGAGCTCCTCCTTGTGCTTGCCCTGCTGCTCCAAGAAGGCGAAAAGGGACTGTTTATCGACTAGCCATGTTCTTCCGATTTGTGAGCCCTTGATCTTTCCTGATCGCGTGAGACGCGAAAGATAGTCCGAAGAGTATCCAGAAATTTTCGATGCATCCTTCGAGGAGATAAAGTTTTTTTCGAGTAAAGGATCCATGACGAATGAGCGAATTAACTAGATAATACCTTAGTTTTTCGGCATTCATTCAAAAAATCGTGTGGATAAAATCATTCGCAATTCATAAAATAATTTCATGCGGTTCAGACAAAGAATTTTACTCGTATGAGCGGAAGAGAATCATTACCTCTGTAGCTGTAGCGACAATATGACCGCACTCCAGCGATTGAAATCATCAAAAGGCGGTGCGTCATGATTCCAGAAATGCGGGGAAGATCCCCAAAGACAGGCTGAAGTTGCCGTCAAAATGCGACGTAAAATATACTTATATCGCCTATACGGCAAGACAATTCGAAATACGTCCGCTAAGAACCCGGCCCAATTATCGATGCTAAAGGTTCCGCTGACCAATCGCTCCATAGTCGCAGAAATGGCAAAATAGACGCCTTACAGCGTCCATTCTGATGCTTACGGTATCCTTTGATGCCTGCCCGGTCCTCATCCGCCTCATTTAAGTCAGAAGATTCCCGGATTCTAGATTGATTCACCTTCTACTTATTCTATTCGAGACGAGAAAACGTTATTTATAGTACTCAATTACTCCTGCTAGATACTTAATCTCGGATATACGAGATAGTCCGTATATGTCATTCTCGGTAATGAGTCCTGTCCCAATGGTAGTTACTACGATGGCAACGAGCATCAGGGAGACAAGGATGGTTCTTACCAATATATGATTGCCGCTCCTATTATCGTATTTTCTTGAAGGCTGGGGATTTTCCTCCTCCTCGATCTCATTTACGGTTTGGCTTACCTTCTCTTCCGCAGGCTGAATCTTTGCTGTACTTAGATCAAGAATATCGTCCTGAAGCTCCTGTGGGCTCACGTGGAGCGTGACTGGGACTTCTTCTGACTCGACCACTGATGTGGGGGTGTCGTCGCTCTCAGAGGCTTCTGCGGCCTCTATCGTGACTTCATCCTGAACGACTCCTACTGATACGACCTCAGGCTCCTCATTGGAAGCTGCTGCGAGATCTTCAAGATGCTCCGTTGCTTCTTCCTGGACGGTTGTTCCCTGTTCCTTCTTTGCGAACCATTCCTGCCACGCAGCCTGCATATCGGTAAGAACTCCTGTGTCTTCGCCATTTTCCAACTCGGAAACTGCCTCCGAATCCCTTAGACGCTCGGATAGAGTCGGTATAGAGGAAGGGGTCTCCGATTGGTAGCGAGGCGCGCTCCAACCCGCAGTCGCATCAACTGCATCCTTCCTACCAGGAGCAGGTGCTTCAGATTCTTCCTTGCCAAAGCGGTGCTCCCGCACGGAATCCTCTAGGATGTACCAGTTCCTCCCTACTAGACGGGCTTCGATCCTTCCCTCGCGGCAAAGCTGGCCCACATAATCCTTCGCGTAGCCGGTGATTTCTGCTGCCCTTTTAGACGAGATAAACGTTTTCCCGTCGATAGTAAGTTCATTCATAGGCTTATTGTAAGTATTTATCGTCTCGAGTGGAAGAGGATATGCACAAAGTATAGTTTGAGGTGCCGCAAAAGACAAAGGACCGTTTTCGGTCCTTTGTTCTAGCCCTTTCCGATCTCCTCCACGAGCAGCTCCCTTAGAACCCCGGGGTTGCCTGCCCCCTTAGTTTCCTTCATGGCTTGGCCGAGGAGGTACTGGAGTGCCGCCTCCTTGCCTGCCCGGTACTGTTCGACGATCGCGCCTTCCCTCTGGATGACCGCCTGGACGGCCGTACGGAGAGCTGCGCTGTCGCTGACCTGTTCAAAGCCGCCTTCCTTGGCGATTGCCTCCGGGTCTCCTCCGTCAGCGAGCATCCTTGCAAGGACTTCCTTTGCGCCTCGCGAAGAGACGGTGTTCCTTCCGATCATGCCCATAAGCTTTGCGAATGCTTTCGCTTCCAGAGTATGCGCGCAATTATTCTTCGCCACCCAACCGGCGATATCGCTCGTAAAGTAATTCGATGCGAGCGCTATAAGCTTCGGGTCAGAGAGTTCTGCGAGCACGACGTCGAAGAATGCGCTTCGTTCCTTGTCACCCGCGATGTATGCGGCCGCTTCCTCCGTGATACCCAACCCCGCGTATCGTGCGCGCCGATCCCATGGAAGCTCCGGGAGCTCGGCCTTGAGCCGGTCGATAGCAAACTCCGGGATATCCGAGAGCTTGAGCTTCGGCAGGTCCGGCTCCGGGAAGTAGCGGTAGTCGGCACTCCCCTCCTTGAGGCGCTGGCTGAACGTCGAGCCCTTGCCCTCGTCCCAGCCCCGGGTCTCCTGCACCACCTTCCCTCCTTCCTCGATGAGCTTCGCCTGGCGATCGATTTCGAATGCGATCGCGCGCTCGACCGAGCGGAATGAATTCAAATTCTTCACTTCGACTTTTGTACCAAAATGTTCGTCCTTCGAGACCGAGATGTTCGCCTCGATGCGCATCTCGCCTTTCTCGAGATTCGCGTCTCCCGCGCCGATCGTGCGGAGCAGCAGCTGTAGCTCGCGCGCGAAATCCCCCGCGGTTTTCGCGTCATGAATAACGGGCTCAGTCACGAGCTCCATGAGCGGCACGCCCGCGCGATTGAAATCGACGAGACTCTTGCCAGCGCTGTGTGACGAGCTTGCCGTATCTTCCTCGAGATGCACGCGCGTGATCGCGACGCCGTTCAGTGATCCGCCCGAGACGAGCGGGTGCTCGTACTGGCTGATCTGGTATCCCTTCGGGATGTCCGGATAGAAATAGGATTTGCGGTCGAACTCGCTGAAGTCAGCGAGCGTGCCGCCGACTGCCGCGCCGACGCGGAGCACATGCCTCACCGCCTCCCGATTGATGACCGGAAGCGTGCCGGGATGCGCCATGCAGACCGGGCAGACGTTCGCGTTCGGGCGAGCTTCATCGGGGTCATTCGGCGAGCTGCAGAACATCTTAGTCTGCGTCTTCAATTCCGCATGGACCTCAAGGCCGATAGTGGGGCGATATTCCGTAGCCATATGGATAAGCTTATAGCATCCCCCGGGAACTGGGTAGCTATCCTTTGAGCACTTTGGTGAGGGTGTCCGAGAAGGCTTTGACGAGCTCGTCATCCGCGATAGACACGGGTACTACCCTCTTCCCCGACGCCTTGGATAGGACCGAAAGGGCGTTCTTCAGTGCAGAGGGGTCGAGGAGGTCGGCTTTCGAGAGGACCACGAGCTCATCCTTGTCGGCGAGCCCCTGCCCGAAGGATTCGAGCTCAGCCCGTACCCCCCGGTATGCCGAAACCACGTCTTCTGTTTCAGCCGAGACGAGATGCACAAGAATCTTGGTGCGTTCGATGTGCTTCAGGAATTTGGAGCCGAGACCTTTTCCAGACGAGGCGCCCTCGATGAGGCCTGGGATGTCGGCAAGGATGTAGCCATAGAAGGCCCCGAGATGCGGATCGATGGTGGTGAACGGGTATGCCCCGACCTTTGACTCAGCGCGGGTGAGTGCATTCAGAAGCGAGGACTTCCCCGCGTTCGGGTACCCAATGAACCCGGCATCCGCAATGAGCTTGAGGGTGAGCTTGATATCCCCACCCCCGCCAGGCTTCCCTGCTGTCTGCTTGAACGGGTTCTGGCTGGTAGCCCCCTTGAAACGGGCATTGCCCTTGCCTCCCATGCCGCCCGAGAACACCACGACGCGCTGCCCTTCCTCCGTAATTTCGATCGGGTCCTCGGCGCCCTTCACCTGCACTACGGTTCCCACCGGAACCTGGAGCACGGACGGTTCGCCGTCTTTGCCGTGCTTGTTCTGGTTGCCGCCCGCTTCCCCGTGCTCTCCGCGGAACTTCTTCTCGTAGCGATAGCGCGCGAGCGCAGCGAGATCCCTCACCCCGAGAAGGATGATGTCGCCGCCACGGCCGCCATCGCCGCCGGACGGACCGCCTCGGGCGGTCTCCTTATTCCTGAGCCAGCGGATGACGCCGTCTCCGCCCTTTCCTGCCTGGGCATGGATGGTAACTTCGTCTACGAATGCCATATCTCCTCACCCTACCAGAAGTGAGGGAATAAATCCCCTTGTATGAAAAAGCTTAGGAAACGATGGTCCAGCCCTCGTTGATGAACGGCTCCGCTTTCTTGTACTTCATCGTCTGGACTTTGTCTCCGTTCTTGATGGTGACGGTGTCGTTCCGGCCGTATCCGGCTGCCTTAACGATCGGCGCCTGCTCCGGGACCACCCCTCCTTCGGTAGATGCGGCTGCAAGCGCTTTCCTGGTGCGCTCCTCTTCCGCGCGTATGCGTGCATCGTCCGCCGGGCGGATGCGCGGGATAGCGTCGCGGATGGCATTCGCGATGCTCTCTTCCATGGCACGGAATCGCGCGAGTCCTTCGCGGCGGTATTCGATGAGCGGGTCGCGCTGACCATACGCACGGAGCGACACGGCACGGCGGAGGTAATCCATGCTCTCGAGCTGCTCGAGCCAGAAGGAGTCGGTGACCTGCAGCACGAGGCGGCGCATGAGCGCGAGCATGATCTCGGGGCCGAACTCGGCCTTCTTTGCCTCGTATGCCGCAAGGACGGCAGCGTCCCCTGCGACAGCCTCGAGCACCACCTCTTCTACGTCCTCAGGCGTGCCAAGGAGCGCGGCGCGGCGGCGCTTATAGACGGCAAGGCGCTGGGTGTTCAATACATCGTCATAAGCGAGGACCTGCTTGCGGGAGTCGAAGTTGAATCCTTCGATGCGCTTCTGCGCAGCTTCGAGCGACTTCGTGATCATCGAGCTCTCGAGCGGCTCGTCCTCCTTGAGGCCGAAGGTGCCCATCACCTTCTTGATGGTATCGGACGCGAAGACGCGCATGAGGCGATCCTCGAGCGATACGAAGAACCTCGTCTCGCCGGGATCACCCTGGCGGCCGGAGCGGCCGCGCAGCTGATTATCGATGCGACGCGCCTCATGGCGCTCGGTGCCGATGACGGCCAACCCGCCGGCCGCGAGCACCTTCTCCTTCTCGTCCTGATCAGTCGGCACGCCGCCGAGCTTGATGTCCACGCCGCGTCCTGCGAGGTTGGTGGCCACGGTCACATGTCCCAGGCGTCCCGCCTGCGCGATGATCTCGCCTTCGCGCTCATGGTTCTTCGCGTTCAGCACCTCATGCGGCACGCCTTCCTTGGTAAGGAACTGGCTCACGATATCGTTGTCCTCGATGGATACGGTGCCCACAAGCACCGGCTGCCCCTTCGCGTGGAGATTGGCCACCTCCTTCGCTACGGCCATGTACTTGCCTTTCGCGGTCTGGAAAATGAGGTCGTCGTAATCCTTACGCTTCACCGTCTTGTTGGTCGGCACCGCGACCACGTCGAGGCCGTACACGGTATAGAACTCCTCCTCGGAGGAGAGCGCGGTGCCGGTCATGCCGGCGATCTTCTCGTACATGCGGAAGTAGTTCTGGAAGGTGACGCTCGCGTAGGTGCGAGTCTCCTTCTTCACCGGCACGCCTTCCTTGGCTTCGATGGCCTGATGGAGGCCTTCGGACCAGCGGCGTCCCGGCTGCATGCGTCCCGTGAACTCGTCCACGATGACGATATCCCCGTCCTTCACGACGTACTCCTTATCCTTATTGAAGATCGCCTTCGCGCGGACCGCCGTCTCGAGATGGTGCGCGTACTTCATGCCGCCCTCGGTATAGAGATTCTCGAGGCCGAGCGCCTCTTCCGCCTTCCGGATGCCGCTTTCGGTGATCTGGATGGCGCGCTGCTTCTCGTCCACGGTGAAGTCCTCCTCCTTATTGAAATCCCGGACGATCTTCGCGAAGCGTTCGTAGAGACCTTCGGCATCCCCGGCCGGTCCCGAGATGATAAGCGGCGTACGCGCCTCATCGATGAGGATGGAGTCCACTTCGTCGATCACGGCGTAGTGGTGGCCGCGCTGCATGATCTGCTCCTTGTCGTACGCGGTGTTGTCGCGGAGGTAATCGAAGCCGAGCTCGTTGTTGGTCGCGTACGTGATGTCAGCGTCATACGCCTCCTTCTTAGAGGTCGGGCGAAGGTAATCGTAGAAGACCTTGAAGGAGCCGAGCTCGTCGCGTTCCGCATCCTCACCCGTCGGCACGTGCGACGGATCGTAGCGGTAGGAACCTGAGCTCGTCACCACGCCGACCGAGAGGCCCAAGTAGTGGTACACCTGCCCCATCCACGCTCCGTCTCGGCGAGCGAGGTAGTCGTTCACGGTGACGAGATGGACGCCCTTCCCGGCAAGCGCGCGGAGCGTCGCGGGCAGCGTCGCGACCAAGGTCTTGCCTTCTCCGGTGCGCATCTCAGCGATGTTGCCGCGCGCGAGCGCGAGGCCGCCGATGAACTGCACGTCGTAATGGCGCTCGTTGAGCGTGCGGCCGGCAGCTTCGCGCACGATCGCGAAGAGCTCGCCGATGTCCTCGTTCGATTCCGGCACGCCCTTCGTGCGCTCCTTGAGCGCGTTGAAACGGGCCACGAGCGCCTCCTGGTCGAGCGCCTCGAGCTCCGGGGCGAGCCTATGGGCAGCAGCAATGACCGGCGCCGCAGCCTTAACGAAGGCCGCGGACTGGTTCTGGCTGAATAGCTTCTTTATGGAAGACAGCATCGTGAGGCCACTATACCCCGGGCGAAAGGCCCCGTAAATGCAGGCATAAAAAAGAACTTCCCGGGTTTCCCCGGGAAGTTCTTGAAGCCTTATTTGCGCTTCTTCGTGCTCTTCTTTGCCTTCTTCTTAGCTGACTTCTTAGCAGCCTTCTTTTTCTTTGCCATGGTATGTAGAGATTTTAGGTTTCCTGATATCGTCGACCCATTCTCGTAGACTTTTTTCAGGAAAAAATTCCACGCGAATGTTTACTCTCGTATTATTGCGCGTTGCAAACTTTTTTGTAACGAAAAAACGAGACGTGTGGATAACTCGGCGAAAATATTTTTATGGAAATCATTTCGGAAACCTGCGCACTTCCCATTCCGGAGCGATGTTCGTCGCATGCTTGACGCGCGCGACGACTTCTTCGGCGAGCGCGACCACCTCATGCGCGCTCGCTCCCGGGTCAGCGACGATGACGAGCGGCTGCTTCTCGAAGAGCCGTACGCGTCCCATGCGGAAATCCCTGAGCGAGAGCGCGTGATCGAGGATCCACGCGAGCGCAATCTTGGTGCCGCCTGGAGCCGCGAAGCCCGGCAGCTCCGGATACGTCTCTTTGAGCGCCGCGTACGTCTCGTCCGCGATCACCGGATTCTTGAAGAATGAGCCTGCCGTCCCCCAGTGAGCGAGATCAGGGAACTTCCCGGAACGGATGCGGCGCACCGCGCTCCCGACCGCGCGAGGCGTATCAAGCACTTCCCCCGCATCAATGAGCCGCGCGAGGTCCTTGTAACTCAGGTTCGGCGTTCCTGCTGCCGAGAGCGCGAACGCGACGCGCAGGATGATGCGGCCGGGCTCCCGCTTGAAGCAGCTGTCCCGATAGCCGAACGCGCACGCAGCGGCATCCATCCGCTCGATGGCGCCGGTAGCAGGGTCGAGCACCTCTGCCCAGAGGAACGTATCCTTGAGCTCGCTCCCGTACGCGCCGATATTCTGCACCGGCGCGGCGCCGACGGTTCCAGGGATTCCCGCGAGGTTCTCGATGCCCCAGAGCGAATGCGTCGCAGCCTCATGCACCAGCGCATCCCAGGAAACGCCGGCGTCAGCGATGATGCCCTCCGGTACCAGCGCCATATGTTCCGACACGAGACGGATGATGACGCCTTCGTATCCCTCGTCCGCAGCAAGCACGTTGCTCCCTTGCCCGAGCAGCTGCCACGGCAGGCCCTTTCCCTTCGCGAACGCGATTGCATCGAGCGCGTCCTGGTCCGTCGCGCAACCTATGACGAAGCGCGCTGCTCCGCCGATCTTGAAGGTAGTGAGCGAGGAGAGCGGGACGGACTCGGATACGATCATGGCTTCGTTATGTCCTCATAGAGGAGGTCAGCCTGGGTGCGCGTCTCCGGGAACGCGCGGATGACCTCGTCGAGCACGCGGCGCGCATCGGCATCCCGCTCCATGAGCGCATAGACGGATGCGAGCTGGAAGCCGGTAGTCGGATTCGGCTCCTTCTCGAACCGGGCTTCGAGGATGGCTGCTGCGCGCCCGTACTGCTTCGCATTGAAATAACCGTACACGAGGAGATCGTTGTCCAGGACGGCAGTGCCGAACCGCTCTACGAGGAGCGCGTCCGCCGCTTCGGTATCCCCCGTGATGACATGCCCGATGGCGGCATATATAGCGAGCTGCTCCGCGGACGGCTTGAGCGCGTACGCGGCGAGGAACCATTCGCTCGCTTTCTCCACGTTCCCGCGCTGCCATTCGAGCGTGCCGAGATCGACCATGAGGGATTGCTTGTCCGGCGAGAGCGCGAGCGCCGCTTCGGACTTCACGATCGCCTCGTCATAGTTGCCGATGGCGCGGTACGCGAGCGACGCTTCCATGTAGATGCGGGCATCGAGCGGACGGCGCGCGAGCTCGCGCTCGATCTCGGTGATCGCCTGCTCCGCGAACTGCGCCCGTACCCCGACCGGCACGTTCTGGGCCTGGACGACCTGCGTCGCGAAGTTCACCGTCTGCTCGCTCACCTCCTGGGTAAAGACGCCGCGGGAAGCCGCGCGCTTGAAGTACGCGAGGTTCTGCTGCATATCCGCGGACGGCGTCATGCCGAGGATGAGGTCGTTCGCGGCGCGGATCCCTGGGACATGCACCAGCCAGAACACCGTGACGAGCGTCACGACCGCGATCGGCACGCCCAGATTCGCGACCAGCGTCTCGTCCGCCTCCACGCCTTCGATGCGCCGTATCGGCCGGGAACCCAGCGAGTGCGCATACGCGAGCGCCGCCGCGACAGGAATGTAGGTGAAGAGGTTGTCGAAGGCGGACAGGGACTGCACCGCATACGCGAAGAGCATCCCGATGAGGAAGATACGCGCCGTGCGGTCCGCGCGCCGATAGAGCGCGTACATGCCGGTAAGGAGTATGGAAACGATGAGGAGGAGCGCCGGCAGCCCGCCTGCGATGAGCCAGTCGAGATAGAGGTTATGCGCGCGGTCGAACCACTGCTCCTGCCCGAAGAGAGACGGCTTGTAGTGCGCGTTGAATACGTAGTTGAAGCCTTCCTGCCCCCAGCCGGTCACCGGGCGCTCGATAAACCCTTCTCCGGCAATGCCCCAGATGGTGAAGCGCGTCTGCCACTCCTCAGCCGAGAACACGGAGACCAGGCGCGCGAGCGTCGGCTCCGTCTGCACCCAGCTCGCGTCCCGAGAGAGGAAGAGCCCTGCCCCGAGCAGCATGAGGACCGCGAGCGCGCCGAGGGCGACGCGGCGCTTCAGGCCTCCCTCCTCGACCGCATACCAGAGCGCGCCGAGGGCGACCGCGATGAACGCCGCGAGGATGGAACCGCGGGTTGCGGTGAAGAAGAAGATGACGAGATGGAGCGCAGCGAGGGCGATGAGCCACCAGCGAAGCGCGCCCTTAGACACGATGGCCTGCCATGCGGCGATGCCGATCGCGAAGATGAGATACTGCGCGAGATAGATCGCATTCCCGAGCGTCCCGTCTACGCGCGCGCCGCCCTGGTGTATCTGGAAGAAGCGCCCGGGCTCGCCGCAGGCCTGCCCCGCGCACATGATCTGCACCAGGGAGTAGAGCGAGACTACCGCGGACGCGGCGAGGAACGCGAGCCACCAGCGCCGCCAGAGCGCCTCCGCGGACAGGAACGACCCCATCACGACGAGGAAGAGGAACACGTGGAGGATGGTGATCCATCCCTCCATGCGTTCGAAGTTCCCCCAGAACGCCTTCATCGGCGAGACGGCGAGCGCGTTCGCGACGACCATCCAGAGCACGAGGGCGCCGTAGAGCGCGAGCGTCCACGAGAACCGCGGCCGGTACTTGGGATCGAGGAGCGCGAGGATCACCCACGACGCGAACGCGATCTCGACCAGGATGCGGAATGCGAAGCCCTTCCCGGTGATGAACAGGAAGAAGAGGTCGCTCGGCACGAAGAGCACGACGAACGGGATCACGAAGAGGGGGCCGATCACTCCCCAGCGGGCGATATCCTGCATAGTCCCCAGAGTATACCAGCCGCACCCTATGGCCCCGTACGTTGGTTATAGTAGGTACATATATATGAAGCGCCTCCTCAGCCGCGCCGGAGCCTATACCGGGACCGATATGACCTACCTCGCCTCAGCCGGGTTCTGGATGAACCTCGCGGTCATAGCGTCCTCCCTGCTCACCCTCGGCCTCTATCTCATCTTCGCCCGCGTGGTGCCGAAAGAGGTGTTCGGCACCTACCAGTACCTCCTCTCCCTGAGCGTGCTCATCGGCGCGCTCACGCTCACCGGCATGAACAGCGCCGTGGTGCGCGCGGTCGCGCGCGGCTTCGAAGGCACCTACAAGAGCGCCGTACGGGTCCAGCTCCTCTGGAGCGCGCTCCCGTTCCTGGCTGCGGCCAGCATCGCGCTCTACTACTACCTCAACGGGAACACGCTCCTCGCGATAGCGCTCGTCGCCATCGGCCTCCTCACCCCGCTCCATAACGCATTCAACACGTACTCCGCATACCTCCAGGCGAAGCGGGACTTCAAGGGATTCTTCTTCCACAGCACCGCGCTCGCCGTCATCTATCACGGCGCGCTCGCGATCGCTGCCTTCTACGCCACCGGCGCGCTCATCCTTTTGTTCGCGAACCTCGTCTCGCAGACCGCCGGCACCTACTTCCTCTACCGCCGCACGCTCACGCTCCACCCGCCGAATACGGCTGAGGATCCGGAAGCCATCACGTACGGGAAGCACCTGAGCATCATGGGATTCTTCAATGCGATCGGCGTGCAGGCGGACAATGTCCTCGCCTTCCACTATCTCGGCCCTGCTGCGCTCGCCGTCTATGCGTTCTCCACGGCCATTCCGGACCGGGTCGCCGGCCTCCTGAAGTTCATCCCGAACGCGGCGCTCCCGAAGCTTTCCACCAAGTCCCCGAGCGAGATACGCGCCGCGCTCAACGGCCGCGTCGGGTACGTCGCGCTCGGGTCGCTGCTCATCATCGTCGCGTACGTCATTGCGGCCCCGTGGATATACACATACCTCTTCCCCGCATATATGGAGTCGGTCACCTTCTCCCAGATATACGCCTTCACCATCCTCGCCACGCTCGCGAACCTCTTCACCGCCGGCCTCACGGCGAGCGGCAAGACTCGGTCGCTCTATGTATATAACGCTGCTGCTCCGGCCGTGCAGATTGGCATACAGTGGGCGGGCGTGCTCATAGCGGGTCTCTGGGGACTCATCATCGCGAAGACCCTGTCCGCGTTCTTCGCGCTTTTCCTCAGCGCCGGTCTCCTCTACTTCGGTTCCGAGGACGCTTCGAAATAGTATCCGAGCGGCATGTGCGCCGCGTTCATGCCGCTATCGGGCTTAAGCATTGAAAGGAAGCGGTCTAGATTCTTCGATAGGGCGATGCATGCCCGCGCAAGCCATCCCCACCGCATGAAGCCGAAGAATACGTGGTATGCCGCGCTGAATCCGCCTGTGCCGAGCTCCACCACCTTCACGTCCGCGAAGCCGGCCTCGAGCAGCAGGCGCTCGAGCGCGCTCTTGGTGAAGCGGAAGTAGTCCTGCGGGCTCCCATGCACGCCGAACATGAACGGCACGGCGCCGGCGAGCTTCCCGCCCGGAACGAGCACCCGCCGCGCCTCCTTCACCGCATGTTCGTATTTGTACAGGTGCTCGAGCACGTTCACGAAGAGGACGCCGTCATAGGAGGCGTCCTCGATCGGCCACGGCTCCTCCGCATCGAACGCGAGGTCCGGCTCCTCGGCTGCCTGGATATTGGCGACCACGAACGTATGCTCCCCCTTGATGAGCTCATGGTATCCGGACCGCTTCGATCCGCCGACGTCGAGGATCTTGCCGCGCATGGAGAGCGCGGAGAATGCCCGGTACTCTTCGCGGCGCAGGAGCGAAACCGTCATAAGCACTAGCGCGGGCGTCGGGCCGCGAACACGAACGAGTGCGCGAACAAGTGCGGGAAGATCTTCGAGAGGAACTTGAACTTCCCGGACACGAGGTCGACGAGCTCCGCCTCCTCGAATCCGGCGCTCTCGATCATCTTCTTGAAATCCGGTCCCCAGAAGTGATTGATATGGGTCGGATCCTGGAGCGCGGTGCCGCGCTTGTTCGCGAACAATAGCCGTACGCGGCTCTGGAGCGAGAACGCGTGCGGGATGGAGCCGAGCAGCATGCCGCCCGGCGCAAGTACGGCATAGAGCTTCGCGAGGACCTGCTCCGGGTAATAGAGGTGCTCGATGATCTCGCAGGCGACCGCGACTTCGAACTGCCCTTCGACCGGCCACACGCCGTTGAGGTCCGCATGCACCGTCTTGATGCCGTACGCCGTCTGCGCTCGCGCAAGCGCGTCCGAGTCGATGTCGACACCGGTGACGTCGTTCCCCTTGCAGTAGTAGGACGTGAGCGCGCCGTCGCGGCAGCCGATGTCGAGCACGCGCTTCCCCGTGCCGATCCGCTCCTTGAGGAACGCGCCGCGTTCGTCCCCGTTCACGACGAAGAACTCCCCGCGGCGGGTCTGATGATGCTCCCTGTATATGCGCTCGAGAGACTGGCTCATGCGGGTCAGTATAGCGCTTTAGGCAGCTTCTCCATGAGGAACGAGAGGCTGTGCCTCTCGGCTACCGTCGCCCGCTCTGCCCGGCTAAGCGCCTCGTATGTTTCGTCCGGGAGCGTGATGAGCCGCTCGATTGCGTCGGCGACAGCCTCCGCGTTCCCGCGCGCGATCCACTCGGACGGGATGAGGCCGAGGTACGCCGGGCTCGCGACCACCACCGGCGTGCCGGCAGCCATGGCCTCGAACGCGGTCTTATCGAAATGCCCCGCTGCGGCGAGATTCACCGCTACGCCGTGCGCGCGGTAGAGCGCAGGCGTCTCCGCGTTCGGATAGGGGCCGATGAAATGGACGGAGCCGAGGAGGTCCGGGAAATTCCCGCGCAGGTCATGCGCGTACTCCTCATCTTCGGGGCCGACCAGCGTGAGCGTCGCTGGGATGCCTTTCGCGCGCAGGAGGCGCATGGCCTCGAGCATGAGGTGTACGCGCTTTGACGGCGAGATACGGCCCTGCATGTATATGGCGTTCCGGTTGCGCTCCTCTGCTGCCGGCGCGAAGAGCTCCGTGTCGACGCCCACCGGCATGCGGAGCGCCTTGTGGACGTACCGCGCAGACGCGGCATACGGCGAAGTATGGAGCACATGCCGCGAAAGCAGCACCGCGAGCCAGAGGCGGATACCGCCTTTCGGGTGGTTGTACCAGAGCGTGACGCGCTTCTTCCAGAGCTTCCAAAGGAGGCCGCCGAGGATCACGTACTCCGGGTTCATATGCACGAGCACGAGATCGTATCGGTCCTTGAGCGCGCGGATATGGCGGTAGAAGCGGATGACGTAGTAGAGGCGGCGCAGCGGAGCGTCGGCAAGGAGTTCCTTCCCAAGCGAGTGCACGGTCACATTCTCCGGGAGTTCGTGCTCCCCTTCCTCGAGGCAGATGACGCTCACCTGCTCGTACTGCTTCGCGAGCTCCTCTACCCAGCCGTGGAAGAAGCCGAGAATCGGGTGTGTGCGGTCTACCGCCTGCGTGACGATGAGGATGTTCATGGTTACGGCAGCTCGGTGAGCGAGCGGATCACCGGCCAGCGGCCGTCTCCGGCTCCCCCGTCCCGGCGCATCTCGAATACCTTCGCTTGCGGGCAGTGCTGGCTCACGCTCTCGAGCTGGGAAAGGCTGTCGTCGGTGAATACGGGCGAGGAGCCGTATGCCCTCATGCGGTCCTTGAGGTATTCGCCCTTCGGCGTGACCCCGACGCAGAGCACGGAGAGGCGCGGGATGCCGGCCAGCGCCTGCTCAATCTTCGGGAGCTGCTCGGCCTGGCTGCCGCTCGTCACGATGATGGCTTCGTTGCCGGCCATGCGCAGGAATTCAGGGACGTCGGCGTATACGAACGACTTCAGTTCCTCCGGAGCGACCGGGATTCCGGAACGGATGCGGGCAGCGAACGCGTCGGTGTTGAAAAGCGTGCGCTCGAAATCGAGGAAGTAGGTCATGGGGTCATGCGCCTCTGCGTCGCCTCCATGAGGTCAGCCGCGATGCGGCTCGGCACGTCCCCGACCGTCTCGAGATGCTTCTTCGCCGCGATTTCCGCCGCATCCGCGAGGAGCTTGCGGAGCGGGTTGTCCTCGATGAGGCGGCTCACCTGGCGCGTGAGGCAGTCGATGTCGCCCACCGCGCACGCCAGCACGTCGGTCTTCGGATCGAATACCTCGCCGATGATGCCCACGTCCGTCGTGACGATCGGCTTGCGCGCGAGCGCCACCTCGAGATACGTCGCGCCGTATCCCTCATACGCGCTGGTCTGGATGAACGAATGCACATGCTCGATGTAACGGCGGGCGTCATGCCGGTGGCCGAGGAAGACGACGTTCCGCAGGAGGCCGAGCTCTCCGGCTCTCCGCATGATCGCGCTTCTGCATCGTCCGTCGCCGAAGATGAAGAGTCCGGTGTTCTGATAGTGGATGCGGATCCGGGCGAGCACCTGGAGCATGTCGTCGATGCGCTTCTCGGTCTCGAGCCGGCCGATGGCGATCATGGTGTACGTAAAGGCATGTTCAGGCAGCGGCGCGGGCAACGGAAGGCCTGACGCGATGCCGATCGGGATCACGGACGGCTCAACGATACGATTGCCGTAGCGTTCCATCATGGATTTCTTCACGCGCTCGGATACCGCGCGGATGCCGTGCGCTTTCAGGAGGACCTGGTCCGCGATGCGGATGCGCATCCGGTTCTTGAAGGATTCCGCCGAGAAATGCGGCGAGAGGAAGTCCGTGTGCACCTGCAGATGCACGGCAGCGCGGGTGCCCTCAGCTGCAGCTACCGCGGCGCGGCCGTACTCGAACGGATCCTGCGCGGAGACGACGTCGATGCCGTGCGCTACGATCAGCGCCTTCGCTCGCCTCTTAAGGAGGAGCAACTGCAGGAGCTTGGGTCCGGTGAGCGGGTGCAGGTATAGCGTCCCTTCCTGGCTCTCGGCACTTCCCTTCGGCGCGACGGAAAGCACGTGGAGCTCGCCGATGGAGGCAGCGTACGCTCGCATGCGCGCGCGGACGGCGCTCTCCGGAACGAAGATGTGCGGGTCGTTTGAGATGAAAAGCGCCTTCATGGCTTGATGGTGTCGATGATTCCCCGGATCATGCGGTCTACGGAAAACGTCTCGAGCTTCTGCTTCGCGTTCGAAGCGATGCGCGCGCGCAGTTCCGGGTCCCGCACGCGCTCGATAGCGGCGGCTATCGCGTCGCTATCGTCCAACGGGAAGAGGATGCCGGTCTCTCCGTCTGCTACTTGCTCCGCGTTCCCGCCCGCGCTCGTCGTGAGCACCGGCGTCCCGAGCGCGAATGCCTCCAGTATAAGGTGCGAGAAGCCCTCGTAGCTCGTGTTGAGCACGAAGGCCTCCGCGTGCTTCATGTACGCGAGCGCCTCCTCCTGCGGGAGCGCGCCCGTGAAGATGACCCTCGAGCCGAGATCAAGGTCACGGACCAGCGCTTCGAGGCGCTCGCGCTCGGGGCCATCGCCCACGATGACCAGAGGCAGCCCCCGCACCTTCGACATCGCGCGGATGACGCCTTCGAATCCCTTCCACGGCACGAGGCGGCTCACGCTCACGATGTACGGCTCCTCAAACGGCCGCGGATATACGGCTTTCACTTCCGGGGCGGCGTTATGGATCACGCGGATCTTTTCGTCCGGAACGTTCCAGCTTTTCAGCACGCTACGCCAGTACTCGCTCGGCACGATGACGTTCCGTGCGCTCCGGGCGACATGTTCCTGCGCGAAGCGGAGCGCCTTCACCGAAGCTGGCACTTCCCGCTTCGTCACAAACACGTCGAGCGGGTCCTCGACGCCGAAGCGCTGCACCCCCTGCTCCCATGCGTAGTCCCCGACCACCTTCACGTAGAACGGCTTCCCGGCCATATCCGCCGCCGCGTGCGCCGGGAAGCCGGTAGAGACCGGATCGAGCGCGAGCACCGCATCCGCGCGCCGAGCAGCCGTGTATACCCTCCACCCGTACAGGATGTGGCGGACGGCTTTCGGAAGATGCCGGACACCGCCGAACTTCACCACGTCAACCTTCCAGCCGTGCTTCGGGAGCTCGGTCTCGAGGAGCTTCGCGTACGTAGCTGGCCCGCCGCTCTCAGGCGGATAGAGCGGCGTCGCGATGACGAGCTTCATCCCCGTATTCTAGCGGGTCCCAAGGAGGCGGTCGAACAGGGCCCGCATGTCAGCGGCGATCAGATCCCACCCGTAGGACGCAAGCACCAGCTCCTTCGCGTTCGCGACCACCGCGCCCTTCTCCGGGGATTCGAGGATGTCCATGACCGCTTCCCTGATATCTGGCGGGCAATCCTTGCGCACCGCCCACCCCGTCGGCTCCCGATCCGGATTGAGCTTCCTATCGAAGAGGAAATCCTTGATGCCGCCCTCCTGCGTCGCGATGACCGGGAGCCCGGCAGCCATGGCCTCGACGAACGAGTTGCCCATTCCCTCGGAACGCGACGGGCGGATGAAGATATCGCAGGCCTGGAGCACGAGCGGCATCTCCTCGTGCCCGATCTCTCCCATGAAGCGGACCCGATTCGCGACGCCCACATGCCGCGCGAGCTTCCGGAGTTCCGCTTCCTCGGGACCTGTTCCGAAGATGAGGAAGTGGATGTTTGGAGGCAGGAGCGAGAGCGCGTAGATGACTTCGTCGAGGCCGTTCTTCTTCACCAAGCGCGAAGTCGTGACGAGGAACACATCGCCTTCCTTCTTGCCGAGAAGCTCCTTCGCCGCTTCGACCTCTTCGGGCGGGAACGCGCGCGCGAAGCGCTTCGCGTCAACGCCGTTCGGGATCAGTGCCGCGTCCCCCTGGTATCCCATGCGGCGTCCCCAATCGAGGAGGAAGGTGGAGATGGCCTGGAGCGCGTCCGCCTTCTTGAACGCGCGCGCGAAGAGCGGCCACACAGGACGCATCGTGCGCTCGATATGCTCCGTTGGATCGCCCTCCTGGAGCGTGAGGAGGTACTGCACCGCGGGATGCATGGTCTTGAATAGGCCGGCCGGGATGCCGGAAGAGTGCGCCATCATTGCCCAGACGCCGTCGAACTTATATGTCTTATGGAGCCGGTGCGCCGCGAGGACCGCCCCCACCTGATACCAGTATTTCAAAAGATGGAGCGGGAACCTGCCCAGGTCTGTAATGCGCGGATTCGCGCGCGCGAAGCCGATGCGGTGCACGCGCACGTTCCCGACGGTCTCCTCCGCGGGCAGCGCGGCATCGATGCGGAGGGTGACCATATGGAACTCGATGTCCTCTGTGCGGTCCGTGATCTCCTTGACAGCGACCTCTGCTCCGCCCACGAACCGGGGGTAGTAGTTGAGGGAGAAGATAAGCACCTTCTTCATGCGGCAATGGTACTCCTATATGAAAGAAACGGCGAGGTCGTTGGACCTCGCCGCCTTCACTTTCCTTTCAGCTTCTCCTCGTGCTCGTCGATGGCCTTGTTGAGCTTCCGGTCGAGCTCTCGGGCGACTTCGGGCTTCCCATGGAACTGCGGGAGGCGCGAAACCGTCTTCAAGAAGGACACCTGGCCGGCGCGATGTCGCGGCTCGAAGATGATGGTACCCATCATCGAGCCGAAGCTCGGCCTCACCGTTACCTCGGGAGCATACTCACCCCGAGCCCGCATCGCTTCCGCGATCTCCTGCGCTTGCGTAAGGCAGCGCGGACTATGCCACGGACTTGATACCAGGATCAACTCCTCCGCTTCCGCTAACGCGGCAGCGCGGATGCCCCGCTCGCATTCTTCTGTCGTGTTCTCGGACTCGTTGTCTATATGACGGCGAGCGTACAGGATGTCCAAGAGCGTATTGCGTGCTGGGATTCGGAGCAGGGTCTCGAGCTTGGGCGCGAGCTGCTCGATCCTCCGGAAGACATCGCCTTCCTTGGCGCCGTTCGAGAGGATGATGCGACGAGCATCACGCTTAAGCATGACCCTCAGTCCCATGCTTACGCGGCCACGAAGCGTGGGCTTGCCGTCTTCGAGACCGAACATGGTCTCGTCCCAGGTCTGCCCGTCGTCGAGGCAGCCTTCAGGATGATACCCGTGCACTTGCACGAAGACTCCCATGCCCATGTTTGCCTCCATAAAAAACAAAACGGCATAATGCCGTCCATCCGACGCAGACTATACCATGATACGGGCTACATGTCCCCCTTGAAGATATTGCGCAGGTCCGCCTCCGGAACCTCGAACGGCTTCGGACCCTCAGGCTTCGGGGGTGCGGGGGGAGGAGGCGGCGGTTTCGGGGCGCTCTGCTTGAGCGGCGTGTTCTTCTCGAGCACCGTGCCCACGGTGTTGCTGAGGCCTGCCTTCTGGGTCTGGACCTTGCTGGAGCGCTCCGAGTTCGCCTGCTCCGTCATGCGGCGGAGGATGGAGCGGAGGTCCTCGGCGGTCTTCCCCGCTGCCGCCGGCACGTTCTGCGGACGCGGCTGCGGTGGGCGCGGTACGGGACGCGGCGCGGGCGGAAGCATGGCGTCCCCGGACGGTATCGGAAGGCTCTGCCTCGGACGGGGCGGCTCAGGCGGACGGGGCGCAGCGGCGCGCGGCGCTGCCGGCGCGTCCGCTTTTGCTTTCGGCCCATATACGCGCTTCGGCTTCTCGTCCGCGACGAACTCTCCTGAGGCGAGCTCGTCGTAGATGGCCTTCTCCACTCCCTCGCGCGGCGCGGAGAACTGGGCGCGGGACGAAGCGAGGACCTCCTTCTTGAAGCGGCGCGCTGGCGCCTCGATCGGCGGGAGCGTGACGGCCGAGAACGGGCGCGACCCTACGCCGTCGATCATGAGGGACAGGTAGATCTGGCGCAGGCCGAGGTTCCCCAGGTCCTCCTTGGTGAATTCCGGCATGAAGACGGTCTCGAGCGCTTCGGCATCGAACGGACCCACGCGGAACGTGATGGTAGTACCGACGTTGCCGAACACGGCATCGCGGACCTCCTCCTCCATCTGCTCGATGTACTGGTGCGCGATGGTGAGGTTGAGGTTGTACTTGCGGGCCTCGGAGAGGATTTCGGCGAAGGTCTCGTTCGCGAAGTTCTGGAACTCGTCCACGTAGAAATAGAAGTTCGGGAGCTTGGACAGCTCGTGCGCAGGCACGTTCGCGCGACTCATGGCCGCGAGGAAGATGCGCGTGGTGATCATGGAGCCGAGGAGCTGCGTGTTCGTGTCGCCGACGAGCCCCTTCGAGAGGTTCACGATCAGGATCTTCCGGCTATCCATCATCTCGCGGATGTCGAAGGCGGACTTCGGCTGCCCGATGATGTTCCTGATGAGCGGATTCCCGGTGAACTGGCCGATCTTGTTCTGGATGGCCGGGGTGGCCTCCTGCGTGTAGCGGTCGCCGTAGTTCGCGAACTCCTTCACCCAGAAGTCCTTCACCACCGGGTCCTTCACGTTATCGACGACCTTCGCGCGGTACGCCTTGTCGGTGTACATGCGGTTCACGCCGAGGAGCGTCGCATCCGGATACTCGAGGAGCGCGAGCAGCGTGTTCGTGAGGATGTACTCCATGCGGGCGGACCAGGCGTCCACCCAGATCTTCTTGAAGGTGGCCATGAGGCCCGAGACCACGAGGTGGCGGCGGTCGTAGCCGACGTCCTCCATGACGTTGAACGCGATCGGGTGCTCCATGTCGAACGGCGCGAAGTACACCACGTCCTTCATGCGGTGCTCGGGCACGTAATCGAGGAGCTTCTCGGCGGTGCCGCCATGGGGATCGATGAAGGCGATGCCTTCCCCGTTCTGGATGTCCTGGATGGCCAGGTTCTCAAGCAACGTCGACTTTCCCATGCCCGTCTTCCCGATGACGTACATGTGCTTGTTGCGGTCCTTCTGCTTGATGCCGAACGGCACGTTCTTGCCGCGCGAGTCGGTTGCTGCAAAGTACGTTACCCGCTCCGGGTTATTCATGCATCCAGTATACAGCTTTCTCACTCGTCTTCCCTATGCGGCGCTATTGGTATTGGATATAGATCGGCGACGGCATGAGATTGAGAACTTCTTCCGGGGTCATGAGGCGGGTGCTTGGCGGCTTGAGGTCGTTCTTATAGAAGATCTTGAATCCGGTGAACTGCACCGGCTCGGGAGTGATCACGCGGGCGTAGGTGTTCTTCTTCTTCGCCGGCTCGCCCCAGCCGTCCATCTCAATGACGATCTGGACCTCAGGGAGCGGCTTGATGTTCTGGTAGTTGGTGAGCATGTTCTGCGTGAAGCGGTGGATGACGAGGATCTTAGGCGGCAAGCCATGCTCGCGTACGAGCTTCGCCAGATATTCCGCTGCCCAGTTCACGTCAGCCGCATCCATGGTGCCGACCACCTCCCCGGGCGCGTCTCCCGATTTCATATAGAATTCCGGATCGATGCCGAGATGCACCTCCGGTTTCATAAAATAGCTCTCATACATCGGGACTTCGTTGCGTATGTCGCTGAGGCCGACCTGGAAATCGAGGAAGACGATGCCGTCGACCTTCTTCGCGAGTTCGACCGCGTGGTCTACCTGGGTGTCCGGCATGCGCAGCATGTATTTCCCCTCCTTTCCCGGGCTTCCCTGCGCGGTCTCAACGATGTAGTGAATCGCGGGGATGACCGGCGTATCAGGATCCGCAGCCTCCCATCGAGCAGCCTCGTCCTTGAGCATCGAGAGCATCTGGTCTTCCGGGTATTCGCCGAGCGCCCCCATCTTGGTGGAATAGAAGTTCCCGTAGTACGCGAGGATGCGGTTGAACGGCAGGAGCGCTCCGGGAAGCGGATACGGCGCGTCGGTGACCGGCCAGAGTTGTTTCTTAGGAGTCGTCGTTGCGGTCGAGGTCGCGGTGCTTGTCGCGCTCATTGCCGGGATATGCGCGAGGTTGCGCATCCTTAGATCGTAGTCGGCCTCGTCGAGCACCGGCTTTGGTATCTCCTTCTCGAAGATGCCGAGCACTTTGCCTTCTGCGCCGCGCTCATACGTCGTCGTCGATAAGGCCGTCAGGCCGTGATAGAAGATCGCCCCGAGGACGCATACGACAGCTACAACCGCGATCTTGGCTGCTCCTTCCCTGGTAAGAAAACGGGACACGGGGGGCTTAGCTCGCTTGGGAGCCTTGGACTTCATAGGTAGGGCGGGCCGGCTCGGCACGTTCCGCGATCATGTCCTTGCGGATGACGTAGCCGACCACGATAGTGATGATGCCGAGCACGGGAAGAATCCAGGCGAGCCAGGAGTACGGAAGGCCGATGAACGGGGAAAGCGCGGTGAGGATGCCGACGGTGACGAGTGTTCCTTCCTTTGACATGCCCGCAGTATACAGACCCCTGCTTGGGGATGCTAGTGGATACCTAGCGGTCCGGGCTCACGATGACCACGAATTCGCCTCGGACCGTGTCCGGATTGGCCGTAAAGGACGCGAGAACCTCGCTTGCCGAGCCCCGGACCACCGATTCATGGATCTTGGTGAGCTCCCGGCACGTCGCGATGAGCCGCTCGGGCGGCAAGACCTTCACCAAGGAGTCTAGGGTCTTCAGAATGCGGTGCGGGGACTCATAAAAGACCGTAGTTCTTGAGGATGCAGCCATCTCCTTGAAGAGGGTCTCCCTACCCTTCTTATGCGGCAGGAAGCCTAAGAAAACGAAATCCGCGCACGGGATGCCGGCGATGGAGAGGGCTGCGGTGAGGGCTGCGGGCCCGGGGATGGCCTCGATGCGGACCTCGTCCCCGATACGGTCCCGGACCTCGCGGACGAGCTCCGCGCCCGGGTCCGAGATGCCGGGAGTGCCGGCGTCGGTCACGAGGGCAACGTGCTTCCCTTCACCCAGAAGGGCGAGAACGCGGTTCGAAGCGACCTTCCCCGAACGGGCGTGATAGATGACGAGCGGCTTCTCGATGCCGAAGCGCTGAAGCAGCTTAGCCGTGACGCGGGTGTCCTCGCAGGCGATGACGTCCGCGTTCTTAAGGGTCTCGACTGCGCGGAAGGTTATGTCCGCGAGGTTGCCGATCGGCGTGGCGACGATAGAGAGGGTTCCCATACTTACTTGGTGACTAGCTTCTCGACCTGCTCGACAACCAATAGGGCGGTCGTCGATACCTCGGTCATCTCATTCATCTCAGCCAGCGACAGGAATTTCCCATACTCGCCTTCGTTCACTTTGACGTTCGATTCGAAATCGTCGGCCACTTCCTCTATGAAGATGTGGTAGATGCCTATGGCAGTCTCGTATCTGGAGAGATATCGGTGATTGACTGGCACATAAGTAAGCTCTTCCTGGACCTCGCGGAGCATGCCTTCTTCGGGAGACTCTCCCTCGTCCATGCCGCCCCCGAACATGCCGAAGACGCCGGGCGCTCGCTCCGCATCCTTGCTCCGCTTCTGCATGAAGAATAGGAAATTGCCTTCTCCTTTCTTGTACGGGATCAGGCAGGCCATCTCTCGCTTCTCTTTGATCATGGGTTCCATACCTAATTGGTTATGAGCTTATCCGCCACCTTATATATGTCTCCCGCGCCCATGGTCATGACGACATCCCCTTCGCCTGGCTCGGTATTCAAAAGGTTCTCGATCTCCTCGAAGGTGCCGAAGCGCGCATGCGTCCCGGTCTCGGAGATCTTGGTCGCGAGGAGCTCGTTCGAAGTGACGCCATCGTCCGGCTCCCGCGCCGGATAGATGGGCGCAATGATCACCTCGTCCGCATCCTTGAAGGCGGTCGCGAACTCAGGAAGCAGGTCGCGGGTGCGGCTGTAGAGATGCGGATGGAACGCGACGTAGATCTTCCCATCGGTCTTCTTGCGGAGTTCCGCGAGCGTCTTCGCGACCGCGGTCGGATGGTGGGCGTAGTCGTCATAGACATCGGCGCCCGCTGCCGTCTTCCCTTTGTATTCGAATCGGCGCCATGTCCCTTCGAACATGCTCACGCTCTCTGCGATGGAATCGTCCTTAATAGCCGGGAACGCGGCACGCGCTGCAGCGGCAGCCGCACGGGCGTTCATGAGATTGAATTCTCCGGGGAGCTTCGGCTCGTACGCGTGCTCCTTGGTGTAATCGATCACCTTCGGCGAAAGGCCCACGAGGAGAGGCGCGATATTCGGATGCGTCGCATCGGTCACGATGAAGCCGTCCGCCGGCACCTTGTCCATGAGCGCGCGGAATGCGGACTGGAGGTCGGCCAGGTCCTTGTAGTAGTCGGTGTGGTCCCACTCGATGTTGGTGACGACCAATACGTGCGGCGAGAGTGAGAGGAAGTCCCGCTTGTACTCGCACGCCTCGACGACGAACAGGTCCGAGGTGCCCTTCAGGTAATTGGAGCCGAAGTCGCGGACGAGGGATCCAACGACCGCCGTCGGCGACGCGTTCGCGTCATGAAGAATCTTGGCCGCCATGCCGGTAGTGGTGGTCTTGCCGTGCGTGCCCGAGACGGCAATCACCTTCTTCCCTGCCGACGCGCGCCCGAGCATATCGAAATAGGAGACCTGCTCGATGCCGAGCTCCTTCGCGCGCATGCGCTCCGGATTGTCTTCCCATACCGCCTCGCTGTATACGACCACATCGGCGTCGGCCGGGACGTTCTCCGCCTTCTGCTCGAGATGTACGAGAATACCCTTCTCCTCGAGAAGGGTCGTGACAGGGCTCGCTTCGCGGTCCGAGCCTGAGACCTCCGTCCCTTGGTCCTTGAGGTACTGGGCCAGCGCGGACATGCCGATGCCGCCGATGCCGATGAAATAGGCCTTTCGCATGAGGCTACTCTACCACTTTCCGCTAGAGCGCGCGGACCAGCGCCATGAAGCTGTCTCCGCGGTCGTACTCGTTCTTGAACATGCCGAAGGAAGCGAACGCCGGACTGAAGAGGATATTGTCTCCCGGCGCCGCAGCCTTAACCGCATCCGTGAGCGCGGCTTCGAGCGTCGGGAACATAGGGGCGTTCCCGGCGATGCAGCGGGTGCCCGTGCCCTCGAGGAACGAGACGTGCTTCGCGTGCTCCTTCATCGCGGAAGAGAGGAGCGTCATATCGAGGTTCTTGCTCGAGCCGCCCATGATGAGCACCACGTTCTTGCCGGTATCGAGGGCGCGGAGCGCCGCCACCGTCGCCTCGGGCGTGGTCGCGGTGGTGTCGTTGTAGATCTTCACGCCCTTGAACTCGCGCACGAACTCGAGGCGTCCCGGCACGCCGGCGAAGGCAGAGAGCGCCTCCTTGGAAATCTCATCAGCAACGCCGAGCGCACGCACCGCGCCGAGCGCGCATGCGGCATCATAGCGATTGTGCATGCCCGGCACCTTGAGGCTCCAGTCCTTGAGGTCCGCCGTGTCAGCGATGACGATCTTCGATTTGATCTTGTCCGCGTATTTCTCCTTGATGAGCGGCGCGCACTGATTGCCGATTACCAGCGTATCTTCCGCCTTCTGATTGAGGAAGATCTTCGCCTTATCCGCGAGGTAGAGGTCGCGGTCGTTGTGGTAGTAGTTCAGGTGATCGGAATAGAACGTCGTGAATACCGCGACCTCCGGAGAGCGCTTGATGGTCCCGAATCCCTGGAGCTGCCAGGAATCGAGCTCGAGCACGGCGATTTCCCCACCTTCTACGTCAGCGAGGAGCGCGAGCGTGGAGACGCGGCGCACGTTCCCGCCAAGCAGCACCTTTTTCCCCGCCTTCTCGAGGATGCACTTCACCATGTAGGTGGTGGTTGATTTGCCGCGCGTGCCCGTGATGCCCACGATCGGCACGTTCGCGTGCTCTGCGAAAAGATCCGCGCTCATACGGACAGGGATGCCCTCTTTCTCCGCTTCCTTTATGTACGGAGAGTCGAGCGGCACGCCGGCGGCCTTCAGGATGAGGTCGCGCCCGCGGAAATCCTCGAGGCGATGCTCGCCGAAGACGTAGGTGATACCCGTAAGGTCAGCGAGCGCCTCGATGGAAGAAGCGAGGTCGTCGGTAGATTTGGAGTCAGTGACGATGAGCTCGGCGCCGCATGAAGCGAGATAGCGCACATCCCCTACGCCGCGTCCGAGCACCCCGAGCCCCATGACGGTGATCTTCTTCCCTTTGAAATGCGTCGATGCGTCCATAGGACGCATCGTAGCGCACTTATACGGAAAGGAGAATTACGGGCACTCGACAGTCTCCACGCGCTCTTCGCTCTTCAACGCGCGCGTCGGTATCGGGACTTTCACGAACGTGAACGGCGTGGTGATCGCCTGCGTGACGATGCATCCTGGGCCCGGTTCAGTGCGCGCGATGAACACGGTCTCTGCCCCATCCGATACGATTATGTCCTCCACCTTGATCGCGTGCCCGCCGCTCGGGCGCTCTCCGGCGAAAAGCGCTATCACCGCCTCGCGCGAGAAATCAACGTCCGGCATCGGTTCTCCCGGATGCGCGTCGTCCCACACCTTCGCGAACTCCGCCTCGTCCGAATAGAGATAATTCTTGCGCACGCGGACGCCGGAGTGGTCCCCGCTCGCGAGCGTCGTGAACTGGATGAGGATCTCCGCGTCATCGGACGGGAGCGGTGAGCCGATCGCGGGCGTCTCGCTCACCCGAGCCGGCTCCTCGGGCCACAGCACGTACACCCACGCGCCGACGATAAGCGCAATGAGGAGGATTGCCGAAAGGACGCCGATATCCCGGTACATGCTCCCAGTATACGCAGAAGCGCCCTCAAGGGGCGCCGCGCGTGGGTATAAATTCGGTGCAAGCGGAAGGAGTCGAACCTTCGACCGCCCGAGTATCAGTCGGGTGCTCTACCAGCTGAGCTACGCTTGCGTCTTAGCGATACTATCAGAAATCGCCCTCAGGTACCACCTCAGCGGCCCGTATGGTAAGGTGACCCCGGATACTTAGGAGAACTGAGCCAATGGACCATCTTGCCCCTGCCCAGCAGAGGCTCGTCGACCGGATCACGGAAGACGTGTACCGCGCTACGGACCATGACCCGGACTACCGCACGACCCTCACGCACGTCGCCTTTGATATCTTCAAGCGACTCAACAACGAGCAAGGCACCTGCAAGTGCTGTGATAAGGGCGGCGAAATTGTCGTCACCCATGTCATGCCGAAGATCCGGGCTTTCACCAAGGAGCGTGCGGAGCAGAACCGGCTCCTGCTCCACGTCGCAGACAGGGCGCTAGCCTCGTTGCGGTCGCACGTCAGGGGGACGGACCTGTTGTACGAACTTTATGCTAACGGGATTCCCATAGCATAGCCATCCGCAGACGGAAACCACCCGTTCGCGGGTGGTTTTCTTTTTCCCCACGCGTTCATTTTCTCTTTATGCGGGAGACGTATACTGAGTATACAAATGGTCCACCGTGGAAACACGCGCGAACCCAAAGGCCTGCATCGCAGGCACGTCTCCCTTCCGGAAGATAAATGGAAACGCCACCGCAACAAGGAGCGTATCTGGCGACGTGCGATGAAGCGGCTCACTGCCCAGCAGCCGCTCGCCGTATAAAAAGGAACCCCTTGTCGAACCGAAGCTCGACAAGGGGTGAACGCAATCATGCAACCGTAGCTACAATCATGAATTCGATTCTTCTGAATCGCAGTAGCAGTAGCTTTCTTCGCCACCGCATCCGGAACAGAAGCAGACGTACTCTGGTTCCTCGAACTCCCTGATAGACCGGCCTTCTTCGGCCGCCCTCAAGTCTTCTTGGAGCCATTTCCACTCCTTTTCGGTCATTTCTCCCGAGACAAGGCGCGCGCTGTTGAAGTCTCCTTCTTCAGGCGGCTTCCCTCCGGTGAATTCCTGGAGCGCGCATCCGTAACAGATGCTTCTTCCAGTTTCCTCGAAAAGGCTGTTAAAAGGGACTCTGCAAGTTCCACATACTTTCCGTATCATAGCGATCTCCTGGTTGGATGATCGCTTGAGAGACTCGCTTGTTCAGGAAAGCCTCTACCCTACTTCCTTCCGCTTTAACGCCTGTACCTTTGAGGGCGGGAAGGTCACGCCTAGCATTTCGGGCCTCGATGGGTTTGGACGCCACCGACGTTCATATCTGATTGCTGGGCCATGTACTATTTACCACAGTATTTAAATAAAGTCAAGCACGCAAAAAGCGCCCACTGGCGCCTTGCGTTCGTATCACTGATGGAGATATGTCCTCTTTTGTTCCGCTTATTCAGATCCGGTTGGAGCGTCAATTGAGCGCTCCAACCGAACCGCCAGTGACGTAACTGGCGACCGAGCATCCATTTAGGGATGTGATGCTATTTCCCCACTCTTGCGAGCGATCGACTTGGTATGCCTTTCGGGCGATACCGATTCCATTCGGATATGTTCCACGAGCAGCTTCCGCTACCCGTGCCTTGTT
>CAZMTN010000006.1:0-38772 GCA_964569655.1 uncultured Candidatus Saccharibacteria bacterium
TCCTGGGAGAAGGAGCTCCTCGGCATCTACGTCTCCGGGCATCCGCTCGACGCGCACACGGGTTCCCTGTCCAAAGCGAAGTGGACTTTCTCCATGATCAAGGAGGATCCGCAGAAGGGGCTGCCGGTCATCATGCCGGTGCTCGTGTCGGAAGTGCGCACCATACTTACTAAGAATGGGGACAAGATGGCGTTCGTGAAGTTCGAGGACAAGACCAGCTCCATGGAGGGGGTCATCTTCCCGAAGCTCTATAAGGAGCACGGGCCGTCGGTCGCAGTGGGCGCATGCCTCCTCGTGAAGGCGACGGTATCGAATAGGAACGGCGAGATATCGCTCGCGATAGAGAATTTGAAGGTTATCTAGGCGCGTGGTACAAGGAAGGCCGATATCCCAAAGGAGAGTTCTATGGCGGTGAAGGACTTGGTGGCCGCCGCAGGCCCCTTGAATGAGCTGCTCGCACAGCGAGACAAGGCGAGGAAGAATGGCACGAAAGCGCCATCTCAAGAATCGATACGGAATGCCCTCGCCGCCTTCAATCGAGGCCTTGCCGAGAAGTCGTTCGACGTGAGGGAGCTTGAGGACCCTATGAATCGGGCGATCATCAGGGGGTATGCCTTGGCTGCAGCCAAGTAACAAGCGCGCCGGCTCCTTCAGGCCGGCGCGTTTTTCTTATGGTATCCTCTCCCGTACATGAGCTCCCTCGAAGCTAAGCGCCACACCCTCGCCCATCTCCTCGCCGCTGCCGTAGCGGAGCGCTACCCGCACGCGAAGGCCACCATTGGCCCGGCCGTGGACAACGGCTTCTACTACGATTTCGATTTCTCGGGCGGCGCAAAGCCCGGGGACGCGGACCTGGCTGCGCTCGAGAGCGCGATGCGGGACCTCCTCCCTTCCTGGGAAGGCATGAGCGGCGTCGAGGTGCCCGAGAAGGACGCCCAGGACCGCTTCAAAGCGAACCCGTTCAAGCTCGAGCTCATCGGAGAGATCGCGAAGAAGGGTGAACCAATCACCCTCTACACCGCCGGCGGATTCACGGACCTCTGTCGCGGCGGGCACAGCGAGAACCCGGCGAGGGATATCGCCGCAGACTCCTTCACGCTCGACCGCATCGCGGGAGCGTACTGGCGCGGGGACGAGAAGAACCCGCAGCTCACCCGCATCTACGGCCTCGCATTTGATACTAAAGAGGAGCTCGAGGCGTATCGCCACATGCGCGAGGAGGCGAAGAAGCGGGACCACAAGAAGCTCGGTCCCGAGCTCGACCTCTTCGTCTTCTCCGATCTCGTGGGCCCGGGGCTCCCCCTCTTCACGCCGAAAGGCACCTTGGTCCGCAATCTCCTCGACGAATTCGTCTGGGAGCTCCGCAAGGAGCGCGGCTACGAGAAGGTGGAGATCCCGCACATCACGAAGAAGGAGCTCTACGAGACCTCAGGCCATTGGGAGAAGTTCAAGAACGAGCTCTTCCGCATCACGACGCGCGAGGGACACGAGTTCGCGATGAAGCCGATGAATTGCCCGCACCACACGCAGATCTACGCGCGCAAGCAGTGGAGCTACCGCGAGCTTCCCCAGCGCTACGCGAACACCACCGCCTGCTACCGCGACGAGCAGTCCGGGGAGCTTTCCGGCCTCTCCCGCGTCCGCGCGTTCTCTCAGGACGATGCCCATGTCTTCTGCCGCATGCAGGACGTGAAGGAAGAGTTCCTCAAGGTCTGGGACATCATCCACAGCTTCTACCCGGCGTTCGGCTTCGAGCTCAAGGTACGCCTCTCCACCCATGACCCGGAGAACATGGAGAACTACCTCGGCAACACGGAGACCTGGGATACGGCAGTGGGCATGCTCCGCGAGATCGTCACGGAGAAGGGCGTCGAAGCCATGGACGGCACCGGCGAAGCCGCGTTCTACGGCCCGAAGCTCGACTTCATGGCGGAGGATTCCCTCGGCCGCCGCTGGCAGGTCGCGACCATCCAGCTCGACATGCTCCAGCCGGAACGCTTCGACCTCACCTGCATCAACGAGAAGGGTGAGAAGGAGCGCGTGGTCATGATCCACGCAGCGGTCATGGGCTCCATCGAGCGATTCCTTTCCATACTCATCGAGCACACCGCAGGCGCCTTCCCGGTCTGGCTCTCCCCCATCCAGGCGCGCGTGCTTCCGGTATCCGAGAAACACAGCGCCTACGCTGCTGGCATCCTCGCGAAACTGAAGGCTGCCGGCGTCCGCGCGGACGTAGACGACGCGAACGAGTCGCTCGGCAAGAAGATCCGTGCAGGCAAGACCGAGAAGATCCCGTACCTCCTCGTGGTCGGAGACAAGGAAGTCGAGGCAGGCACCGTCTCCGCCGAAGGGCGCGAGGGCAAGCTTGATATTTCAGTAGACGAATTCGTCTCCCGTATTACGGAAGAGACAAAGAGTCGCGCATGATCAAGCCGATCTGCGATTTCTGTAAGGAGGAATTGACGGATTTCGGCGGGCTCTTGTTCTCCCCTCCTGAAGGCAACATGGTAGAGAAGCTCCACGTCTGCAAAGCCTGCTACGCGAAGATGAGGAATACATAAAAACAGCCGCCTTCTGGGCGGCTGTTTTTATCGTTGCTAAAGATTACGCGCCGAGGACGCCGAGCGCGCGGGTTACCGCGAGCTTGGCGCCGGTGACGTCGAGCGAGTAGCTCGAGTCTACGGCCGTGGTGAGTGCGGCGATGACGCGCTCGAGGACCGGGGTCGCGATATTCGCTACCGCGCGGGCCATGTCCGGATCTACCGGAGAGCCGTCGATGCGGGCGCGGTACGCGTCGTCGAGACCGCAGATCACGTCCGTGAGGAAGGTCTGGACATCGCCGCCGCGTGCGAGCGCGCGGAGCGTCGCAAAGACGTTCTCGCGATCGCCCTGCATGAGGCTCTCGATGAAGCTGCGGGTGTCAGGAGATACGTCCTTGTGGACGCGCGCCGCAGCCTCGGCTACCGGAGCGTGTACTGCCGGAGCTTCGTATGCGGGAGCTGCCGGAGCGACGCGGGCCGGCTCGCGGGAGAGGCCCTTCACGATGTCGTCGATGGTGAGCGATCCTGCGGTGCCGAACGAGCGGAATCCGTCGTAGGTAGAGAATCCGCGCGGCGCGTCAGCGATCGCTTCCGTGTGCGCGAACTGCACCGGCTCCACGTTCTGCGAGTAGTGCGCGGTCACGAGGTGGTTCGGCGCCTTCGGGTGCGAGGCGACGTGCGCCATCGCTGCGTGCGCGTCGCCATTGAGCGCGCTGTGGACGTTGTGTCCGAACTCGCGAGAGCGGCGGCCGAAGTACGGGAGCATCTTGAACATGAGGAGGTACGCGAGGGCGAGGCTCCAGAGGATGAGCGCGGTCCAGTAGACTACGGTGCCGACAGGACCGAGGTCGAGGCCGGTGTACGGGATCTGGTTGAGATAGACGTACGCGAGCGGCTCTTCCGGCGCGTCCTTGAGGAGCGTGACGTCAGGCTTCGAGCGGCGGCTGCCGCCTCCCCCGCCGCCTCCGTTATCCTCGTCGACGTTGATGTCGACATCACAGATCACGGTGCCGTACGGGCCGGTACCGGTACCGGTGTATTCGATGTCATCATTCGGAGAGACTTCCTCGTCTCCGCCTGAGGTCGGATGCACTTCGCCGATGCCCTGGTTGATGACGAAGCGGTCGACGTTGCGGGTGCGCCACGTGAGGGTGACCTCGTCTCCCTCCTCGATAGTGGTGTCGCTCGCAGTGAGCTCGCACCACGGCTCAGGCTCATCAGTGTCCTCGACGACGTTCACGCTCGCCTGGCAGGTCGAGTTGCTCGTCGCGTTCGAGACGCTGAGGGTATAGGTGATGTCATCGTTCGGCGTCACCGTCATGGTGCCGTCTGCAGAAACGTTGCCGATGCCCTGGTTGATAGAGACCGTCGTCGCGTTCGTGGTGTCCCAGGTAAGAGTGACCGTGTCTCCCGGATCGATAGTCGACGGAGAGGCGGTGAACGATACGCAGGCCGCTGACGGATTGCTTGACGGCGGGGTGACCGTTACCGAAGCGGTACAGTCGATCGAGCCGCCAGCGCCGGTCGCGGTGAGGGTGAACGTGCGGTTTGCCGTCACGTTCACAGTCGTGCTGCCGTCTGCAGCGAAGCTGCCGACGCCGCTGATGGATACGCCCGTAGCGTTCGTGGTGTCCCAGGTAAGAGTCGTGGTGCCGCCCGGAGACGTGAACGAAGTCGGGCTTGCGTCGAATGCGACGCAGACAGGAGCGTTAGGCGGGGGCGGAGGTGGCGGAGGCGGGGGCGGAGGCGGAGGTGACGTTACGGTTACGGTCACGTCGCAATCGTCAGAACCGGCGTCACCGTTTACGGTAAGCGTGAAGGTGGTCGTCGAAGTGACGTTCACCGAAGTAGAGCCGTCTGCAGCTACGGAGCCGATGCCCTGATTGATGGAGACGCTAGTAGCGTTATCCGTGTCCCACGTAAGGGTGGTCGTGCCGCCCGGAGACGTGAACGAAGTCGGGCTTGCGTCGAATGCGACGCAGATGCCTGGCGGCGGAGGTACCGGAGGTACTACCGGTGGTGGCGGAGGCGGCGGGGGTGGTGGCGGAGGCGGCGGGGGTGGTGGCGGAGGCGGCGGGGGTGGTGGCGGGGTCGGGACGCAGCACGGCGGGCCGACCTGCGCGGATGCAGAGTCAGGAACGGCGATGCCGGTCGCGAACGCGATAGCCACGCCGATCGAGATCGTCGCGAATACGGCAAGGACGCCGATCAGGATCGGGTGCTGCTTCGCATACGCGATGTTCGCATTCATTTCCATAATGTTGTTGCTAAGTTGATTGGATAACCTTTGTTAAATAATTCCCCTGCCGCTTCCGCGGCGTACAAAAAAGAGGAGTGATGGCGGTGGGGTTGCTATTGCTAGCATCCCCACCCTTCCATCATCAGAGAGATTTAGCGGTTGTCGCAGGCTTCGGCATTCACCTTGCCCCAATCGACACCCCACTGCCAGTACAGGACCGATTTGCATCCCTTCCGCCGGGTCCGAGCCTTGTGCTTTCGCGCTTCGGCTTCGTCCAGGTAGACGGTGGCGACCATCCTGCCGTATCGGTTGCGAAGATAGTCATGCGCAACGACATGCAGGCTGTTCGAGTAATGGGCAGTGTACGGATCGCTATAGGTCAGCAGTCCGTTCACCAGTTCGTCGTGGTGCAATCCTTGCGGGTTGTCCCTGAGCTCGGCAGGCGCCGTTCTCACGTCCCAGTACTCGAGGCACAAGGCTACGCCCAGGTCGGTCTTCATGTCCGCATGCTCGGGCGGCACGTCGAATACGTACCATCCAGGAACGGTAGCGAAGCTGCCGATCCTCTGGACCTGCGTGTTGAACGCTCGCTCGATGTCTGCGGGATCGCAGACCAAGTTCACGGTCGGACATAGGTCCTGCCAAGGCGTATGCGCTTCGGAGTCGTCCGGGCGTTGCACCTTCCAGCATTTCGGAATGAAGGTCGAGCCGGTGGCTGCGTATCGCATCACCGCCACATAGCCTTCCGGGGGCAAGCCCCCATAGGCAAGCAGCTGGATGCAGTCTGGATCTTCAGGGCCGCTCACGGGGTTGGCGCAGTTCTGCAAGAACACCACCTTCCTCGTGCGCGGATTGATCCACACATACTCTCCCGGTTCGGGAGGCCGCACGTTGCAGTCCATCTCGGGCAGATAGCCAGTCGGCGACCTGTCGCGAGTTGTTGCCTTGAGGCAGGCCGACCGATAGCGGATGGACGTGTCACCGAGGACTTGTTCCAACGTATCGAGATACTCTGGAAGATTGTCGTAGGTAATCCGTTCGTCCGGATCGGCAAGTTGCATCATGACCAAGAAGTCGAGCTGGGAAGCGTGGGCACGCATGCCCGGCTTGCCACAGACCTTGATGTTCACGATCCTGGTGCCGTCGTTTCCACCACGGTTCGGGTCGCGATCGCAACGCAGGATTTCAGCGAGTTCCTGAGGGGTTTCCACCCCTTCGATGAACCGCTTTCCGAGCGGGGCCGGCTTCCGGGCCGCCTGAGAGGCGGTCGGAACCCGAGGCGAGGTCGCTACTGGATCCAGGACCGCTTGCGCGGCCGGAGTCAGCACAGGCTTCTTGGCGGCAGGCTGAGCCTTCTGCTTCTGGCTCACCACCGTATGAGCGGCGGCGGGCCAGGTGTTTTGGGCATGAGCCGGTTTTGAGCTCAGCAGCGCGAAAGCGCCGACGAGCACGAGCAGTCCGTATCTCGCGTACGCCCACATCGTGGGCGCCGCGAGGCCGATGAATCTCTTCATCTCTCTTTCTCCTCTGTGTGCCCCCTTGCGGGTGGCGTTGATGGTTCTGTTCCGCCTCCTGCCACATGGCAGCGCGAGCTCCTAAAGCTTTTACGCTTATAGGAAGCTATCCGCTCAGGATTAACTCCCGAGAGGGTAGCTTTCTACAAGGCTCGCCGTCACGACGAAGCGGTCAGACTTCGTTCCAAAGGAGTCGCAGGTCGAAAGCGTGAGCTTCTGGCCCGAGACCGTGAGCGGGATAGCATCCGCACCGGCATCAGCGCTTTCCACCGAGTCCACACTATATACATACGTGCGGGACGATGAAGAGACCATGATGCGGTCGCCCTTCTTGAGCTTCTCGATGCCTGTAAAGGCCTTATATGCAGAGTTCTGGACGATCGGGAGGTAGCTCGAGTGGGCGAAGAGCACCACGTTGCCGTTCTGCCCGAGCTTGCCGGACGTCGGGTAGCGGACCGCACCCGTGTTGAGATGGCGGTCGAGCGTCGCAACGTCGGTCGAGGTCGGATTCGCAATGGTGGTCGAGAGACGGATAGCCGGCACCTCGACCTTAACCGGAAGCTCCGCTGCTTCGACCGTATCCGTGCCGAGTACCTTGCCCGAGACGAGCGGCGAGGTCTCGACGGTTACCGTCGAGCCATTGCCTTCCTCAGGGACGAGGTCCACCGCGATGAGTACCGAGAAGGTAATGAAAAACACCGAGAGGAACGCCACGAGGAATTCCCATCGCTGATGCCATGCCTTCTGGGCGGCTCGGATGAGCCGGACGGTGAGCTGGATTGCCTGCATATGTGTCTCATACATAAATACACCACTAAGGCATCTTTGTCAAGAGGCTCCTAACTACGCCAGATCCTTGCCGGACTAGCAAATCTGTCCCCTGCTCAAGGGGGTATTGACAAAAGAAATGGGTATGGTAAGTATAGGGGACCTATGCAGCACACGATTATCACGGAGCGCCCGGCAGAAGAGGTCCACAGCCGCCATGCGGTGGTGAACGCCCTTGCCGTCGTCGGCTTCCTCGCACTCGTCTTTATCGGCATCGTGATGGCGATCTACGCCGCACGCTACGTCCCGGCTACCATCTCCCGCATCGCGGCAGGTGCAGCCTATCTCTCTATCGACGGGGCCGACACCGATGGCGATGGCCAGCTCCAGGTAGTCCCTACCATTCCGTTCCCGGAGGACGAGACTCCGGTCGCCACCACTACTCCGGTAGCAACGACCACGAAGCCCGTCACCGGTACGCCGACCTACAACCAGCCGATCCTCTACCGTACCGTCACTACCCCGTACCCGACCCCGGGCTCTATCCGCGTACCGGTAAGCGGCGGTTCTCAGAACCTCTACGGCGATCCGAACCTCACTGTTTCCATCACCGGCGTCGGCCACATGAACGGCAACCGCTTCGTCCGCGACGATTCCGTCGAGGACAGCGATGAGGTAGCCGTCCAGTTCCGCGTGAAGAACGAGGGTACGAACGAGACCGGCTCTTGGAAGCTCACGGTCACCATGCCGACCAAGCGCGATAAGACCTTCGAGTTCGCCTCGGGCAATCAGGCATCCCTCATGCCGGGCGGATACATCGACTACACCATCCATCTCGACAAGAACGACGCGCGCGTCGGCAACAACCAGCGCATCACCGTCGAGGTAGACCCGTCAGACAAGGTCGACGAGTCCAACGAGCGCGACAACGAGGACAGCGACACCATCGATATCGATAACTAATACGGAAAAGGAAAAAGCCCCGGGTGATCCCGGGGCTTTTTCTGTTTAGATGTCCAGGTTCGCGGTCTTCGCGTTCGACTGGATGAACGATTTGCGGCTGGCGACGTCGGTGCCCATGAGGATGTCGAAGATGCGGTCTGCCTCCTGCGCATCGTCTATAGTGACCTGCTTCAGCACGCGACGGGCCGGGTCCATGGTGGTCTCCCAGAGCTCCTTCGGATTCATTTCTCCGAGACCCTTGTATCGCTGGACGTTCACCTTCGCGGACTTCTTCGCTACCGCGACTTCCTCCTCTCCTTCTACGGGTTCCTCATCCCCTTCCGCTGGAGATTCCTGGATCTCGTCCTTGTTCACGCCCATGTCCTTGAGGACGGCGGCGCGCTCTTCGTCCGAGTAGGCGTACCGGATGTCCTTCCCTCTCGAGATCTTGAAGAGCGGCGGCTGCGCGATGTAAATGAATCCTCCCTCGATGACTGGACGGAAATGGCGGAAGAAGAGCGTGAGGAGGAGCGTACGGATATGCGCTCCATCGACGTCGGCGTCGGTCGCGATGATGATCTTATGATAACGGAGCTTCGAGATATCGAAGACGTCGCCGATGGCGGTGCCCATAGCGATGACCAGCGCGCGGATCTCGGCCGACGCGAGCATGCGGTCGATGCGGGCGCGCTCCACGTTGAGGATCTTGCCTCGAAGCGGGAGGATAGCCTGGGTGCGGCGGTCGCGGCCCATCTTGCCGGAGCCGCCCGCCGAGTCTCCCTCCACGATGAAGATCTCCGCCTCTTCCGGGGACTTCACCTGGCAGTCCGCGAGCTTGCCGGGGAGCGTCATGCCCTCGAGCGCGCCCTTCCTAAGCACCGAGTCCTTCGCAGCCTTCGCGGCCTTGCGGGCCTTGAGCGCGAGCAGCACCTTGTTGATGATCGCCTTCGCATCGTCCGGGTTCTCCTCGAGGTACGAAGCGAACGCCGTGCCGAATACGGTGGCGGTAGCACCCTGCGCCTCTACCGATCCGAGCTTACCTTTGGTCTGTCCTTCGAACTGGATCTCCGGCATCTTCACCGAGATGACTGCCGTGATGCCTTCGAGCGCGTCGTCTCCGGTGAAGTTCTCCTCGCTCTCCTTGAGGATGCCTGCGGTGCGTCCGTATGAATTCAGCGTGCGCGTGAGCGCGGTCTTGAAGCCGGTCACATGGGTGCCGTGCTCCGGGTTATAGATATTGTTCGCGAAGGCGAGAAGGCGCGGCGTGAGGTCGTCGACGTACTGGAGCGCGACCTCCACCGAGACGCCGTCGGCTTCCTTATCTACGTAGAAGATATTCTTGTGCGCCGGCTCCTGGTGCTTGTTATAGAACGCGACGAGGGACTTGAGGCCGCCCTCGAAGTAGAAGCTCATCGACGGGCAATTGAGATTCATCTCGCGGAGGTAGAAGACATCGCCGTCGTCGAACGCGGTCGAGGTCTCCTCGCGCGCGTCGATCGCCGTGATGCGTACGCCCTTCACGAGGTACGCCTGCTGGCGCAGATGGTTCACGATCTTGTCCCAGTTCTGCTCGATGCCGCCCGTGAAGATGGTCTCATCCGGACGGAACATGATGATGGTTCCGTGGCGCTTTGTCTTGCCCGTCTGCTTCACCTTCCCTTGCGGCTTGCCGATCTTGTACTCCTGCTCGTGGATGCCCCCGTCCTTGTGCACGATCGCGTGCGTATGCGTCGAGAGCGCGTTTACCACCGAAGCTCCCACGCCGTGGAGGCCGCCCGAGACCTTGTATCCTGATTCCTCGCCGCCGAACTTGCCGCCCGCATGGAGCGTCGTCATGACCATCTCGAGCGCGGAGATCTTAGTCTTCGGATGGATGTTCACCGGGATGCCGCGGCCGTTGTCCGCGACGCGCACGTAGCCGCCCGGGAGGAGCGCGACCTCGATGTCGTTCGCATGCCCGCCCATCGCTTCGTCGCGCGAGTTGTCGAAGATCTCCGTGATGAGATGGTGGAGACCATCGGGACCCGTGGTTCCGATGTACATGCCGGGGCGCTTCCTGACCGGCTCGAGACCCTCGAGAACCGTGATGGACGACGCGTCGTATGCCTTTGCTTTAGGCTCTTTTTCGGATCCTTTCGCCATGTGATTTCGTACCCGTATTTTATCATGAAAAGGGGGTATTTGCAGGTGCTTTCAAGGCCCTGCTCTGCTACACTCAAGGCCATGGATATATCGATAGACCGCACGGAAGAGGATCGGCTCCGCAGGGAGCTTGAGGCGCGTACGGACATCGACGCTGCCCGCATGAAGCGCCTTCTGGCCATGCCGGACCTCTCCCGCACCCCGGGCAGCCCCATCCACGAGCTAGTGCAGCGCATCACCTCAATCCCGGATTACAAGCATTTTGACGTAATCCACGTCCCGGAGATCATGTCGACGGAGATAGCCTTCGACCTCTTCGACTTCCCTGCGGACCACCCGGCCCGCAGCACTTCGGATACGTATTACGTAGACAAGGACGCCATCCTGCGCACCCAGACCACGGTCATGTGGTACTACTACTTCCAACAGGAATCCGTTAAGGAACGCCTCGCGAAGAAGGAGCCGCTCGGCGTCTTCTGCTATGGAAAGGTCTATCGCAAGGACGAGATCGACCGCCACCACATGAACGTATTCCATCAGATAGACGCGCTCTACATTGCGCCGAAGGATCAGGAGCCGATTACCCTCGATACGCTCAAGGATGTCGAGCTCAAGATCGTGAAGGCGATATTCGGAGACGTAGAGTCCCGATTCGCCGAGGAGACGTTCCCGTATACCCATCCCTCTACCGAGATCGAGATCAAGCGCGAGAACGACTGGCTCGAGATCCTGGGAAGCGGCGTCGTGAAGCCATCCGTCCTCAAGATGCTCGGCGTAGATTCGGAGGTATACAACGGCTGGGCATTCGGCTCAGGCATCGAGCGCTGGGCCATGATCAGCATGACGCTCCCTGACATCCGCCTTCTCTGGTCAGATGATGAGCGCGTAAAGAAGCAGCTTGTCCTCGGACAGAAATTCGTCGAAGTATCGAAGTACCCTCCGGTAGTCCGCGACATCTCCTTCGTGGTACCGGCTGATTTCGTGCCGAATAACTACTTCGACCTCGTGCGCGATGTCCTCGGCGACATGGCAGAAGAAGTCCAGCTCCTCGACAAATATGAAAATGAGACGAAGCTCGGCGCTGGGAAAGTGAGCTACGCATACCGCATCACCTACCGCAGCCTCGACCGCACGCTTACTAACGACGAGGTGAATGAGCTCCACGCGAAGCTCGAGACTGCAACGCGCGACTCCTACGGCGCCGTCATCAGATAACGGTTCATTTTGAGGGTTTTTCGTGGTATAATCGCCGTATTATGGGGCCAGAACTGATCGCGTATCCGTTCTTGTTCGTCGCGCTTTTTTTCGAGGTATTCATCCTGGTTACCTTCCTCTCGAAGCCGGCGAGACTCGCTCGTGGGCGGGTTTCTTCGGGCTGGGAGCCTTCCGTAGCCATCATCATCCCCTGCTACAACGAGCAGGATACGGTAGCAGCGACCGCTGCCTCGGCGCTCGCGCTTGAATACCCGAAGGAGAAGCTCGAGATCATCCTCGTCGACGACGGCTCCACCGACGGCACCCGCGCGGCCATGGAGCAGTTCCGCAGCAACCCGCAGGTGCGCATCATCCACAAGGAGAACGGCGGGAAGCACACGGCATTGAATAGCGGCATCGCGTCTACGAGCGCGGAAATCATCGGCTGCCTCGACGCGGACTCGTTCGTCGAGCCCGGAGCGCTCCGCGCCATCCTTCCGAGCTTCACGAGCGAGAAGGTCGGCGCGACCACCGCCGCCATGTCCATCCACGAGCCGAAGACCCTCATCCAGCACATGCAGAATGCGGAGTACATCTTCGGCATCGCGCTCCGGCATGCGCTCTGCTCCATCAACGGCATCTACGTGACGCCGGGCCCGTTCTCGTTCTACCGGAAGCGCATCATCGACGAGCTCGGCGGCTTCCGCTTCGGGCACCAGACCGAGGACATGGAGATGGCGCTCAGGATCCAGCGTGCCGGCTACAGCATCGAGAACGCGCCCATGGCCCGCGTCTACACCAAGGCTCCGGCGACGACGAGAAAGCTCGTGAAGCAGCGCACCCGCTGGACCAGCGGATTCATGCGCAACATGCTGTATGACTATCGCGACCTGGTCGGGAACCATCGCTACGGGGCGCTGGGCCTCATGGTGCTCCCGCTCGGCATCTTCGCCATCGTGGGCGGCCTTGCGCTCTTCTTCGTCGTGATCGCCATGGCCGTCAATACCGTGGTCCAATCCTACCTCATCCACCGCGGCGTGCCGTACACCTTCGAGTTCGCCTGGCCGGCCTTCTCATTCGACTGGTTCTACGTCCCCGTCTCGCTCTATCTCGCTATCTCTATGCTGACGCTCGTGATCATGCTAAGCACCATCTGGATCGGCAAGCACATCTCCGGGACGCGCGGCTCCCTCATCCGCGGACTCATCGGCTACCTCGCCTTCTACGGGCTCATCGCGCCGTTCTGGCTCATCCGCGCGACCGCCGACGTGTTCACGGGAACGAAGCGCTCGTGGCGCTAGGCAATTTCCATACTTTCAGGTACAGTCCCACGCATGAGCATCTTCACCCGCAACGTCCTCATCTCGCTCCTCATCACGACCGTGCTCGTGGGGACCATCGTCTACTCCATCAATTACTTGAACCGCCTGCGCGTGGCGGAATTGAACGCGATCAGCGACCAGCTCTCCATCGACACCCTTTCCCTCGATACCCAGTTCTCGCTCCTCGCGTCGGCTCCCTGCGACACTATCGAGGACGGTACCGAGCTCACCAGCGAGCTCCATGACCTCGGCGAGCGCCTTTACTACACCGAGAGCCAGCTCGGCGCGGACGACGCCCAGGTGATCCGGCTCAAGAAGCAGTACACGCTCCTTGAGATCCGCGATTACCTCGTGACGCAGCAGCTTGCGAGCGCCTGCGACACCGATCCGGTATCCGTCCTCTATTTCTATTCGAACGTGCCGGGCGAGTGCGAGGACTGTGACCGCGCTTCCTTCGCGCTCTCCTACCTCCGCGAGACCTACCCGAACCTCCGCGTCTACTCCTTTGACTACCACCTCGACCTCGGCGCCCTCGAGACGCTCATCGCGCTCAACAAGGTGAAACCTGAATTCCCGAGCTTCATCATCCTCGATGATGCCCCGATCTACGGGTTCACCGAGCTCGAAGACCTCCAGGCGGAGTTCCCGAAAGGAGCACTGCAGGCCGCGACGACGACCGCGACTACTACTGATCGATAACGGAAAAGCCCGCACAAAGCGGGCTTTTCCTTCTCAGAGCCGGGGGCGAGGCTTGAACTCGCGACCTACGGTTTACAAAACCGTTGCTCTACCAACTGAGCTACCCCGGCGTGCGCCCATTATTCCTTATCCGGTCCGTTCTCGCTACGCTCCTCGTGGATGCGGATGCGGCGCTCGCGCAGCGCGCGGACCGCTCTCGTAAGCATGCGCTCGGTGAAGCGCACGATGATGAGCGTCACGTGGACGATGTCGTGCACGATACGCGCGGAGGCGGCGCGGAGGCCGTCGCGCACGAATGCCGGAAGGTCCACATGCTCGGTGATGTACGTGACGCGCTCGACACGTGAATCAAAGGAAGCGCGGCTGTGCGCGAAGAACCGATTGCCGCGTCGGGACTCGACGCGCGTGAGCGCCAGGAATCCGAGGAAGAGAGCGAGCGAGATGAGGATGAAGGCGAGATGCAGCATTTAGCGTGCGGAGACGCGTACGAATTTGGTTACTTCGACGCGCTCGCCGAACTTCTGGCTAGCCTCGGTGATGAGGTCGCGGACGGTCTTCGACTCGTCCTTGATGAACGACTGATCGAGGAGGACCTGGTCGCGGAAGTAGGAGGCGAGCTTCCCTTCCATGATCTTTGCCTTCATCTCTTCCGGCTTGCCTTCGACCTCCTTCTCGAACACTGCCTTGGCCGCTGTCTTCGCGTCCTCAGGCACCTCGTCGAGCGACAGGAATTTCGGGTCGGTAGCAGCTACCTGCATCGCGACCTCGCGGGCGACGGCGACGAACTCAGGGTTCTTGGATACGAAATCGGTCTCTGAGGAGAGCACGACCATAGCGCCGATGGCGCCATCATGGACGTAGGTGGCGATAGCGCCGGCGCCGAGCTCGCGGTCGGCCTTCTTCTCGGCCGCGCCCGCGGAGTGCTTGCGGAGGATGACGATCGCCTGCTCGAGATCGCCCTTGGCCTCCATGAGAGCCTTCCGGCACTGCATGACGGAAACGCCGGTGCGATCGCGGAGCTCCTTAACTGCGTCGGTTGAGATGTCCATGTACGGTAATTATACAAATAAAATCGCCCTTTGGGCGATAGGGCTTACGCCTTTCGTCCCTCTTCGAAAGCGGCGGTGAGCTCGGCGAGGATGAACGAGACGGTCTCGCGAGCCGCATCGTTGGCGACGATTGGGTAGGTCGCGTCGCTCAGGTTGCAGTCTGAACCGAGAAGGCCGATGACCGGGATGCGGAGCGCCTTGGCCTCCTTCGTCGCATGCGACTCGTACTTGCTGTCTACGATGACGAGCGCGTCCGGGCGCTTGGCGAGCTCCGTGATGCCGTCGAGGCGCTCGGAAAGGCGGACGATCTCGCGGTCGATCTTCACGCGCTCGAGCTTGGTGTAGAGCTTCGCGAGCTCGCCTGATTCGCGCTTCTGGGAAAGGTCGGCGAGGCGGTCGATGCGCTTCTTGATCTCCGAGAAGTTCGTAAGCGTGCCTCCGAGCCAGCGGCCGGCGACATACGGCTGATTCACGCGCTGCGCAGCATCCTTCACGAGGGTAGCGATCTCGGCCTTGCCGCCGACAAAGAGCACGGTCTTGCCGTCCTTCGCGAGGGCCGTGAGGACCTTCTTAGCGGCCTCGAGCTGCTCCTCGGTCTTCTCGAGGTCGACGATCTCCATACGCGCCTTGGCGCCGAGGATGAAGCGCTTCATGGATGGGTGGCGGCGGCTACGAACCTGTGCGAAATGCGCCCCTGTCTGGAAGAGGCGTTCGATAAGCGAGCCAGAACCTGCGGTTTTCATGTACCCCTAATATAGCGGATTGCCCCCTATCCCGCAAGCTTAGTCAGTATCTTCCGCAGCACCAACTCCCCCGCCGGCCGCAGCCGCCTGGAGCGCCTCCACGATGCCGTCTATGCCGCCGAGCATCACCTTCGGCAGGTTGTGCCAGGACTCCTTGAGGCGGTGGTCCGTCACGCGGTCCTGGAGGAAGTTGTAGGTACGGATCTTCTCGGAACGGTCCCCGGTACCGACCTGCGCCTTCCGCTCCGCCGCGTTCTTCTTCGCTTGCTCTTCCTCGTGGGCGGCCTCGAGCTTCGCGACGAGGATCTCCATCGCCTTCTCGCGGTTCGCCTTCTGGCTGCGCTCCGACGAGGAGCGGACGTCGACGCCCGTCGGGCGGTGGATGAGGCGGACCGCCGTCTCCACCTTGTTCACGTTCTGGCCGCCTGCGCCTCCCGAGCGGGAGAACTCCATGTCGATGTCCGACGGACTGATGTCGATGGTCGGCTTGGTACGGATGGGAAGCACCGCGATAGACGCGGTCGAGGTGTGGATGCGCCCGGACTTCTCGGTGAGCGGGACGCGCTGCACGCGATGCACGCCGGTCTCGTACCGGAGCGCGTCGTAGGCGGCGCTCCCCATGATCTCGATCGTGAGGTCGTCGATGGTGCGAGTCTTCCAGCCTCGCGACTCCGCGTACTTCATGTACATGTCGCGGAGCTCGCGGGCGAAGAGGTTCGCTTCGTCCCCGCCGGCTGCGGCACGGAACTCCATGATGACCGACTTCGGCTTCTCCGCCTCCTCCTTGTCCTTCGCGAGGATCTTCTCGATGTCTGCCAGGATCTCGGCCTGCCGTCCCTTCACGCGCGCCGCGTCCTCCTCCGCCATGGCGAGGAGCTCGGCATCGCCGCCAGCTGCCTCCGTCGCCTCCCGAGCCTCCTTCTCGAGACGCTCGTACTCCTCCGCGAGGTACGCGGTCGAATGGTTCTTCTTGAATTCCGGAGAGTATTCCATGAGGCAACTATAACGCGAAATGGCCCGGCTGAACCGGGCCACTCCTCGTCGTATCTACTTCTTCTTGGCTGCGCGGGTGCGGAAACGCTCGACGCGGCCGCCCTTGTCGAGGGTGCGCTCCTCCCCGGTGTACGCCGGGTGGGACTTCGAGGAGATCTCGATGTTCACCTTCGGGTATTCCTTGCCCTCGTAGGTAGTGGTGTCCTTGGTAAAGATGGTGGAGCCGATGAGGAACTGCTCGCCGGAAGCGAGGTCCTCGAATACCACAAGGCGGTACTCCTCCGGATGGATGTCCTTTTTCATGTCCCTGGACTATAGCAGAAGGCCCCGTACCTGACAATTCCTAGAATTCCTCGATCTTCGGGATGATGTCGATGATCTCGGAGTCCACGATCTCCCCGTCGCAGACGAGATTGTAGGTGGTGCGGGCGGTGACCGCAGCGGAAGTACGGCTGCCGCTCGCGACCGAGCAGGCGCCGTCCGGAGGAGACGAGATGGTGTAGTTGTCCCCGTTGCTGCCGGTGAGCGAGCATGAGGTTCGGGTGCCGCCGATATCGGCCCAGCTGAGCGTGAGCGTGGTCCCCGACTTCACGCGGTTGGTGCTTGCCGTGAGCTTCCCGCTCGGGTTCGTCGCGCAGGCGCCGGCCACCGTGACGGAGCAGATGCCTGCATTGTGCCCGGACGCGTAGACACGCATCTGGTAGGTGCCGCCCTCCGCATAGGTGCGGCTGAGCGAGGAGTTCCCGGTAATATCGGTTCCGGACTCCGATGGGTCCCAAGTGTATGCGCCAGCGCCAATGTCCGACGGACTCGCGGAGTAGGTGACGTTCTCCCCGGCGTTGATCGAGCCGTTGCCGTTCGTGTCCGTGTAGCTGCTGCTGCAGGACATGGTCTTATTCGCGAGCGTGAAGGTGGTCCAGCCGCCGCAATTGTTGTTCTCGTTATATTCCGAGATGGTACCCACCCAGTTCACGTCGGTGTCGGTGCAGGCGCGGATCTGGTACTGCCCTGCCGGCATCCAGTGGCCGTTGCCCGCGATACCGGACTGGATATCCCCGCCGAGGTTCAGCGTGTCGCTCGATTGCATCGTCGTTTCTCCAGTAGTGAGGTTCTGAAGCTGGAAGATATTGCGGATGCCGTTCAAGGTCGAAGGGCCGATATGCGTCACCGTCGCGGTGACGTAGAAATTCAACGGACGGAACGAGGCGCCATAGTAATCGATAGTAACGGTCGACGCGCCGACCGTGAGGTCGTCGAGAGAGCTTGGGTTGCTCGGGAGCTCCGGGAGCACCGGGGTCACCGGTACTGCCGGGCAGCTGGCTGCAGACGGAGCTGCAGGAGCGGTTCCGACGCAGGCGCCGGCGCAGTTGAAAGTACCGGACGCGGTAGTCGTCTGGCCGCAGGAGTTTGGCGGCGAGATGAGTGTACAGCTCTGGCCGTAGTGGCTCGGATTCCCTGGGGTCGAGGCGCTGCAGGAGCCGCCGTTTGCGCTAACGCCAGCGCTCGTCTGGCCGCATGCGTTAGCGCCTGAGTAGCAGACCGTGTAGACGGGCGGAGGGGTGCATACCATGGTGTATCCCCAATGCGTATCAGTGAGCGAGCAGCTACCGCCGCAGCCGCTGCCGTTCGCTGCGTTCACGTATGACTGCGCTTCTTCGTATGAGACAGGGGAGCCGAATCCGCCCTGGCCGTTCCCGCCGATCGGCTGGAATGCCGGGCAGCCGGTGCCCGGGTCATAGGCAGGAGGGGTCGGCGGCGGCGTGTATGGCGGCTGCGGCTGCGGAGGAGGTGGCGGAGGTGGCGGCGGTTCCGGCGGCGGATCCGGGTAGCAGACTTCGGTCCAGCCCCAGAAGGTGTCCTGCCACTCGCACCACGCGTAGGCCTTATCGGTAGTCGCAGCAAACCCGACAATAGCGAGCGCGAGGACGAAGACGATGTTTAGGTAGGAAAATTTCATACGATTACTCAGGTTCGGTTTCGGTGACGATAAACGGCGGGCCCGCCTCTACGGCGCTTATGATCGCATCGAAGCTCTGGCCGAGCGCGATCTTGCCTTCTCCGGTCAGCGACGCGTTGGCAGCGAGCGCTCCCTTCGCTGCGGCGAGCGCCTCCAGATGGAGTTCCGGGTCTCCGACCACGTAGAGGTCCGAGATGAACTCGCCCACTACCACGCCCCCCTTCGTCACCGGGGTGAACGCCGCAGCAGTCGTAAGGGAGATTGCGGATGACTTGAGGAGCGTCTCCCTCACGTCCGCTTCCAGGGTATCGTCCTTTGCCTGCGCGTAGAGCGCAACGCCGAGGCCGAAGCGCGCGGAGGCGTACGTCTCATCGAACGTGGTCGCGAGCACGAGATACGAGCGCGCGAGGTCGTAGTCGCCCTCGCCCACGAGAATCATGCCGATCGCATATGCTGCGCGGGCGCGCTGCATGATATCGCGGGAACCGTTGTAAACGCTTTCGAAATCAGCCTTCGCGGCGGCGAAGTCCCCGGTCGCCGCTTCTGAGCGCGCGAGGCCGAGGCGCGCGGAGTACGCGTACTCGTTCGTCGCGAGCGCGGTCTGGTAGCCGGCCTTCGCCATCTCCCAGTTCCCTTCGAGCTCGTAGACGTGCGCGTCGCTCGCGAGCGCGGTCTTGGGATCGTACTCGAGTGACTTCTGGTACGCGGCATGCGCTTCCGGGTACATCCTCTGAAGCTCGTACGCGTAGCCGAGTGCACGATACGAGTCGCCGTTGTTCGGATTCACGGCGATGGCGGCCTGCGCGGCGGCGGCGGCCTGCGCGCCGTATTCCGGAGCATTATAGGAGGCGCTGCCCTTCTGACCGAGCGCGAACGCCTTGCTTACGAGCGCGCCCACGTCGTTCGGGTTCTTCGCGAGACGCTCCTCGGCATTCGCGAGGATGGCGTCATAGTCGCGGGCGCTGATCGAAGCCTCGTTCGGCTGCTGCTTGAGCGCGTACATGCTGTAGATCCAGTACGCAGCACCGAGCGCGATGATGATAATGAGCCCGCCGATGAGGACGGACAGCCACGTATTGCTATGCGTCGGGAGCGGAGCGGGCGGCGGCGGAACGGGCGAAGGTGATACGGGCGGCATATGTACGAATCATACTCCTGATGAACGCAGAAATGGCTGCGAGCGTTCGGAAGTGGGGATAAAAAGCGCGACCTACCGGCGACGAGAGACGCGGAGGAACACGTGGTACCCGAGCGCGCCGAGGATGAGCAGCAGGAAGATGCCGGCGATCGCGAGATTGAGCGGGCTCCATTCGATCGCTCCGGGAGCATGTCCTGGCACATCGATCGATGTCGCAGCGGGCGCAGTGAACGACCCGTCGGGAAGCGGCGCGGGCTCGAGCGGACCTTCAGGCGCAGGCTCAGGCGGCGGCTCGATCTCAGAAAGGTCCGGCTCGCCCGCAGGAGGTTCGGAATAGGCGGCCCCGGCGGCGACGGGAAGGAGCGCGAGGATCGGCAGCAGTCTGGTGAGGTTGGTCATGGATAAGGGATGAGGTTAATACTCGATGAAGGACGGGACGACGTCGATGACCGCGCTGTCGATGACCGCGCCGTCGCAGACGAGGTTGTAGGTCGTCTGCGTCGTGATCGCTGCCGTGGTGCGGCTGCCGCCCGATACCTCGCATGCGGCGCTCGGGGCGGGCACCGCGGAGTCGTCTCCGGAAGAGGACGTGATCGAGCAGGAGGTGTGGACGCCGGTAAGATTGCCCCAGGTGACCGTGGCGGTATCCCCCTGCTTCACGCGGCCGTGGCTCAGGCTGAGCGTCCCGGACGGCGTCGGCTCGCAGGTGGTCCCGACATCGACGCTGCAGATGCTCGAGGTATACGGCGTCGAAGAGACGCGCATCTCATAGGTGCCGCTCGAGGCATAAGAGCGGCTGAGCGAAGCGCCGCCGGTGATGTCCGTGCCGGATTCGGAAGGATCCCAGGTGTATGCGCTTCCGCCGAGGTTAGACGGGCTCGCGGAATAATTCACGGTATCGCCCACGGTGAGCGACCCGGTGCCGTCCGCATCGGTGTAGGAGCTGCTGCAGGAGAGCGTCGGCTGGACGAGTGAGAATGATGCCCATGGGCCGCAGTTGTTGCTCTCGTTGGATTCAGCGATGGTCCCGGCCCAGTTCGGATCCGTGTCCGTGCATGCGCGGATCTGATACGAACCCGGATCCATGTAGAAGAGGCCGCCAGCGATGCCCGAAGTGATATTCGGCCCCAGGTTGAGCGTGTCGCTGTTTATCATGGTGTACTGCATCGTCGCCATGTTCTGGAGCTGGAAGATGTTGCGGATACCGTACAGGGTCGAGGGGCCGCTATGGGTCACGGTAGCTGATACGTAGAAGTTGAACGGGCGCCATGCGATGCCGTATGAGTTTGAATAGTACGTCGTGTTCACGTTCGAAGCGCCGACGGTGAGGTCATCGGCAGGCGTCGTGACGGTGAGCGAGATGGAGTTCCATCCGGTCCACGGCCCCCAGACGCCCGTAGGGTCCATCGCTGCTGCGCGCACGTAATAGGTGCCGGGGCCGAAATTGGAGAACGAGGAAGTATACGTCCAGCCGCCTGATGCGTTCCAGACGGGATTCTCGGACCAGTTTCCTGCGTAGACGGCTCCGGTCTGCGCGTTGTACAGCTCGTAATAGATGGCAACGTTGTCCCCGTTCGGATCGGTCGCGCGCATGTAGATGCGGTACCCGGGCGCGAAGTACGCGCTTCCGGCCGCGCCGACGTACGCGATGGTGTCGCCTCGGTACAGGAACGAGATCTCAGGCGCTCCCGGAGCCGCATTACAGCCCGCGTTAGACGGCGCTGCCGGCGGCGTGCCCGTACATGCGGCGGCGCAGTTATACGTGCCGGTCGCGGCCGTGGTCGTCTGGCCGCAGGCGTTCGCTGCGGAAGTGAGGTTGCAGGCTTGTCCGTAATTCGGAGGAACGTACGGCGCTGACGCGCTGCACGACTGGCTACAGTTATATGTGCCGTAGTTCGTACCGCAGGCGTTCGATGCGCTGCACGACTGCCCGAGATACGCGGGATTCGCCGGCGTAGATGCGTCGCAGGCGCCATTGCCCCACCTCGTACCCGAATTCGTCTGGCCGCAGGCGTTCGGCGCCGAGGTGCATGCGGTCGGCTGCGCATAGCAGATGACGCTGGCCCCCCAGCCACTGTCCCAGTAGGAGCAGGAGATGACCCCGCCGCACTGATTGTTCATGTTCCAGGCCGCATTCGATGCGGACCCCTCGTCCCCATACCCGCTGAAGGAGCCCGCGTTACATTCAGGGATGTTCGTTACCTGGGCTTCCGCAGGCTGCGGAAATGCGGCGGAAGCGATAACCGCGAGCCCGACAAGCAGCAGGATCTTGCCCTGGAAGATCTTATTCATGCGCACAGTGTATCGCGGCGTGCCTGGTTTACTAACAGCGAAAATGGCCCTGGCTGGGGATGAGTATCAAATAGCGCCTAGTTATCCTTGAGGAAGTCGATGTCCTGCTGGAACTTCGTCGCCTTCGCCATGACCTGGTCGCCGTAGCTCGTGATCCAGCCGGATGCCGGGCATGCGCGGCCGCTGAAGTACGCGCACGCTGCGTTGCGCTCCGCGGTATATCCGCCGGATGCCGCGCTCCAGTCGCCGAGGTAGAGGCCCGTCGCCATGATGGCGTGCTCCGCATTCCACGGATTGGTCGCTGCGACGCCGAGCGACGCCTTGAGCCGCGGCTCGAAGAGCTTCCACGTGGACGGGATGAACTGCGTCGGGCCCATGGCGCCTCCGTAGCCGCCCGGCTGCGGGCACGAGACCGGGGTGGTCTTGAAATCTTTGCCGAGCGCTTCGGTAATCGCGAGGAAGACCGGGACGTCGCGGGTCGGATGCATGACGCCCGAGAACGGCGTGCCCGTGTTCTTCCCGACGCCGTCTCCTTGCGCCGGGCTGTTGGTCACGTAGCAGTTGCCGATGTTGGTGCCAAGTGCAGACTCTTGCGACAAGACCGCAAGGATGAGCGCCGGACGCACGCCGGTCTTCGCGGATGCCGCCTTCGCGTAGGTCACTGCGTCGCCGAACTCGATCGGGCCCGAGTCGCGCAGCGGGAACAAGGCAGCGCGGATAGCGGCAGCCTTCGCCTGGTTCGCGGCGAGCACCTTCTGATACTCCGCCTCCTGGTTCGCGGCGATGCTGAGGAGCACCTGCTTCTGGGTCTTGTCCTGGGCTACCTGGCCCTTCTTCACCTCCACGACGTACTTCGCATCGGTCACCGCGTCCTGCGTCTTCGCGAGCGCGGCGCGCTCCTCTTCCGTCTGGGACTTGGTCGTCTGGATATCAGAGAAAAGCAGGCTCATCTCCTGCTTTATGGAAATGAAGGAATCGACGTCGGCGAAGAAGCTCGAGAGGTCCTCCGCGCCGAGCGCGATCTCCACGAGGGAGTACTCATCGAGCTCGCGCTCCTGCTGCAGCATGGCCGCGAGCGATTCCTTGTTCCGGTCGAGACGGTCGGAGAGCTGCGTGATCACCTTAGTCTTCGTGCTGATCTGGGAGCCGAGCTGCTTGATCTGGTTGTTCTTCGCGTCGATCTCCGCCTGCGCCTTCGCAATCTGGGCGTTGAGCGCGGATACGTCTCCCTGGAGCGTATTCTTCTTCGCGCGCGTCTCGTCCACGATCTTCTGCTGCTCCGCGATCTCCTTCTGAAGCTGAGCGTATTCCGCCTCGAGGCGCGCGCGCTCGGCAGGAGAGAGCTCCTGCGCGGACACGCCTCCGATGACGAAGAGCGCAGCGATTAAAAGTACGGTGAGGCGAACCATCATAGCTATTGTAACCGGAGACGCGGCTAGAGACAAAACGTTACGAGCGCCCGTGGGGCGCTCGTTTCCGTCTCGTATTTCCTTATTATTCTGCCTTCGCTTCCTCCCCGCCTTCCTCTGAGGCCTCCTTGCCCTTCGCCTCTACTTCGATCGCGTTCATGTCGATCGGCGCGGACTCCTCGACTTCCTCCTTCACTTCCTGGATGAGGGCGACGACCTCGTCTCCGTCTACCTTCGCGAGGACGCCCTTCGGGAGCTCGATATCGCGGACATGGATCTGATCGCCGATGTTCGCGAGTACTGAAATGTCCACCTTGATGTCATGCGGGAGGTCTGCCGGAGCCGCCTCGATCTCAAGCTCATGCAATACCTTCACGAGATTCGCGCCTCCCTTGACGGCTGCGGACTCGCCGATGAATTCGAGCGGTACGGCGACCTCGACCTTCGCGCCCTTCTCGATAGCGTAGAAGTCCACGTGGCGAGGGGCGTACGTGACCGGATTGCGATCCACCTCATGGACGAGGACCTGAAGCGGAGCATCAGAGACGCCGGCGAGCTGGATCACGGACGATTCTCCGGCGGTGCGGAAGACCTTGTCGAATTCGCGCGCGGAAAGCGAGATCGGGAGCGATTCCTGCTTCGGGCCGTAGACGACAGCAGCGAGCTCCCCTTCAGGGACACGCTTGCCGGCTTCCGCCCGCTTGGCTGCGGTTAGGGTATGTACCATACGTAAGGGGGAGTATAGCTTCTGGGGCGTATTTGGGCAAGGCTAGGAGCCGAGAGCGTCGCTCGCCTCCTTGAGGTGCCTCAAGAACGCCTCCCGGGCAGCAGGCACGTTGGCCGGATCACCTTTCCATACCTTTAATGCGTCGTCCTGGAAGGCTCGGGCGAAGCTGTAGGTGAGCGGCCAGGGGGCCGACGCCTCTTTGGCCTTCTTGCAGATGGCCGCGAGGTTTTGCATGGCGGTCTCGGTGTCCTGGCCGCCGGACAGGAAGACGATCCCGGGCACCTGCTTCGGTACGGCCGACATGAGGGCCTCGAGCGTGTCCGAAGCGACTTCCTCCGGCGTGTCTATGCGGCCGCTCTTGCTGCCGGAAACCGCCATGGAGGTCTTGATGAGAATGCCCGTCACATCTACTGCCTGTTCCTCGAGCGCGACGAAGAGCGTCTTCAGCGCTTCCTTGATAACGTCCTTCGCGCGCAAGCGACTATGCTTCCCCTCCATGAGGACTTCGGGCTCGAGGATGGGGACCATGCCCGCCTTCTGCACCTCGAGCGCGTACGACGCGAGGCGCTTGGCGTTCTCAACGAGATTCTTCGAGGTCGGGAGGGTGTCGCGGTCGATCTTCACCACGCTGCGCCATTTCGTGAACGCAGCGCCGTCCTTCACGTACTCCTCGAGGCGCTCCTGGAGGTCGAGGAGGCCGGTGGTGATGACCTCCTCCGGGCTCTCGGGCATCGGCTCCGTGCCGAGGTCCACTTTCACGCCCGGCAGGATGCCGCGCTCGCTCAGAGAATCCGGGAAGAGCTTCCGGTCGCCGCCCTTCTGATCCAAGGTCTCCGTGAATAGGATGACGCCCGAGAGATAGTGCTCGATCTCCGGCGCGTCGAGGAAGAGGTCGCGATACTGGCGGCGCATCTCGATGCTGCTCTTGATGCCGTAGCTCTCGAGGCGCTTGTCCGCCGTCTTGCCGCTCTCGTCCGCAGCGAGGATTCCCTTGCCGGGAGCCATGAGGCGCGCTGCGATTCCTGAAAGGTCAACCATTGATAGCATCATATCTTAATAAGTTCCTTTCATCGAAGGTATGCACACGGTAAGCTGTACGCATATGGCCCTTGATTTCATCGCGGTCGGCGATACGACGATCGACGACTTCATCCGACTGAAGGAAGCGAGCGTGCATTGCGATATCGACAGCGAGAACTGCACCATCTCCATGCGCTGGGGCGACAAGATCCCGTTCGAGTCCTCCACTATCGTGTACGGCGTCGGGAACGCGGCGAACGCGGCCGTGTCCGCGAAGCGCCTCGGACTCTCGACCGGTTTCGTCTCGAACGTCGGCGCGGATGAGCGCGGCGAGCGGATCGTGAAGAGCTTCCAAGAACAGGACATCGACGCGTCTGAGATCAAGAAGCACCAAGGCGTGCCTACCAACTACCATTACGTGCTCTCGTACGAATCCGAACGCACCATCCTCATCAAGCACGAGAAGTACGCGTACTCCTTTCCCATGCATCTTGAGCCTCCGAAGGCGCTCTATCTCTCCTCGCTCGGTGAGCACACCGAGGCATACCACGACGAGGTCGCCGAGTACGCCGAAAAATACCCGGACATGTTCCTCACCTTCCAGCCGGGCAGCTTCCAGATGCGCCTCGGCGTCGAAAGGTTGGCGCGCCTCTACAAGCGCGCGAATCTCGTCGTGCTCAACAAGCAGGAAGCGCAGCTGGTGCTCGGATCTGCGTCCGATGACGTGCGCGACCTACTCAACGGGATGCTGAAGCTCGGCCCGAAGATGGTCGCCGTGACCGACGGGCGCAAAGGCGCGCACGCGAGCGATGGCGCGGATTACTTCCACGTGCCGCTCTATCCGGATCCGCGGCCGCCGGTCGAGCGCACCGGCGCCGGAGACGCGTTCGCGTCTACGGTCACCGTCGCTCTCCTATATGGGAAGCCGCTTGCGGAGGCGCTCCTCTGGGGCCCCGTGAATTCGATGTCGGTCGTACAGAAAGTCGGAGCCCAGGAAGGGCTCCTCACGAAGGATGCGCTCCTCACCCATATAGAGCGCGCGCCTGATTACAAGGTCACGCCGTTCTGACGCCGATCATCCGGCGCGCCGTCTCCGCGATGCGGGCCGGATGGAGGCCGTAGTGCTCGATGAGTTCGTCCGGCGTGCCGGACTGGCCGAACGTGTCGTTGAGACCGATGAACTTCATCGGGACCGGATACGCCTCCGCGAGTACTTCCGCTACCGCGCTCCCGACGCCGCCTGCGACCTGATGCTCCTCGACGGTGACCACGCGCCCCGCCTCTTTCGCCGCCGCGATGATTGCTTCGCGGTCTATCGGCTTCACGGAGCCGAGATGGAGCACGATCGAGCCGATGCCGTCTGACTCGAGCGAGCGAGCGGCCATGAGCGCGTTATAGCTCATGGTGCCGCTCCCGATGATGGCCACCTTCGGCTTCTCGCTTTTCCAGAGCAGTAGAGCTTTCCCGATATCAAAAGGCGTCTCCGGGGTCGTGAACACCGGCGCGTCCGCGCGTCCGAAGCGGATGTAGGTCGGCTTCCCGTTCTTCGCGGCAGCGATGGTCATCTTGCGGCCTTCTTCCGCGTCGCAGGGATTGAGCACGATCATGTTCGGGAGCATGCGCATCATGCCGAGGTCCTCGAGCATCTGGTGCGTCGCGCCGTCGGGCCCCACCGAGATGCCGGCGTGCATGCCCATCACTTTCACCGGCACGTCGTTCAGCGCCACCGTCGTGCGGATCTGCTCGTAGTTTCTACCTGGTGAGAATGCCGCGTAGCTCGTGATGAACGGGATCTTGCCGACGGCCGCGAGGCCAGCCGCTACCGTCGCCATGTTCTGCTCCGCGACCCCGACCTCGATGAATCGGTCCGGGAATTCCTTCTCGAACCACTCGGCGCGGGTTGATTCCTTGAGGTCCGCGGACAGCACGACGACGTTCTGGTCTTCCTTCCCGGCCTCGACCGATCCCTTCCCGAACCCGTCGCGCGTGGACTTACGTTCGATCTTCGGATCGAATACGGAGCTGGAGAGTTTTGCGTCAGGATTAAGCATGGGAGGTTATGGCGTCCTTGAATCGCTGCACTTCTTCCTTCTTCGGCGGCTTGCCGTGCCAGCGGTAATCGCCTTCGATCTCCGGTACGCCTTTGCCCGGCACGGTGTGCGCGATGATGATGCTCGGCTTGTCTGTCACTTGCTTCGCCTCCTCGACGGCGGCAATAAACGCCGGGATATCGTTCCCGTCGACGTCGATGACGTGCCAGTTGAACGCGACGTACTTATCCTTCATCGGGTCGAGCGGCATGATGTCCTCGGTCTTCCCGTCTATCTGGATGTAATTGCGGTCCATCACCGCGATGAGGTTCGCGAGCTTGTATTTCCCGGCGAAGAGCACAGCTTCCCAGGTGTTGCCTTCCTGCTGCTCGCCGTCCGACATGAGGCAGTAGACGTAGTTCGGCTTCCCGTCCATGCGGAGGCCGTACGCCATGCCGGACGCCTGCGAAAGACCGGAGCCCAAGGGGCCGGAGGTGGTCTCGAGGCCCGGGAGCTTTTCTCTTTCAGGGTGGCCTTGGAGCCTCGAGCCGAACTTGCGGAGCGTGAGGCACTCTTCTACGGGGAAATATCCGGCGTGCGCCATGGCGGCGTAGCGGACCGGCGTGATATGCCCGTTGCTGAGCACCAAGCGGTCCCGCTCTTCCCAGTCCGGGTTCTTGGGATCATGCTTCAGCACCTTGAAATAGAGCGCCGCGAAGATATCCGCCATCCCGAGCGGCCCTGCCGTGTGCCCCGAGCCCGCAGCCGCGAGCATGTCGATGAGCGTCACGCGAATCTTCGTTGCTTCAGCGGAAAGATCCATTACGAAAAGTATACCTCACTCGTATATGCCGTGTTCTTCGGTGAGCGCGGAGAACGCGTCGAATTCGGCTTGGATGTCCTTGGCATTGAGGAGCGCGCTCCCGACAATGAGCCGATCCACGCCTGCCGCGAGCAGTTTCGGCGCCGAGGTGCGGGATACGCCGCCGTCCACCTGAATCTCCATGTCCGGGTGCGCTTTCCTGAAGGAGGCGATCTTCGTAAGGACGCGAGGGTCGAACGGCTGCCCCTGCTTCCCGATGGTCTTGATGCCCATGAACTGGACGTAGTCCGCGTGCGGGAGGTGGGGCTCAAGCACTGAAAGGTCGGTATTGATGCCGATCGCGATGCCGAACGAAAGCAGGTCCGGGGCGAAGGCCTTGTCGTGGCCGAAGCGTTTGTGCATGCCGTCGAGGAGCTGGGTGAGGTTCTGCGCGCTCTCTATATGTATGGTGATCCTCGAAGCCCCGAGCGCGACCCATGCCTCCACCACCTCTTCCGGATGCGCGACCATGAGGTCCACCTCGAAGGTGAGGTTCCCCGTATGCAGGAGCGATTCGACGGAATCGATCTTCTCGTTCGCACGGTACGGCCAGGTCGCCGGGCTCGCGTATCTCCCGTCCACCAGATCTATCTGCACCGACGTCACGCCGACGATGTCGCGGATGCGGACGAGCTTCTCTTCGAGATCGAGGCGGGACGTGGGGAGTATCGCCGGGACGATCGCGCTCATATTCAGAATTTCCCGATGCGGCGCAGATGGCGCTCTTTGCCGGAGAACGGCGTGGTGAGGAAGATGCGGAGCGCTTCGCGCGCCTCTTCGCCTGAGATGAAGCGCGCGCCCAAGGAGAGCACGTTCGCATCGTTGTGAGACCGCATGAGGCGGACGAGGTCGAAGCCGTCCTTCCCTTCGGTGGAATCGGCATCGATCGGCGCGAAGGCGCGGACGCCGCCGTAGAAGACGCCGGCGCGGACGCCCGGCACGCGATTCGCTACCATCGCTTCCCCTTCCCCGTCTCCGCCGATGACGACGCCTCGCGCGCCCTCTTCGCTCGCCACTTTCTCCGCGAGCGGGCGGACGAAATCAGGATAATCGTCCTCGGGGTTGAGTTCGAACGGGCCGAGGTCGTCGATAGCCGTGCCGAGCGTTGACGCGTACTCCATGAGCGCTTTCTTCAATGCGAAGCCTGCGTGATCGCTGGCGAAGTAGAGGCGTGGGCGGGGGGTGAATTCGGACATAGTTAATTTGCTGCTTTTAATACATGGCGCACCAAGGACTCCGTGTACCCCATCTCGTTGTCGTACCAGGCGAGCACCTTCACCAGGTTCCCGTCCACGACGCGGGTCATGCCGAGGTCTGCGATGGACGCGTACGGCTCGCCGACGATATCGCTCGAGACCACATCCTCTTCGGTGACCGCGAAGACGCCTTCCCAGCGCTTATCCGCGGACGCGCGCTTCAGTACGCGGTTCACTTCCTCGACGGTAGTCGGGCGCTTCGCGATGAACGTGATGTCCGCGATGGAGCCAGCGGGCACCGGGACGCGCAGCGAGATGCCGTCGAACTTGCCCGCGAGCTGGGGATACACCTGCGTGACCGCGACCGCCGCGCCGGTCGACGTGGGCACGATGTTCTGCGCCGCCGCACGGCCTTCCTTCAGGTCCTTCTTGCTCGGGCCGTCGACCAGCGCCTGGGAGGCGGTGTACGCGTGCGTGGTCGACAGGATCGCCTTCTCGATGCCGATGGCGTCATCGAGGATGGCGATGACGGGACTTGCGGAGTTCGTCGTACAGGAAGCATTGCTCGTGATGGGGCAGGAAGCTGCCTGATGCTCGTTGATGCCCATGAGCACGGTGGTGCCGAGTCCCGGGACGTCGTCCTTCACCGGTCCCGTGATCACCACGTGGCGGGCGCCCGCGTCTATATGCGCCTTCGCCTTCTGGTAATCGGTGAAGAACCCGGTGGATTCCACCACTACGTCGATATTCAGGTCCTTCCACGGAAGGTTCGCCGGATCCTTCTCTGAGAGGAACTTCACTTCCCTCCCGTCTATGAAGAGGCGGTTCTCCCGCACTTCCACCTTGAATGGTGCTCTCTTATATACGGTGTCGTACTTGAGGAGGTACGCGAGGCTCTCCAAGGAGCCGAGGTCATTTACGGCTACTACCTCTATATTGCGCCCCTGGCTCCGGCGCATGAACGCGCGCCCGATCCTCCCAAGCCCGTTAATCGCGACGCGAATGGGTTTTTGCATATAGATGATTGTATCAAATAAGATTACGCGCCTTCTCCGGCGTCCCCGGCATCAGCGACAGCATCCGCGCCTTCATTCGCTGGCGCCTCTTCTGGCGCTTCTTCGGCTACGGGAGCCTCTTCAGGCGCCTCATCGACGATCGGAGCCTCTTCCTCCGGTGTTTCCTCTACGATCGGGGCCTCTTCTGGAATCTCTTCTACGATCGGAGTCTCCTCCGGGGCTTCTTCTTCCGCCGGAGCTTCCCCTCCTCCGTTCTCCTCTTCAGGAGCTGGCTCCTCCTCGGTATCATCCTCGTCCGCATTGAAGTCGATGTCCTTGCAGTCTCCCGGCTGGGTGACGTTCTCGCCGTTCCTGACGCTGATGCAGTACGGTTCGCCGGTCGCGGTGTCGTAGATGGTGATGCCGGCCGGCTTCTCCTCTGATCCGACCGTGAACTGCGCCGCAATGAGCGTGCCCATGCGCGCGATGCCGTCCTTGATAGAGATGCCGAGCTCGCCGAGCGCGGCCGTGAGCGTCGTGGTCGAGAACTCAAGGGTGGCGCTCGCGATCGATCCGTCTTCGAGCATCTGAAGGCGCTGCTCGAGGTTCGCGATCTGCGCGCCCTGCGCGTCCACCTTCGCCGCGAGCGCCTGGACGCCCGCAAGCGTGAAGGTAGCGAGCTTGTAGATGTCGACGCCCTTGCCGTCTGCCGAGAGGACCATGCTTGGCGCATTCTCCGCGATGAGGCCGAGGCGGAGCGGATTCGACTTCTTCTCGGTCTTGTATTTGTACTGGGCGATGTGGACCGAGCCGATGTCCGCGAGGATCTGCTCCGTCGAGGATGCCGAGAGGTAGTTGATACCGGTCTTGCTGGTCTCGGTCGAGACGTTGATGAAGCCCGTCGCAGCGACGTCTCCCCCGACCGCGAACTTGTAATTGTCGGTGGTGGTGCCGACGCCGACGTTGCCGAGGGCGGTGACGCTGAGCGAAGTTGAGGTCGAGGTGTTAGTGATGAATGACGTGCGCTTGTTGAGCTCGTTCACGCCCGAGACGAGCGGCGCAATGAGCGCGTCGTACTGGACGCCGAGGTAGCCGTCCTTGCCCGTGCTAATCGCATTAGGGAATACTTCCTGTACGCGCTGAGCGATAACTCCCATCTGTTCATCGGTGGTGGAGGAGGCCTTCCAGTTGTAGGTGACGCCCTCGATATGCGCGAGGCCGGCGAGCGCGTCTGCTCCGTTTATAGGGGCAATGTTCGTCTTGAGGCGCTCGTCGGAGGCGCAGGTCCAGCTGGAGCCGTTTGAGAGATAGCAGCTGTTACCGGCTCCGGTGTGGAAGTACGCCGCATATCGGTCTGATCCGCTTCCGGTATGGTAGCCGTACATGGCGATGGTCCCTGCGGTATTGGTGCTGACATACGCATCCACGCCGTCCATGCCGGCTCCGGTGATCTTCATACGCGCATTCACGTGCGGATCCATGCCGATGCCGAAGTTGCCGTTGTGCATGACCGTCATCAGGTTGGAGTAGGTAGATGCGCCGTCGAAGTAGTTCAGTCCGAAGTATCCTCCGGTTGTATACCCGAGGGCGAACGAGTTAGTCGACGCTGGCGTCTCGAACGTCAATCCGTTGTAGTAGCTTCCGGCAGCTGCGGGTGAAATACCCATCTGCGCCCCCTGCTTCAAGCGGATTCCGCTATTTGCCGTCCCAGTGACATCCAACCTGTACGTAGGGCTTGCATTGCCGATGCCGACCTTGCCGTCATTCTTGATGGTGAATAGGTCGCTGTAGCTGGTCGAAGCCCCCGCTGCGGAGCGCTGGATACTGAAGGCATCCGTGACTCCCCCGAGTTTCACGTTCCAGGAAGGATACGAGGCGTTGACGGTCGAGCCGTTGCTATTGTCGTTGCTTGCGATGTTGAGGTCTCCCGTCGACGGGATATACATCGAGTACGGGATTGCGCCGGTAGCACCGGTGTTCGCGACGGTGAGGAGGCGGGTGTCTCCTGATCCTGCTGACATCTCGACGTTGAGCTTTCCGCGAGGGGTCGTCGAGGTGGCGATGCCAATGGCGACCTTTCCAGAAGTATTGAAGAAGATGTTGTTGCTGCCGTAGCGGGCATTCGAGATCGCCGAACCGATATCTACCGGCACGGTGTGCGTGCCGCCTGACGTCGAGTTCACGTAGAGCGCCACCACGTCTCCGGTCTGGAACGTGTATGCCGGGAGGCCTGCGGCTACGGCTTGTGAGTTGTTGGTGGTCTCCGAGTACGTAAGGTCTCCTGCGACGATGTTGTCTCCGTAGATGTTCGCGTAGCGGTTGGTCGGGCTGCCGAGGTCATAGGCGTTATTAGCATCCGGGATGATCGAGCCGGTCTGCGTACCCTGGAGCGCAGCGGACGGGATATTGGCGATCGCGGCGGCAAGGGTGCTGGTAGAAACGAAGCTGTTAGAGAGCGCGGCCAGCGAATCAGTCACGTTCGCGGTCGTCGCGTAGCTCGCGAGCGTCGAGGTAGAGACGAATGATGATACATCCGGGATGTTCGAGAGGAGCGCGTAGCCAGAGAGGTCCGGAGCGGTCGAGGACGCGACGGTAGGCCATGACGAACGGCAAACGCCGGAGAGGCAGAGCGTGTCGGTGTTGGTCGTGGTGGCGTTGAGGAACGAGGTGTTGGTGGTCGTTGCGGTTCCATTTCCTTCGAGGGCCGCGACGCGCTGACCGAGATAGTTGACCGCGGAGATGAGCGGCGCAGTGAGGCCGGCGTAATTCACCGTGTAGTAATTGCCTGGGACGCCGTTCAACGTGGTCGTCGCGGTACCAACGAGTTGAGGGAATGCCGCAAGGACCTCCTGGGCGATGACGCCGACGCGCTGTTCCTGATCGAGAGACTGATCCTTCCAGTTGTAGGTGACGCCCTGGATCTGCGCGAGTCCTGCGAGCGCATCGGCGCCGCTGATGTCGGCGATGTTCTCCTTGAGGCGTATGTCTGAAGAGCAGGCTCCTGCGCCGCTGATAGTACAGGTACCGCCCGAGCCATTGAACTGAGCATTGCCGTTGTTCAGGATATGGAACGCATACTTTGCACCGTTACTCGTATTAGAAGCGTCCGCTGAATTCGCATTTACCGTGAATGAGAAGCCGGCAGAAGAGTCATATCCTATCATCGCGTACTTGTCGGTGCTGTAGTTGCTGCCGAACACGATCGTCGGGAAGATCGCCTCGAGTGAAAGCGTACGATTCCAGTTCGCGGTCATGTTCGCAGGGCCGCCCACCCCATTGCCGCCGTACACCGTGAGAGGCGCGTTGGGTGTCGAGGTGGCGATACCGGTAAATCCGCTCTGCAGGACGGTGAATATCTCGGCATTGCCATTCGCATCAGAGTTGACGAAGCGCCACCTGTTGTTGCTGGAGTCCACTCCGTGGTACATGACGTTCGCGCTGTTAATCGTGTACCTAATGTTGTTGTTGACGCCGCTGTTCGTGTGAAGCCCGAGTGGCTGGTTGTTCGCTCCGCTCATTATGGTTGCCGCGCCAGTCACGCCGAGCGATCCGTTGACATCGAGCTTGTATCCCGGCGACGTCGTGCCGACGCCCACGTTGCCCGTGGCTGAAATATTAATAGCCAACAGATTGTTATTGTAGATAGTAGCTGTCCCTGCATTATTCTGCGCAAACCCGAACCCGGTAGCATTGCTGGAACCGAACGTTGTGTTGTTGATCATGAGAGCATAGGGCGCGGCGTTCATGTTGGAGATACGGATACCATTGGTGGAGCCTGCAGAAATATCCAACTTAGCTCCTGGGGTTGTTGTGCCGATACCTATCAAGCCGTTGCTCTTCACCGTAAACAGGTCGCTGTAGCTCGTCGAAGCTCCGGCCGCGGAGCGCTGGATACTGAAGGCATCCGTGACTCCCCCGAGTTTCACGTTCCAGGAAGGATACGAGGCGTTGACGGTCGAGCCGTTGCTATTGTCGTTGCTTGCGATGTTGAGGTCTCCCGTCGACGGGATATACATCGAGTACGGGATTGCGCCGGTAGCACCGGTGTTCGCGACGGTGAGGAGGCGGGTGTCTCCTGATCCTGCTGACATCTCGACGTTGAGCTTTCCGCGAGGGGTCGTCGAGGTGGCGATGCCAATGGCGACCTTTCCAGAAGTATTGAAGAAGATGTTGTTGCTGCCGTAGCGGGCATTCGAGATCGCCGAACCGATATCTACCGGCACGGTGTGCGTGCCGCCTGACGTCGAGTTCACGTAGAGCGCCACCACGTCTCCGGTCTGGAACGTGTATGCCGGGAGGCCTGCGGCTACGGCTTGTGAGTTGTTGGTGGTCTCCGAGTACGTAAGGTCTCCTGCGACGATGTTGTCTCCGTAGATGTTCGCGTAGCGGTTGGTCGGGCTGCCGAGGTCATAGGCGTTATTAGCATCCGGGATGATCGAGCCGGTCTGCGTACCCTGGAGCGCAGCGGACGGGATATTGGCGATCGCGGCGGCAAGGGTGCTGGTAGAAACGAAGCTGTTAGAGAGCGCGGCCAGCGAATCAGTCACGTTCGCGGTCGTCGCGTAGCTCGCGAGCGTCGAGGTAGAGACGAATGATGATACATCCGGGATGTTCGAGAGGAGCGCGTAGCCAGAGAGGTCCGGAGCGGTCGAGGACGCGACGGTAGGCCATGACGAACGGCAAACGCCGGAGAGGCAGAGCGTGTCGGTGTTGGTCGTGGTGGCGTTGAGGAACGAGGTGTTGGTCGTGGTCGCCGTGCCGTTGCCCTCGAGAGCCGTGAGGCGCTGATTGAGGTAATTCACGCCGGAGATGAGCGGCGCGATGAGCGCGTCGTACTGGACGCCGAGGATGCCGTCTGCGCCCGCTTCGACCGCTTCAGGGAATACCGCCTGGACGCGCTGCGCGATGACTCCCAACTGCGTGTTGTCTGTCGTTGTAGATGTCTTCCAGTCGAATTTCACGCCCTCAATCTGAGCGAGTCCGGCAAGCGCGTCCGAACCGCTTATAGGCGCGATGTTTTTCTTGAGGCGCTCATCCGAAGCGCAGTCCCAGCTGGTACCGTTTCCAAGCCGGCAGTAGGTACCGGAGCCAGTGTTGGTGAAATACGCTGAGTAGCCATTGGCAGCGTTAACGGTGTGATAGCCATATACTCCCGGGCTGCCGCCAGTATTTGCCCCTGATGCCAAGCCGTACCTGCTGCCGACCGGATTGATATTGACTGTCACGCTCGGAGTCACGGCGCCTGCAATACCGATCTTGCCGTCGTTACCGATAGTCATGCGGCCAGCATCAGCGGTATAGAAATCGAGCGAGTCGGCAGGGTGGTTGTATACGATCTGACCTCGGGTCGCGCTCGTGGCGCTGCCGAAGTAGATGCCGCCGTCCTGATTCGTACCAGAGAAGATCGTCATACCGCTGCGGGTTCCGGCGGGAGTGGTGCCGATGACAAGGTCATCGCCGCCGAAGAAGGCGGTCGCACCCAAGGTGCTGTTGATGCTCACCTTTCCTACGACCGAGAGCGCCGTATTCGGCGAGGTCGTTCCGATACCGACGTTGCCTCCTCGCTGGAGCACCATGCTAGTGCCTCCGTCATGTCCGAGCGCCATATACCCTGTCGCATCTCCCGCTCCGCCCGCGCCGTCATACCAGATAGAACCAGTGCCAGTGCCGTAGGTGGTGCCTTGCCATGAGTGTACATAAAGGTATTGATTCGTAGCGATATCGCCAGCGACCGAAAGCTTCGCGTACGGTGATGATGTGCCGACACCCACCTTGCCGTCATTCTTGATGGTGAATAGGTCGCTGTAGCTCGTCGAAGCCCCCGCTGCGGAGCGCTGGATACTGAAGGCATCGGTGACGCCGCCGAGCTTTACGTTCCAGCTTGGGTAGGAGGCGTTGATGGTGGAGCCGTTGCTGTTGTCATTGCTTGCGATGTTGAGGTCTCCGGTGCTTGGGATGTACATCGAGTACGGAAGCGCTCCCGTTACACCGGTGTTCGCAACAGTGAGGAGACGGGTATCGCCTGATCCTGCTGACATCTCGACGTTGAGCTTTCCGCGGGGAGTCGTCGAGGTCGCGATGCCGATGGCGACCTTTCCAGAAGTGTTTAGGAAGATGTTGTTTGAACCGTAGCGCGCGTTCGAGATAGCGGATCCCATGTCTACCGGCACGGTATGCGTACCGCCTGAAGTGCTGTTCACGTACAGTGCGACGACATCGCCCTGCTGGAAGGTGTATGCCGGAAGGCCGGCAGCGACCGCCTGGCTGTTGTTGGTGGTCTCGGCGTACGTAAGGTCTCCTGCGACGATGTTGTTTCCGTAGATGTTCGCGAAGCGGTTGGTCGGGCTGCCGAGGTCGAAGAGGTCATTTGACTGCGGGATGATCGAGCCGTCTACCGTTCCGCTAAGCGGGAGGGACGAGAGGTCGGCAAGCGCGGCTGCGAGCGTCGAGCTCGAGACGAAAGTGCTCGAGAGCGCAGTGAGGTCGGTGAGCTTTGCGTACGAAGAGAGATCAGGCGTCGAGGTCGCGAAGCCAGAAAGCGCAGAAGCGATGGCGTCATTCACGCTCGCGGCAGTCGCGTAGCTCGAGAGATTCATCGCCAGCGTCGAGGTCGAGACGAAGCTCGAGACGCTCGGGATATTCGAGAGGAGCGCGTAGCCGGCGAGGCTCGGCGTTGTCGGCCATGAGGAGCGGCAGTCTCCGGAGAGGCAGAGGGTGTTAGTCGTGGTGGTGGTCGCGTTGAGGAAGCTGATATTGGTGGTGGTCGCATGGCCTGAACCGGCGAGCGCGTCTACCTTCGCGCTGAGCTGCTGGACCGCCTTGGTGAGGACGGCGGTGAGCTGCGGCATCTTCACGCCCTGGAGCGCGCCCGTCTCCCGGTTATGGGTCGCAAGCAGCGGATTCACGGCCTCGACGTCCTCGGCGATGAAGCCGAGCGTTTCTTCCCCTCCCTCGATAACCGTGTACGTTACCGGATTCAAGTCGAGCACAGTCTCGAGGCCGAGCTCTTCCGTCAGCGGAACGATGTCCGTCTTGTACGCGCGGAGAGACGTACAGTCGGAGAGCGTCTTGTTGGTCGTGTTGTAACAGACCCAGTTGTTGGTAGCGTCGGTGTCTTCGGTGTTGTAGCGGACGGTGCCGTTTACGTTAAGCGTCAGTGCTGTAGCCGTGTTCCCACCGTTACGAACGGCGAAGTTCAGGCTGGCGTTAGGACTCGTGGTTCCGTCGATCTTTGAGGCCCAGATGGCACCCATTGCGGTCGGCGCTCCGGCGGTCGTGTTTCCACCGAATACGATACCTCCTCCGACGCCCGCTGCCGGAGCTCTGGTGTCGATGAAGGCCGCATTCCAGTTTCCGGTGTATCCGCTCGTATTTAAGCTGGTTCCGGAGACTTCGAAGTTGGTCGCGCCGATTGAAGAAGCTGCGTTGGGAATGCTGCCAACCGCCACTCTTCCGTCCTTATCAACGAGGAACTGAGTCGTCGACGAGCCGATCATGAACTGCGGCTGCCCGGCAACCGAATTCACCGACAAGGTCGCTGCCGGCGTCGTCGAGCCGATGCCGACGTTACCGGCGCTGCTGACCATGAACGGCGCCCAGGCTCCGCTGCCGTAGGCAGTCGCCGGCGTGTAGCCGTTCGTCGAAGTGCCGATGAAGAAGTTGTTGGTGCCGTTGCCCTTGAGGTCGGTACCCGTGATCCAGTTGGTGGCGCCGCCGGTGATGTAGCCCATGTTCGTCGCGAGCGATCCGGTATCGGTGTTATTGATGCGGAGGCCGTACGCCGTATTTCCGGTATTGCGGCCGCCGGTCGAGATGTCGAGCATGGACTGCGGCGAGGTGCTGCCGATGCCGATGCGGCCGTTCACGACGAGCGCCGGGCCGACCGACGTGTCGAATCCGCTGGTGTATCCGAGGCCCACCTGCCCCGTCGCTGCGACATAGAGGCCATCCGCAGAACCCGGCTTCAGCTGGATATCCTGGTTGGTTCCGCCGACGTTCGCTGAAGTGGAGAGCGTGAGGACGTTCACCGGGCCGTTCACGTAGCCGAGGCGGCCGAGCTGATAGGACGGCCCCGTCTGGTTCCAGATATTGATGCCGCCTGCGGCGCCCGTGGCGCCCGCCATCTCGAGGGAGACCTGCGGAGACGTCGTACCGATGCCGATGGCGTCGGCCGAGAACGATTCGAAGAACGCCTGGCCGGATACGTAGAGGTTGGTGGTGGTCGCGTTCGTGGTAGACGCATTCGTCGCGAAGAGCGAGGAGAAGATATTGTGGGCGCTCCAGGTGTTGGCGGTGGTGGTGCTGAGGGCCGTCGTGAAGACGCCGGTCGAGCTGTTATATGCGAGCGGGTATGCCGCGGAGAGCGACGTCGAGGAGATCTTGTTGTTGAAGAGGCTCCAGTGGCCGGACGTGAGGAATCCGTTCTGGCCCGCCGCGGCGAACTGGCTGTTCACGTAATCGAGGAAGATGGTGCCTGAAGACGAGCTGAAGTCGTTCGAAGCGAAGGTCGCCACGCCCTTCGTCGAGTCGTTCGCCATAGCTTCGGCGACCGACAGGTTGCCGGCAGCGAACGAGAGCGGCGAAGATACCGAAGCGACGCTGAAGCCGCCGCTGCCGTTTCCGTAGAGGAGGCCGGTGCCGCTGCTCGGTGGCGCGTAGTCGGCACCGGAGACCGCAGCGACTATCGAGCCGGAGGCGTTCGTCTTCAGGAACGCGGAGGTGAGCGAGGTGATGGCGAAGCTGGTCGAGGTCGCTGCAGCGAGCGAGACATTGCCACTGAAGGCATTGGTGCCGCTCCACACGTTATTCGTCGTGGTGCCGAAGGCCAGGCTGATGTTGTTCGAAGAAATCTGGAGCGGATAGGTCGCGGTGTTGATCGCGCTCGCGTATGCGGCGCTCCACTCGCTGGTGGAAGCCGTGAGCGGGATGCTGTAGCCGCCCGTGAGGCTGAAGACGCCGGTGCCGCTGGTGTACGTGAGTCCTGTTGCGGTCGAGCTGAAGA
>CAZMTN010000007.1:0-30183 GCA_964569655.1 uncultured Candidatus Saccharibacteria bacterium
GAACGCGGCAAGAAGGCGTTACGCCTCGCGAAGGACATCCTCTTCATCGATGAATACGTCGCTCCACGGGCCTGGGTCTTCGGTAACGATGCCGGTGCCGCGCACCACCGCCGTGAGCGGGTCGCTCGCCACCACCACCGGCACGCCGAGCATCTTCGACAGGAGCTGCGGCAGGCCGCGGAGCAAGGCCCCGCCGCCGAAGATGGTGACGCCGCGCTCGAGCACGTCGGATAGGAGCTCGGGCGGCGTCTTCTCGATAACCTCCTTCATCGCCTCAAGGAGTTGCGACAGCGAACTGTCGAGCGCGTCGCGCACGTGCGAGTCTGTGAGCATGATCTCGCGCGGAAGCCCCGTCGCGAGGTCTCGCCCGCGAACCGCACGCTCGAGCGGCTCGGGAAGCTTCGATACCGCCCCGATGCTGATCTTGATGTCCTCGGCAGTCTTGTCCCCGATGGCGAGCTGGAACTCGCTGCGGACGTAGTCCGCGATGTTCTCGTTGAAGCGGTCCCCGGCGACGTGCGAGCTCTTGGACGCCACCGTGCCGCCGAGCGCGAGTACGGAGATGTCGGTAGTGCCGGCGCCGATGTCGAGCACCATGGTGCCGAGCGCCTCATTGATCGGGAGCTTCGCCCCGATGGCGCCCGCGACCGGCTCCTCCATGATGAATGCCTCGCGCGCGCCTGCCGTCATGACCGCATCGCGCACCGCGCGGCTCTCCACGTTCGTGACGCCGGTCGGCACGCCCACCACCACGCGCGGACCGAAGAGCTTCGAGCGCCCGCCCTGCGCCTTGTTGATGAGGTACGCGAGCAGCTCCTGAGTCACCTCGAAGTCCGAGATCACGCCGTGCTGGAGCGGACGCACGGCGCGGATGTGCGGCGGCGTCTTCCCGATCATGGCCTTCGCTTCCTTCCCGACCGCGACGACCTGGCCGGTCTTGTCGTTCACGGCGACCACCGACGGCTCGGATATCACGATGCCGCGTCCGCGCACGTACACCAGCGTGTTGCCGGTGCCGAGGTCGATCCCGATGTCGCTAGAGAAGAGGGAGTTCCGTGAGAACTTCTTAGGCATATTAGAGCGCGAGCACTTCCTCCCGGCTCTTCTTCACGGTCTCTCCTGTCTTGCGGTTCACGACCTCGAAGGTGCCGTCCGAAAGGCCCTGCTTCCCCGCCACGATGCGGTACGGGATACCGATCAAGTCCGCATCCGCGAACTTTTCCCCTGCGCGCGCGTCGCGGTCATCAAAGAGCACCTCAATGCCTTTAGCGGTCATATCTGCGTAGAGCGCTTCCGCTGCGCCGGATACCTCATCCCCTGCCTGGCCGAGCGAGACGAGATGGAAGCGGAACGGCGCGACCGCTTCCGGCCATACGATGCCCTTCTCGTCCGCGAAGATCTCCACGATGGTGCCCATGAGGCGCGTGATGCCGATACCGTAGGAGCCGAGGTGCACCGGGACGTCCTTGCCGGTCTCGTCCTTATAGTAGAGGCCGAGCTGCTCGGACTTCACGCCGCCGAAGTCGAAGATGTTGCCGACCTCGACCGCCGCCTTCTCCTCGAGCTCTTCGCGTTTGATGTCGAGCTTCTGGAACACTTCCTCGGTGAGGACCTCTTTGTTAATCGCGATCTTCTTCTCCTTATGTATGTAAATGGTGTCCTCCCCCACGTCCGAGACCGTCTGGAACTCATGGCTGAACTGCGTGAACGCGCCGCCGGACGCGAACGTGAGGTAGGTGCGCTCGCCGAGGCCGACGCGCTCGAAGACCTTCAGGTACGCCTCAATGACCGCATCGTAGAACTGCTTATGCGCAGCCGCGTCCGTGGTGTACGAGTACATGTCCTTCATCACGAACTCGCGCCCGCGCATGATGCCGGACTTAGCGCGCAGCTCGTTCCTGAGCTTGGTCTGGAATTGGTACACGTACGCCGGGAGGCTGCGGTAGCTCGAGATGAAATGCTTCATCATGTCGGTGATCGGCTCCTCGTGAGACCAGCCGAACCCGACTTCCCCGCCAGCGGCGAGCTTCGACTTGAACCAGACGTCCACCTTCTCATCATCCCAGCGGTCGGTAGTCTCCCAGAGCTCCTTGCGCTGGAGCGCGGTCATGATGATCTCCTGCCCGCCGACCGCATCCATCTCCTCGCGGACGATCTGCTTGATCTTCTCGACTACTTTCAGGCCGAGCGGGAGATACGCGTAGACGCCCGCCATCTCCTTATGGATATATCCCGCACGGATGAGCAATTGCGCGTTCTTCGCCACCTCGTCTGAAGGCGCTTCGCGACGGGTTTTCGTGAAAAGTCGGGACTGGCGCATGGTGGGTTGATTATAGTAGCGCGCACCCCTTTCGCCAAATAGGCCCCTAAGCCACGATCTTCCAGATGTCGTGGGCCGTCACCACGACCATGAGGAGGATGAGGAGCAGGAAGCCGATGGTGTTCATGGCCCCTGCGACTGCCGGCTTGATGCGCCTGCGCGTCACGCTCTCGATGAGGACGAACAGGAGGCGGCCGCCGTCGAGCGCCGGCACCGGGATGAGGTTGATGAGTGCCAGGTTTATGGAAATGATGGCGGTGAGCGTGATGAGCGAAGTGAGACCCGCGTCGCTCGCAACGCCGACCGCCCCCGCGATGCCGACCGGGCCTGCGACCTGCGAGAAGTCAGCGGAGAGCGTGAAGATGCTGCCGAAGAAATGCGCGAGGCCGACCGCTGTCGCTTTCACCAAGGACCACGTGTACTCGGCGCCGAGCACCGGTGCCTCATACCAGGAAACCGGGACGGTTCCCACGACGGCGACCGCGATGCCGATGGCCGGGCGCGTCGGATCGCTCGCGATGATGCCCTTCTCCGGCATGACGGAGAGCACGAGCTGCTCCCCGCCGCGGAGGATGTCGAAGGTGATCGGTGCCTCTTCCCCGTCCTGCGCGATGAACTCCGTGAACGCAGCTGGGTCTGGAGCCGTGAATAACTCTTCTCCTGAGAAGGACTGCACGATGGTATCTCCGGCAAGGAGCCCTGCGGTCTCTGCCGGGGAACCCGGGAGGATATCCGAGACGATGATGTGCGCGTCCGGAGCCATGGCCACTTCGTTCGGGTCGAGTGCGCGCGGCGTACCGGCAAGCAGGCTTCCCGAGATGAGCACCCACGCGAAGAGGAGGTTCATCGCGATGCCCGCGACAAGCACGAGGGCCTGCGCAAAGCGGTTCTTGTCCGTGAAGGCGCGGCCGTTGGTGCCCGTCGCCTCGCCGTCCTCGCCGTAGATGCGCACGAAGCCGCCGAACGGCAGCCAGTTGAGCGTATATTCCGTCTCCCCCTTCTTCGCGATGCGCGCGGCGCGCGGCGGGTAGCCGATGCCGAACTCGAGCACGCGCATGCCGGCGATCTTCGCCGCGACGAAGTGGCCGAGCTCATGCACGAGGATGAGCGCGACCAGAACGACGATGAGAAGGAGGACGTCCATGCGCTACTGAGCGATCTCGTCCTCCTTTTTCTTCGCGAGCGCGGCGAGCGCCGCGGTGCCGTCATCGATGTGCTTCTGTACCTCCTTCTTGAGTCGATCGATCTCATCCTTGCCCATGCCTCCTTCCTTCTCCGCCGCTTCGAGGTCCTTCATCGCGTCGGTGCGGTGGCCGCGCAGCGTCACCTTCGCCTGCTCGTGCTTCTCATTCGAGAGGCGCGTAAGGAGGGTGCGGCGCTCCGCGGTGAGTTCCGGGAACGTGACGCGCAGCCCCTGATCGTCCACGGCAGTGCCGACGCCGAGGTCCGCGTCGATGATTGCCTTCTCGATCGCTTTCATCACGCTCTTGTCCCACGGGATGACGCGGAGCGTGCGGGCATCCTCGACGCCGACCGAGCCGATCTGCGTGATCGGGGTGCGGGTGCCGTATACCTCAGGCTTCACCGAATCGAGAAGAGACGGGGACGCGCGTCCGGTGCGGACGCCCGAAAGCTCGCGGGTGAGCCACTCCTCGGTCTCCTTGATAGCGCCCTTCAGCTTCGAAAAGTCATATGCCATATGCGCTCAGTGTATCAAACTAATCGAACTTCTTCGGCGCTGCGATGAGGAGATGCTCGAGGATAGGCTTCAAGGGAGCGGACCGGTCATTCAATACCGGGATGATGCGGTCGAGGTCTGAGAGATACGAACGCATGGCAGCGTTGCCGCTCACGCGCCAGGACGCGTAGCTCTCCCGCGCGATGCCTTCCGCGAGCCTAAGCGCCTTCACGCGCGCTTCGAGCTTCTCGTTGTCGTCATCGGACTTGGCCTCGTCGAGGATGGTCTCGATCACCTTCTCTCGCGCAGCTTGCCCGCCGCGGACGAACGCTTCCTCGATGCCGACAACCTGCTCTTCCTTCCCCACCGGCAGCGGATGGAGCCTCGAACGAAGCGTCGTAATGATGTTCCCCTCCGACGGCACGATGAGGATGAGCGTGGTGCCGGGAGACGGCTCCTCGAAGAGCTTCAAAAGCGCGTTCTGCGCTTCGTGATAGAAGCGGTACGCGGCGATGATAAGCACCTTCTGGTCTCCTTGAAGCGGCGCGAGGACAGCGCGCTCGATGAGGGCGCGGGAATCCGCGACGGAAAAGAGGACATGCCGGAGCGTGATCACGTCCGGATTTCCGACCGGCTCGAGGCCGAGCTCCTTCTCGACATACGAAAGCGCGGCCTTGAAGCCCGCTTCCCGGTCTCCTGCATAGAAAAACGCATGATGCGCCATCCGCATATTGTATCTCGTCTTTACTTTATCCTATAAATGTGTTATATAAGTTCTTAGGCAAGCAAAACGCAAAGCCGATCTTTGGGAGAACTGATATGCAGAACAAGGCGAAAAAGACGACGAGAGTCGACATCATCACCGCCGCGGCCGTCGACAAAGACGGCAAACTCACCTTCAGTGGGCTTAACTCCGCTGACCGTCGCCGCACCGAGCTTGGCAGCCTCGTCTACGGCCAGGTCTTCGCCGGCTCGCGCGCCGCCATCGTGACGGCGCATCAGATCGCCGGCGAACAGGGCAAACAAGTCGACACATCGCGCATCGTCACGTGCAATCAGCTGTGCGTCACCGACCACCTGGCCGAAGCGGCCAAGCAGATCGGCGGCGACTTCACCCTGGCGAAGCTCCTGAGAACGAAGGACGCCCTGGTGAAGCAGTTCGGCAATATCGCGTTGCGGGTTATGCAAAGCGCAATCAGCCACGATACGAGGAACGTCCTCATCGTCGCCGATCCGCTCGCCGTGCTCGCGCTCGCGTATGTCTGGTGCAACCACCGTCCTGTCTACCAGCAGACCATCGCCAAGGCGCGCCTGGGCCAGTGCGAGGGCTTCACGCTCTCCCTGAACGAGGGGCTCCACGTCACCGGCATGGAACTCGAGCTGCTCGGCCAAAAAGCCCTTTAGCTGCATATCAACGTAGAAAAGGCTCGCTTCGGCGGGCCTTTTCCATACTTGACAGACCACTTTTCATATGCTATATTGGTGGGAGCTTCGCGAATTAACGCGCTTCAACAAAGAAAGGTTTGGTCCATGCGCTTTCTCATTTCGCTTGTCCTTTCCATCCTTCTCATCAGTGCTCCGTTCGGGGCCGAGGCCCAGGACAGCGCTGAGTCGGCGTGGACCAAGTCGGTCACGTCCTCTATCAGCGATCGCTATGCGTTCCGCAAATCGGGATTCATCGCGTACGACGGTCCGGTCATCCAGACCGACCTCTCGTTCTCCAAGGACGACTGGACGCTCAGCGTCTGGAACTCGACCGCTCTCTCGGAACCCGGTACGTACGGGAACCGCGGTGCGGGCGACGAGATCGACTTCTGCGGTACCAAGGAATCGAGCCTCTGGGGATTTTCCCTCGAAGCATCGGCCTGCTACTGGCTGTCAGCCGATTTCGGCAGCGGGACGAACGACATCGTCCAGTTGTATGTCCAGGCCGGCCGGCCGTTCACGTTCGAAAACGTCACGGTGACGCCGTATGTCCGCCTCACGCAGTGGGTCGGCATCGGCACCTATCCGGACACGTCGTTCGTGGATCCGGGCGCGAGCGTCAGCATCGCGCTGACGGAACGCCTGAGCCTCGATGTTGACGCGTCCTATTCCAGGGACGTGACCTTCAACATCCCGATCCTCAACGCCAGCATCGGCGCCTCGTACGCAATCGCTCCCGGTTGGACCGTCTTCGGTTCCTTCCAAGCAGCGCAGCGCATGAAGCCCGCTGTCACGGTCGGCATCACCATCGGCAACGAGGTGATCGCCAGCCTCTGATGAGAAGGAGAAAGCCCCGCCGCAGTGATGCGCCGGGGCTTTTCAATTTATATAAACTACTTCTTCGAGATGATGCTCTTCTTATACACGTGCAGATGCTTCAGCGCGACGCCCGTGCCGCGCGCGACGCAGTAGTACGCGTCGGGGGCGACTTTCGCTGAGACGCCGGTGCGCCTCAGGATGAGTTCCGGCATGTTGCGTAGCTGGCTCGAGCCGCCAGTGAGGATGATGCCGTTATCGATGATGTCGCTTGCGAGCTCCGGCGGCGTCTCCTGGAGCACTTTACGTACCGCACCCATCATCTCGCGCAGCTCGCGGTTCATCGCCTCGACCACCTCATTGGTCTTGAGCTCTACCGTGCGCGGAAGGCCCGAGACGAGGTCCCTTCCTTTCACCGGGAGCGAGAGTTCCTCGCTTACCGCGACGGCTGAACCGATCTGGATCTTCACTTCCTCCGCGGTCTTATCCCCGATGGCGAGGTTGTACTGCTTCTTCAAGTGATCGACGATCGCGATGTCGAGGCGGTTGCCCGCGCATTTGACGCTCGCCGCCGCGACGATGCCGCCGAGCGAAATCACGGCGACGTCGATGGTGCCGCCACCGATGTCCACCACCATGCGGCCGAGCGGCTCCTGGATCGGGATGCCGGCGCCGATAGCAGCGAGGATCGGCTCCTTCACGACGAACGCGTCCTTCGCGCCCGCCTTCACTGCCGCTTCGATCACTGCGCGCTTCTCGGTGGAAGAGACGCCTGCCGGCACGGAGATGAGGACGGTCGGACGGAACGGGTTCCAGCGGCCCATCGCCTTGCGCATGAAATATTTGAGCATCGCCTGGGTGACGCGATAGTCCGCGATCACGCCGTCCTTCATCGGGCGGTACGCGATGATGGAGTCAGGTGTCCTGCCGATCATCTTCTTCGCCTCGACGCCGATCGCGAGGACCTTATTAGTCTCGGTGGATACCGCCACGACGGAAGGTTCGTTGAGTACGACGCCCTTCCCGGGCAGGAACACGAGCACGTTGGTGGTGCCGAGGTCGATGCCGAGCTTCGGAGAGAGGAAGGACGAGAGTGCCATCGCGGACATGATACCGCAGCCTTCCTTCCCGCGCACTATAAATGGAGGCGCTCCAGCTTTGCCGATGCTACAATCCCGCCATGAGCACGCCCGAGTCCCTAAGCTTCGTTATCGAGGGCGGCAAGCCACTCTCCGGAGAGGTAATCACCAATAGCTCGAAGAACGGAGCCGTGGCTCTCCTTGCCGCTTCCCTCCTAAATAAGGGGACCACCACCCTCAAGAACGTGCCGAAGATCGAGGAGGTGCACCGCCTCATCGAGGTGCTCGAGTCCATCGGCGTTACGGTCTCCTGGGACGACCACACGGTCACCATCACCCCGCCCGAGAAACTCTCGCTCGATACCATAGACCGCAAGGCCGCGACACGAACGCGCAGCATCCTCATGTTCATCGGCCCTCTGCTCCATCATTTCCCTTCTTTCGACATCCCGCAGTCCGGCGGCTGCACGCTCGGCCTCCGCTCCGTCCTCCCGCACAAGGACGCCATCGAGAAGTTCGGCGTTTCCATCGAAGCGAGAACAGACCACTACCGCATCGAGCGCAACGAACTTACCGCCACTACTATCACGCTCTACGAGTCGAGCGACACCGCCACCATAAACGCGCTCTTCGTCGCCGCGGGCATCCTCGGGAAGAGCACCATCAAGTACGCGTCCGCGAACTACCAGGTGCAGGAAGTCTGCGGCTTCCTCCAGAAGCTCGGCGTGGACGTAGGAGGGATCGGCACTACCACGCTCACCGTGAACGGCATGGCGGATATCAGGAAGGACACCGCCTACTCCGTCGGCGAGGACCCGATCGATTCCATGTTCTTCATCGCGGCCGCGGCCGTCACCCGCTCTGCGCTCACCATCCGCCGCGCACCCATCGAGTTCCTCGAGGTGGAGCTCGCCATCCTCGAGAAGATGGGCCTCGACTTCACCGTGACGCCTATCGGCGTTTCGGAGAACAAGATCACCAAGCTCGCGGACATCGAGGTGCGCCCGTCTGAGCTCATCGCATTCCCCGAGAAGATCCATGCGCGTCCCTACCCGGGCCTCAACATGGACAACCTCCCGTTCTTCGCCGTCATCGCGACACAAGCTAAAGGCACCACGCTCATCCATGACTGGGTCTACGAGAAGCGCGCCATCTATTACACCGAACTCGATCGGCTCGGCGCGGACACGCTCCTCCTTGATCCGCATCGCTTCCAGGTTAATGGCCCGTCCCATCTGCGCGCAGCAGAGCTCGTCTGCCCGCCCGCACTCCGTCCGGCCACCATATTGCTCATCGCCATGCTTGCCGCGGACGGCACTTCCATCCTCCGGAACGTGTACAGCATCAACCGCGGCTATGAGGACCTGGTCTCCCGCCTTTCGGCTCTCGGAGCCACTATCAGCGCCATAACGGCCTAGGTTGGCTGGTATAGCCAAACTCTGTTATTCTTCCAGCACTTATGGCCGCGGCAATAGCAAAGAGCGTCAAGCGCAACCTGCTCCTTTGGTTGGTTGTCGTGTTCGTCGTCGTCCTCGCTATCGCTTTCTTCGCCGGCTTCCGTCCGGGTCCTGGCCTCACCCTGGTCCGCGTGGGCACCCTCGTCGTAGCGGATATCCCGGCCGAGACCGACGTTTTCGTGGACCAGGCATACCGCGGCACCTCGAGCGGGAACCCGGTGAAGGCGAATCTCGTCCCCGGAACGCACAGCGTCATCGTTGACGCGCCAGGCATGCAGCCGTGGAATACGGTGATCGCAATCGAGCCGAGGCAGGATCTGACTGTCTCCCCGATCCTCGTCCCGAAGGCGCCCGAGCGCTCGCTCCTTGTGGGCGATGAGGCGGACGTCGCAGCGGACGCGATCCGCGCTACCGTGCTTCCGACCGAAGCGAATCCGCTCATCGTGGGATGCAACGCCATCTCTATTTCCAATAATCGCGTGATCGCTGCGCCTGCCGCCGACTGCGAGACTCCCGAGTACCTCTGCTCCGAGGGCGCCTGCTCCCCGACCATCGTCTACTCTCCTCCGGCGCCCATCCGCTCCGTCATCCCGTTCCCTGGCCGCACCGATGCCCTTCTCGTCGCTACCGGCGAATGGGTGAACGTCCTCGATATCGATCCCAGGAATCCGCAGTTCTTCGCGCCGCTCGGCCGCGGTACGAGCCCGCTCATCGCCGCTGAGGACGAAGACTCCATCTACCTTTCCGACGGAGACAAGTTCTACTCCTTCTCACTCTAGGCAAACAAAAAGATCCGACGTGAATCGGATCTTTTTCCACCACCATTTTTTGTTTTTACTTGCGCGGGACGATAATAGATGCGTTCTGAGGTTCTCGCATGAACTTGATCACGCGGTGATCAGGATCCTGGAGCTCGCTCGTTTCGGGCAGATTCACTTTCGAGCCATAGAAGGCGTCGAGGATACTGAGCTCGGTGTCGTCGAACGGGACCGACGGCGTACCGTGCAGAAATGCGGTGAAGAGCGCGAGAGCGGTTGTGAATCCGCGTTCCCGTTCCAGCACGAACTTCTTGCCGTTATTGTGCAGCACGACGGACCTGACCGGCGACATCTTGTTATCGGCGAGATATCGCTCCAAGACTCTGACGTTCTCATTGGTATCAGCTCCGAAGAGCCGAGCGGACAGTGCGGATACGGATGCAGATGACATGCTAATTCCCCTTGAACAGGTTTGGTGGATGGAAAGGACGAAACCGCTTGCGGCGGCCCAGGTGTTATACCTATTTTCCCGGTATCAGGCAAGCGCCATGGGTATTTAGAGATTAGTTTCCTATACTGGGCGCATGTTCGTCATCGACGTCATCCCGCTTGCGTCCGGCGCTCCTGCCGGGACGCTCTCGTACCGCACCAAGGAGAAGGTGGCGGTCGGCGCGCTCATGTCCGTGCCGCTCCGGAAGAAGACGGTCCCGGGGATGGTGGCCGCGTGCCGGCCAGTGATGGAGGCGAAGTCGGAGCTCAAGTCCGCGCACTTCATGCTGCGGAGCGCCGCGATGACGAAAATCGGCTCAGTGCCGAAGGAATATGCAGAGGCGGCGGCCAGCGCAGCAGCGCACCATGCGACGAGCATCGCCGGGGTGCTCGGGACGCTCTTGGTCCCTGTACTTTCTGAAGGGATGCCGGAGAAGTTCACTCCGGGACCCGGCTTCGCCGAGCAGCATATAGAGGGTGCGTACGAGGAGCGAGTCCTGAAGTACGTGGCATATGCGAAGAAAGGACCGGTGCTCCTCGCCGCGCCGACGCTCACCGAGCTTGAGCGCCTCGTCGAACGGTTCAAGGCATCGGGCATAGTTCCGATCGTCCTTGCCGGTACCGTCGCGCCGAAGAAGCGCGCAAAGCTCCTTGAGGCGGCGGCGACCGCTGCCGTCGTCATCGCGACGCCGTCGTTCGCCTGGGTGCCCATAAGGGATCTTTCCCGAATCATCGTCGAGCGCCCGAGCGCAGGGACCTACGCGTTCCAGAAGCGCCCGTACCTCGATGCGCGCATGTCTCTCTTCTCCCTCGCGAAGGCGCGGCAGGTGCCGGTCACGTTCGGTGACTTCCCCCTCCCGCTCGAGTACCGCTCCCGGCAAGCTCCGAAGCCTCCTACAAAGGCAAAGATCATCGACCCGAGGACGGAAGAGACGAAAGCGTTCAGCGCCGTGCCGGATGAAATGCTGGAGGAGATACGGAAGACTGCCTCGAACGGCGGACGCGTCGCTGTGCTCGCGGTGCGCAAAGGGTACGCGCCCGCAGTCATCTGCAGGGACTGCGGACAGGTGGTCGTCGACGAGCGTGATCATCCGCTGGCGCTGGTTTCGAGCAAAGGCAAGCCGGTGCTCCGCACCGCGGACGGAAAAGTGATACGCGATGCGGACGCGATCTGCTCGCACTGCGGCAGCTGGAACCTCATGGGGCTCGGCGTCGGCATAGAGCGCGTCGCGGAGGAGCTCAAGGAGAAGCTGCCCGATGTCCCGGTTATCCGCCTCGATGCGGACGAAGTGAAGACCGGCAAGGCAGCGAAGATGGCGCTCGCGCGATTTAAGGACGGGACCATCGTCGTCGGCACGGAAGGCATGATCCCGCTTCTCGATCCTGCGGAACCTATCGACCTCATCGCGATCGCATCAACCGATTCCCTGCTCGCGCTCCCCTTCTGGCGCGCGCGGGAGCGTTTGGTCCGCATCGGGTACCAGCTCGCCGAGCGCTCGAAGAAGCTCCTTATCTCCACACGCCTTCCGGAGGATTCAGCCTTCTCGGCGATCCAGGGCGAGCCGGATTTCTTCGAGGAGGAAGCCGCTATGCGTAAGACGCTCTCCTATCCGCCCTATGGGCATCTGATCGTCGTGCACGCGAGCGGCACCAAGGATCGCGTCGAGGACGCGGCAGCGCTCGTGAAGCGCGCGTTCGGCGAGCTCGCGTTCACCCGGCTCCCGGACCGCCTCATGCTCCGCGGGAGATGGCGCGCATCGTTCGTCGCGAAGATCGCTGCCGAGCATTTCCCAGACGCTTCCCTCTCCGAACGCCTTTCGATGCTGCCGCCCTGGATCGAGGTCCGTATTGACGCGGAGTCGTTTTGGTAGTATATCGATAGCGGGCCGCCGGATGCATTTAGGGAATCCCTCCCACATCAACGGAGTGCGCTTGGTGGCCCACTGATTTTTTGAACCTTCAGGTCGGACGCTTGTTGCTTGCAAGCATGCGAGATCGACCTTGCCGCGAGGTACACCGGACCCTGTCTCCCGCAGGCGTACTGACGCGGCAGAACTCAGGGAGCATCCATTCGGATGCTCCCTTTTTTATATCTGTTATAGTCGCGATATGGCCGTGCTCCCGATCGTACAGAAGGAAGACGCAGTCCTGAGGCGCTACGCGAAGGCGGTGCCCGAGGAGCTTTTCAATACGCCGGAGCTCGAACGCATACTCAAGGACATGGCGGACTCCCTGGACTCCCAGAAGGACGGCGTCGCTATCGCCGCGCCGCAGGTGGGTATCTCCTATCGCATCTTCCTCGTCCGCTACGACCGCATGAAGCCCTCGCCCGCAGAGGGAGAGCCGGAACGGAAGCCCGACGTCGGCGTGTACATCAACCCGGACTTCGTGAAGCTCTCGAAGAAGAGCGCGCTCATGGACGAGGGCTGCCTTTCCGTCCGTGATATCTACGGGAAGACCAAGCGCCGCACGCAGGCGACCGTGAAGGCGAAGGACGCGGCGGGCAATCACTTCGAGCGCGGCGGAGGCGGCATCCTTGCGCAGGCGTTCCAGCACGAGATAGACCACCTCGACGGCGTATTGTTCATCGATCACGCGACCGACCTCGCGGAGATCAAGGACGAAGACCGCGAAGAGGCGCGCGCTGCGCGTCGTGCGCGGCGCGAAGCCGCCGGAGACTACGATGCCTAAGTTCGCCTATTTCGGCACCCCATACGTCTCGAGGGACACGCTCGCCATCTTGCTTGAGCGCGGATTGGTACCTGAAGTCGTGGTGACGTCTCCGGACGCGCCGCGCGGACGCGGACTCGCGCTTACGCCATCGGAAACAAAGACGCTTGCCCTCGAAAAAGGCCTTACTGTGCTATCGCCGGAGAAGCTGGATGCCGCTGCGCTCACGGACATCGCTTCATACGGATGCGAGCTCGCCATCGTGGTGGCGTACGGGAAGATCCTGCCGCAGAGCCTCATCGACCTGTTCCCGAAAGGGGTGCTCAATATCCACTATTCTCTCCTGCCGAAATATCGCGGCGCGTCACCGGTAGAGGCGGCGTTGCTGAACGGAGACGCGGAGACCGGCGTGACCATCCAGAAGATGGTCTTCGAGCTCGACGCAGGAGACGTGATTGCGCAGGAGGCGACGAAGATCGGGAAAGACGAGACCACCACCGAGCTCCGGGCCCGACTTATCGGCATGGGCGCGGAGCTGCTCGCCAGAGTCCTCCCCGCATACATAGCCGGAGAGATCACTCCGGTCCCGCAGGATCACTCTGCCGCGACGCGCTCGGGCAAGATGAAAAAGGAGGACGGCTGCATCTCGCTCTCGGATGATGCCGTCAGGAACTGGAACAAGTACCGCGCCTACAAGGAATGGCCGGGTACGTATTTTTTCGTACGAAAAGGCGAGAAGGATATGCGCGTGAAGATCGTATCGGCTACATACGAGCACAATCAGTTCGTGCCGGTGCGCGTGACGCCTGAAGGAAAGAGCGAGATGGCGTACGAGGATTTCGCCCGGAACCTCTAGCCGCCGAAGAATGACTTCATCGCACTTCCCGTGCGGCGCATGAGGCTGCGCTCCTTGGTCTTGGCGCGCGAGAGCTCGGACGCGAGTTCCGCTTCCACCTGGTCGATGGCGCCAGGCATGGTTTCTGCGGTCGCGGTGGCGCGATAGAGCCGATCGCCCGTGTCGAGGTTGGCTTGTACGAAAAAGGTATTGCCTGACTGATGCTTATCCTTGTGCCCGAGGCGTACGGCGACCAGCGTGCTATCGGATCTCGTGAGGAACTTGGTAAGCGATCCGATCTTCTCGTAGATCATGGAGCGGATGCCGCCTGAAAGATGATAGTTCTCTGCCTTGATGGTGATATTCATGATGAGTGTGCATGAGTCCCATAATGCGTCCGGAGATATTCGATGATGTCTTCCGATTCGTACATCTTCACGCCCCGGTCCGTGTCATTGAGGAACGGCATCTGCCGCTTCCCGCCGAGGCGGATGAGCTCGTCCGCGATACCCGGCTGCGTCACATCCTTCTCCTCGAGGCTCACCCCCATCTCCTGAGCCGCCGCGAGCGTTCGCATACAGTACGGGCAGCCAGTCCTTACGTAGAGCGTGAGCATGCTTCCAGTATACCGCTACGGGATGCCCGTAACGGATACCTTATAAACGGCTCCGGCATGATCGTCGCTCACGTAGACCGTGCCGCCCGGCTCGGCGTAGAGGCCGACCGGCCTCCCGAGCGCATCCTCCTCGTCGTCCGTGAGCAGGAAGCCGGTGAGGAAGTCGTACGGCCCGCCGGTGATGCTCTTACCGTCCGGAGACATGTCGAACCGCACCACCTTGTATCCGGTCGGGACGGTACGGTTCCAGGAGCCGTGGTACGCGACGAGAAGATCGCTGCGGTATTCCTCTGGCCAGCCCTCCTCCGGGATGAACGCGAGCCCGAGCGCCGCCGAGTGCGCCTGGAGGTCGTGCGCGCTCGGCGTATACGCACAGGAGCCGTCGCCGGCATCGAAATCCTCGTCGTAAACGTTCTTGCCGTAGCAGTACGGCCAGCCATAGTGCTTCCCTTCCTCGATGATATTGAGCTCGTCCGGCGGGATGTCGTTCCCGATGAGGTCCCTGCCGTTGTCCGTCGCCCATATGGCACCGGTTACGTAATTGGTCGCCATGAATACCGAGTTCCTGAGGCCGCTCGCATACACGCTCGCCGTATTGCTGTCCGACACGTACGAGAGGATGGTCGCGCGGTACGGCTCCGTCTCGTTGCAGACGTTGCAAGAGGACCCGACAGACACGAGGAACCGTTCACCGTCCGGATGCTCGAGCAACGTGCGCGTTGAGTGCCCCTTGCCGCTCGGCAGAGCGAGGAGTTCTTCCCTTTCTCCTACCGTCCGCGTATCCGGCCGGTATGGATAGCGGACGAGGCCGTCCGTCTCGCCGACATAGAGGAAGCAGGAGGACGGACTATCGCATTTGAAGAGGAAGCCGTGCGGCTGGTTGAGTCCTTCGATAATGACATCGACGCTGTCCGCCCTGCCGTCCCCGTTCTCGTCCGGGAGCGCGACGATCTTCCCTTCCTTCGTGAGGGACGCCACCATGGTGCCGCGTGAATCGCGGCCGAGCACGCGCGCGCCCGGCGCCTCTCTCGAATAGATGGTCGCGACGAATCCTTCAGGAGCCATGAATGGAGCCAGGTCTCCAGGCGGGAGCGGTGGAGCGGGCTCCTGCTTCGCTACCAGATTGATGAGCCAGGTCGGCGGTTCCTCGACGAAATGCCGGTACGTGAAGTAGCCGCCAATAAAAACCAGCACGATAATGCCTGCAGCGATCCATCTGGTTTGCGTCATATAGGAAAGTATAAGTTATCCCACTGAGATTAGGGTGAAGTTGTCTGACCCTTAGGGTCTGTGTATACTTCGGCGGTGCTCCGACATTCCGCGGTAGCTCAATGGTAGAGCAGCTCCCTGTGGCTTAAAACGCAGCTTTCACGAGCAATTGTGATCGAATAACAAGGTGAATTCGGGGAAACCCTAGCCAGCAATGGTGGGCAATCCCGAGCCAAGCCTCGGACTCGCCGAGGAAGGTGTAGAGACTATCCCTTCGGGGAGTAGGTCCGTAAGGACCGAAGCGCCTTGCACCCGTCAGGGTGATGATATAGTCCATCCCTTTTGGAAACTTGAGGAGCGATGTAAGGAGTTGGTTGTAGGTTCGAGTCCTACCCGCGGAGCTAACGTTTTAGTGCTGTATTTACTTGTTTAATTTCTATACCCTTTTACGAGGTTAGAACCTCTAGCTGTCCGCTATGAAGTTGGAACCTTTATTAAGAACTACCTGTGCCAGATTTTTAGTGCGCTTGCTCGTGCTCGTGTCCCACAGGAACTACGCCCTCAAAAATTTCTTTCCTTTCCTCTCCCGTAACAATCAGTCTTCCCCACACACCCCGATCAGTGCGGGAAAGCGCGTGGTCTACAAGAACATAGTTACCTGGCACTTCGATACCAAATTCTGCGACCGTTGCCCCGCCTGCGGGCACCACCGTAGTCTGAGCATTTTCGTGAGGAGCAGACGTTAATGCCGCCTCTGGATACACCCGATCAAAGATCTCACCGATGAGATGCAACGAGGAGACAAGATTTACACCTCCGTTTCCAAAATATATCCGTGCAGTTTCGCCCGTGTTCGCCTTCATGCGGTCAGCAATCCCATTCGTCTTACCATTGAAAACAATATACGTTGGCTTCCCATCGAGCATCGCTTGTGCATCGAACAGCTGGAGACCTTTCCTTCCCATGCTGCCAGTCGCATAGAATTCGCCTTGCATGACATAGTACTCATTATCGGCGTGAGGAAGTCCTCCCTTTGGCTCCACGAGAATAAGGCCATACATCCCGTGAGTCATATGGCTCGCAACGTTAGGAGTTGCGCAGTGGTAGACAAAGAGACCTGGATTAAAAGCTTTGAATGTGAATGTCGCACTCTCTCCTGGAGCTACCATGGTGACATTTGCTCCTCCCCCCGGCCCTGTAACAGCATGGAGATCAATATTGTGGTGGTGCAGGCTTGTGGGGTCATTGTGGAGCGTCAACGTTACCGTGTCCCCTTCTCGCACACGGAACATCGGCCCAGGCACCTTTCCGTCATAGGTCCAATAGTTGAAAGAAACGCCCGGTGCCATTTCGGCAATAACTTCCTTGGCGGTGAGTTCTACATACACGTGCTCTGGCTCAGTGCGCAGGATCGGCGGGGGCAGGTCATTCGGGTCGCGCGAAATATCTGCGACGCGTTCAAAATCATCGAAGTGTGTTAGGAAATCCCACACATTCTTGCCTGGAAGGACGGGACCCTCTCCCATCCCATAAGTCTCTAGGTTGAGTGGATAGGACCATGAGTTAGGCAGTCCGTTAGGAGCATACAAAAACAGAGAGACACCGATAAACACTGCTACGAGCGCAACGCGCATCCATATAGAACGGAAATGGCGCAAAGCTAGATAGATGAATACTGCCGCGAAAATAAAAGCGATGAGCAGGCCAGCGACTTGGACGAAATAGGACCAGGTATATGAAATAAGCTCCATAATTAGTATGGGATACGGCACTCTGTAAAGCAGTGCGCGCCGCGATTAAGCCTGTAAATGCGCTCACGCCCATTCTCCTCATACAGAACTGCCTCCACGGAACGTAGTGCATTTAGGTGGTGCGTGACCGTCGGCTGCTGGAGTTTCAAGTATCTTGTGAGCGCCGTTACGGTGAGGCCACGAGGATGCTTCCCGAGATGGCACACGAGACGATAGCGATTTCTTGACCCCACTGCCTTGAAGCAGTCTGGGCAGAGCTCTTCCTCTGGCACATCTTCTGTTGAAATCCAAGCAGGTCGCAGGCGAGTCTTTTCCCTAGCTTTATCCATAGATACTTATCTATATATCATGTTTATGAGGGCTGAGGTTCTTTTATCCACAGTAAGCTTACCTTTTGCGTATCTGATATCAGCAGCGGCTACCGTCGTGATCTGCCTTGTATGGTGGATGAACGGCTCGGAGCTCGAAGACGCATGGCTCTACGCATTCGGCATATTTATCGTGCTTATGCCGGCAGTCGAAGCCTACTTCAAGAAGTAAGGACGGGAGCGGGAAATCTGGTACAATGCCCTCCACCGATGGAGGCGAGGCTCGTCCTCGCCTCCTCACGATATATCCATGCTCAAGACCATCGCTTTACGCAACGTGCGCCAGGTATTCGGCGAGAAGCCGGTATTCGAAGGCATCAATTTCAAGTGCACTGAGCGCGAGAAGATCTGTATCGTCGGCGAGAACGGCGTCGGCAAGTCGACGCTCCTCCGCATCATCGCCGGCGAGCTCGAGCCGGAGTCAGGCATCGTGGAGCGCAACGGACACGTACGCGCACAGTATGTGGCGCAGGAGTTCCCCCAGGAGGATATGGCCCTCACTATCGCTGAGTACGTTGCGAAGCATGCGGATGTGGGCGCCTACAAGCGCGCGTTTGCGACCGGCGCGGAGCTCGGCTTCCCGCTCGAGAAGCATCAGGAGAAGGTCTGCGCGCAGCTCTCCGGGGGCCAGCAGAAGATCCTCGCGCTCTCGACCGCGCTCGCAGCGCAGCCTGACTTCATCCTGCTCGACGAGCCGGAGAACCATCTCGACATCGTGAGCCGCCTCGAGCTCATCGCGCACCTGCAGGACTATCGCGGGGGCGTCCTCTTCATCTCGCACGACCGGCTCCTCATCGATTCGCTCGCCGAGAAGGTCGCCGAGATGACGAAAGGCCAGATTCACATCTCTGAGGGCGGATACGAAGAATACGTGGAGCACCGCCTCGCGCGCATCAAGGGACTCCAGCGCGCATTCGATACTGAGGAGAAGCGCATCAGGAAGCTGCGCGAGACCGTGGTGATCCTCGGCCAGAAAGCGTACCGCGGCAAGGACATCGCCGCGTACCGCAAGTACAAGGCCGAGCTCGAGTCATTGAAGGCCAAGCACAAGGAGACCGGCCGCGCGGACGACCGCCGCACGAGCATCACGCTCGCCAAGAGCGGCCCAGGCTTCCACGAGGGACGCCTCCTCTGTCGCGTGAAGAAGGGCGCTTTCCAGTACGAGGGCCAGCCGAAAGAAACGTTCCGCAACGCGAACCTCGAGATCCGCACCGGAAGCCATATCGTGCTCCTCGGCAGGAACGGCTCCGGCAAGTCCACCTTCTTGAAATGCCTCATGGGCGCGCTTCCCTTCACCGAGGGAGAGGTGGTGTGGACCCCGGACCTGCGCGTCGCGTACTTCGACCAGCACACCGAGTTCGACCCGGAACGCACCGCGCTCGAGATCGTGACCAAGGAACTGAATCTCGACGACGAGTCCGGCCGCGCCGCGCTCGGCGCTATGAAGTTCGATAAGGAAACCATGGACATCGAGATTAACGGCCTGTCCGGCGGGCAGCGGATGCGCCTCAGGTTCGCGCTCACGTTCGGCGCGAAGCCGGACGTGCTCATCCTCGACGAGCCGACCAACCACCTCGACGAGGTGACGTGGGAAATCCTCCTCAATGCCGTGAACAGCTCGAAGAGCACCATCTTACTCGTCACCCATGACCACGAGTTCATCGACGGCATGCAGGCTAAGAAGTTCTGGATGCTCCACAAGGGCACCGTCCATGAGCGCCACAAGGAGCTGCCCGAGCTCATCGAGGAGCTGCGCGCGTAACTTACCTGCCCACAAGCGAGTTATAGTCCTTGCATGAATATCACCCAAATTCTGCTGGTCCTCATCTCGCTCCCGCTCGGCGTATTTCTTTTCATCTTCGGCGGATACGATGACAGCCCTGGAGCGCAGCTCCTCGGCGTCCTGGTAGCTGCCGCCGGTATCGTGCTCACGGTACGAAACAGGAAGAAATAGAAAACTTAATCAACGATCCCGGAACCAGTTAGAAACGTTCGCGATGATCCGCTCGATGCCCGAGAGTGCGAGGATAAGGACGAACAAGAACGTAGCGACCGGCCACAGGAGGTACGCATACACGAGGAGCGCAGCTATCCATACGCCGGAACAGGACGGACAATAGAGGAGGAGCCCTGTAGCGCCGAGGAAGCCTCTCCGCTTCGGCTGCTCGACGAGCTCCCCGTCTTTCACCACCTCATCCACGAAGGGCTCCCTGAGCGGCTTCGCTATCTTTTCCGTAGAGACGATGTTCGCGATGCGGTACGTCGCGAGGCCGAGGATGAGCACCTCGAAGTAGCCGACCCCGCCGAGCTCGAGGAGGTCCTCGTTGAAATACAGGACCGCGACCGCGAACAGCGCGAGGAACAGGATCATGTCGAACGTGAGCCATCTGAATACGCTCCGGTCAGTAGTCATAGGCGGTCACTATGCCGCACTATCCATGAACGTTCCGTGTGCATGCTAGGATGTCCGGGCCATGCCTAAGAAGAGAAAGTCCATCTATACCCCTGGGGACTTCAAGCTGAGAGTCCGCCGCTCGAAGACCGGTAACGGACTCTATACGGAGGAGGACATCCCGAAGGACGTCTGCGTCATCGAATACATCGGTAGGCCCATCAGCGAGGCCGAGGCGGACGCCAAGCAGGGCCGCTACTACTTCACCGTCGGGAAGAACAAGACCATAGACGGCAACATCAAAGGAAACCCGGCGAAGTACATCAATCACTCCTGCCGTCCGAACTGCGAGGCCATCGGCCCCTCAGGCAAGGTGTACATCTTCTCCATGCGGCGCATCAAGGCGGGCGAGGAGCTCACCTATGACTACGGGAAGGAGTACTTCGACGACTTCCTCAAGGGAAAGTGCGCATGCCCGAAATGCGCTGAGAAGAAGGCGAGGAAGTAATCCTATACAATGCACGTATGAAAACCCGCCTTATTACCGCCGCGCTCATCACCGTCCTCGCGTTCTCCCTTTCGGGTACGCCGGCGCTCGCCGCAACCAAGAAGAGCGCGAAGACTGCCGTCGCCGCGCCGGATCCGATCAAGGACGCTACCGTGAACCTCTATTGCCGCCTGCGCGTCGGGAAGGTCATCTACGCGACCAGCGGCTCGGGCGTGTTCATCAGCGAGAGCGGCATCATCCTCACGAACGCGCACGTGGCGCAGGACTTTCTGCTTGCCGGCGCGGACAAGCGCATCGATGGCTGGTGCAGCGTGCGCACGGGCTCGCCGGCGGACGAGACCTATACGGCTGCCGTGCTCTACCTCCCTTCCGCATGGATCCGAGATAACGCGGAAGAGCTCGCAAAGGGCAAGCCGAAAGGCACCGGCGAGAACGATTTCGCGCTCCTCTATGTAACCGGCGCGGAAAAGAGGAAGACGCTTCCCGCCAAGTTCCCCGCAGTACCGCTGAGCCTCCTCAGCTCCACTGAAGGCGCCGCCGTTAAGGTGCTCGGCTACCCGACTGGGAAGCTCTCGTTCAGCCAGGTCCGCAACAAGCTATCGGTGGTCGTCGCCTCGACCACGGTCACCGCGGTACGGAGTTACCGGGGCCAGACGCCCGACGTACTCACGCTCGGCGCTTCTAAGGCCGGCGGATACGGCACCTCAGGCGGTCCGGTCATAGACAGCACCGGAAAGCTCATCGGGGTCGTCACGAGCAAAGGCTCTGCGGATGAGGACAGCACGCTCCGCGGCATCTCGCTCCAGTACGTCGACCAGGTCATCCGCACGCAGACAGGCCTCTCCCTTAATACGCTCATCGCGTCCAAGCCCGCACTCCTCGCCCCGAGCCTCAGCAGCTCGCTTACGCCGGAGATCATAAAGATACTCACGGGCGCGTTCGTGAAGAAGAAATAGCAAAAAGGCCGGGATGTCCCGGCCTTCCGCTTAGTACCCGATGGTCCACGTCGTTCCCCGTATCGGGAACGCTCCCTTTATGGTCGCTGCCGCATCCACTCCGATGACATCGATCATGAGCTGCCTCCCTGCCGGAGCGCTCTTGCTCACGACGGTGCGGATGGTGAAGAGGCGCATCTGGCCGGGCGCGAATATCGCATCTGCCGGCGCGAACGCCTTCCCATCCTTGAATACGCTGAAGCCTTCCGTGCCGCCCACCGAGCCGCGCGGGACGCTCTTATCATCCACGGTGGTGAGACCGATGATGGACGATACCGCTGCCGATCCGCTCTGCCTGATCCAGAAGCCACGAAGCTGCGCAGCCTCTTTGCCCGTGTTCTTCACTTGGAGGTATGCGACCGGGACCGAGGTGCCCGCGCGCGCCGTTCCGCCGAAAAGGAGCGGTACCGAGCTCACGCTGAAGGTGGTGTCCGCCTTCGGCGCCGTGCCCACCGAGAGCGTGCCGCTCGCGACCGCGTTCACGCCAGAACCCTTGCCTGCGGAGACGAGGACGTCATAGACGCCGTCCGGGATCTTCTTCGGAATCTTTACGCTCCACTTGCCGCTCTTCTTCACGGTAGACTCCTTGCTGATATAGAAATTCTTCGTCTCGCCGTGCTTGCGAAGCGTCACCTGCACCTTCTTCGCCCCCTCCGCGGTGCCGGTGATGGTCGCCTTCCCCTTCTTCACCGTGAGCGAGCTCTGGTTGATCTCGCCCGATACCACGATCGCCTTCACGGAGCAGGTTGCGTCACGGGAGCCGGACGAAAAGGTATAGCTATACGTCTGATTCTCTTCCGGCGTGTCGATCTCGGTACCAGAGAGTTTGATCTCGTCATCTGCATAGCTCTCTGCCGTCTTCGCGTTCTTGCTGTCCCACGCGATCTTCACTTCCGTGCCTTTCTGCACGAAGACTTCTCCCTTCCCGCCCTTCATCTTCTGGACCGCGCCGCCGGTATAGACCGTAAGCGAGCAGGTAGGCTTCGAAGTTGCGGCATAGGCGAACGCCGGCGTAAGCAGGAGCCCGGCGAGCAAGATGACTAGGGTGCGGATCATAAGTATGGAGTTAGTACTGTAGTAAAGGACGGGCGTATGCACCTATTCTTACAGAAAAGGAGGATGCGGAAAGCGCATCCTCCTTTCACTGTAGCAACCCTGTCGGGTTAGATGCCCGAGACGTCATCGCCGACGACCTCCTGGTCATCGGAGCTGTCGAGGAGGAGGACGCCGCTGTGTACCGCCATGTTAGGGGCAGTTGCGAGGGCCGTAGCCGCGTTTGCGGCCTCCATGGTCGTGACGTCGCCAGACGTGTTCACGTAGGCGTAGGTCGCTGCGAACGCTGATACCGGAGCGGCGAGAACCGCTGCGGTGGTAGCGCCAATAAGAATAGAACGTGCATTCAGGAAAGTCATATGTGTCATGAGGAATTAGTAAGGTAGTGCCGGGTCTGAACTCGTTCACCCAGGGTGAACCTACCACGACCTGTATGTGTATAGCGTGAACCCCTGCTCATGAAGAGAACCAGGCCAGGGCGTACCTAAGCCATGATTAATTGACATACCCCCTATAAGGTATTATAATTTGCTGATGCAATTTATTTCGACGCTTACCGCCCGCCTCGGGCGTATCTGGGCCCGTGCCAAGGGGGGTTCCGTGGCCCTGTGGGCCCGCTACCGCAGCCTTACGCCCTGGAAACAGTGGGGTATCGCCCTGGCAGCGTTCGCGGCATTCATCTTCCTCTTCAGTCTCGGCGGAGGCTCTCCTGCCGCTACCCAGACCCAGCTCCGCACCGTGGAGCTCGCTAGCGTCGGTTCCCTCTCCGGGAACGGGGACGGCCGCACCATCATCGGATCGGTCCGCTCAGTGACCGAGGCCGATCTCCTCGCCCAGACCGGCGGCACGGTCCGTGCGGTCAACAGCCGCGTCGGTGCGCAAGTCGCTGCAGGCACGGTCATCGCGAGCCTCGATAACGCGAGCGAGGCCGCCCAGGTCACGCAGGCGGAAGGCGCGTACGAGGCAGCCCTCGCCGCCCGCGCGATCACCTCTATCCAGGCCGGCAGCGCTTCCGTCTCCCTCGAGGAGGCTGAGGCGAGCGCCCGCAACACGTACCGTTCCGCATTCACCACCGTCGATGTCGAGATGGAGACGGTCGACCAGTTCTTCTCAGGGCCGTACTTCGCGCCGTCCCTCAACACAGGAAGCGGAAGCAGCAGCCTGAACGATCGCATGCGGGATATCAACGAGCGCATGCGCGCATGGCGCTTCAACCTCGATAACGCGAGCACGGCGAACCCGGAGACTCTCCTCAACGAAGCGTACGACAATGTACAGGTTATTTCCGTATTCCTCACCGACCTCGCCCGCTCGGTCAACAGCGATAACTCGACCGCCACCGAGGCTGAGCGCACTGAGTTTGCCAGCTCTCGCGCGACCATCAACACGCTCCTCTCTACCCTTTCCGCTGCGCGCGACTCCTTCAACGCGAAGCAGGCGGCAGCGGCCGTCGGAGAGACCCAGAGCCAGTCAACCTCAGGCGCTACAGCGAGCGCCGATGCCGCCGTGAAGTCTGCCCTCGGCTCGCTCCAGGCAGCGAAGGCTAACTTCGAGCGCACCGTCGTGCGTGCGCCGATCAGCGGCACCGTGAACTTCCTCCCGATCCGCGTTGGGGACTATGTCACCGCGTTCACCCATGTCGCTACCGTCGCGCAGAACGGCGCGCTCGAGATCGTCGCGTACGTGTCCGAGGACGACCGCGCGCTCATCAATGCCGGAGACAAGGTCATGGTCGAGGGAGAGCTCGAAGGGATCGTCACGTCCATCGCGCCCGCGCTCGATCCGATCACCAAGCAGATCGAGGTCCGCGTGGCGGTCTCAGGAAGCGCAGACGCGCTCGTGAACGGACAGTCCGTCCGCATCACGCTCTCCGGAGCCGCTCCTGAGGTCACGGAGGCTGCAGGCCCGATCTACCTTCCCCTCACCGCCGTGAAGCTCCGTGGCGACGAGCGTCTCGTCTTCACCATCGGCGAGGACGGCCGCCTCAAGGCGACCCCGGTCGAGATCGGCGAGGTGTCCGGAGACCGCATCCTCGTCGAGACCGCGCTCGATCCCGCGCTCCGTATCGTCGTAGACGCTCGCGGCCTCGCCGAGGGTCAGCAGGTGAACCTCGCCGATTAATCCATGGTTCGCTTCTGGACATTCTTCATCGAGAAGCACAATTTCACGATCCTGCTCGCGATCGTGCTCTCGCTCGCCGGCTTCTATGCCGCGAGCGCCATCCCGAAGGAGTCGTCTCCTGAGGTCCAGATCCCGGTGGGCATCGTAACGACCGTCCTCCCGGGCGCGTCCGGCGAGGACGTCGAGCGCCTCATCACGAACAAGATCGAGGACCGCGTGATCGGCATCGAGCGCGTATCGAAGGTGACCTCGTCGTCTGGCGCCGGCGTCTCGTCCATCACCGTCGAATTCGACGCCCAGGCGGACATCGACAAGTCGATCCAGCTCCTCAAGGACGAGGTGGAGAAGGTCACCCCCGAGCTTCCAGGAGAAGCGGAGGACCCGTCCGTCACTGACGTCAATTTCGCGGACCAGCCGATCATGATCGCTTCCATCTCCGGCGCGCTCGCGCCTGCGGAGCTCACTGCGCTCGGCGAAAGCGTGAAGGACGAGCTCGAGCGCATCCCGGGCGTCTCGTCCGTATCCCTCTCGGGCGTCCGCGCGCGCGAGGTGCAGGTGATCGTGAACCAGGCCAAGCTCCGCCAGTACGGCATGAGCCTCTCGGAGGTCACCGGCGCCATCCGCGCATCCGGCATCGCGTCGCCTATCGGCGCCATCACGGTCAACAACGTGGAGTACGCGGTCCGTCTCGACGCGGGCCTTACCGATCCCGAGGAGGTAGGCAACGTAGTGCTTCGCGGCCCAGGCGGCGCCCCGCTCCATGTCCGCGACGTAGCCGAGGTCGTGAATGGCCTCGAGGATGCACGCACCTTCTCCCGGGTTTCAGTAGACGGCTCCCCATCGAACCCCGCGCTCACCCTTTCCGTATTCAAATCCCGTGGCGGCAATATCGTAAACACGGGCACCGCCATCAAGGAAAGGATCTCCGAACTCGAGGCCACCACCCTTTCCGGCACCAATACCGTCATCTCGTACGATGCCGCCAAGGACGTGCAGAAGGACCTCACCGAGCTCTCCCGCGTCGGCGTCGAGACTGTCGTGCTCGTGATGCTCATGCTCTTCGCGACGCTCGGCTGGCGCGAGTCGCTCGCCGCTGCGGTCTCCATCCCGCTTTCCTTCCTCATCGCGTTCATCGGAATCGCGGCGTCCGGCAATACCATCAACTTCATCTCGCTCTTCTCGCTCATCCTCGCGATCGGCATCCTCGTGGACTCCGGCATCGTGGTGGTCGAGGCTATCCATACCCGCCTCGTGCAGTACGGCACTAAGCGCGAGGCCGCCATCCATGCGCTCCGCGAATACGCCTGGCCGCTCGTCGCCGGCACCATGACCACCATCGCGGTGTTCGTGCCGCTCTTCTTCCTCACCGGCATCATGGGCAAGTTCGTCGCGTCCATCCCGTTCACGGTCATCTTCGTGCTCATCGCAAGCATCTTCGTCGCGCTCGGCCTCATCCCGCTCCTTTCCATGTACATGCTCCGTCCTGAGCTCTCTGCGGTCGAGACGCGTCAGGAGCAGTACAACGAGGACGCCAAGGCGTGGTACCAGCGCTTCCTCCGCCGCATCTTCGCGGACCGGAAGACTGAGAACCGCTTCCTCATCGGCATGATCGCGCTCTTCGTGATCTCCATCATGCTCCCCGCATTCGGCCTCGTGAAGGTGGAGTTCTTCCCGAGCGAGGACATGGACCTCATGTACGTCGAGGTCGAAAAGCCGCAGGGCACGGCGCTCGCTGATACCGACTTCTCCGCTCGGGAGATCGAGGAGATGCTCTATGGCGATACGCGCATCGCGTCCTTCGTTACCGAGGTCGGTTCAGGCAGCGCGTTCAGCGGCACGGGAAGCTCAGGCGCCAAGCTCGCAAACATCACCATCAACCTGAAAGAGGACCGCGAAGATACGAGCGCCGAGATCGTCGCTGACCTCCGCGAGAAATTCGCCGCGGTCACGAGCGCGAAGGTGACCGTGTCCGAGCCGGCCGGCGGCCCGCCGACGGCTGCCCCTATCGCCGTCACCTTCCTCGGCGACGACCTCACCGTACTCGCGGACACCGCGGACGAGGCCGCCCAGATCCTCTCCGAGATCCCGGGAACCACCAACATCACGACGTCGACCGGAGACGCGGCAGCGGAGTTCGTCGTCCGCCTCGACAGCGTGAAGGCGTCCGAGCTCGGCGTCTCTCCGGCCGTAGCTGCAGACACGCTCCGCACCGCGCTCTTCGGCGTTAAAGCGACGAGCATCCGCACTGGCGGGGACGATATCGAGGTGCAGGTGAAGCTCGACCTCAATCCGGATTACAACGATCCGTCCGAGACCGCGCATGTGTCCATCGACGCCGTTCGCGAGCTCACCATCCAGGGGACTAACGGCCCGGTACCGCTCGCGTCCATCGCGCAGATTTCATACGAGCCTGCACAAAGCATCATCCGCCACGAGGACGGCAAGCGCACTGCGACCCTCACCTCGGAGATCGTCGCCGGCGCGAACGCGCTCGAGATCACGAGCGAGTTCAACAAGCGCATGGAGGCGCTCACCCTCCCTGCGGGCGTAAGCGTGAAGCAGGGCGGCGAGAGCGAGGATGTGAACCAGTCGTTCGCCGAGATGGGCCTCGCGCTCCTTGCGGGAGCCGCGCTCATGCTCGCCATCCTCGTGCTCGAGTTCAACTCGTTCCGCCATTCCTTCTACCTGCTCGCCATCATCCCGCTCTCGCTCATCGGCGTATTGTTCGGCCTCATGATTACGGGCTCGCCCCTCTCCTTCCCGTCCATGCTCGGCGTCATCGCGCTCGCGGGCGTGATCATCAACCACGCCATCATCCTCATGGACTCCATCGCACGCATCGGCCGCGAGCACCAGGGCCAGAGCCTCACGGATGTCGTGGTGGAGGCATCCTCTACCCGCTTCCGCCCGATCATCCTCACCACCGTGGTTACCTGCGTCGGCATGATCCCGCTCTCGTTCGCGTCGAGCCTCTGGGGCCCGCTCGCCTTCTCGATCATGTTCGGCCTCGCCTTCTCGATGATCCTCACGCTCATCCTTATTCCGGTGCTCTACCACCGCTGGCCGGGCAAGGCGATCAAGGAGCGTTTCAATCTTACGTAGCTTCCCCGAGCACGGGTATCGGCAGGCGCTTGGCGCCTGTTCCTTTTATACGAAACCGGTCCTGATACTCAATCTCCTCCTGGGTCCGGGAGCCCCTCCCGCCGCGCATGCTCGAAGCCAGGGACACCACCTGGCGCCCGTACCTGCCTGCTAGGCGGTCCGCAGCCTCGAATACGCGCGATGCCTTGCGCACTTCTTGCTGCTTATCCCAGAGGTCGAGCTGGAGCGAATCCTCGGTGCGGAACGCGAACAGGGTCGTGCCGGTCGCACGATACCGCACCCCTTGCTGATACGCCTCGGCGAACGGCTTCCGCAATGCCCGGAGCACGTCCTGCGGGACGTCGGACGGATACGGGAGCTTCGCCTCGCTCCCGCGATACCGGAAGTCCTGCGATTTTATGAAAAAGGATGCGCGCGCCGGGATGAGCCCCTCCCGCCGCGCGGATACGCAGGCCTCCTCCACGTTGCGGGAGAGCTCGGCCCAGAGGACGCGGATGTCCGTCGTAGCGGGTGTGAAGCTGCGGGTGCGCTGCACGGAATGCGGCGCCTCGGGCGGGCCGTCGTTCACGCCCCATACCGGTATGCCGGAGAGCTCGTCATGGAGCTCCGCGACCACCTTCGAGAATTTCTGCTCAATCCAGCTTCGGTCTCGGTGGATGAAATCGAGCGCGGTATTGATGTTATGGACCGGCAGCTGCACCGAGAGTGCGCGTCCCACGCCCCATACGTCCTCGATCGGCGTGCGTGCGAGGAACTCCTTGAAGTCCTCCCCGATGAACGTGAGGCCGCCGGGCTTCTTCCATTTCGACCCGAGCTTCGCGAGCGCCTTGGTGGACGCGATGCCGAGCGAGAACGAGAGCGCGAGCTCGGTGGTGAGGTCCTGCTGAATCTTCTGCGCTATCCCGGGATCGAGGCCGGTGAGATCCCCGAAGCATTCGTCGATGCCGTACTCCTCCACCGTGTTCGCATACCGCCGCACGATGGCGTACAGCCGCTCGGCATACATGCCGTACATGCGGTAGTCCCCGGAGAAGATGATCACCTCCGGGAACTCACGCTTCAGCTTGAAGATCGGCATGCCGCGAGTGACACCGAGCTTCTTGGCTTCGTAGGTCGCCGCGCAGACGATGCCGCGCTCGCGGCCGGTCACCACGGGCTTGCCGCGCAGCCAGGGATTGCGGGCCACCTCGCATGCGGCGAAGAAGGCATCGCCGTCCACGTGGAGGATCGCCCGCTCCATAGCTAGTACTTGCGCACCACCGCGGTCACCACGGCTTCGATCATGAGATCGCCCTTCGGGTAGATCGGCTTGAAATCCTTGTTGGCCGGGTCGAGGTAGTAGCGCTCGCCCATCTTGCGGAGATACTTCATGGTGTACTCGCCGTCGACCGACGCGATGACGATCTGTCCGGGCTTATAGGTCGGGCGGCGCTCCACCACGACCATGTCCCCGGCCCGGATGCCGGCGTCGATCATGGAATCTCCTTTCACTTTCAGTATGTAGCTCGATTCCTTATTCGGGGTCAGGAACTCGTCGAAGTCCATGACGTCGAGGAGCTCTTCCTCGGCCGGCGACGGGAATCCCGCTTCGACCACGCCCAAGAGCCGGGCGCCGCGGATGGCCGCGCCGGGACTTATGCGCCCACGCGGGTCCTTGTAGAGCGCGCGCTCGTCGACCAGGCGGGTGATGAGCTTGTGCACCGCGTTCTTGGACCGGAATCCGGTCATCTTCATGAGCTCCTGGTATCCAGGCATGCGGCGATTACGGGCGTAGAACGTCATGATCTTCCCTTTGTGGTCGGTATCCATAGTCCAGTCAGTATAGGTGAACCCGGGTTCACCAGGCAAGGAATCGGGGTGGATAACCGCTTGTATGTGACAAATTAAAGGATATGTGCTATTATCCCCTCATCAATCGCAGTATCTGTAGTTGATATTAATCGTCGCAAAAGCAAACATTCTATGCAGCAGGAAGGAACTATCGCAGGGCTTACGGATCGTGGATTCGGCTTTATCAAGTACGAAGGATCACAGAAGGATCTCTTCTTCCACGCGAACGAAGTAAAGAACGTTCGTTACGAGGAGCTCCGCGAGGGTGACAAGGTCACCTTCGAGATCGGCGAAGGCCCGAAGGGACCGAACGCGGTCAACGTGAACAAGATCTAAGGATCTGGAGGAAAGCGCCCGAAAGGGCGCTTTTTTCTTTTATGTCCTCCGGTCCGATTCCGCCCACTCGATGAGCCTCCCGGCCTTGAGCTCCATCGGGTCCGCTTTGCGGATGTACTTCTCGTTCCCTTTCGGGACGATCTTCTCATGCGGCAGCGCATTGAGTATCTTGTCTATCTCCCACCAATCATCCTCCCGCGTGATCCAGTCCGTCCCGAGCTTCCTCAGGTTCAGCGGCTTCGAGTAGCTCACCAGGGTTTTCCTCCCGTTCGTGTTCATGAACCATTCGTGGAAGTACGAGAGCGCGAGCTCGCGGATAGTTTTGTATACCGGATCGCGGAAGCGGATGGTCGCGTGGTTGGTCTTCGAGATGGC
>CAZMTN010000008.1:0-10615 GCA_964569655.1 uncultured Candidatus Saccharibacteria bacterium
TGGTGATTTAGCGCTGTGGTCACACCCGTTCTCATTCCGAACACGGCAGTTAAGCACAGTTGCGGCGATGGTACTCCGCAAGGGGGAGAGTAGCTAGTCGCCAGAACAAAGCATTCAAACAGAAGGACCGCGCAAGCGGTTTTTCTCGTTATATACTGGGCCCATGTCCTGGTCTTCGCATCGGAAACTCATCATCCTCTCCATTATTGGCGCGGCGGTTGCTGCGATTATTGCGCTCGCGGTGATCGCCACCGTGTACGAGATCCCGAGCTGCGCGGACAACACGCAGAATCAGGACGAGACCGGCATAGACTGCGGCGGCTCCTGTACGCTCTTGTGCGCCGTAGACCAGAAGGCCTTGAACCCGCTCTTCACGCGCCAGCTGATCGCGCCTAACGGACGGACGGACGTCATCGCGTACGTCGAGAACCCGAACCCAGACGCGCTCGCCAAGGACGTCCCGTACCGCATCACGCTCTACGGCAAGGACAACATCATCGTGAGCTCGAAGACGGGGAAGATGAGCGTACCGCCGTCCACCACCGTCCCCGTGTTCGTGCCGGGTTTCTATTCAGGATTCCAGGAGGTAGCGCGCGCCTTCCTCGAGTTCGAAGGGGAGGTCGAGTGGTACCGGGATGAGGTAGAGCGACCGAAGCTTTCTGTAAGCGACGTGGAGCTCGATGAGGGCGGGACGCCGCGGCTCACGGCTTCCATCTCGAATCCGACCGCGAAGCCGCTCTACCGCGTGCCGGTGGTGGCGACGCTCTTCGATAGCAACAAGAACGCCATAGCGGCGTCCGCGACGGTAGTCGACGTGATCCCCGCGCAAGGAAGCGCGCCTCTCATCTTCACCTGGAACGCCCCGTTTTCGGCTCCGGTTGCGCGTACTGAAATAATCCCTATCCTGGGGCTATGAGCGAACTAGTGCGTCCGCTGACCTTGCGCTCGATGCTGGCCGAGTGGCATCTTCTCTTCATCGCGGTGTCGCTGTCCCTCCTCGGGCTCCTCACCATGCATGCGTTCGGGGCGGAGTCCTTGGCTCCGCGCCAGCTGGTGTGGATCGTCGTGGGCGTCGTCGCGTACCTCATTTGCGCGTCCATCGACATGCGCTTCATCCGCCGCACGCCGGTCATCATGACGGGCTACGGCATCGCGCTCCTGCTGCTCGTCCTCCTCTTCGTCGTGAGCCCCGTGCAAGGCGCGCAGAGCTGGTTCTCCTTCGGCTTGTTCTCGTTCCAGCCGACGGATCCCACCAAGATCGTGCTCATCGCGCTCCTGGCGAAATACTTCTCCCGCCGCCACATCGAGATCGCGAACTTCAAGCACGTCCTCGTGTCGGGCCTCTACGCGGCCGTGCCGATGCTCCTCGTCCTCATGCAGCCGGACCTCGGCACGGCCGCCATCCTCGGCTCCATCTGGTTCGGTCTCGTGCTCGTGTCCGGCATCCCGAAGAAGCATCTCGCGGTGGTGATCGCGCTCGGCATCGTGGCTGCTACCGCGCTCTGGTTCGGTGGCCTCCATGATTACCAGCGCGCCCGTATCATGTCGTTCATCAACCCGGCGAGCGACATCCGCGGCAGCGGGTACAACGCCTACCAGGCGACGGTCGCGGTCGGCTCGGGCCAATGGTTCGGGAAGGGCATCGGATATGGGACGCAGTCGAAGCTCCGCTTCCTTCCGGAATACGAGACGGACTTCATCTTCGCCGCGTTCGCGGAGGAATGGGGCTTCGTCGGCGTCAGTCTCGTGCTCACGTTGTATGGACTCCTGTTGGTACGTCTCCTCGAGATAGCGAGGCGGGCCGCTACTAACTTCGACGCGTTCTTCACTATGGGCGTGGTGATACTCATCACGTCGCACGTATTGATACATGCGGGCATCAACGTGGGACTCCTGCCGGTGACGGGAACCACTATACCTTTCATGAGCTACGGCGGCTCGCACGTGGTCATCGAGTTCGCGGCGCTCGGCATCGTGTCGTCGCTCGCGCGCTTCGGCCGCTCGGTGCCGAGGGACGCGGCCGGGCAGGAGTATATCGGCTAGTAGAGCGCAAAGGTGTCCGTAAGCATCCTTTCGAGAGAGAAGTTTTTTGAAACGTGAGATTTGAGAGCGGCGCCAGTGCGCTTGAGATTCTCCGGATCACGGAGAGACGCTCTCAGCATTTCCGCTAGAGAGTGCGTATCCTCAGGCGCAAACAGGGCGCCGACCGGCGCATCTCCCACCGCTTCGCGTATCCCGCCCACGTTGCTCGCGAGCACTGGCACTCCGGCCATGCCTGCTTCGAGGATTACGTATCCGAGCGCCTCAGTGCGGGAAGGGAGGAGGAAAAGGTCGAATGCGGAGAGGTAGGTGGCGGCGTCCGGTACGAATCCGAGGAAATGGACTGAGGAAGGTGCGGAGGCCTTGAGTTCCTTCTCTTCCTCACCGCCGCCGATGACTACCCACTGAGCGTCCACCTTCGCTTCGCGCCATCCCTTGATGCCGATATCGAGACCCTTATTCTTATGAAGTTCGGCAATGGTGCCAACCCAAAGACCTCCAGTATCGAGCTTCGGATCGAGTGCCTTCAGCGCGCTCCTCGCTTCTTCTTTAGCAAGAAGCGGGAACGGCGCGATGCCGTTTTTTATAGTCATCACTTTCGCGGACGCGTCATGTGCGACGGCTTCCGATACAGCGATTGTCGTATGCGAGAGCTTCACCGTGATGAAATGGAGGAACGTGTAGAGCGCTTTCGAAAACCGTGAGCGGTCCTCGTTGAACGCCCAGCCGTGCGCGGTGAATATGATCTTCGGGACCTTCGCGCGCCTGGCCGCGACCGCGCCGAGGAACCCGGCCTTGGAGCTGTTGAGGTGCACGACGGCCGGGCGCTCGTTCCTGAAGACCTGCGCCAGGTCTTTGATCGTGCGGAGGTCCTGGAAAGGGGACGGGTTCCGGACCAGGGAGGGGAGGCGTAGTACCCGGATCCCTGCCTCCTGGGCCCGGTCCGCGAGGATGCCTTCCTCGCCGTAGACAAGTACCGGCTCATAGCTGTAGGCCTGGGCATGGGACATGAGGTCCCAGACATACCTGGTGGCCCCGCCCCAGGTGGCCTTGGTGATGACGTAGATGGCTTTGGGACGCATATCTGGTACAACCTCCGGAAAGCTCATGAAGTTATATACTGTACCGTAGCATGACCACCGGCAGCCGCGCGGCCTCAGCGCTCCTCTTCTTCGGCGACACCCTCGTGTTCGCCTTTTCCCTGTGGCTCACCCTCTTGCTCCGGTACGGGGAATTGCCTTCGGACGCCATGATCGCGCTCCATGCGGGCCCGTTCGCGTTCCTCTTCATCGTGTGGCTCCTCGTCTTCTTCATGTCCGGGCTCTACGAGAAGCGCGTGGTGTTCTTCAAGAGAGACCTCTCGGGCCGCCTCATCCGCACGCAGGTGTTCAACATCGTGCTCGCGGCGCTGTTCTTCTTCCTCGTGCCGGCGCTGGTCATCACGCCGAAGACCAACCTCGCCATCTACTTCTGCGTGTCCCTGGTGCTGATCCTCGCCTGGCGCCTCACCATCTTCCCGAAGGTCACGGAGCGCCGCTCCACGAACGAAGCGATCATCATCGGTACGGGAGCGGAAGAGAAGGAGCTCGCGCAAGAATTGAACGGCAACTCGCGCTACGGCATCCATGCGGCGGAATCGGTTGACCCGGGCACGCTCACGGCCGCGTCGTTCGACGCGCTCCTCACGAGCGCTGAAGCCCGCAGCATCCGGCTGCTCATCGTCGACACCCGGAATCCGGCCGTGGCCGAATTCGTTCCCATCCTCTACCGCCGCGCGTTCGAGCGGGGCACGTACGAGGTGGTGGACCTCCTCGCGCTCTATGAGGAGATCTTCGACCGCGTTCCGCTGACGCTCCTTTCGCATGAGTGGTTCTTCCGCTACATCACGAGCCGGTCTTCGAGCTCGTATCTCCTCATGAAGCGGCTCATCGACGTCATGGGCGGGATCCTCATGGGCGTCATGACCATCCTCATCCTGCCGTTCATCTGGATCGCGATGCGGCTCGAGGGCCCGGGTCCGCTCTTCATCGTTCAGGAGCGGCTCGGTCAACGGGAGTCGCGCATCAGGACCTACAAGATCCGTACCATGACCCACAGCGATAGCGGCAAGTGGATCGGCGAGGGGAAGAATCAGGTGACGCGCGTCGGCGCGTTCCTGCGCCGCACGTCCTTGGACGAGTTCCCGCAGTTCATAAACGTGCTCAAGGGGGAGCTTTCGCTCATAGGGCCCCGGAACGACGTCGCCGCGCTCGGCGAGCGTCTCGCGGACGCGCTCCCGTACTACCGCGTGCGCTATGTCGCGAAGCCAGGGATAACCGGATGGGCACAGGTGTATCAGCAGTACGAGCAGGGGCACATAAGCCCCCAGTCGGTGGAAGAGACCAAGATGCGCCTCGCCTATGACTTCTACTACCTCAAGCACCGCTCGCTCATGCTGGATATCGTCATCGCGCTCAAGACCGTGAAGCGGATGCTCTTTCGCGTCGGTTCCTGGTAATCTGTCCGTATGAAGCACACCGTATTCATCACCGGCGCCGCAGGCTACGTAGGCGCCATGCTCGTGGAGCAGATCGCCAAACGCGAGGATGTGGAGGCCGTCATCGCGCTCGATAAGGATCCGCTGCCGGAGTTCATCCGCAGCAACCCGAAGGTCACGTACGTGCCGGGCAACATGGCGGACGCCGGCTGGGAGGAAGCGGTCGCGGCGCACGAGCCTGACATCGTCATCCATACGGCATGGCAGATCCGCTGTTTCTACGGGAACGCTGCGAAAGCATGGAAGTGGAACGTGCTCGGCACGAGGCGCGTCATGGCGTTCTCGTTCGAGACCGCGTCGGTGAAGCGCGTGGTCCATTTCTCGACCGCGTCGGTGTACGGTGCGTTTGCAGACAACACGCTCCAGCACTACTTCAAGGAAGACGAGCCGATGCGCGAGAAGCAATACCTGTACGGCGTCGAGAAGCGGCGCGCGGAGGATGACCTCGCCTCCCTCATCGAGGAGGCAGGGGAGAGGGCGCCGCAGGTGTTCATCGTGCGCCCGGCGGCGATCACCGGGCCGCGCGGCCGCGCCATGCATCATCGGTTCGGGCTCCAGTCCGCGCTTTCAGGCACCTTGAAGGGCTCGTTCATATATAACGTCGTGCGCGCGCTCGTCTCTTTCGTCCCGTCCACACCGGGCTGGTGCCGGCAGTTCATCCACGAGGACGACATCACGGATATCGTGATCCGCCTCGCGTTCGACGATATCGAGGAGAAGGTCGACATCTTCAATCTCGCGCCGCCCGGCCCGCCGGTGCTCTCAAAGGATATGGCTGCTGCGGTGGGGAAGAAGGCAGTGCGGCTGCCGGTGATCCTCATCCGCTTCGCGTACTTCCTGTTCTGGCACCTTACGCGCGGCCGTATCCCGACCGCTCCGGGGTCCTGGCGCTTCTACTCGTACCCAGTGCTTATGGACGGGACGAAGCTCGCGAAGAAGCTCGGCTACGAATACCGCATGGAATCCAAGGAAGCGTTCGTGAAGAACGAGGGACGATACGCGCTATGAGGATAGACGGGAAAGCCATCGCAGAGGAGATCCTGAAAGCGACCAAGGAGAAGGTCGCTCAGCTTTCTCGCGTGCCGGTGGTGCGGGCCGTGACCGTATCCCCGAACCCGGCTACCGAGTCCTATCTCCGGGTGAAGGCCGCGAAGGCGTCCGATGCCGGCATGACGCTCGAGGTGTCGAGGACGGAATCGACGACGGAGTCCGTGATCAAGGCTATCGAAGCGCCCGGCGCGGACGCGGTCATCGTGCAGCTCCCGCTCCCGCCTGAGATAGACCTCGATGCGGTCCTCTCCGCCATCCCGGCCTCGAAGGACGCGGACGTGCTCTGTACGGGAACGCTCATCCCTCCGGTCGCTGGCGCGGTAGCGGAGATTCTCGCGCGCGCTCATGTCGAGGCGAAAGGGAAGGAGGCGGTGGTCATCGGATACGGGAAGCTCGTCGGGCTGCCGGTGGAGAAATGGCTGCGTTCCCAGGGCGCGGACGTGCGCGTGGTCACCCGCGATTCAGGAGATATCGGCGAGCTCCTTCGGACCGCGGACATCGTCGTCTCCGGCGCCGGCTCGCCGGGGCTCGTGAAGCCCGAGATGCTGAGGCCGGGCGTGGTACTTATCGACGCCGGGACCTCCGAGTCGAACGGGGCCCTGGTAGGGGATATGGACCCTGGCTGCGAGGCTGTAGCCTCCGTGTTCACGCCCGTTCCGGGCGGGGTGGGGCCTATCGCCGTAGCGTGCCTGTTTAGGAACGCGGCTGCCCTTTTGACGCCCTAAGAACCGGGCGTATACTAGCCCGTATGTGGAAATATTGGCTCTCCGCCGCAGCCGTCCTCGTGGGCGGCGCGCTCCTATTCTGGTTCGCGTATTCGACCAACTATCCTGAATCCCGCTTCGCGGTGAAGCTCGGCCTCGATCTTGCGGGAGGCACTGAGCTCACGTACAAGGCGGACACTGCGTCCATAACCTCCGATAAGCAGGGCGCGCTGGAGTCGCTCCGCGCCGTCATCGAGCGCCGCGTGAACCTCTTCGGTGTCGCGGAGCCTTTGGTGCAGCTCGAGCGTTCGAGCATCGTCGCGAGCGGGGAAGCGGAGGATCGCCTCATCGTGGAGCTCCCCGGCGTCACCGACGTGAACGCCGCCATCGCCGCCATCGGCGATACGCCGGTGCTCGAGTTCAAGCTGAAGACCGGCGAAGGAACGCCGAAGGCGGAGATCGTGGACGGCGTGCTTACGGTTGATCCGGACTCGCTCATGGGAACCTACGAGGACACGGGCCTTACCGGCCGCTACCTCGAGAACGCGGAGCTCCAGTTCGGCGCGAGCGCGGGTTCCGCGATCGCGAACACGCCGACCATCGTGCTCCATTTCAATGACGAAGGCGCCGAGCTCTTCGAGCAGATCACTACCGATCACACGGGCGAGACGCTCGCCATCTTCCTCGACGGCAAGCCTATCTCGGAGCCGACTATCCAGGAGCCGATCACCGGCGGCGACGCGGTCATCTCCGGCCTCTTCACGCCGAACGAGGCGCGCGACCTGGTGCGTAACCTCAATTTCGGCGCGCTGCCGGTGCAGATCGACCTCGTGTCGAGCAACACGGTGGGCGCGACCCTCGGCGCGAGCGCGTACGAGGCCGGCCTCCGCGCTGGCGCCATCGGCTTCCTCCTCGTCGCGCTCTTCATGATCCTTTGGTATCGCCTCCCGGGTCTCCTCGCCTCGGTGGCGCTCGTGATCTACGTGCTTATCACCATCGCGGCGATCAAGCTTGTCCCGATCACGCTCACGGCATCCGGCATCGCGGGCTTCATCCTCTCCATCGGCATGGCGGTGGACGCGAACGTGCTCATCTTCGAGCGCCTCAAGGAGGAGCTCCGGAAGGGCGCCGCTACCCGCGAAGCGGTTCGCACCGGCTTCCTTCGCGCGTGGCCGGCGATCCGTGACGGCCACCTCACGATGATCATCTCGTCGGTGATCCTCTTCTGGCTCGGGACCTCCATCGTGCAGGGCTTCGCGCTCGTCTTCGGCTTCGGCGTCATCGTCTCGCTCTTCTCGGCCGTCTCCGTGACCCGCGTGCTGCTCCTTGCGGTCGTGCCGGAGGATGGCAAGGGTATGTGGCGCACGCTCATGTCGAGCGGCATCCGTCTCAAATAACCCTTTATGTACTTCGTAACCCACCGCCGCATCTTCTTCTGGATCACAGGCCTCATCCTCGCCGCTTCGGTGGCGGCGATCGTATTCCTCGGCCTCCCGCTCTCCATCGAGTTCACGGGCGGGTCGCTCGTCGAGGTTTCGTACACCGAGGCGCGCCCCGACGTCGCCCACCTCAAGGAGGAGATGGAGAAGCTCCCGCTCGGCGAGAGCTCCATCCGCGAGAGCGGCACGAACGGCATCGTCGTGCGCACCCGCACGCTCTCCCCGGACGAGCACCAGGCGGTCCTCTCCACGCTTTCCTTGAATGACACGGCGCCGCTCACCGAGACGCGCTTCACGTCCATCGGTCCAAGCATGGGCTCCGAGCTCGCCGCCAAGGCGCTCTGGGCCATCCTCGCGGTGATGCTCACCATCATGCTGTTCATCGCCTGGGCCTTCAGGAAGGTCTCGCATCCGGTGCCTTCTTGGGGCTACGGCCTCGCGGTGGTCGCCATGCTCGCGATCGACATCATCGTCCCGACCGGATTCTACGCGGTGCTCGCGCACTTCACCGGCGCGCAGGTGGACGTGCTCTTCGTGGTCGCGCTGCTGGCGCTTCTCGGCTACTGCGTGAACGACGTCATCATCGTCTTCGATCGCGTCCGCGAGCATCTGCGCCTCAACGAGGAACGGAACGTGAAGCAATCGTTCGAGGAGGCGGTGGGGCAGGCGATCACCGAGACCATCGGCCGCTCGGTCAATACGTCCCTCACGGTGGTGCTCGCGCTGCTCGCGCTCATCTTCCTCGGTGCGGAAGTGACGAGGAACTTCGCGCTCGTGCTCCTGGTCGGCGTCGTGATCGGCACCTTCTCCTCGATCGCGCGCTCGGCGCCCCTCCTCATCCCGATCGCCAAGTGGATCGGTAAGAAGCAATAAAATGATCATCGGCGTTACCGGAACCAACGGAGCAGGGAAAGGGACGGTCGTCGATTATCTGGAGAAGAAAGGGTTCGTGCACGGCTCGGCACGTGCTTTTATCGTCGAGGAGGCGGTGCGCCGAGGCCTGCCTATAGACCGCAGCGCTATGCGCGAGGTCGCGAACGATCTCCGCATGAACCATTATCCGGGCTACGTGATCGAGCAGCTTCACCAGCGCGCCCTAGCTGCCGGAAAAGACGCGGTCCTTGAGTCGATCCGTGCGGTCGGAGAAGTAGAGTATCTCAAGGAGCACGACGCGTTCTTCATCGCGGTAGATGCGGACCGCCGCATCCGCTATGAGCGCGCGGTGTTGCGGGGGTCAGAGACTGATAAGGTCGATTTCGATACTTGGGTGCAGGAGGAGGAACGTGAATGGCATAACACGGAAGCGCATGACATGAACGTGCCGGCGGTCATGAAGATGGCGGATGTGACGCTCCATAATGACGGGACGCTCGCGGATCTCTACGCGCAGATAGACGCTGCTCTCGAGGCGCTTAAGACAAAATAATTTATGCCGCACATCCACGAAAAGATAGATTTCACCACCAGCGTCTACATCGTGAACGGAGATGCGGTCCTGCTCCGCAAGCATGACAAATACAAGGTCTGGCTCCCGCCGGGCGGCCACATCGAGCTTGATGAGGATCCGGCGACGGCAGCTATCCGCGAGGCGAAGGAAGAAGTGGGACTAGATATCTCGCTCATTGGCGAAGTACCGCAGATGTCGGAGGGGGAAGGGTACCGGGAACTCCTGCCGCCGCGGTTCATGAATATCCACTCCATCAACGATACGCATCAGCACCTCGACCTCATTTATATTGCTACAGCTCCGCATCGGGATGCGGTCCAGGGAGAAACGGAAGTAAGCGAAGAGATTCGCTGGTTCACTAGAGATGAGCTTGATGATCCTGCGTACGGGATCAAGGAGACCATCCGTCACTACGCTAAGGCGGCGCTCGACGCTACGAGATAACCGTCCCTCTGAACTCCTTCCCGTCTAGATAGCTCGAGAATTCCCCGAGCTTCGCGCCGTTAATCACGGCCACCTCGAGCCCCATCTCTTCGGCTTCCTTGGCCGCGATCGGATCGAACGGGGAAGAGAGTCCTGGGTCCCACTCAGAAGGGATAAGCTTTCGGAAATCCGCCCAAGAGGACTTCTCAATCTTCTCGGCATCAGGATTGGTGCGCGGATCGGCGGTGTATACGTAATCGATGTTGGAGAGGTTCACGAGCTTCTTCGCGCCGACCGCCTTCGCGGCCTGCACGGCGGCCCAATCGCTCGAGTTGCCCGGGCGCACGCCGCCGGCGAACAGAAGCGGGGAAGGGGAATCGACTCTTTGCGTCGTGTCGCGGATGACTTCCGGCGTACCCGCGTCCGCGAAGAGCGCGCGCACCATCTCCGCGTTCGTGCGGCAGGCCGCGATGCCGACCCAATCCAGGTTCTCGGTCGACGCATCCGGGTTCACCGCGAGCGCGGCGTCGCGCGCGTTACGCGCCAGCTTCCCGCCGCCCGTAATAATGTAAAAAGAGAAACCCGCCTGGAGTTTCTCTTGGATAAGCGCACGAAAAGACTGCAAGAACTGGGTATCGATCCCATTAGGGACGATCAAAGAGCCCCCGACGGATACGATGATTCGCTCACTTGTAGATTCACTCATGAGGCAAAAGCTTGACGGCTACTCTCATCATACGCCCGTCCAGCGGGGGCGCAACTTGCGGGAGAGGGAGAAGTGTTTCGCGGCCTATTTAGGGCTCTCGGGACCCCCTTGACCCCCTCCGGGGCCTCCTATATACTGGGACTATCTGCCTCATGTGGGGCGGTTTTCTTTGGTCCTCGACAACTTAATAGTGCATCACTGATGTGTTAGAAGTGTTTTGTTTTGTTCCGCTTATTCTTAATGAGAGTTTGATCCTAGCTCAGGATGAAT